>CAMLJY010000008.1 GCA_946480465.1 uncultured Burkholderiales bacterium
GCAATCGGGACCGGCGGCAGACCAGGGCGGCTCGCTGCTGGAGCTGACCAGCGGCGGCAAGAGGCCGCTCACTTTGGCCAATGGCCAGACGCGCACCTTCCTGCAGGACGGCGACAGCGTGCGCCTGCGCGCCTTCTGCGCGCGCGAGGGCGCGGCGCGCATCGGATTCGGCGAATGCGAGGGCACGGTGCTGCCCTCGCCCAGCCTTCAGTCCAGGTAGCGGATCACCAGGTAGGCCGCGGCCTGCCGCGTCAGCGGCACCGCGGGGGCCTGGCCCAGTGCCGGGCCCTGGTTCTCGGTGGCCGCGCCGGTGCCCAGCAGCTTGTAGCCGGCGCCCTGCGCGTCGCGGCGCAGCTCGATCAGCGCGCTGCCGCCCGCTTCGCGCGCCAGCTTCACCACCGCGCTGCCCCACTGCGGCCGCGGCAGCGCGCCGCGGGTGCGCTCGTCGTCGATGCGGCCGATCACCTCGTAGCGGCGCGGCGGGCCATCGGCGTCCCAGACTTCCATGCCGTCCTGCACGCGCAGCAGGCCGCCCTTGCCCTGCGCCACCTGCGGCTTTCCGCCGGCCGGCTGGTACTGCGCGGTGGAACAGCCGCCCAGCGGCAGCACCAGGGCCGACGCCAGCAGCGCGGCGCCGATCAATGGCCTGGCCAGGCGCGGGCGAAGCGGCCGGGGCGGGCGGGTGGGGTTCGTGTTCATGCCGGGCATGCTACGGCGGGAAGGGTGACCCCACCGGTCCCGGGCATCGCAACAGCAGCACGTCCGGCGCAGCAACCTGCCCCAGCGCCAGGCCGCCGGGCACCGGCACGGCCACCGACACCGCCTGCGCGTGCGTGCCATCGTCCGCCCACGCCAGCGTGGGCACGGCGCCTGCGCCCAGGCCATCGAGCGGCAGCACATAAACCGCGGAAGGCGCGTCCACCGGCAGCCCGAACAGGTGCAGTCCGGTGCGCCAGGCACTGGCCTGGCCGGCGATCCACAAGCGGCCATCCGACACGGCCAGGTTGTCGGGGTGGATGGGCAAGGGGCCCGTGGCCTCGCCCAGGGTGGCGCCGGTGGCGGCATCGACGCGCAGCAGGCGCCGGCCCCAGTAGTCCGAGACGATCAGCTCGCCGGGCCGGCCGCCTGCGGCGATGCCGTTGGCACCGCGCAAGCCATCGGCCTGCGCGCTGGCACCGCCTTCGTGCAGGCGCAGCAGGCCGGGCCAGCCGGTGCGGCCGCGCCACAGCAGGCCGAAGAAGTCGAATCGGGTGACGTGCACCACCTCACCAGCGGCATGCAGGTCATTGCCTTCGCCCAGCGGCCCGTCCTCGGCGGCGTCGGTGAACCACGGTGCCTGCGCGGCGTCGATGCGACCGTCGGCGATGGACAGGCGCCACACCTTGGCCGGCGGCGCAGCGTCCAGCAGCGTCAGGCGGCCGCGGCCGGGCTGCGCAGGATCGGCTTCCAGCGACAGGCCCATCGGCTCGAAGGCACCGGGCGGCCGCCATGCCAGCTCGGTCTGCGCGGAGATCGGCTGGCCATCGGCGCCGATGTCGACGCGGCCGATGCGCGGGCCCTCGGCGGCGCAAGCCTGGCGATCGCAGCCTTCGCGCAGAAACAGGCGCACACCGCCGCCGGGCATCGGCAATGCCACGATGTCCTCGGCGCCGGTGCCGGCGGTGCGCACGCGCTGCGGTACCGCGGTGCAGGCGGGCTGCTGCTCCTGGTCCGCGGGGGCCGCCACGGCGGGCAGCGCGGCGAGCGCGGCCGCGCCGAGTCCGGCGGCGACCAGCCAACGTGCCGGTCTGAAACCCATGGCGCCTCCCTGGCGGCTCGACTGCAACGGGCCGCACTTCATCACGCGGGGAGATGGCGCTCAAGTGACCTTCAGACGGCCCTGCGGGCAAGCGAGCGCAGCAGCACGGCCGCGCCGTGGGGGCCGGGTTGCCGCGGCGGCAGCTCAGCGCGGGCTGATGGTCAGCGGCGCACTGAGCGTGCGCGGCCCCAGCGTCGCGCTGATGGTCACGCTGCGGTTGCGGCGCGTGCCCGCGGTGGCGATGGGAAAGGAGGCCGTGAGCGCGCCGGCCGCCACCGTGACGCTGGCCGGCACCACGGCCAGCGCCGGATTCGACGACGCCAGCGCCACGGCCGTGCCCGCGGCCGGCGCTGCCGCGGACAGCGTCACCGTGCCGGTGGCCATGCGACCGCCGAGCACGCGCGCGGGCTGCAGCGCCACGCCGCCCAAGTCCGCAGCGCCGCCCACGGGATTCCAGCCGAGCTGGATCACCTCGAAGTCGTTCGCCGTCAGCAACCGGAATGCGGGGTTCAGGATGCTGTTGTTCCAGCGCGTGTCGAAGGTGCCGGTGACGTACAGGTCCGAGCCGTTGTCGGCCACGATCAGGCCGTGCTTCTGCATCGCGCGGAAGATCTTCCGGACGCCGGGGTCGCTGGTGCGCAGCGCGGGGTCCGCGCCGTCCACGCTGGCCTTGAGCCGCAGCCGCGCGCCCATCGGCAGCGCGCCCGCGGTGCTGCCGGCGCGGTGCGACGCGGGCCAGACGTAGCCGTTGGTGGCGCGAACCGTTACACGGAACGCATGGCCGATCTCGGTCACCGTGGAATCGTTCACTTCGTCCCAGCGCACCAGGCCGGGCAGGATCGCCAGCCCCGCGGCATCGGCCGAGGTCCAGCCATCGGGCCGGCGCACATTGGTGTTCATGTCGAAGAACGCACCGGAACCGGCATGCCAGCGGCCTGCGGTGCCGTCGTACCAGACGTTGTACAGCTCGTAGAGGTGGTTGTTGGTGCAGTCCACCATCAGCAGGTGGCGGTCCGAGCTGCTGCGCTGGTCCACGTTGGCCGGTGCGCCGCCCTCCACCCAATGCGGCTGGGTGATCGATTGCACCGGAATCGGATAGAAGGCCTGGCCGGTGCCATCGCTCTCGTCGGCGTAGTCGAAGCTGACGATGGACTTCAGCTGCGAAGCATCGACGACGGCATAGGGCAAGCCATAGATCGCGACGCTGCCGGGCGACTCCTCGCCGCCGAAGTCCGGATGCAGCCGCCGCGTGCCGCCGTTGTTGATGAAGGCGATGTAGGCCGCCGAGTTGGCATCCACCGGCGCCTGCCGGATGTCCAGGTTCCACCAGTTGTCCGCCGGAAACAGCGGCGCGCCACCGCGAATGGCCGCGCCCTGCACCGGCATGCTGGCCGGGCACGACGCGGCACCGGCCTGGGCCGACACCGCGGCCAGGGCGAGTGGCACGGCGCACAGCAAGGTGCGCATGGGGGTCGGCAGCATGGAAACGGCTCAGGGTGGGGGTACCGTGTTGTGCCACCGCGCGTGGCGGCCGCGGTGTCAGGCTGTAAACGCAGGCCACTGCACCGCGGTGCAGGATTGCACCGGCATCGTCCATCGCGGCCGCCACCATCAGGCGGGTTACGAAAACGGCGCACAGTGCGGCGTGGGGCCCTTCTGGCGCATAGCATCGCCCGCATCGCCCGCATCGCCCGCATCGCCTGCATCGCCCGCATCGCCAGGAGCCGACCGATGGACATCGCCACCCTACCCGACTTCGAGGTCCTGCCGCGCGACCTCACGCCCTACCGCCGCGGCAACACCGGCATCGACTACGTGCACCGCTTCGAATCCGGCCGCCCGGGACCACACGTGCTGGTCAATGCGCTGACGCACGGCAACGAGTTCTGCGGCATGGTCGCCGCCACGCACCTGCTGGACCAGGGCATCCGACCGCTGATCGGCACGTTGACCGTGAGCTTCGCCAACGTCGCCGCCTACGAGAGCTTCGACCCGGCCAAGCCGCTGGACAGCCGCCAGCTGGTGCACAACCTGAACCGCATCTGGTCCGCCGCCTGGCTGGACGGCGACGAGGACAGCCCAGAACTGCGCCGCGCCCGCGAGCTGCGGCCCGCCGTGGCCGCGGCCGACCACATCCTCGACATCCACTCCACCAGCACCGACGTGCAGCCGTTCTGGGTCTACCCGCAGTTCGGGCGCAACGCGCAGGCCGCGCTGGCGATCGGCCGGCCCGCCGTGCACCTGGTGATGCCGCAGGGCCTGGGTTCCGGCACGCCGCTGGTCCAGCACGGGCGCCACGGCACGCCCGAGCACCACGGCGTGGCCCTGGTCGCCGAGTGCGGCGGCCACTTCCGCCGCGACAGCGCCGCACTGGCGACCGAGGTGGCGCTGGATTTCCTGGGCCATTTCGGCCTTGTCGAACGCCGCCCGCAGGCCGACGCACGGCAGCAGCGCTTCGAGCTGCTGCAGACCTGGGTCATCAAGACCCCGGACTTCCGGTTCCCGAAGCCGCTGCGCGGCTTCGAGACCTTTGCCCGCGGCGAGCTGATCGCCATCGACGGGGCCGAGGAAGTGCGTGCCCCCTGCGACGACTGCACGATCCTGATGCCCACGCGCAAGCCGGTGCCGGGGCGCGAAGGCGTCTACCTGGCACGACCGCTGGCGCGCTGAAGGGCCGGCACGCTGCGACAGCCGCTCACGATCGAAGGTAGGTGCGCCAGAGCTGGTTGCTCAGGCGCCCCGCCGGATCCACCTTCGCCTTGAGGCGGCGCAGCTGCTGCGCTTCCGGATAGGCCGCATCGAACTGCGCCTGCGTGGCATGCAGCTGGTAGGGCAGGTAGTACCGCCCTTCGCACTTCAGCGCCGCGTCGATCAGCTCGCGCGTCCAGCGTCCCACTTCCTCCTGCGCCAGCGTCCAGACGCGCTGCTTGTGGTACAGCACGAAGCAGAAGACGTCCTCCTTCGCCCACGGCAGCAACGCGGTGCGGTCCGCCGGCGAATGCCGGATGCTGACGTTGAGCGCCTCCACGTCATGGCGCCGCAGCACCGCCGCCATCGCCGCGGCAAAGTCGCCGAAGCGCCGCTCCGGCACGAAGTACTCCTGCAGCGCGAACGTCGACAGGCTGCGCGTCAGCGGCTCCAGCTGCGCCACGTCCAGGCTGGCCTCGCGGTTCAGCCACTTCACCGCGGGACCGCGGGTCAGCAGGGGGTGCAGCACGTCCGACCGCAAGCGCTCGCCGAAGGGCATTTCGGTGACGAGCCAGATCACGCCCGCCTTGGCCACGTGCTTGCGGCCGTGCGGCTCGAGGGCCTCGGTATCGGTGAGCACGGCATCGGCCGCCGCGCGCCGCCAGGTGACCGCGACCGGGGCATCGAAACGCGGCGGCAGCAGGTCGGCGTTGTGCAGCACTGCCGACGGATCGGCCAGCACCTTCTCCTTGAAGTAGGCCGCATAGCGGTCGAGCGGTATCCGCTCCACCTGACGCTCTATCTTGACGTTGTCGACCACGTCCAGTTCCACCTCGGTGATGACACCGATGGCGCCATAACCGCCGACGGCGGCGTGGAACAGTTCGGCGTTGTTGGTCCGGCTGGCTTCCACCACCGAGCCATCGGCCAGCACCAGCTGCAGCGCGCGCACCGTGTTGCCGACCGGCCCGTGCCCCACGTATCGGCCATGGGCGTTCACCGACACGGAGCCACCGACCGTGAAGTTGGCGTAGCTCTGCATGGTCTTGACCGCCAGCCCCACCGGCTGCAACAGCGCCTGCAGCTCACGCCAGCGCATGCCGGCCTGCACGCGCACCGTCCGCGCGCTCGGCTGAAACCACACAAGGCGGCTCATGCCGCGCATGTCCAGGTGCAGCCCACCTTCGACCGCCACCTGCCCGCCCATGCTGAAGCGGCCGCCGCCGGCCGCCACCTGGCCCGGCCAGGCCTTCAGTGCACGCACCACGTCCGCCGTGGAGGCGGGCCGCTCGATGCGGCCCACCTGCACTGTGTAGAGCCCCGTGACGTTGGCCACTTCCGGCGCCTGGGGGGCCGCTGCGGTCCGCGCAGGCGGGCCGATCAGGCCGGAAGCCGCCATGGCCTGCACGAGCGCGCGACGCCGCGGCGAACATGCGGACGGGCGAGGGAACGAGGGTGAAGCGACAGGCACGTGCATGGCCGCGCATTCTTGTCGCCCGCTCCCTGCCCGGCAAGCGGCGGACCCGCGGCACCGGCACCGGCCGCCACCGGTACACCATGCCGATACCGCAACGACAGGCCACCTCACGCAGCTTGCTGTAGTATCTATTCAGTATCTATTCAAGCACGCCCCATGGCACCAGACCACGACCTGGACCGGCAGCGCATCCTCGGCCTCCTGGCCACGCGTGGCCTTGCATCCGCCCAGGAGCTGCAGGAGGCCATCGGCAGGAGCCAGCCCACGCTCTCGCGACTGCTGGCCGGCCTGTCCGGCGAGGTGCTGACGCTCGGGCGCGCCCGAGCCACCCGATACGGCATCGGGAAATCCATTCGCGGATTGCCGGCGCAACAGCCCGTCTGGTGGACCGGAGAAGACGGCACGCCGCTTCGCATCGGCACACTGTCACTGCTGGCGGGCGACGTACTGCACGTCGAGGCCGACGCCTTCAACAGCACCACCCGCGGCGCCCTGCCCTGGTTCCTGAGCCCGTTGCAGGCCCAGGGCTTCCTGGGCCGGTTGCTGGCGCAGCGCCTGGCCGGTGCGGGGGTCGATTCGCAACCCGAGCGCTGGAACCTGGAGACCGTGCTCTTCGCCGCGCTGCACCTGCACGACGCGGCCGGAGCCATCACCCTGGGCGAACCCTGGACCCCCACGCCCGCGACCGCGACCGCGGCGCATGCGCCGCTGCCTACCGAACCGCGGCAACTGCCCGCGGCGCTGGACGCACTGGCCGCCGACGTGGCGCGCACGCTGCCCGCGGGCTCCTCCGCCGGCGGTGAGCAGCCCAAGTTCCTGGCGCTGCTGGACGATGGCCGCCACGTGCTGGTGAAGTTCACGCCGCCGCGCGGCACGCCTTTCGGCGAGCGCTGGGCCGACCTGCTGCAAGCCGAGGCCCTGGCCAGCCAGGTGCTGGCCGAGCACGGCGTGGACGTGGCCGCCACCCGCGTGGTCGACAGCGCGCAGCGCAGCTACCTGCTCAGCGCCCGCTTCGACCGCATCGGCCCACGCGGCCGCCGCCACGTGGTGCCGGTGGGCGCGGCGCACCAGGCCTTCGTCGCCGACACCTACGTGAACTGGGCCACCAGCTGCGAAGCCCTGGCCCGCCAGCGCCGCCTGCCCGCGCTGGACGCCCGTCGCGCCGAGGCCCTCCTGCACTTTGGCCGCCTGATCGGCAACACCGACATGCATGCCGGCAACCTCGGCCTCTTCGTCGCGCGGGAAGACCTGGCCAGAGGCCGCTTCACGCTCGCGCCGGTGTACGACATGCTGCCGATGCGCTGGCGCCCGGACGCCGCGATGGGCGGCGCGCCCGACTACACGCCCTTCCAGCCCGACCCGCGCAGCGCGGGCAGCGCCGCGGTGGGGCCGGCCACCGTGTTCTGGAACCGGCTGGCCCAGCATGCGCCGGTGAGCCGGGCGCTGCGGCAGGTGGCGCGGCAGATGGCGGACAGGCTGTCCGCTAACGCCTGAGTGCGGTGGTGCCGTGGAGACGCGTCTGGCAGACAGGCGAAGCGCCGAGCCGGGGGTGCGGAGCGGGGCCGCAGATCCCGGGAGATCTGCAGTGAAAGCGGCATCCTCCAAAACGAACATCGAACATGGCACTGGAAGTGCCGCTCCGGACTGGGCTGGGTCACTCGGGACGGATAGGGAGAGGTCCGGTGTCGAGCCATGAGCAGTCGCTCTTCTGTTGCACCGGGTGCCCGCGGAACCCGCGGCCCGAAGCGCCGCCCATAGAATCCTGCCGCAACGCTGCAGATGGCCAGCTTGGATCAAATGCCGCATTTCGACGCGTGACCTGTGAGTAGACGATCTCCCGATCGACATGAGCGGCACTGAGGGGAGTGGCGCGTGACATGACACCTGAAGCCAAAGCGCGGCAGCAGATTGACCAAAAGCTGGAAATTGCCGGCTGGGTTGTCCAAGACATGAGGCAGCTCAACCTCGCTGCTGGGGTTGGCGTGGCGGTGCGCGAGTACCCCACCGACACCGGCCCGGCCGACTACGTACTCTTCGTCAATCGCACGGCCTGCGGCGTGATCGAAGCCAAGAATGACAGCGCCGGCGAAAACCTCACCGTCACCGAGGCGCAGACCGCGCGTTACGCCACCGCCAACCTCAAATGGCGCAAAGACAACACCCCGCTGCGTTTCCTGTTCGAAGCCACGGGCCAGATCATCCGTTTCACCGACAACGCCGACCCCGCACCCCGCTCGCGCGAGCTTTTCCATTTCTTCAGGCCCGAGCAGTTGGCCGTTTGGCTGGCGCAGCCTGACACGCTGCGTCGCCGCCTCGCCCACGGCATGCCGGCGCTTCCCGAGCGCAACCTGCGCGATTGCCAAATCGGCGCCGTCACCGGCCTGGAGAAGTCGCTCGCGCAGAACAAGCCCCGCGCCCTGATCCACATGGCCACCGGCGCCGGCAAGACCTTCACCGCCATCACCGCCGTCTACCGCCTGCTCAAGTTCGGCAGGGCCAAGCGCATCCTGTTCCTGGTGGACACGCGCAACCTCGGCAAGCAGGCGCACCAGGAGTTCATGGCCTACACGCCGCCTGACGACGGCCGCAAGTTCACCGAGCTGTACAACGTGCGGCGGCTCGCATCGAGCAGCATCGACCCGCATGCGCAGGTGTGCATCAGCACCATCCAGCGCATGTACTCCATCCTCTCCGGCGAGGCCATCGACGATTCGGCCGACGACATTTCGCTCAACGAAGTGCAGCAGACGAGCAAGCAGGAGAAGCTCGTTCGCTACAACCCGGCCATTCCCATCGAGGAGTTCGATTTCATCGTCATCGACGAGTGCCACCGCAGCATCTACAACCTGTGGAAGCAGGTACTCGACTACTTCGACGCCTTCCTCATCGGCCTCACCGCCACGCCAGACAAGCGCACGTTCGGCTTCTTCAACGAAAACATCGTCGCCGAGTACAGCTACGAGGACTCGGTCGCTGACGGCGTCAACGTCGGTTATGACGTCTTCGAGATCGTCACCGAAATCACGCAGAAGGGTGCCGAACTCAAGGCCAAGGAATGGGTGGACCACCGCGACCGCCAGACCCGCAAGAAGCGCTGGGGTGAAACGGAAGAAGACAACGTCTATACCGGCAAGGAGCTGGACCGCTCGGTCGTCAACACGAGCCAGATCCGCCAGGTCATCCAGGCCATGAAGACGGCGGTGGAAACGCAGATCTTCCCGGCCCGCAAGGAAACGCCCAAGACCCTGATCTTTGCCAAGACCGACAGCCACGCCGACGACATCATCAACATCGTGCGCGAGGTCTATGGCCAGGGCAATGCCTTCTGCAAGAAGGTCACCTACCGCGCCGAGGAAGACGCCGACAGCATCCTCAGCAGCTTCCGCAACGACTACCACCCGCGCATTGCCGTGACGGTGGACATGATCGCCACCGGCACCGACGTGAAGCCGCTCGAAGTGCTGCTCTTCATGCGCGACGTTCGCAGCAAGGGCTATTACGAGCAGATGAAGGGCCGCGGCGTGCGCAGCCTGGATGCCGACGGCCTCAAGCGCGTGAGCGGCAGTGCCGAAGGCGCGAAGACCCGCTTTGTGCTGATCGACGCCGTGGGCGTGGAAAAGTCCTGCAAGACCGAAAGCCGTCCACTCGAAAAGAGGCCCGGCATCGCGCTCAAGGACCTGCTGCAGGGCGTAGCGATGGGCAGCCGCGACGACGACACCGTGCTCTCCCTCGCCAACCGCCTGGTGCGCCTGAACAAGCAGCTCGACGACAAGGCCAAGGCGCGCATCGAGAAGCTGAGCGGCGGCGTGCCGGTCGGCGAGCTGGGCAAGGCCTTGATCACCGCGCTGGACCCCGACGCCATCGTGCAGGCCGCGCTCGCCACCGCCCAGGCCAGCGGCATCACCCGCAGCGAAGACACGCTGCTGCCGCAAGAGATCGCAGCCGCCCGCGCCAGCCGCGTGGCCGCCGCCTGCGCCCCTTTCGACAAGCCCGAACTGCGCGACGAGATCGAAAGCGCCCGCCGCGAGCGCGAGCAGCTCATCGATCACATCAACCTCGATCAGGTCACCTTTTCGGGCTTCTCGCAGCAGGCCGAGGCCCAGGCCCGCGCCGTGATCCTGACATTCGCCGACTACATCCGCCAGCACAAGGACGAGATCGCCGCCCTGGGTTTCTTCTACCAGCAGCCCCACCAGCGCCGCGCGCTCACCTTGGAGATGCTCGAAGAGCTGCACGAGCAATTGAGCCGCCCGCCGCTGATGCTGACCACCGAGCGCTTGTGGAACGCTTATGCCCGGGTGCAGGCGAGCCAGGTGAAGGGCGCCACGACCCGCCGCCAGCTCACCGATCTGGTGAGCCTGCTGCGCTTCGCGCTGGGGCTGGATGGCGAAGGTGCCGAACTGAAGCCCTTTGCCGACGAGGTGGACCGCCGCTTCCAGCAATGGATCTTCCGCCACAACGCGCAGCGCGGCACGTCGTTCACGCCGGAGCAGACCGAGTGGCTGCGCCTGATGAAAGATCACGTGGCGAGCTCATGCTCGATCACGCGCGAGGACTTTGATTACGCCGAGCTGGCCGACAAGGGGGGCTTGCAGAAGGCCTGGGGACTGTTCGGGAAAGAGCTGGATACGCTGATGAATGAGATGAATGAGGAGTTGGTGGCGTGAGTGGCATTCCACACGGATTGCCGCATGGTTGGCAGAGCACCACCTTGCGTGAGATCGCCGAGATCGTTGGGGGCGTGACCAAGGACGCCAAGAAGTCTTCGGGGGCGGGCTTTCGCGACGTCCCCTACTTGCGGGTCGCCAATGTGCAGCGAGGACGGCTCGATCTAACCGAGGTGAAGTTGATTTCGGCATCGGAATCTGACATTCAGAAGCTGAGCCTATTGCCCGGCGACATACTTTTGAACGAAGGCGGAGATCGGGACAAACTCGGTCGAGGCTGGATCTGGCAGGGTCAAATCCCCGTTTGCATCCACCAGAACCATGTCTTTCGTGCGCGACTGCTAAGCCGAGACGTTGATCCGGTGTACATCGCGCATTTCACCAATTCAATGGCTCAGTCGTACTTCGCCGAACATGGTTCGCAGACAACCAATCTCGCATCCATCAGTTTGACCAAGCTCGGCTCTTTACCCATCCGGCTTCCACCAGCAGCGGAACAATCCCGCATCGTCGCCAAACTCGAAGAACTGCTGTCCGACCTCGATGCCGGCGTGGCGGAGCTGAAGGCGGCGCAGAAGAAGCTGCGGCAATACCGCCAGTCCCTGCTCAAGGCCGCCGTCGAAGGCGCGCTCACCGCCACGTGGCGCGAAGCGCAGCGCAAGCTCGGCACCGCCACCGAGACCGGCGCCCAGCTGCTGCAACGCATCCTCACTGAGCGTCGCGCTCGCTGGGAAGCCAAGCAACTCGCCAAGTTCAAGGAACAAGGCAAAGCCCCGCCCAAAGACTGGCCGAAGAAATACCCCGAGCCGGTGCAGCCGGATACCGCCGATCTGCCGGAACTGCCGGAGGGGTGGGTGTGGGCCACAGCGGAAGCGATCTTTACTTGGGGAAGCGGAGACTTTCTGCCCGCGTCAGCACAAGTCGCCGGAAGCTTTCCCGTATACGGTGGCAACGGAATCGCTGGAAACCACCACGAGGCTAATGTGCCTCACAACACCATCGTGATCGGTCGAGTAGGCGTGCATTGCGGAAACGTCTATCGAACAGAGGCCGCTGCGTGGATCACCGACAACGCCATTTATGCAACGTCAAAGGCTGATTCGGTCACATGGCAGTACGCCGCATTGGCGATGGAGTCTGCAAGGCTCGGATCCGGCTCAAAGGGTGGTGCGCAGCCATTCATCAGCCAGAAGATTCTGAACGACACGTTCGTGCCAATGCCGCCGCTTGCCGAACAGGAAGCCATTGCTCTGTCTTACGAACGCGGCCTTTGTGCGCTTAATGAGTTGGAAGTCGCGGTCGAGCTTTCGCTAAAGCAATCCACCGCCCAACGCCAAAACATCCTCCGCGCCGCCTTCGCCGGCCAGCTCGTGCCGCAGGACCCGAACGACGAACCGGCCAGCGTGCTGCTGGAGCGCATCCGCGCCGAGCGGGGTGCACGGGCCATTCTGAAGAAGCCCCGGGCCAGCAAAGCCCGGGAGACCGCATGACCCCAGGCCGCCCGAAGTCCCCTGTGAAGAAGTCGGTGGCATTGCCCAAACCGGCCACGCCGCAAGCCTTGCTGGGTGACCTGCGCGCCCTGATCGACGCCTCCATGCGCGCGGCCACCGTCGCGGTCAACGCGGCGCAAACCCAGCTGTATTGGCGCGTGGGTCAGCGCATCCGGCTGGAAATCCTGGGGGCACGACGGGCAGAGTACGGCAAGGAGATTGTCGCCACGCTGTCGCGACAGTTGAAGGCGGACTACGGGCGCGGCTTCGAAGAGAAGAACCTGCGCCGCATGATCCAGTTTGCCGAGTGCTTCCCCGACGAGGCGATTGTCGCCACGCTGTGGCGACATTTGAGTTGGTCGCATTTCCGGGAGCTGCTGCCGCTCAAGCGGCCCCTGCAGCGTGAGTTCTACGCCGAGATGTGCCGCATCGAAGGCTGGAGCGTGCGGTCCCTGAGCGAGCGCATCGACTCCATGCTCTACGAGCGCACGGCCCTGTCGAAGAAGCCGGAAACGCTGATCCAGGAAGAACTACAGGCCCTGCGCGCGCAAGGTGATCTGCAGCCCGCCATGGTGCTCAAGGACCCGTATGTGCTCGACTTCCTGAACCTGACGGACCGCTACGTCGAGAAGGACATTGAAGACGGCATCCTGCGCGAGCTGGAGTCCTTCCTGCTGGAATTGGGCGCAGGCTTCTCCTTCATCGCCCGGCAGAAGCGCATTCAGCTCGATGGAGACGACTTCTACATCGACCTGCTGTTCTTCAACCGCCTGCTCAAGCGCCTGGTGGTGGTCGAACTCAAGATGGGCCGCTTCAAGCACGCCTACAAGAGCCAGATGGAGCTGTACTTGCGATGGCTCGACAAGCACGAGCGCGCGCCGGACGAGCTGCCGCCGCTGGGCATCATCCTGTGCGCCGACAAGAACGATGAACAGGTGGAGCTTCTCGAACTCGGCCAGGCAGGCATTCATGTGGCGGAATACCTCACGGTGCTGCCCCCGCGCCAGGTGCTGCACGAGAAACTGCAAGCCTCCATCGCGGCAGCCAACGCCCGCCTGCCCTCCGAAAGAAAGAAACGGTGAACACCTCCGCCCTTATCCAGAAAGTCTGGAACTTCTGCCACACGCTGCGCGACGACGGCGTGAGCTATGGCGACTACCTGGAGCAGCTCACCTACCTGCTGTTCCTGAAGATGGCGCACGAGTACGCGCAGGACCCCTACAACCGCAACACGAACATCCCCCGCGCCCATGACTGGGCCAGCCTGCGCAGCAAGACCGGCGAGCCGCTCGAAGCCCACTACCTGGCCACGCTGCACGCGCTGGGCAACAAGCCGGGCATGCTGGGGGCCATCTTCTTCAAGGCACAGAACAAGATCCAGGACCCTGCCAAGCTCTCGCGGCTGGTGCAGATGATCGACGAGCAGAACTGGGTCGGCATGGAGGCCGACACCAAGGGCGACCTGTACGAAGGCCTGCTGCAGAAGAACGCCGAAGACACCAAGAGCGGTGCCGGCCAGTACTTCACGCCGCGCCCCATCATCCAGGCGATGGTCGAGTGCCTGCGCCCCGCGCCGGGCAAGACCATTGCCGACCCGGCCTGCGGCACGGGCGGCTTCTTCCTCGGCGCCTACAACTGGCTGACCCGCCCCGGTGCCAAGCTGGACAAGCGGCACAAGGGGTTCCTGCGCAACGCCACCTTTCACGGCAACGAGATCGTGCCCAACACGCGCCGCCTCTGCCTGATGAACCTCTTCCTGCACAACATCGGCGAGCTGGACGGAGAGCCTTCGGTGGAGCGCTCCGATGCGCTGATCGCCGAGCCCAAGGTGAAGGTGGACTACGTGCTGGCCAACCCGCCCTTCGGCAAGAAGAGCAGCATGACCATCACCAACGAGGAAGGCGAGGAGGACCGGGACGCGCTCACCTACGAGCGCCAGGACTTCTGGGAAACCACGTCCAACAAGCAGCTCAACTTCCTGCAGCACATCGTGAGCATGTTGAAGGTGGACGGCAAGGCGGCCGTGGTGCTGCCCGACAACGTGCTCTTCGAAGGCGGCGCGGGCGAAAAGATCCGCCGCAAGTTGCTGGAGACCTGCGACGTCCACACCATCCTGCGCTTGCCCACCGGCATCTTCTATGCGCAGGGCGTCAAAGCGAACGTGGTGTTCTTCGACAACGCGCCCAAGGATGGACGTGTGCACACCAGGGACGTGTGGTTCTACGACCTGCGCACCAACAAGCACTTCACGCTGAAGACGCGCACGTTGAAGCTGGATGATCTGCAGGACTTCATCGCCAGCTATCACCCTGAGAACCGCCATGAGCGGAAAGAGACCGAGCGGTTCAAGCGCTACCGTTACGAAGACCTGATGGCCCGCGACAAGGCCAGCCTGGACATCTTCTGGCTGAAGGACGAGAGTCTGGACAACCTCGACGACCTTCCGGCGCCGGACGTGTTGCAGCAAGAAATCATCGAGCACCTGGAAGCTGCGCTCCTGGCATTTCGCGACGTCGCGGCGAGTCTTCCAAAGTCCACGCCCGGAGCGCGGTAGCGAACGTCCATGGCCGCGTCAGCTCTCGCAGAGGGCGCCTTTCCAAGCTTCCTGGTGCCGGTGATCCAAGGCGCATGCCTCTGTGCAGCAAGCCGCTCTGGCGCCCGTGCGGCACACTCGATGCGATGCCCACCAACAGATCGTCCAATCCACTCGACTCTGCGCCGACCCTGTTCAAGACCGCCAAAGCCTTCGAGACCTGGCTGAAGAGGAACCACGCCGGCTCCGACGGCCTCTGGCTCAAGATCGCGAAGCGGGGCGCCCAGGAACCGAGCGTCACCTACCCGGAGGCGGTGGAGATCGCGCTCTGCTGGGGCTGGATCGACGGCCAGAAGAAGGGCCTCGATGACCAGCACTTTCTCCAGCGCTTCACGCCGCGGCGCGCGCGCAGCGTTTGGTCAAAGATCAACGTCGACAAGGTCTCGGCGCTGATCGAGGCCGGCCGCATGCAGGCGCCGGGCTACGCGCAGATCGAGGCCGCCAAGGCCGACGGGCGCTGGGCGCAGGCCTACGACGGAGCCCGCACGTCCGTGGTGCCCGAGGACCTGTTGGCGGCGCTGGAAGCCGCGCCGCAGGCCAAGGCCTTCTTCGCAGCAATCAACGCCGCCAATCGCTACGCCGTGCTGTGGCGCATACAGACGGCCGTGAAGGCCGAGACGCGTGCGAAGCGCATCGCCCAGCTGGTGGACATGCTCGCGCGCGGCGAGACCATCCACATCTTCAAGCCCAGGACCAAGGCTTGACCTGGTCCTGACCGAGCCGTTCGTGCGTGCCTGCGGCCGCATGGCAGCCTCGGCAGTTCCTTCGGAACCACCGCGCGGCAACCAGTGAAACAAGCGACGAGCCCGGCGGCGGGCCCGCGGAAACGCGCCTGATGCGGTGTCGACCAAGAATCCAGGCATTCAGGCTCACGCCATACGCTCGTGTCGGTGTTCGGAAACCTCTGCCTCGTCGGCACGGCGCTGTGCCTGATGGGCCTGCTCAAGCTGGCCGTCCTGCAGAAGACGCCGGGTGGCGATGCCGGCGTCGGGCAGGCCTGGGCGGTCGTCATCCTCTGCTTCGGCTTGCTGGTCGCCGCCGGCCTGACCACGCTGGCGGTGGGACTGCGCGGCGGCTTCGACCGCTTCGGCAACAGCACGGGTGCGCGGGCCCTGTTGGGCGCGGGTTGGTTCGCGCTGACCGCGCTGGGCTTCTACCTGCTGTCCGATCCCGGCACCTTCCTGCCGCAGGTACTGCGCCTGGCCGGCGCCTTCGTGCTGCCCGTGCTCGTGCTGGCCTGGGCTGCGGTCCACCTGAACGACGGCCTTGCCCGTGCCCTGCCGGCCGGCGCGGCCACCGCGCTGACCCTGGGCATCGTCGTGCTGAGCAGCCTGCCGCTGGTCGGCATGGGGGTGGGCACTGCCGCACGGTCATGGGCAGGCTTGGCACAGCGCGGTGAGTTGGACAGCTTCCAGCGGGGCATCGTCCAGCAGATCGAAGCGACCGATGCGCAGCAGGGCATCGCCGCGCTGCTGGTGCACACGCCCCGGGGGCGCCACCCCATCATCCGCGAACGGGCGCTGGCCAAGATCAAGTCCAGGGCCGACTGGCAGGACGAGATGGCGCGCCTGCTCAAGACCGAAGCCGCGCCCGAGGTGCTGGGCTTCCTGTCCGCCAACGAGGTGGACAAGCAGGCCCAGGCGATGATCGCCGCGGCCCTGCCCGAGGGCCTGTTGCAGCAGGCCGGGCAGATTCGCCGGCGTATCCGCAACTGCAACCATCCCAGCCACCTGTACGCCGGCATGCTCCATGCCGAGGTCCGCTTGGCGCTGGAGGTGGCCAGCGCCTATCAGGCCAAAGGCGTGGAGGTTCGGACAGCCGTCCAGGACATGAGGCGGGCATTCGACGAACCCACGCCGTACCCCCGACCGGCGTTCGCAGCCGTCGATCTGATTGACCGCTGGCTCGCGAAGCAGGGGCGCTAGCCGGGGCACTTGTACGGCCCAGGCTCGGGTCTCAGGGCGTGGGCGTGAGCAGGAACGCACGCTGCTTGCCGCCGATCGTGCCGGTCCCGGCGATCTGGCCCGCGTCGTTGAGATACAGGCGGTAGGCATCAACGTTGGACAAGCCCGGTACCAGGGTGTTCACGTTGACCATGACGCCATTGGCAAACAGGAACGGCTGCCTGCTGCCGTTGGCCAGCGCCGAATGGCCGACCACCTGCCCCGATGCATTGACACCCGTGGCCGTGCTGCTGGTGCCGCCCAGGGTGCCCAGATCGATCATGCGGGTGCCGTCATGAAAGAAGGCATGCGCTTCGTTCGCCGCCGTGCGGGCCACACCCACCACTTGCCCGTGGCGGTTGATCGCATAGCCCAGACTGCTGCTGCCGCCCAGCGTGCCCAGGTCGACCATGCCGCGGCTGTCGAGAACGAAGGCATGGCCCACCCCGGCGCTCGTGCCGCTGTTGCCGGTGACCTGACCGGCGTCGTTGACGGCCAGGGCGTTGCAGAACCGACCACCCAGCGTGCCTGGGTCGATCAGCCCGCCGCCTGTAGACAGGAAACAGCGCGACATGCCCGACGCGTCGGATGCAACGCCTACGACCAGCCCGGCCTGGTTCAGGCCATAGGCATAGCTGTACTGGCCGCCGAAGGTGCCCAGGTCCACCATGCCGGACGCCGTGGCGAGAAACGCATGGTCCTTCTCATCGGGCGTTCGCGCATAACCCACCACCTGCCCGCTGTCGTTGACCGCCGCGACAAGGCTGAAGCTGCCGCCGAAGGTTCCCAGGTCATGCGCCGTGCCACCGCCCAGCAGCGTGGCGTCCAGCCTCATGCCATCGGTGCTCGCCACATTGCCCGCCACGACGCCGCTCGCACTGACCGCCACCGCGCGCCCGGGGCGCGTGGCCAGTACCGCGGCCACGCCGCCGCTCCAGATCACCGGGTACGGCGTGCCATCGGCGGCCTGTGCATAGCCCACCACCTGGCCCGCGTCGTTGAGGCCGTCGGCCGCGCTGCTGGCGCCGCCCAGGGTGCCCAGGTCCGTCAAGGTCCAGCCGGCCGCCAGAGCCGGGGCAGCGCACAGCCAGGACGCCAGGCCGGCCGCGACCACCCGCAGAACGTTCTTCATCTTCATGACAATTCCCTCCAAAAGGTTTGCTCAGCGCCGATGCCCTTCGCCCAGGCGGCGGGCATCGGCTCGGCGCAGTCTCTGCGGCGCATGGCTCATGACATGAGCCACGCAGATTCGTCATCGACCCGCAGGGATGCTCGCGAAGGCGGCCTGAAGGCCGTCGCGGGCTGGCAGGGGATCGCAGCAAGCGCTCGCCGGGGCTCGCTCAGGGCGCCACACAGCCCGCTTGCGCCAGGAAGCCGTCCAGCCCGCCCAGCGCGCCGAGCACGCCGCCCTGCAGCAGGACCACCTGCCGATCGGCACTGGAGACGCCGACGTACACACCGCCAGCGTAGGCCCGGTAGCGGTAGGGCGCCTGGGTCTGCGACA
Organism: uncultured Burkholderiales bacterium; assembly: GCA_946480465.1. The sequence goes on from CAMLJY010000008.1 coordinate 18,161, forward strand.
ACGCCACGGGCGCCAGCAGCGCGGGGTAGCTGCGCTCGCCCCAGTCCAGCAGGCAGTCGGTGGCCGTGTCGCCCAGGCTGAGCGGCGCTGCCCAGCGCAGGCTGCGGTTGCCGCGGTCGGCCAGCCACAGGCGGCCATCGGCGCCCACCGCCACGTCCTTGGGGTTGCTGAAGCGCGCCGCCGTGCCCACGCCATCGGCGCGGCCAAAACTGCCGCCGGCCAAGCTGCTGACCAGGCCGCTGGCGTCGATGCGGCGCAGGCGCTGGTTGTCGGTGTCCGCCACGTAGACGGTGCCCGCCGCATCCACCGCCAGCCCGGAGGGAAACTGGAACCGCGCCGCGGTGCCTTGGCCATCGGCAAAACCCGCGGCGCCGCTACCGGCCAAAGTACGCAGCTGGCCGTTGGCCGCCAGCACCCGCACGGCGTGGTTGCTGCGGTCGAGCACCACCAGGTTGCCGCCGGCATCGAGGGCGAGGTCCACCGGCGAACGCAGGCGGTTCACACCCAGCGCACCATCGACGAAGCCGCCTTGGCCGGCGCTGCCCGCCACCGTGCTGACCTGGCCGTCCGGCGCGATGCGGCGCAGCACGTGGCTGCCGAAATCAGCCACGTAGACGCTGCCGTCGGCCGCCACCGCCACGCCGCTCGGTTCGCTGAACTGGGCGTTGGCAGCCGCGCCATCGCGGTGGCCGCGCTGCCCGGTGCCGGCCACGGTGGTGGTGCGCCCGTCCGGCGCGACGCGACGGATGCGGTGGCTGCCGCTGTCGGCCACGTACAGGCTGCCGTCCGCGCCCAGCGCGATGCCCAGCGGCTTGAAGAACCGGGCCTGCTCTGCCGTGCCGTCCGCCCAGCCATAGCGGCCGGGCAGTCCTGCCAGCAGTTGGCTGCGCCCATCAGGCGTTATCACGCGCAGCGCGTGGTCGCTGGCATCGGCCACGAAGAGCCGGCCGGCGGCATCCACCGCGGCGGCGTACGGGTCCTCGAAGCGCGCCGCCAGGCGATCGCCCTCCACCGAGGCGCTGAAGCCGAACTGGCCGGCCAGCGTGCTGGCCGTGGCGGCGGCGGGGTCGATCTCGCGCAGCAGGTGGTTGCCGCTGTCGGCCAGCAGCAGGCGGCCAGCCGCGGTCCCGGCCAGGCCCATCGGCGCGTAGAACCGTGCCTGGGTGGCGCCGCCGTCGGCACTGCCGGGGCTGCCGCTGGACCCGGCCCAGCTGCTGAGCTGACCGTCGGCGCCCAGGCGCAACAGCTCGTGCTGCCCGGCGTCGGCCACCAGCAGGCTGCCGTCGGCCAGCAGGGCCAAGCCGCGTGGCTCGGACAAGCGGGCACCGCGCGCGGCACTGGCCAGCGTGCTGACCACCCCAGCGGGCGTGATCTTGCGGATGGCCTTGGTCAGGCCGGTGTCCGCCACGTAGAGGTTGCCGGCGGCGTCCACCACGATGGCCTGCGGAGCCGAGAAGCGCGCCGTGCTGCCCGTGCCGTCCACGCTGCCCTGCTGGCCGGCCGCCCCCGCGAAGCTGCTGACCACGCCCGCGGGCGTGACCTTGCGGATCATCTGGTTCTGGTAGTCGGCCACGTACAGGTTGCCCGCGGCATCCTGCGCAAAGCCGCGCGGCTCGTTGAAGGCGGCCGCGGCGCCGGCACCGTCGGCAAACCGGCCCGGCCCGCCGCCGGCCAGCGTGCTCACCACGCCCTGCGGCGAGATGCGCCGGATCCGCCCGTTGTTGCTGTCCAGCACCAGCACGGCACCATCGGCCGCCAGCAGCACGCCGCTGGGCTCGTTGAACAGCGCGCTGGCCGCCGGCCCATCGGCAAAACCCTGGCGCCCCGCCTGACCGGCCAGGGTGCTGACCACGCCGCCCTGGATGCGGCGGATCAGGTGGTTGGCGCTGTCGGCGACGTAGACGACACCCTGCGCGTCCGCCACCGCCTGGCGGGGCCCGCGGAAGACCGCTTCCAGCGCCGGTCCGTCGCGGGCCGTCTGCAGCGTGGCATCGCCCACGAAGCTGCCCACGTAATGGGCTTGCGCCCTCGCCGTCACGGCACACAGGCCCAGGACACTCAGGCACAGCCAAGGCAACGCACGCATCGAGGCCTTCCGGATGGGGGTCCACCGAGTGTCACGCCTTTCATGGGGCGCTTGGAAGCCCTGCGGGGGCCGCCTACCGGACATTTGACGCAGCCACGGGCGCCTTGTTCGCCACGCGGGCAGGCACCGGCTTCAGCCGCCCGGCGCCGGCGCTGGTGGCACCTCGAGGCGGCCCGTGGTCCGTTCAGTAGTGGATGACGGTGCGGATCGACTCGCCGGTGTGCATCAGGTCGAAGGCCTCGTTGATCGCGGTGAGCGGCCGGGTGTGGGTGACGAAGGGCGCGAGCCGGATGTCGCCCCGCATCGCGTCCTCCACCATGCCGGGCAGCTGCGACCGGCCCTTGACGCCGCCGAAGGCCGTGCCCTTCCAGGTGCGGCCGGTGACCAGCTGGAACGGCCGCGTCGATATCTCCTGCCCCGCGCCCGCCACGCCGATGATGATGGACTGGCCCCAGCCGCGGTGCGCGCTCTCCAGCGCCGCGCGCATCACACCGACGTTGCCGATGCATTCGAAGGAATGGTCGACGCCCCAGCCCGTCATGTCCACGATCACCTGCTGGATCGGCTTGTCGTGGTCCTTTGGATTGACGAAGTCGGTGGCGCCGAACAGCTTGGCGAGGTCGAACTTCGACGGATTGGTATCGATGGCGATGATGCGGCCGGCCTTGGCCAGCTGCGCGCCGTGCACCACCGCCAGGCCGATGCCGCCCAGGCCGAACACCGCCACCGTGTCGCCGGGCTGCACCTTGGCGGTGTTCTTCACCGCGCCCAGGCCGGTGGTGACGCCGCAGCCCAGCAGGCACACCTGCTCGTGGTTGGCCGCGGGGTTGATCTTGGCCAGCGAGACCTCGGCCACCACCGTGTACTCGCTGAAGGTGGAGCAGCCCATGTAGTGGTACAGCGGCCGACCGTTGTAGGAAAAGCGCGTGGTGCCGTCGGGCATCACGCCCTTGCCCTGCGTCGCGCGCACGGCCACGCAGAGGTTGGTCTTGCCGGACTTGCAGAACAGGCATTCACCGCACTCGGCGGTGTACAGCGGGATGACGTGGTCGCCCGGCGCGACCGACGTGACGCCCTCGCCCACCTCCACCACCACGCCCGCGCCTTCATGGCCCAGCACCGCGGGAAAAAGGCCCTCCGGGTCATCGCCGGACAGGGTGAAGGCGTCGGTGTGGCAGACGCCGGTGTGGGTGATCTTCACCAGCACCTCGCCCTTCTTCGGCGGGGCCACGTCGATCTCGACGACCTGCAGGGGCTGGCCGGCCTCGAAGGCCACGGCGGCACGTGATTTCACGGTTGTCTTCCTTTCTCTGGTCAGTTCATTCAAGGCGGTAACGCCTCGCCCGGCATGGCCCACCCTCGCCGGACAGGCCGAGGGACATGTTCCGAAGCAGCGGCAGGTCCGGGCAGGCATGTCGCCGTCGATCAGGAGTTTGACGCGATTCGCCAGGTGAAGGCAGAAGCGGTGCCTGGCCGGGCGCCGCGCATCGGCGCCATCGCCCGCCCTTGCGGCACCTGAGGTCCTGGGGAATAACCAAAGCTCATTGCCTGCCCTGGATTCTCATTGGCCTGCTTCCACGTGCCCCGACTACGCTTCGCACATCCGCAGCGCTGACCTCTTCGACGAACGGAAGGAGGGCGCCGAAGCGGCATCAGCCAGGAATGGGACACGACATGAAGCATCGATCGATTCAAAGAAGGCATTTCGCGCTGTGGCCGGTGGCGTCCATGGCCTTGGTGGCGCTGGGCAGCGGTCATTCGCATGCCACGACCTGGCCCGAAAAACCCATCACCGTGATCGTTCCCGCCTCGGCGGGCAGTTCGCTCGACCAGAACGTGCGTCGCGTCACGGAAGAGATGGCCAAGCTGCTGAAGCAGGCCATCGTCATCGACAACCGGCCTGGCAGCGGCGGTTCCATCGCGCTCTCCGTCCTAGCGCGATCTGCGCCTGATGGCTACACGCTGGGCATGGGCAACACCGCCGGGCTGGTGATAACACCCGAATTCAATCCCAAGACCCCCTACAACCCGCTGAAGGATTTCGAGTTCATTGCCCGTTTCACCAATCAGGCGAACGTGCTGGTCGTGCGCAACGAACTGCCGGTCAAGACGGTCGCCGAGCTGACCCAGCATTTGAAAGGGAAGCCCGGCACGCTCTTCCTCGGCTCGCAGGGCAATGGCAGCACGGGCCACTTGAGCGGCGAGATGTACAAGCGGGCAGCCGGCGTCGAGTTCATTCATGTGCCCTACCGCAGCGGCCCGCAGGCCGTGCAGGACATGCTCGGCGGCCGCGTCGACCTGATGTTCGAGAACGTCGCCACCATCGAGGGCCAGATCGAGAGCGGCAAGGTACGGGCCCTGGCGGTCACGTCCACCAGGCGGAGCCCACGCTTCCCTGGCCTGCCAACGATGCAGGAGGCAGGCGTCCCCGGTTACGACGTGCTCTCGTGGTCCGGGCTGATTGCCCCCGCCGGCACCCCCCAGGACATCGTGGCCAAGCTGAACGAAGCGCTGAACACTGCGCTGAAGGTGCGCGAAGTCAACAGCTTCATCCTGGGCCGCGGTGCGGTGATCGAAGGCGGATCGGCGCCGACGTTCCGGACCTTCGTTGCCAGCGAGCGCACCAAGTGGCAGACGCTGATCAAGCAGATCGGCGGGCTCAAGGAATGAGCGTGCGCTGACCGCGTGCCCGCCCGGCGGCGGGCATCCTGCTCGAGCCGAAGGCCATGGCGCCGAGGGCCTCGGGGCCGGCTCCCATCGCAGAAGTAGGGTCATCATGCTGACAAGGCGCTTGCTTGCGGCGGGCTTCGTCCTGGGCGCGGCTCTCTTCCAAGGCGGGTCGTTGACCGCAGCGCGGGCCGCGACGCCGGGGGTTTTCACCGACCGCATCGTGCTCGGCCAGTCGGCCAAGCTCAGTGGCACCAGCGGCACGGAACTGGGAAAGCAGTACCGGGACGGCTTGCTGCTGGCCTTCGAGGCGGCCAATCGGTCGGGGGGCGTATTCGGGCGCAAGCTGCAGCTCATCTCGCTGGACGATGGCAACAACCCGGAGGCAGGACGAGCCAATACGCGCAAGCTCATCGACAGCGGCGTGTTCGCGCTCGTGGGCTACACCTTCTCGGGGCCGGTCCGCGCCGCGCTGCCGCTGGCCCGCGAGTCCGACACGCCGTTCATCGGCCCCTACGCGGCCATGCCCGAGCTCTACGACAACCCGGTGCCCAACGTATTCATGTTCCGGGCGGGCCCGGGCGACGAATTGGCGGCGATCGTCCGCCACATCGACACGGTGGGCTACCAGGGCGTGGCGATGATCCACTATCGCAACGCACTGGGCGAAGAACTTCGCAAGGAAGTGAATGCCAGGCTGCAAGCCACCGGCCGCCACCTCGTGGCCACGGCCACGATGCAGATCAACCCAGCGGACTCGAACCAGGCCGCGGCCACGGCGGTCGCCGCATTGGCGGCGGCCTCCTGCCCGGCCGTGCTTGTCCTCGGCGTGTCCGGGCGTGACGCGGCGGCCGTGGTGCGCGGCCTGCGCGAGAAGCAATGCGGTTCGGTGCGCTATTTCGCGCGCCACCTGGTGGACATCCCGATGCTGCTCAGGCAGTTGGGGCCTTCGGCCCGGGGCGTGATGGTGACGCAGCTCGTGCCCAATCCGCACCGGGGTGCCCATCCACTGGTCATGGACTACCGGAATCAATTGGCACGACGAGATCCAGCGGCAAAGCCGGACTTCACCGAATTCGAGGGCTTCATCGTCGGCCGTTTCGTGGTGCAGGCGCTGCAGCAAAGCGGCGCCGATCTGGACAGGCCCCGCTTCATGCGGGCGATGGAATCCGCCACGCTGGATGGCCCGGGGGGCTACCGGGTCCATTTCGGCTCCGGCAAGCGAGTGGGCAGCCGCTACACCAACTTCGTGATGATCTCCGAGGCAGGGCGAATCACGGATTGAACTTCCACCTTTCGTCAATCAATGCAGTAGAACGATGAGCGACATGAATGCAACCCGCGCGCTGGCGCACTGGGCGGCCGAGAGGCATTGCGACTGGTCGCCCAAGGTGTGGGACATCGCGACCCACGCCTGGGAAGACACGATCGCCAGCACGATCGCCGGTGCGGGCGACCGCGGCGCCGAGGCCGTGCGCGGCACATTGAGCACGGTGGGTTCGGTACCCGTCATCGGGGCGGAGTTCCTGACCTCGCCGGCGGAGGCCGCGCTGGCCAACGGTTATGCCGCCCACGCCGTCGAGATGGACGAGAACTTCCTCGTCGGCCTGGGCCACCTCTGCGCCGTCGTCGTGCCCGCCATCCTGTCCGTGGGGTACGAGGCCGGCCTGCATGGGCGCCAGGCGCTGGATGCCCTGATCGTCGCCTCGGAGGTGATGGCACGCGTCGGTCGAGCCGTCGACAGGGCCCACACCGACCGTGGATGGCACGGCACGTCGACCATCGGTGCCCTGGCCGCCGCAGTGGCCTGTGGCCGCCTGATGGGCCTGGCCGCGACGGAGATGACGCATGCGCTGGCGCTGTCGGTGTCGATGTGCGCCGGCCCCAAGGTGCAGTTCGGCACCGAGGCCAAGCCGCTGCACGCCGGACTCGCGGCCCAGGCCGGCGTGACCGCCGCGCGGCTGGCCCGCAACGGCCTGCGCGCAAGCGACGAGGCCCTGGAAGGCGCCTGCGGCTTCGGAGAGCTGTACGCCGGCGTCAAGCAGGCCGACTGGTCCGATGTGCTGCCCCAGGAGGGTCAGCCTCTGGCCATCGAACGGTCGGGCATGGCGTTCAAGCTGTGGCCCTGTTGCGGCGCATCGCACAGGGCGATCGCCGGCGTGCTGGCCCTGCGCGCGCAGCACGGCTTCGGCCCCGAAGACGTCGAATCCGTCGTCGTCGAGGTGAGCCACGGCATCATGCTCAACCTGCGCTACCCGGAGCCGATGAACCACAAGGAGGCGCAGTTCAGCATGCCGTATGCGATCGCATTGGCACTGCGTTTCGGACAACTGACCTTGGCCGACTACACCGCCGAAGCGGTGCGCGACGAGGCCACGCGCAGGCTCATGCCGCTGGTGACCATGGTCAAGTACCCCGGCTCGGTGGAGGGTTCGGAAAACGCCGCCAATCACCTGCCGCACAAGGTGACGGTGCGCCTGAAGGACGGGAGACGCCTGGAGCGGACCGTGCAGCACATGAAGGGCGGCCTGGGCGACCCCTTCACGCCGTCCGAGCGCCGCGCCAAGTTCGACATGTGCTGCGCCAGCGTGCTGCCGCCCGGGCGGCTGGACATCGTGCGCCACATGCTCGCTGGCCCGATGGAGGTGCCGCTGAGGGAACTGATGCGCCAGCTGATGTTCACTGCCGGCGGGGACGAGGGAGAGCGGTTCCGGCGCGGCATGACGGTCCTTCAGGACCTTCAAACCGAGCGCTCGCGCCCCACCGCCGCCACCACCTGAATGAAGCGGCGCGCCGAGTTGGACAACGTGCCTTCCGTGCGCCGGATCCAGTTCAAACGCACCTCGATCGCCGGCGACAGCGGCAGCACCCGCACCAGTTCGAGGTTAGCCGAAGATGCGGTGAACGAATCGATCGTTGCAACCCCGACGCCCTGCTCTGCGAGTTTCATCGCCAGCAGGTTGGTCGTCACCATGACCGGGCTGGTCGACAGCTCGTCCAGGCCCTGCGAGGCCTCGAACATCAGGCCGCCGAACTTGCTGCTGGCCGGAATGCGGATCACCTGGTGGCGCGACAGGTCGTTCCAGGTGACTTCCTTCTTCTTCTCGGAGAACTGGGTGCGTGGAGCGACGCACACGCCGCGTCCGGAGACGAGCGTTTCTTCGACGATGCCGGCGCTGGGAATGGAAGCCAGGGAGAAGCCGATGTCGGACTGGCGCCTGAGCAGCCGATCGATGATGCCGGCGTGCGAATGGGTCTCGATGTGGCAGATGACGTTGGGGTTCTGCTTCATGAAGCGCGACAGCACCGGCGGCAGCAGAGCGGCTGCGATCGAGGGAACGCAGGCCACGCGCAGGACGGATTTGCGCTCCACGCTCAGCTCGCGCACCATGTCGCGCAGCCGCTGGATGCGCGAGGCAATCTCGAAGATCTCGGGCTGCAGGGACAGCGCTTCCTGGGTCGGCATCAGCCTGCCCTTTTCGCGCACGAACAGCTTGAAGCCCAGTTGGTTTTCCGCGCTCTGCAAGAGCTTGGTCACGGCCGGCTGGCTCACGTTCAGCATCCGCGCTGCCGCGGTGACGCTTCCGGTGAGCAGCACGGCGTTGCAGAGGTCGATGTGGGACGGTTTCACGGCAGCTCGGGTCCTGAAGACGGCCGCACTGTAGACCGAAGGCCGCCGCGCCACCAAGCGGGCGAGCGCGTCCGCAATTCACCGCGCAGGCTGGGTCAACCTTGGCACTGCAGTCGGCGGCATGGCTAACGACAGGCCGCTTGCGACGAGACATCAACCGACTGCGACATGGCGGCCGCAACCACTTCAAGCGCGTGATCGACCGCCACGGCCATGCCGTGGGCGATGCCGCGCTGGTGGGGTTCGGCCAGGCCTTGCCAGCGCGTGCTGCGCGGGGGCGACGCGGTGGTCCGCAGCGGCCTCGAGGATGCACCCGAAGGCCCGGCATCCAGGGCGGCGCCGGTCACCCCTTGGGCGCCAGCTGCTCCCAGATGCGCTCGACCATGTCGTGGCCGCGATCGGCGGCGCGGTAGAGCCGCACCTCCAGCTCGCAGCACCACTTCGCGGAGCCCGCGGCGACCAGGCGCCCTTCCTTCACCTCTCGCAGGGTCGAGCTCTGCGGCAGCCAGCCCAGGCCGTGGCCGGCCAGCACCATGGCCTTCAGCGCCTCGGCCATGTGGGTGTCGAAGCGCCGCGTCAGGTGAAAGGGCTCGCCGGCATTGAGCAGGATCATCTCGACCACCTGGCCCAGGTAGGCCCCCGAGGAGTAGGACAGGAAGGGCATCACGGCCCCGGGGCGACCCGGCACCTTGAAGCGCGGCGCACCGCTGGGCAGCGGCACGGAATACGGCGCCATGCGTTCGGTGGCGAGCCTCAGGTGCGGGAAGCGCTTCGAGTCCAGCAGCACCGGCAGCTGCGGATGGTGGTAGGCCAGCAGCAGGTCGGTGGCGCCTTCGGTGAGCGCCAGGGCGCCGTCGGCCACGTTGACGGCATTGACGTGCGCCAGCACGTCGCCCAGGGCCGCGCGCACCTGGTTGAGCCACTGCGGAAAGAACGTAACGGACAGCGTGTGCGCCACCGAGAAGCGGATCAGGCTCTCGGCCACCGCGGTCTGGCCGCGCAGCAGCGCACGCATGTCGTAGGTGCGGCGGAGCATGTCGATCGCAAACTCGCGAAAGATGCGGCCGGACGGCGTCAGCTGCACGCGCGAGCCGCGCCGGTCCACCAGCTCCACGCCCAGCCACTCCTCCAGCGACTGCATGTGGCGGCTGAAGGTGGGTTGCGAGACGTTGCGCCGTTCGGCGGCCTTGGCGAATCCCTTCGCGTCCGCGAGGGTGAGGAAGTCTTCGATCCACCTGACTTGCATGCTGCCTCCCGCTGATTCGGAAAATCGCGGTCCATTATGCAAAAAGTGAATTGATGGATTGGATTCCTTCCGCAGCACCGTAGGATCCATGCACTTTCCGCAACCAGCGCAGGCACCCGGCATGGCGACCACACGCATCGAGCACGACCTTCTCGGCGACCGGGAGGTGCCGGCCGGCGCCTACTACGGCGTCCACACGCTGCGCGCCGTGGAGAACTTCCCGATCAGCGGCATTCCGGTCTCGGCCTACCCGGACCTGGTGAACGCGCTGGCCGCCATCAAGCAAGCCGCGGCCCGCACCAACCACGAGCTGGGCCTGCTGGATGCACGGCGCGCCGACGCCATCGAGCGCGCCTGCGAACTGGTGCGGCAGGGCCGCGCGCACGACCAGTTCGTGGTCGACGTGATCCAGGGCGGCGCGGGCACCTCGACCAACATGAACGCCAACGAGGTGATCGCCAACCTGGCGCTGGAGCTGCTGGGGCACGAGAAGGGCCACTACGCCGAGCTGCACCCGAACGAGCACGTGAACATGAGCCAGAGCACCAACGACGTCTACCCGACGGCGCTGAAGGTGGCGGGCCACGTGGGCGTGCAGGGCCTGATCGCGGCCATGGAGGTGCTGCGCACGGCCTTCCACGACAAGGCCGTGGAATTCGCCGACGTGCTGAAGATGGGCCGCACCCAGCTGCAGGACGCGGTGCCGATGACGGTGGGCCAGGAGTTCTCGACCTACGTGGTGATGCTGGAGGAGGACATCCTCCGCCTGCGCGAGGCCTCGCAGCTGATCCTCGAGATCAACCTCGGCGCCACCGCGATCGGCACCGGCATCAATGCGCACCCGGACTATGCAAAGAAGGTGTGCGAGCACCTTTCGCGCATCACGGGCACCACGTTCCTGACGGCGCCCAACCTGGTGGAAGCCACGCAGGACTGCGGCGCCTTCGTGCAGCTGTCCGGCGTGCTCAAGCGCGTGGCGGTCAAGGTCTCCAAGGTCTGCAACGACCTGCGCCTGCTGTCCTCGGGGCCGCGCGCCGGCCTGGGCGAGATCAACCTGCCGCCGATGCAGGCCGGCTCCTCGATCATGCCGGGCAAGGTGAACCCGGTGATTCCGGAGGTGGTCAATCAAGTAGCGTTCGAAGTGATCGGCAACGACACCACCATCACCTTCGCGGCGGAGGCGGGCCAGCTGCAGCTGAACGCCTTCGAGCCCATCATCGCGCACAGCCTCTTCAAGAGCGTGAACCACCTGCGCGCGGCGCTGCTGACCCTGGCCGAGCGCTGCGTGCGTGGCATCACCGTCAACCGCGAGGCGCTGCTGCGCAGCGTGCAGAACTCCATCGGCCTGGTGACGGCGCTGAACCCGTACATCGGCTACGTCAACGCCACGCTGATCGCACAGGAAGCGCTGGTGACCGGTGCCAGCGTCTACGACCTGGTGGTGGGCAAGCGGCTGCTCTCGGCCGAGCAGCTCGACCAGATCCTGCGCCCCGAGGTGCTCACCCAGCCGCGTGAACAGCTGCGACTTCAGTAGCGAACTTGAAAGCGGGCGGGGCCGACCTGCACTCCGTACCGGATGCACCGATGCGTCCGCCGGGTTCACCTCACGCCCGGCGATGCAGGCGCTGGGCATGGGCCCGTTCCGCCCACCGCCCTCGCCTGCTGATCGCTCGCGTCATCCGTTGAGCCACGCCATCCCGGCGGCCGGATAGCGCATGCCCGCCACCGGCGTGGCCGCCAGCAATTCGGCGATCTGCCGCTGCTCGTCCGCGCTGAGCTCGATGGCCGCCGCCGCCGCGTTCTCGTCCAGCCGCCCGATGCTGCGCGTGCCCGGAATCGGCACGACATTCGGCCCGCGCGACAGCAGCCATGCCAAGGCCAATTGCGCCGGCGTGCAGCCGCGCGCCTGCGCCAGCGCCTTCACGGCATCGGCCAGGGTCAGGTTGTGCCGCAGGTTCTCACCCTGGAAACGCGGGTTGTGGCGGCGCCAGTCCTCGGCGGCCAGTTGATCGGCGGCGCGGATCGCACCGGTCAGGAAACCGCGGCCCAGCGGGCTGTACGGCACCAGCGTGATGTCCAGCTGCAGGCACAGCGGCAGCAGCTCGGCTTCCACGTCCCGTGTCCACAGCGAGTACTCCGACTGCAAAGCCGCGATGGGATGCACCGCCGCCGCACGCCGCACGGTGGCGGGCGAGGCCTCGGACAGACCCAGGCAGCGCACCTTGCCGGCGCGCACCAGGTCGGCCATCGCACCCACGGTGTCCTCGATCGGCACGGCGGGATCCACGCGGTGCTGGTAGTAGAGGTCGATGTGCTCCACGCCCAATCGCCGAAGGCTGGCCTCGCAGGCCGATCGCACGTAGTCCGGCCGGCCGTCGACGCCGCGGACGGCGCCGTCCGCGACACCCACGATGCCGAACTTGGTCGCCAGGACGACGTCGTCGCGCCGGGTCTTCAACACCTGCGACAGCAGGCGTTCATTGGCGCCGGCGCCGTACATGTCGGAGGTGTCGAGAAAGTTGATGCCGCGGTCCAGCGCATGGTGGAGCACGGCGACCGACTGCGCGTCGTCCGCCGGACCGTAGAAGGCCGACATGCCCATGCAACCGAGGCCGATGGCCGAGACCTGCAGGCCGCTGCGGCCGAGCGTGCGGCGGGGATAGAACGTGTTCATGCAGAAACCTCCGGGAGCGAGTGCAACGATGGCGGCCAGTGTGGCTGCCGCCCCGGCGTGGGCGTGTGCCCGATCCTCGGCAATACCTGCCCGATCCTCCGAAGCCGCAGCACCGCCCGCCGGGGCACGGGCCGGCCTGGTCAAGAATCGGCGCCATGCAGACACCCTTGTCCGTGCCGCCTGAACTGATCGCGCTGGTCAGCGAATTCGCGCCGGCCGATGGCGTGCACGACACCGCCATTCCCGGCCTGCAATTGCTGCGGCTGAATGAACCCGGCGCGCGCCTGCCGGCGCGTTATGAACCGGGGTGGGTGATCGTCGTGCAGGGCCGCAAGCAGGCAACGCTGGGCCGGCAGACGCTGGTGTACGACGCGCTGCACCACCTGGTGGTCAGCGTCACGGTACTGCCGCTGTCCCAGGTGATCGAGGCCTCGCCCGAGCGGCCCTACCTGTGCGTGCGGCTGCAGGTGGATCCGCGCGAGATCGGCAGCCTGGTGATGGCATCGGCCGACCCCTTGCCGCCGGCCACGCCGGCGCAGGGGCTGGAGCTGGCGCGCACCTCGCCCGAACTGCTGGACGCCACGCTGCGCCTGCTGCGGCTGCTGAGGACGCCGCGCGACGCGCCGGTGCTGGCGCCGCTGGTGCTGCGCGAGATCCACTACCGGGTGCTGACCGGCGAACTGGGGCCGCGGCTGCGGCTGCTGTCGCTGGCCGACAGCCATGCGCAGCGCATCGCGCGGGCCATCGACCTGCTGAAGCGCCGCTTCGCCGAGCCGCTGCGGGTGGAAGACATCGCCCGTGCCGCGGCGATGAGCCCGTCCAGCTTCCACCAGCATTTCAAGCAGGTCACCACGATGTCGCCGCTGCAGTACCAGAAGCAGCTGCGGCTGCACCAGGCGCGCAGCCTGATGCTGGGCCAGGGGCTGGACGTGGCCGAGGCCGGGCACCGCGTGGGCTACGAAAGCGCGTCGCAGTTCAGCCGCGAGTACCGGCGCATGTTCGGCGCGCCGCCGCGGGCGGAAGTGCGCCGCACGAGGGAGGTGGCGGCCGCCGGGGCGTGAGCAGCTGGCGGGCCACGCCGCCGGTCAGCAGTTGCCGAACCTCGTCACGTCGCAATCGTCCGCAAACCGGTTGCTGGCCTCCAGCGTGAGGCTCCGGTGATGCCGCTGACGTTGTGCGAACGGTGGCCCGCGGCCAGCCATCGGCACGGCTGTCGCCCAGGCGCCGTCGCGGACGCCATGCCGGGCGTAGGCTCGGCCTGTCCGCCCGGTCCACCCCGAACATCCGCCCGCCATGCCCGACACCGCCACCCGCCCGCCCTTCGTTCCCCGCATCCGCCTCTACCGGCAGTGGCTGGCCCGTGAACGCGGGCTGCGCTTCGCCGACTACGAGTCGATGCGCCGCTGGTCGGTGGAGGACCTGCCGGCCTTCTGGCAGAGCATCTGGGACTTCGAGCGCCTGCAATCGCCCACGCCGCACCACGCGGTGCTGGCGCAGGCCCACATGCCGGGTGCGCAGTGGTTTCCCGGCGCGCAGGTGAACTACGCGCAGCAGGTACTGCGGCACGTGGATGCGGCGCATGGCGCGGGGCAGCCGGCGATCGTCAGCGACGACGAACGCGGCCAGGTGCGCGAGATGTCCTGGCCCGAGCTGCGGCGCCAGGTGGCGGCGCTGGCGCTGGCCTTGCGCGAGCAGGGCGTGCAGCGCGGCGACCGCGTGGCCGCCTACCTGCCGAACGTGCCGGAGACCGTGGTCGCCTTCCTCGCGTGCGCCAGCATCGGCGCGGTGTGGAGCGTATGCGCGCCGGACATGGGCACGCAGGCGGTGGTCGACCGCTTCCGCCAGATCACGCCGCGGGTGCTGATCGCGGCCGATGGCGTGCACTACGCCGGCCGCCCTCTGGACCGCAGCGCCACGGTGGCCGAGCTGCGGGCCGCGCTGCCGACCGTGCGGACTTGCATCGTGCTGCGCACGCCCTTTGCGTCGGCCCAGGTGCCCGGGGCCGATGGCTTCGCCGACCTGGTCGCCCGCGACGGCGATGCCACCGCCGCCTTCGCGCCCGAGTGGCTGCCTTTCGAGCACCCGCTGTGGATCGTCTATTCCAGCGGCACCACCGGCCTGCCGAAGGCGCTGGTGCATGGCCACGGCGGCATCCTGCTGGCCGCCGCGGCGGGCGCCCTGCACTACGACATCGGCGCGAGCAGCGACGCCAACAACCTCGGCGAGCGCTACCACTGGTACAGCTCCACCGGCTGGATCATGTGGAACGGCCAGGTCAGCGCGCTGACCGGCGGCACCACCATCTGCCTCTACGACGGCAGCCCCGCCGGCCCGAAGGACGCGCCGGACTGGGGCGTGCTGTGGCGCTTTGCCGCGCGGCACCGCGTCACGCTGTTCGGCGCCGGCGCGGCCTTCTACGCCAACTGCATGAAGTCCGGCCTGCGGCTGGCGGACTGCGGCGACCTGTCGCGCGTGCGCGCCCTCGGCAGCACCGGCTCGCCGCTGGCCGAGGACGTGCAGCGCTGGGGCAGCGCGCAGTTCGCGGCGCTGGGCACGCCGGACATCTGGTGGAACAACATCTCCGGCGGCACCGACTTCTGCGCCGCGGTGATCGGCGGCCACCGCGAGCTGCCGCTGCAGCCCGGCCGCATGCAATGCCGCCACCTGGGCTGCGCGGTGGAGGCCTGGAACGACGCCGGGCAGGCGGTGCTCGGCGAGGTGGGCGAGCTGGTCATCACCCAGCCGATGCCCTCGATGCCGCTGTACCTGTGGGCGGACGAGGACAACCGGCGTTATCTCTCGAGCTACTTCGACGTCTACCCCGGCGTCTGGCGCCACGGCGACTGGCTGTCGATCGGCGAAGACGGCAGCTGCGTGATCTACGGCCGCAGCGACGCCACCATCAACCGCCATGGCCTGCGCATGGGCACCAGCGAGATCTACACCGCGGTGGAAGGCCTGCCCGAGGTGCTGGACTCGATGGTGGTCGACCTGGAGTACCTGGGCCGGCCGAGCTGGATGGCGCTGTTCGTCGTGCTGCGCCCGGGCCACGCGCTGGACGCGGCGATGGACGCGAAGATCCGCGACGCGGTCAGGCAGCGCCTGAGCCCGCGCTTCGTGCCCGATGCCATCGTCGCCGCGCCCGAGATCCCGCGCACCTTGTCAGGCAAGAAGCAGGAGGTGCCGATCAAGAAGCTCTTCCTCGGCCAGCCGCTGGAACGCGTGGTGAATCGGGATGCGATGGCGAACCCGCAGTGCCTGGACTGGTATGCCGAGCAGGCGGCGCGGCATGCCGCGGCCGCGCCGCCGCCCACGGCGTGATGCCGCGACGGCCAGGATCGGCTGGGCAGCCGGCATAGGATGCGCGCCTCACGCACAACCCACGGGAGCCTCATCCATGAACAAGCGCCACTTCCTCGCCGCCTCCAGCCTCGCCGGCCTGCTGCCTGCCGCCGGCACCGTGCTGGCCGCCGCGCCGGCCGCCTCGCGCCAGCCGGCGCTGCTGACCGTCACCGGCGCCGTCGGCAAGACCAACCGCGGCGCCTTCGATCCGGTGATCGACCAGATGATGGGCAAGCAGGGCATCAAGTTCGACAAGGCCTTCGCCTTCGACGCCGCCGCGCTCGCCAAGCTGCCGGCGGTGACGATCAAGCCCACGCTGGAGTACGACGGCAAGGAGCACACGCTGCGCGGGCCGCTGCTCACCAGCGTGCTGGCCGCCGCCGGCGTCGCCGGCAGCGCCGTGCAGCTGGGGCTGCGCGCGGTGGACGGCTACAACGTCGGCATCAGCCTGGCCGACGCGACCGCCTACCGCATGATCGTCGCCACCCACATCGACGGCAAGCCGATGGCGCTGGGCGGCCTGGGCCCGCAATGGGCCGTGTACGACGCCGACCGCGTCGCGCCCTTCAAGGACAAGCCGCTGAAGGAACGCTTCGGCCTGTGCCCGTGGGGGCTGTACCACATCGACGTCAAGGCGGCCTGAGCGGGGACGCTTCTTTCCTCGGTTATTCGATCCAGCGCGGAAAGTAGCCCAGCCGGTCCTGCACCAGTGCATCGTGGGCCGGCACCACCACCAGCGCCGGGTCGCGCCGCTGCGCGGCGCGGATCAGGTCGATGGTGTGCCGGGTGCGCTCGGCGTCCGCATCGACCAGCTGGCGCGCCGGCCAGAACTTGGGCCGGCCCTGCGCCAGGGCCAGCGTCGTCCACACCACGTCGCCGACGAAGAAGAAGCGCCGGCCCGACGACACGGTGACGAAGACGCCCAATGAACCGGGTGTGTGCCCGGCCATCGGCACCGCGACGACGCGGCCGTCGCCGAACAGGTCCTCGCTGCGCTCGAAGCCCTCGAAGGCGGGGCCGGCGAACGCCATCGCTTGCCAGCGCAACGCCGGCGAGCCGACCTGCGACGGCCACGCCGTGCCGATGCCGCTGCGCGCGGCGCGCACGGTGGCCAGCTCGGCCTCGGCCGCCCAGACCTCGGCCCCGGGAAAGTCCTCGAGGCCGCTGGCATGGTCCCAGTGCGCATGCGTCAGCACGATGCGCTGCACGGCACCGAGGCCCGCGGCATCGAGCTGCCGGCGCACCGGATGCACCGCCTCGGGCGCGCGGAAGAACGGGCGGCCCCAGCGCGGCATGTCCGCCGCGTACTGCTGCGCGATGCGCTGGCCGAGGCCGGTGTCGAGCAACAGGCGCCGGCCGCCGTGCTCGATGAGGAAGGCGGCGAAATTGGTGGTCGCCATCTCGCCGAATCGGCCGCCGGCGTACAGCATGCCTTCCCGCACCGGCAGGCTGGCGACCCGCACCACCGCCAGGCGCACCACGGGCGCCGCGGCCTCGCGGGCAGGCGCTGCCGCGGGTGCTGCCGTCGGTACTGCGGTGGATGGCACCGCGGCGGGCGGGGCGGCAAATGCCATCGCGCCGCAGGTCCACCCGATCGCGATGCCGATCACGCCACGCACCACGGCCCGCGCCGCACCCGGCCATCCCTTCCATCTGCCCGCCATCGCCGGACCTCCGTCACGAAATCCCCCGTGGGGGACGATGCGGGGCAGGTTAAAGCCTGGAGTAGAGTCCAAGGTCAACCCCTTCCGGGCCGCAGGCGGCGATGAACATCGGACAACTCGCGGAACAGACCGGCGTCAGCGCCGACACGCTGCGCTACTACGAGCGCGAAGGCCTGATCGAGCCGCCGGCACGCGCACCCAACGGCTACCGCAGCTACCGCGAGGTGGATGCCCAGCAGGTGCGCTTCGTGCGCAGCGCGCAGGCGCTCGGCTTCACGCTGGCCGAGATCCGCGGCATGCTGCCGCAGCTCAACGGCGGCCGCATGGACCGCCGCGCGATCGAGGCACACCTGCAGGCCAAGATCGCCGAGATCGACGGCCACATCCGCCAGATGCAGGCGAGAAAGCGCGAGCTGATCGCCACCTTCAATGCGCTGAGCTGCCCGGTCGGCCAGCCGCTCACCGCCGCGCAGGCCACGCGCCGCGGCGCCACCCGCCGCAGCAGGGAGACCCGATGAACGCACCGGCCGCCAAGCCCGGCGAACAGCTGATCGAACCCGGCCAGGTACGCGTGGGCGTGCACGTGCGCATCCCGCTGGGCTGGCTGGACCATCCCTTCCTGACGAACAACTTCCTCGTCACGACCGAAGACCAGGTGCGCGAGATCCTGGCGCTGGGCGTGCCGGTGCTGTGCGACCCGAAGAAGAGCAAGGTGCCACCCGCCTCGGCGGCCGCGCCGGCCGCCGACCCCGCGGCCGAGCTGGAGCTGACCCTGCTGCGCCAGCGCCAGGAAGCGCAGCGCGAGGCCAAGGCCAAGCGCGCGCAGGTGATGGCGGCCATGCGCGCCAAGCTGGACGTGGTGCAGAAGCAGTACATCTCCGCCGCGGAGCTGGCCGGCAACGCGTTCAAGCAGATGGGCTCGCGCCCCGCCCAAAGCGTGCAGGTGATGCGCGACGTGGCCTCGGCCTCCGCCGGTTCGCTGCTGGCCGATCCGGACTCGGCCATCATCCTCATCGCCGACAAGGCACAGCACCGCGGCGAGGTGGCGCACGCGCTGTCGGTGATGACGCTGTCGCTGCTGCTGGCCAAGGCGCTGGAGCTGAGCGAAGTGGAGGTCAAGCTGACCGGCATGGCGGCGCTGCTGCACGACATCGGCCACTCGACGGTGAATCCGTCCATCCTGCGCAACCCGGCCCGCAACAAGCATGAGGAGGCGGTGTTCCAGACCCACTGCCGCAGCGGCTTCGAGCAGTTGGCGGCGCTGGGGGCCTCGGTGCCGCCCTCGGTGGCCGAGGTGGCGCTGTACCACCACGAACGCGAGGACGGCACCGGCTTCCCGACCGCCCGGCGCGGCCCGCAAGTGCCCAAGCTGGCGAAGATCGTCGGCATCGCGAACCGCTTCGACAACCTCACCAACCCGATCGACCCGCGCGCCGCCGTCTCCCCCTTCGAGGCGCTGGGCGTGATGTGGGCGCGCGAGCGCACCGCCTTCGACGAGGTGATGCTGCAGACCTTCATCCGCACCATGGGCATCTACCCGCCGGGCACGCTGGTGCCGCTGTCGGACGGCCGCAGCGGCGTGGTGGTGGCCACCGCACCGCCCACCGCGCGCCTGTGCCCGCAGGTGCTGGTCTACGACCCCGACACGCCGCGCCGCGAGGCGCTGATCCTGGACCTGGCCGACCCCGAGACCGCACAGCAGCTGAAGGTGGACAAGGCCGTGCGCATGCAGGACCGCAGCGAGGACGAGCTGGACTACCTGCTGCCGCGGCGCAAGATGAGCTGGTTCAAGGGCGGGAACTGACCTCCGGATTGACCCTCGCCACGCGAGCCCCTGGCAGCCGCTTCTCGCAACAGGCGCTGGTGGACCGGTGGCTTGGCAGCGGAATGCGGTGGCTGCGGGGCGCTCATGCGAATCGGGCGTTGACGCGCAGGTTCATCAGTGCCTTCAGCGCGCCGCGCGCCTCGGCCAGCGGCTGGTAGCGCGGCGCGCCCAGCTTGGCCGCGGCGCGGTCGAAGACCACCACCGCGCGCTCGTCGTTGACGTGGCGGGACATGTAGACCAGCCCGTCGACCGCGGCCGGGTGCGCATGCAGCGCGGCGGCCCAGCGCTGCGGCACGTCGTACGGCATGATCGTCGAGATGCCGCCCGAGCCCACCAGCGTCTTCAGCGCGGTGCCGGTCAGGTCGGCCAAACGCAGCAGCCCCCCGGCGGCCCCAGGGCCACCGCCCGGCATGCCCTTGAAGCGAACCAGCCAGCGGCTTTCGATCTCGGTGACGGCGATGGAAAAACCGCCGGCTTCCGGCAGTTCGTCGTGCAGCAGGGTCTCGGCGATGGCTACTTCCAGGCTGCAGCCGAGGTAGCAGGTGCCGAAGCGGCGCGACTTGACGCGGCCGGGATCGTCGAAGCGGTTGGCGGCGGAACGGCCGAAGAAGGGCTCGCCGGAGCGAAAGCGGGAAATGCGCAGCAGCTTGGCCGGCGGCAGCTCGACGGTGCGCAGTGGGATCGAGGCGAGGTCGCGCGGCGGCAGCGGAACCAGGGACATCAGCGCTCGGCAAATCCTGCGGCCGCGACACGCACGCGGGCGAACTGGCCATTCGCCAGCGCGTCGAGCGGCGTCGCGCCCTGCAGCGAAGCCTTGCGGGTCAGGAAGAACTGCAGCTTGCTGGCACCGGGCAATTCGCCCAGCGCACGGCAGATGTCCTCGAGCTGGCGGCGCTCGTAGCGGTGGTCGAGGAAGAAGGCGGGGAAATGGCGGCGGCCCTGCACGTCCACGTAGAAGACGCGCCGCGCCTTCAGCGCCTTGCTCAACGCCTGGCGGGTGACGTGGAGGCCTTCGGCGAAAACGGCCGCCGGCACCAGCTGGCCATCGTCGGCCAGTTGCTGCATGGCCTGGGCGGCCTTTTCACGCTCGGCCGGCGGCAGCAGCGGCTGCGGAGCGCCGGCCGCCAGCCGCACGCGAATGGCATCGATGCGCTCGCTCAGGTGGTCCAGCTCGGCGGTCAAGTCGCGCAGGCCGATGTCTTGCGCGCGTGATTTCAGGCCGCCTTCGACGAGGGCATCGCGCGGGGCATCGGCCACGCGCGCGGCCGCGTCGGCCAACTGCTGGGCGGATTGCCAGAACACTTGGGCCGCGGCGGCGGGCGGCTGCTTGCCGGCGCGGGGCTTGGTGACGGCGGAACTGGACATGGGGCGGAGCGAAGGCGGTGCGGAACGGCAGTGGCGGCCGGCGGGGACACGCCGCGAAGGCGTGCCCGGCATCGTAGGGGGCGGCCGTCCACGGTGTCAACCATGTCAACCCAGCGGCCCGGCCACGGGGCAGCAGCGCGCGGCGGCAGCGGGCGCGCCGGCCGGTCGCATCATCCTTTCACGCCGGCTGATCGCGCCCGCGATGTGCGCCCGCGATGTGCGCCCGCGACGTGCGCCCGCGACGTGCGCCCGCGACGTGCGCCCGCCATGCGCCAGCCTCGCGGGCCGGCCATTCGCGCCGCGCTCAGAACAGCAGCGCGACGATGAAGACGCCGATCATCATGAAGGCGATCACCACCTTGGCGATCAGGCCCACCATGATGCCGAGCCAGGTGGCCACCCCCACCTTCAGCGCCCGTGCCTGGTCCTTCTGCGCGATGAACTCGCCGATGCCCGCGCCCACCAGCGGCATGAACAGCACGCCGACGATGCCCATGAAGAGACCGACCACCGTGCCGATCGCCGCGCCCACGAGCGCCAAGGTGCTGGCACCGGCCCTCTTGGCGCCCAGCAGGCCGGCCACGTAGTCCAGCACCCAGGCGATCACCGCGAGCACCGAGACCGTGCCGACGGCCAGCCAGCTGACGCGGGTGAAATCGTCGATCCAGGCGCCGAGCACGATGCCGGCCAGCACGAACAGCGTGCCCGGCAGCGCCGGCAGCACGGTGCCCGCCAGGCCGAGCACGATCAGCGCCGCGCTGAGGGTCCACCACAAGGCATCGGTCACAAGCACTCCCGAGATGGCAGAACGGGCGATCCTAGCCGGTGCCTCCGTCGTCCACGGTGCTCAAGCCGCGGCCAGCGCAGGGCGGCGCAGCGGCGCCTCGCGGATCGGCAGGTTGACCAGCGCGGCCGCCAGCGCCAACGCCACGTCGGCCCACCACATCCAGGCGTAGCTTCCGGTGCTGACCACCGCCAGGCCGCCCAGCCAGGCGCCGAAGAAGCCGCCGATTTGGTGGCTGAGCAGCGTCAGCCCGAACAACGTGGCGAGATAGCGCGTGCCGAACAGCTTGGCCGTCAGGCCGGCCGTGGGCGGCACGGTGGCCAGCCAGGTGGCGCCGAGCACGGCAGCGAAGACGTAGAAGGTCATCGGCGTCTTCGGCGCGGCCAGGTAGGCCAGCACCGCCAGGGCACGGGTGAAGTACATCCAGAACAGCAGCCACTTCATGCGGTACACGTTGCCCAGGTAGCCGGCCGTCAGGCTGCCGGCGATGTTGGCCAGGCCGATGATGGCGAGCGAGGTCGAGGCCACGCCCGGGCTCAGGCCGCACAGCCCGACTTCGCCCGGCAGGTGCGTGACGAGGAAGGCGATGTGGAAGCCGCAGGTGAAGAAGCCGGCGTGCAGGCACCAGTAGCTGCGGTCCTTCAGCGCCTGGCGCACCTGGGTGCGCAGCGTCATCTCCGCCGGCGCGCCGGCCGTGGCCGCGGGGACGGGCTTCTTCTCGCCGCGCAGCCAGTACGCCATCGGCGCGGTCATCAGCGCCGCCACGGCCATCATCCACATCGCCTGCATCCAGCCGAAGGCCTGCATCACCGCCTGGTTCAGCGGCGCGAAGACGAACTGGCCGAAGCTGCCGCCGGCATTGATGAAGCCACTGGCGAAGGCGCGGCGCTCGGGCGGCAGGTGCTGGGCGGTGGCGCCGATCAGGATCGAGAAGCTGCCCGCGCCGGCCCCGGCCGCGCTCAGCACGCCCAACGCCAGGATCAGCCCCCACTCGCTGCGCACGAAGGTGGTCAGCACCGAACCCAGCGCCAGCAGCACCGCACCCAGCACGATGACGCGCCCGGGCCCGTAGCGGTCGGCCACGGCACCGAAGACCGGCTGCGACGCCCCCCAGACGAACTGCCCGATCGCCATCGCGAAGCTGATCGTCGCGATGCCGAGGCCGGTGGTGGTGTTCAGCGGCGAGACGAAGAGTCCCATCGACTGGCGCGCGCCCATCGTGATCATCAGGATCGCGGCAGCGACGAGCATGAAGAGCCACACCTGCGCCCCGGTGCGGGCGACGCCGGGGGCGGGGGATGCGGCGGAGGCCGCCGACACGGCGGCGGAGGACGGCTGGGCTGTCATGCACAGGCTCCTGGCATGGAGGGTGGACGTGGATATCTGCTGATAGGCCGGCGCCCGTCATCCGCTGCCGGGCGGCGGCGGCCGGAACAGCGGCGTCACGGCATCCAGCCACTGGTGCAGGCGCTCGACGGTGTCGTCGCCGAGCGTGCGGTTGACTTCCTGCTGGGCGCGCTTCCAGTGCGGCCGCGCGGCCTGCCAGGCGGCCGCGCCCGCGTCGGTGACGCGGGCCAGGCGCAGGCGCGCATCGGCCTCGCTGGCGACCAGCTCCACCCAGCCCTGGGCGATCAGCGGCCTCAGGTTGCGCGTGAGCGTGGTGCGGTCCATGTCCAGCCGCTCGGCCAGGCCGGTCAGCGGCATGCCGCCGCGGCCGACCTCGCGCTGCATCACGCCGAGCATCGAGTACTGCGTCACCCGCAGGCCCGCGGCGGCCAGTTCTCGGTCGTACACCGCGGTGACGCGGCGCGACAGGCGCCGCAGCTTGGCGCAGGTGCAGCCGCGCGGCGGCGGCGCCACGGCCTCCGGCGCCGCTGGCGCGGACGCAGGCGACGCGCTGGGCGGCGAGGCGTGGGCCGAGGTCATCCCGGCACTATAGGTGCATATGCACGCACTTCCCCGCCGGTCCGCGGACATGCCCCTGCGCGGCCGAGGGACGAACGGATGGCCTCCGGCGCCAGGACGGCGCATGCCGGCCACGGAGCAGTACGGCCGCTATCGCCGCCGGGTGCCCCGCCCGCCGGTGCCGACACGGGCGCTTGCGTCTAACCCATATTCGACACGTCTGCGCGGTTCCGCCACCCCGGCCCGCCGTGCGCCGGCATCGGCTCCCCGGGCTTCGAAGCCGCGAAGAGTGTGCAAGGTGCCGCACGAATGCACGCGGGCGGGCGGATTCGGGCTCAAGTGAAGCCGCAGCCGTGCCGAACGACAGGTGTCACCACCTGTGAGCACAGCAGCCCGCGAAAGGGCCGCCGCCCCTGGGGGTGCCATGGCGGGCGCCACGCCAGGCGCGTCACGCTGGCACAGCCAGCTACCCGGCCCGTCAAGCCACCGACAAGCCGCCTCCCACGCCGGGAGGTGCGGCGACAGCTGTGCCTTGACCCACCGAATTCGCATGACGCGCCACCACGTTTCCGTTCCCTTCCGCCCGCTGCGGGCCACGATTGCCGCCGCCACCACCGCCATGCTGGCCGCCTGCGGCGGCGGTTCCACCGATGCCGACGGCAGCTCGACCGGCTCGAGCGTCACCGTGCAGGCCGCCCCGCAGGCATGGGCCGGCACGCCGCCCCCAGCCGCCGGTGCCGCCGGTGCTGTCGCTGCCGCCGGCCCAGCCGGCGCCACACCGTCCGCGGCACCGCTGATCGCCGACCACGGCCCCATTCCGCCTCACCTGATGGACGAAGAGGCGCAAGCGCACATCCGCGCCGCGGCCGCCGAGGCCAAGCCGGGCGCCCCCGCCGCCGCAGCGGCGAAGCCCGAGCGCACGGGCGATGCCGCAACGGTGAATGCCGCAGCCGCGGCGCCATCGGGCGCTCCAGCGCCTGCCAGCACCCGCAGCGGAGGCCGCAGCGTGCCGCTGCCCGCGGTGCCGGTTCCGCCTCCGCCTCCGCCTCCGCCTCCGCCTCCGCCTCCGCCTCCGCCTCCGCCTCCCGCACCCGCACCCGCACCCGCACCCGCACCCGCACCCGCACCCGCACCTGCACCTGCACCTGCACCTGCACCTGCGCCCGCACCAGCCCCCATCGCCCCCGCGCCCACCGCGCCGACGACCTCCGAAACGGGCACGTCCGACGGCGCGCTGGCACCGCAGCCCGTCAGCAGCACCGACATCCGGCTGCAGGTCGAGACGAGCCGTCTGTTCAGCAGCTACAAGTGGCTGTGGGGCATGGAGTGCGCCGGCTACAAGGAAGGCGCGCTCAACATCCCCGAGACCGGCCTGCAGGGCTTCGACCTGGGCGGTGGCCTGGGCACCATGCGCTTCGGCAAGGTCGCCGACCCGGAGGACCCCAGCCGCCGCGTGCTGATGTTCCGCCCCAACTCGGGGGATCCGACGATCTACGGCGGTCCGCGCTGCGAGATGACCTTCTCGCCGTCCTTCGGTGGCAAGCTGCCGGTGAACCAGGACGTCTGGTTCGCATTCGGCATCCGGTTCCAGGACTGGAACAGCAGCACCGACGAGCAGGTGCTGATGCAGTGGCACTGGAGCAACGGCTCGATCCCGATCGGCCCCTTCCTCGCGCTGGCGATGAAAGGCGGCCAGCTGCAGATCGATTCGAAGGCCAACGCCGCCTACCCGCCATCGGCTTCGACCACCCAGTCCACCGTGCACTGGAACGGCAGCGTGACGTCCAACAGCTGGAGCTACTTCGTCGTCAAGGCCCGCATCTCGCCGCACCCGTCCGACGCACCGTACCTGAAGGTGTGGCGCGACGGCACGCAGATCGTCAACCACCAGGGCCCCCTCGGCTACAACTACCCGGAGGTCACGCCGTACCTGAAGATCGGCCACTACCAGTGGGTCGCGGCGTACAACACCTGGGCGGCCAGCGCCGCGACCAAGACCGTCCTGGTGCGCACGCCGGCGCTGATCAACGACACCACCGGCAAGTACAGCGAGGGCGACATCCGTGCCCACGTGAAGGCGCGCTGACTTCGCCCCCGGGGCCGGCCTTGGCGCCGGTGCCGATGACGCCACCATCCAGCACCGGACCGGGCGCCGCCGTGCCCGCGGCAGCCGCCCGACGACGGCGACAATCGCGCGCCCGGCCTTCCACGCCGGCGCCGACTGTCGCCCTTCGATGCTTTCCAAGCTTTTAGCGCGTTATGACGTGTCCCTGCTGCGCCCACCGCTCACGCCCGATCCGGCGCCATCGGCCGGCGCCGCGGCGGTGGCGCACGAGCAGGCGGCACTGCGCCGCCTGCTGGCCTGGTGCCACGAAGGCACGGGCGATGGCGCGGCCCCGCTGCTGCGGCCCGGCGCGCGTCCGCGCATGCCGCTGCCGCTGTCCGTCGCGCTGCTCGGTGGCCTGCCGTTGGACAGCCCCGCAGCACTGCTGGAAGACCTGGCGCTGCAACTCGACGGCACCCACCAGCTGCTGGCCGCGGGCCCGCGCTGGCGGCAGCGACTGTTCCGCCTGCGCGTCAAGGGGCGTGAATGCTGCTGGTGGCTCCGGCGCGCGCCGGGGGCGCCCTGGGACAGCGGCTACCTCATCGATTCGCCCGCCGCGCCGGCACGCCTGGCGCAGTGGCAGCCCCGGCGGCCCACGCTGGTGATCGCCCACGGCCTCGCCGACGAGCCCCTGCGCTCGGCGCTGCGCGCGCTGGCCGCCCGGCAGGCGCACTTCGCCCAGCCGGTGCGGCTGCTGATCGCCGCCGCGGCGCCACCGCCCGCGCTGGCGCACTGGCCCGCCGCCGCTGCGGCCGACAACTTCGGCCCGCTGTCCTTCCGCCCCCTGCGGCCGGCCGTGGATTGAGCCCCCGCGCGCAGCGCGGCGGCCTAAGATCGCCGCACCGCGCGAGGCACCGGCACGTTGCCCGCGATCCTGGAGATCCCATGTTTCGACCATCACGGCCGCTGCCCAGCGGCCCTGCCGCGCTGGCCCTGCTGTCGGCCGCCTTCATCGCCGCCTGCGGCACGCCCGGCGCGCCCACCCCGGACGTCACGCCCGTGCCCGACGGCAAGCCGCCGGCGCATGCGGATGGCCGCCCGCGCACGGTCCTGCTGGCCCGCAGCCTGCGCGGCTCGCCCGCCGCCGCCGAGATCGCCCGCGCCATGGACGAATCGGACCTGAAGAAGGCGATCCACACGCTGGAACTGACGCGCAACCACACGCCGATCTGGTGGCGCAACGGCGCCAGCGGGCGCGAATTCCTGCTGACGCCGCTCGGCTCCTTCGCCGGCGAGCACGGGCCCTGCCGCGAGTTCAGCGTCGACGTCACGGCCGGCAACACCACCGATCGCCTGCACGGCACCGTCTGCCAGCAGGTGGGTACGCTATGGAAGCTGATGCGCTGAGCCGCACCGCCGCGCGGCTCGCCGCCGCGGCCATCGTGCTGGGGATGGCAGCGTCCGCGCCGGTGCGCGCGGCCGATCCGCTGTCGGTCGCCGCCCCGGGCTTCCCGACCGCCTTCGTGCTCGACCAGTTCGATGCCAAGGCCGCGTTCATCGCCGGCAAGGCGATCGGCGAAGGCTCGCTGCCGGCGACGAAATACGCGCGCGAGCTGCAGCTGATGATCGCCAACGCCCGCGCCGAGCTGCGCGGCGATGCCGACGATCCCTGGGACAAGCTGTCCGCGGCCAGGCAATCGATCCTGCGCGCGCTGGACCGGCAGTTGCTGGCCGCGCCCGATCCCGCGGCCGACCGCGGCCGCCTCGAGACCCCGGTGGCGCTGGACGTCGCGCCGCAGCTCGCAAGACTGCCCTTCGACAAAGCCACGCCGGTGGTGCGCCGCGTGGACGGTGCCACGCAACTCTGGCGTGCCGACGGCAGCTACCGCGTGCTGCTCGGCACCAACCTGCCCGCCGCCGGCGCCACCACCTATGCGCTGAACGTGGCGGGCCAGCCGGCGCCCCCCGGCTGGCTGCAGGTGCAGCCGCCCGACAAGCTGCTGCTGGCCATTCCAGCCACCGCACTGGCCGGCACGCTGGCCGATCGCATGCTCAACCACGTGCCGCTGGAAGTGACGGCGCTGATGCCCAAGGGCACGTGGAAGTTCTGGACCTCGCCGACCGAGCCGCTGCGCTTTCCGATCACGCTGGAAGTGTTCCCGCGCAAGCCCTTCGCCTATGCGCTGAAGGAAGCGGCCGAGGGCTACGTGGTCGACGAGAAGCGCACGCTGATCGCCAAGGGCAAGACCCTGGCCGTGCCGGGTTGCGGCCAGCCCGGCTGCGAACGCGACCACATGCTGTGCAACGACGCGCCACCCGGCAGCAAGCCGGTGGAGCCCGCGTTCTTCACCGACACGGCCGCGGCCGACCCGTCCGGCGGCTGGACCGGCGCCATCAACCCCACGCCGAACGGCTTCTGCGCCATCTACAAGCAGCGCTCGCCCACGGTGGACCGCACCATCGGCTTCGACGTGCGCTACCACCCCGGGCTGGGTGAGCGCAAGACCACCGAACGCAAGCTCAGGCACGTGCGCAGCGACCCCGGCAAGGCGCCCGCCGAGGCCGACGCGCTGGCCTTCGACACCGACTACGAGGGCGAAGTCTCCGCCGCCGCCGGCACCTGGGAGCTGGTGCTGACCGCCTTCAACAAGCAGGTGTATCGCGCCAGTTCCACACAGGCCCCCACCACGCCGATGCTGAAGCTGGCGCCGGCCGAGCGCAGCGGCGACACGGTGAAGCTGCGGCTGTCGCTGCAGCCGCCGGCGTGGTGAGGCGACCTGCGCGGCACCCCGCCGCGCAGGCCGGCTGCCGCCGACTTCGGGCGTCAGCGGTAGCCGGTGACATCCGCGGGCTTGCCGGCGTCCTGCACCTCCACAAGGTAACGCCAGGCATCGGGCCGGCTGCCGTCGAGGTCGGTGAAACCGTAGGCCTGGGCCAGCTGGCCGCTGGACAGCGACTGGCCGTGCCAACGGTGGCGATCGGGGTCGGCCGCCAGCGCCGCGACCGCACGGCCGACGAAGGCCGGCGTCTCGGAAATCGCGAAATGCGGCTGGAAGGCCAGCGCGTCGCGCCAGTTGGCCTCGGTGACCTTGAAGGCGTCGAGCATCGCCTCGGAACGCAACCAGCCCGGGGTGAGCTGCACGGCGGTGGCGCCGTGCGGCTTCAGCTCATGCGCCAGCGCGAAGGCCATGCGGCCGACCGCCGCCTTGGCGATGTCGTAGAAGAAGGAATTGCGGTAATGGCGTGCGTTGTACGCGTCCGTGCCGTCGTTCACCTCCACCACCAACCCACCGGGCGACTTCAGCATCAGCGGAATGGCGAAGTGGCTGGTGATGGCGTGGGTGTCGATCGCCAGCCGCAGGCTGTGCAGGCCGTAGGCCAGATCCGACTCCCAAACCGCCTTGCCCCACTCGATCCTGGTCGCACCGAAGATGTCGTTGACCAGGACGTGCAGCGCCCCCTGCTCGCGCTCGATGCGTTCGACCAGCGCGCGCACGGCGTCGGGCTGCAGGTGGTCCACCGCCACCGCGATGCCGCGGCCGCCGGCGGCGTCGACCAGCGCCGCGGTCTCCTCGATCGTCTCCGGGCGGTCCATCTCCGATCGCGCCGCGCGGGTGGAGCGGCCGGTGCAATACACCGTCGCACCCGCGGCGCCCAGTTGAACGGCAATGCCGCGGCCGGCGCCGCGCGTGGCGCCGGCCACCAGGGCAACACGGCCCTGCAGCTTCAGCTGAGTCATCGATTTGCTCTCCTTGATTCGCTTGCCGAGGGCCGGACGCAGTGCGTCAAGCCGTGGACCGGTCAGGACCAACTGCGGTTCCTTCACGGTCGATTTCAACCACATGATCGCCTGGCTGCCCTGCCATGCCGCCGGCCGTGTCGGCTTCACGGACGGACGCCTGGCGTCGGGGTCGATTCGCGAGGACCGTGCCGCGTGGCTGCGGTTCGACGGCGGCGATGACGTGAACTCGTACTGTCCCCGCTGTCGCCTTCCTCGAACGGGCTCATGGATGTACAACTGAACCGATCTGCCGCCCACCTGTCCGTGCAGGCCGGCTTGTCGAGCGCCCGGATCGCGTGCGCAACGGCCACGGCCCGCGCCCGCGCGGCCCGGCGCGGCAAGCCCCCAGGGGCTGCACGGCCATCGGGATCAATTCGACACGTCCGTTGCCGCTGATCGGCACGATTCGGCGCGCGGCCGGGGCCATGATGAGTCGATGAACACCAAAGACAAGATCACCTGGAAGGCGCTGTCGGACGAGTTGTCGCACGCGCAGGACGACGTAGCCGCCGCCATGGCGCGCCTGACGCGCCTGCCGCGGCCATTGCCCCACTCCGAGGAAGCCAGGCAGACCTTCAGCACGCTCGACGCCCGGCTCGCTCGTGTCGATCACGTCCAGCGGCGCCTGTCGGCCCTCCTCCGAACCGGCTGAGCCATGGCTCTGAATCGGCGCGGCGGGAAGACGCCTCAGCGCCGCGGCGCCTTCGGCCAGCATCGTTGCTGCATTTGATTCCCTCCCCTGGATCGCCGGAGTGCGCTCCATCGGCGCAGCTGCGGGCATGGATCCCAGTGTGCACCGCCGGTCAGGTGGCCAGCGCCGCCGCAGGCGGCACCGGGCTGCGCGGCCCGCGGGCGGCCACGCGTGCCACGATCTCGCCGAGCCGCCGGATCGCGGCGTCCATCTTCGGTGACCACGGGTCGCCGCACTGCAGGCGGATGAAGTGGTCGAATCGCCGCGTGGTGCTGAAAGCCGCGCCGGGCGCGACGCCGATGTGGTCCTTGCGCGCCAGCGCGAAGATCTCGCGCGAGTCGACGTGGCGCGGCATCTCGATCCACAGCAGCATGCCGCCCTGCGGCATCGAGAGGCCGCAGCCCGGCGGAAAATAACGCGCGACCGCATCGGCCATGTGCTGGGCCTGGCTCTTCAGCGCGGCGCGCAGTCGGCGCATGTGGTGGTCGTAGCCGCCATCGCGGATGAACTGCGCCAGCACCTCCTGCTGCAGCATCGGGCAGGCCACCGAGGTGCGCATCTTCAGCGCCTGCGTCTTCAGGTGGTGCCGGCCCGCCGCCACCCAGCCGATGCGGTAGCCCGGCGCCACCGTCTTCGTGAAGGCCGAGCAGAGGATGACGTCGTCGGCGGTGTCGAAGCTCTTCAGCACCGGCGGGCGCTGCTCGTCGAAATGCGTCTCGCCGTAGATGTCGCTTTCGATGATGGTGATGCCGCGCTCGGACATCATCTGCACCAGCCGGCGCTTGTTCTCCACCGGCATCAGGCTGCCCATGGGATTCGGGAAGTTCGGCAGCAGGATGCAGGCGCGCACCGCGCCCGGCACCTGCGTCGCAAAGTCCAGCGCCTCCAGCGACAGGCCGGTGCGCGGGTGGCTGGGCAGCTCCATCACCTTGAGCCCCAGGCTCTCGTTGACCTGCAGCAGGTGGAAGTAGGTGGGCGACTCCAGCACGATGGTGTCGCCCGCGCTGGCGACCGAGCGCAGCGCCAGGTACACCGCCTCCAGCCCGCCGTTGGTGATGACGATCTCTTCCGGATTCAAGTGCACGCCCGAGCTGACGGCGCGGCGCGCGATCTCGTGCTTCAGCGCTGCGCTGCCGGTCATGCCGTAGCCGCTGGCGAACTCGGGGTGGCGGCGGTTCACGCTGGCCAGGAGGTGCTGCAGCTTGGCCTCGGGCAGCAGCTCGCGCGCGGGCATGGCATGGAAGCGCGGCAGCGCCAGCGGGTCGTCGACGATGTAGAGGAATTCCTGCAGCACCTCGTCGATGCTGACGAAGGACGGCCCTTCGATGCGCGTGTCCAGCTGCGGCTCCGGCATCACCGGCGCGCGCGCCACGGGTGCCTGCGCGACGTAGTAACCCGACTTCGGCCGCGCCTGCACCGCCCCCCGGTTCTCCAGCCAGCGGAAGGCCTGCAGCGCGGTGCTCATGCTGACCTGGTGCTGCTGGCTGAGCTGCCGCACCGATGGCAGGCGGTCGCCCGGGCGCAGCGCGCCGCTGTCGATGCCGCGTTCGATCTGGCTGCCGATCTGCTGGTACAGCGGCGGGGCGTCGTCGGGTGTGTCCATGGCCGGGAATTGTCGCGGGCACCCGTTCACCGGGACCAGCACAGAAGTCCCTGACACGTGCCGGCACAGGCGCCTGTTCCGCGCTTCTGTTCCGGTTCAGTTCGCCCGCCCGTGGATGTGACGCGAACGGGCCGAGACCGGAACACTGGAGCCCACAAACACAGGCATCCCGCCACAACAACCGGAGCTCGCCATGACCTGGAATTTCCATGAACCCACCCCGCTGCGCCTGCGCGACGGCGAACTGATGTCGCTGGACGAAGCCTGGCTCAGCGTGGAGCGCGGCCGCGTCTGGGTGACGCTGGCCAGCGACCCGGTGGACCACTTCCTCGACAGCGGCCACGCCATCCGCCTGCCGCGTGGTGGCCGCGCGATCGTCGGCGCCGAGGGCCATGCCGAGCTGACGCTGATGCGCCCGCCCGGCCCGCTGCAGCGCCTGCTGCGGCGCGCCGCACAATGGCTGCTGGCCCGCTGGCCGGCCAAGCGCCGGCGCGACCGGTACCAATGCGCCTGAAGCTTCAAGAATCCGATGTGGAATGGACGGCCATCCGCGCCCAGGGCGCGGGTGGACAGAACGTCAACAAGGTGTCGAGCGCGGTGCAGCTGCGCTTCGACATCGCCGCGTCCGCGCTGCCGGATGCAGCGAAGGCTCGACTGCGCGCGCTGCCCGACCAGCGCATCAGCGCGGACGGCGTCATCGTCATCAAGGCGCAGAGCCACCGCAGCCAGCCGCTGAACCGCGCCGACGCGCTGCAGCGCCTGCAGGCGATGGTGGACAGCGTGGCGCAGGCGCCGAAGAAGCGCGTGGCGACGAAACCAAGCCTGGCCTCGAAACGCCGCCGCATCGAAGCGAAGTCACGACGCGGCGAACTGAAGGCCAGCCGCGGCCGGATCAGCGACTGACGGCGGCCGCGCCGGCGCCGGCCCGGTCCGCGCACGCCGGCAGGTCACCCCGGCAGCCCATGGCCGTGCGCGGCACGGTGCCGAGGCCCGGTTCCACCCGCTGCGCCGCATGGCCAAACGACCGCCCGGCGGCGGCATCGCGCCCGGTCGGACGCCACCTACGGCCGAAGCCGCCGTCGGCCGCTGTCGCCGATGGCCCACGGCGGCGACCATCCCTGCACCATGAGCACCGAGGCGGCCTGCCCTTCCCGCGCTGCGCCCGCGCGACCCCGCTGGGCACGCGTGCGGCGCTGGGCGGTGCCGCTGCTGGGCCTGGTGGTGCTGGGCCTGCTGCTGTCGCATGCCCACAAGGTGGACTGGGCCGGCGCCTGGGCCGCGCTGCGGCGCTACCCGCTGGCCTTGCTGCTCGCGACCCTGGCGGTGGCCACCACCAGCCACGCGCTTTATGGGTGTTATGACCTGCTGGCGCGCCGGCACGTGCGCCACGGCCTGCCGCGCTGGCGCAGCTGGGCCATCGCGGTCACCAGCTATGCCTTCAACCTGAACCTGGGCTCCTGGGTCGGCAGCATCGCGGCCCGTGCTCGGCTCTATGCCCGCGCCGGGCTGGAGGAGGCCGCCGTGGCGCAGGTGGTGGCTTTCAGCGTCGCGACCAACTGGATCGGCTACGGCCTGCTCGCCGGCACGCTGTTCGCCGCCGGCGCCATCGCGCCACCGCAGGATGCGCACCTCAGCCGTGGCGCCCTGCGGGTGCTGGGCTTCGCGATGGTGCTGGCCGCCATCGCCTACCTCGCCCTCTGCCATGGCGCGCAAGGCCGCAGCTGGTGCGTGCGGGGCCGCCGCCTGCGCCTGCCCAGCGCGCGGCTGGCGCTGTTGCAGCTGGCCGTCTCGGTCGGCAACTGGCTGCTGATGGGCAGCGTGATGTACCTGCTGCTGGGCCGCCAGGTGCCCTATGCCACCACGTTGGGCGTGCTGCTGGCGGCCTCCATCGTCGGCGTGCTGACCCCGATTCCGGCCGGCCTGGGCGTACTGGAAGCGGTGTACCTGGCGCTGCTGTCGGGCCGAGTCGCGCAAGGCACCCTGCTCGGCGCGGTGCTGGCCTACCGCGCGCTGTACTACCTGGTGCCGCTGGCAGGCGGGCTGGCGCTGTACCTGGCGCTGGAGCGCTATGCCTCGGCCCATCCGCCGGGCGCAGCCGGCACGGACGCCGCACCCACATCAGCTTGACGAAGGCGGCGACCGCTCCCCACGCGCCCGCGTACCTGCGCCGACGCCGCGGCGTCAGCGGCCGGCTGAGAGCCTGTGAAGCATTCCGCCACGCCCGCTCGTGCGCCCCAGACGGCGCCGCTCGTCGTTGCAAAGCCTTGATGGGGGAACGGCCACATCTTCGGCTTCGCGTCTAGATCGGCACCGTCTGGGACACCCGCTCGGACGCGCCGGAATACTTCACAGGCTCCGAGCCCGTCGGGCCCCATTCCCGGCACATCGCTGCGAAGTCCGCGCGGTGCGAAGCCAGGGCTTCGGCTTCGCCGGCCGTCACGACCTGATCCGCCCCGACGCGCGGCGTGCCCAGCGCCAGGGCCTCGTACCACGGCTGCCGCCGCCGCACGCAGGCAATGTCCCGGGTGAAGGACGTCGCGACCGCGTCGGGCTGCCCGCTGGCCACGATGCGGCAGCTTTCCGAGACAGCCAGGCAGTGCCGCATGTGCTCGCCGTAGCAGTACAGCGAATAGAGCCCCAAGGCCTTCCAGGCGCCGAGCGCGAGCAGGCTGGCGACCAGGATCCTGAGCAACAGTCCGAGCATGGCGGGCTTCCACACGAAAGGCGCGATGGTAGCCAGCCCGCCGCTTCCGCCGCAGCCGAGGCGGCCGCCTGCGCGGCTCTTGTAAGCTGGTGCACTCCTCACCCATCGCTCCGGAAGAACCATGTCCCACGCCCCGCTTTCCCGCCGTGCGCTGCTCGGCGCCGGCGCTGCCGCCGGCCTGCTCTCGGTCTTCGCGCCTGCCCGCGCGCAAAGCGGCCGCACGCTGCGCATCCTGGTGGGCTTTCCGCCGGGGGGCGGCACCGATGCGATCGCGCGCATCCTGGCCGACGCCCTGAAGGACGAACTCGGCGGCGCCACGCTCATCGTCGAGAACAAGCCCGGCGCCGGCGGCCAGCTGGCGGCGCAGGCGCTGAAGGCGGCGGCACCGGACGGCAACACCTACTTCCTGAGCCACGACCACAGCATCTCCATCCTGCCGCAGGTGATGAAGTCGCCCGGCTTCGACCCCGCGCGCGACTTCACGCCGGCGGTCGGCTTCGCCACCTTCGTCAATGCCTTCGCGGTGTCCGGGGGCACGCCGGCCAAGAGCTTCAACGACTACGTCGCCTGGGTGCGCGGCGCCGGCGGCGGCAAGAGCGCGGTGGGCGTGCCGGCACCGGCCTCGGTGCCCGAGTTCCTGGTCAAGCTGATCGGCGAGAAGTACAAGCTCGACCTGGTGGCCGCGCCCTACCGCGGCAGCGCGCCGATGATGGCCGACATGCTCGGCAACCAGATCCCCGCAGGCGTCGGCAGCATCCCCGACTTCATCGAGAACCACCGCGCCGGCAAGCTGCGCGTCGTCGGCGTGCTGGGCGGGGCGCGCCAGGCGGTGATGCCGGACGTGCCGACCTTCGCGGAACTGGGCCTGGCCGGCTTCGAGGACGTGCCCTACTACGGCCTCTTCGCGCCCGCGGGCACGCCGCGCCCGGCGATCGACGCCTTCTCGGCCGCGGTGGCCAAGGTGATCTCGAAACCGGCGGTGAACGAACGCCTGACCGCGATGGGCCTGGCCGTGGGCCACATGGGCCCGGACCAGCTCGGCCAGCGTGAACGCGCCTACACGGCGACCTGGGCACGCATCATCAAGGCCACGGGCTTCGTGCCTCGATAACACGCTATCGACGCGGCACGCCGGGACTGCCCGGCCCGGCTGCGCAGCCGGGGCCGGTCCCGGCCGGCGCCTTCCCGCCGACGTGCCATGTCACGATGCCGCGCATGGACGACTCCGACCTGCCCTTCAGCCCCGCCGCCGAGCGCAACAAGCAGCCGGTGCTCGAGGCCTTGCAGCGCCTGCTGCCCGCCCGCGCGGCGGTGCTCGAGATCGCATCGGGCACCGGCCAGCATGCGGCCCATGCCGCCGCCGCCCAGCCCGGCTGGTGCTGGCAGCCGACCGAGGCCAACGCCGCCGCGCTGGACGGCATCGCCCGCCGATGCGCGGCGCTGCCGAACGTGCGGCCGCCGCTGCGGCTCGACGTGCTGGGCGCGCCATGGCCCTTGCCGGCGGACGCCCGCTTCGACGCCGTCTACAGCGCCAACATGCTGCATGCCTCGCCGTGGGCCACCTGCGCGGGGCTGATGGCCGTGGCGGCAACGCACCTGGCACCCAACGGACGCCTGCTGGTCTACGGCCCCTTCATCCTCGACGACGTGCCGACCGCGCCCAGCAACCTGGCCTTCGATGCGGACCTGCGCGAGCGCAACCCCGCCTGGGGCCTGCGCCGGCTGGCCGCGGTGGCGGCCGAGGCCGAGGCGGCCGGCCTGCAGCTCGCGCAACGCGTGCCGATGCCGGCGAACAACCTGTTGCTGGTGTTCGGCCGGCGCTGAGGCTCAGGCGCGCGACAGCGTGACGCCCGAGCGCAGCCGCAGGCTGCCGTCACCCAGGCCCTCGACCGGCGCGCCGTCGTCCAGCCTGAACTCCGCCACGCCGCTGGGTTCCCAGCGGTCCGCCGCCAACGGCAGCGATTCGTCACGCACCAGGCGTTCGTAGGCACGAACCTTGTAGCGCTGGCCGTCGGAGCCCTGGGCCTCGAAGGTCTCGAGGCAGTGAAGGCGGATGTCCATGAGCGTGTCCCTTTCATGTCGGTGGGGTGGTGATAGACAGCCGCGCGGCGCAGCGGTTCCGCCGCTTCAGGCGGCGAATGGTCAGGCGCCATCGCGCATCGCCCTCGCCGCGGCCACCATGTGCCGCAGCGCCTGCGTGGTCTCCGGCCAGCCGCGGGTCTTCAAGCCGCAATCGGGGTTGACCCACAGGTGCGCCGGGGGCACCACCTCGGCCGCCTTGCGCAGCAGGCGCAGCATCTGCTCGGTGCTGGGCACACGTGGCGAATGGATGTCGTAGACACCGGGGCCGATCTCGTTGGGGTAGCGGAAGTCGCCGAAGCCGCGCAGCAGCTCCATGCCGGAGCGGCTGGTCTCGATGGTGATGACGTCGGCATCCATCGCGGCGATGTCGGGCAGGATGTCGTTGAACTCGGCGTAGCACATGTGGGTGTGCACCTGCGTGGCGTCGGCGGCGCCGGCCGCGGCGATGCGGAACGCACGCGCCGCCCACGCCAGGTAGGCCGCCCAGGCGGCGCGGCGCAGCGGCAGGCCTTCGCGCAGCGCCGGCTCGTCGATCTGGATCACGCGGATGCCCGCCGCCTCCAGGTCGCGCACCTCGTCGCGGATCGCCAGCGCGATCTGCATCGCGGTCTGCTCGCGCGGCTGGTCGTCGCGCACGAAGGACCATTGCAGGATCGTGATCGGGCCGGTCAGCATGCCCTTCATCGGCCGTGCGGTGAGCGACTGGGCATAGACCGACCAATCCACCGTCATCGGCCGCGGGCGCGAGACGTCGCCGTACAGCACCGGCGGCTTCACGCAGCGCGAGCCGTAGGACTGCACCCAGCCGTTGGCGCTGAAGGCAAAGCCTTCCAGTCGCTCGCCGAAGTACTCGACCATGTCGTTGCGCTCGGCCTCGCCATGCACCAGCACGTCCAGGCCGATCGCCTCCTGCTCGCGCACCGCGTGGGCGATCTCGGCGCGCATCGCCGCCTGGTAGTCGTCCGCCGACAGCCCGCCCCGCTTGAACGCGGCGCGCGCGGCGCGGATGGCCGGCGTCTGCGGAAAGCTGCCGATGGTGGTGGTGGGAAAGGACGGCAGGCGCAGGCGCTCGCGCTGCAGGCGCTGGCGTTCGGCGAACGGGGCGTGGCGGCGGTCGGCATCGGCCGGCAGCTCGCGCAGGCGCTGCGCCACCGCGGGGTTGCGCACCCGCGGGCTGGCGCGGCGGCCGGCCAGCGCGGCACGGGCGCCGAACAGCTCGGCGCGCACCGCCGCTTCATCCCCGGCCAAGGCGCGGCGCAGCACCTGCAGCTCGGCCAGCTTCTCGGTGGCGCCGGCGAGCCAGCTGCGCAGCTCCGGATCGATCGCCGCATCGTCGGCCAGGCTGATCGGCACGTGCAACAACGAGCACGAAGGCGCGATCCACAGCCGGCGCCGGCGCTGGTAGGCCGGGCGCAGCAGCGCCAGCGCGGCGTCGAGGTCGCAGCGCCAGATGTTGCGGCCGTCGACGATGCCGACCGACAGCTCGCGCTCGGCCGGCAGCGCGTCCAGCAGGGCCGGCAGCTCGTCGGCGGCGCGCACCGCGTCCACGTGCAGGCCGGCGACCGGCAGGCGGCAGGCCAGCGCCAGGTTCTCCTGCAGCGGGGAGAAGTAGGTGGCCAGCAGGATCGAGACGTCGGCCGCGCCCATCGAGCGATAGGCCGGCTCGAAGGCCTGGCGCCAGGCCGCGGGCAGGTCCAGGCCCAGGATGGGTTCGTCCAGCTGCACCCACTGCACGCCGGCGGCGCCCAGGCGTTGCAGCAGCTTGACGTACAGCGGCAGCAGCGCGTCCAGCAAGGCCAGGCGGTCGAAGCCCTCTTCGTGCGACTTGCCCAGCCACAGCAGGCTCAGCGGGCCGAGCAGCACGACCTTCGGCGAGTGGCCCAGCGCCTGCGCCTGCGCCACCTCGGCCAGCAGGCGCTGTGGGTGCAGCGCGAAGCGGGTGGCGTGGTCGAACTCCGGCACCAGGTAGTGGTAGTTGGTGTCGAACCATTTGGTCATCTCCAGCGCGGCACTGCCGCTGGGGACCAGGGATGGGTCGTGCCCGGCGCAGCCAGCCGCCGGCTCGGCGGCCACGCCACGGGCCAGCGTGAAGTAGCGCGCCAGCGCCGGCTCGTCGCCGGTGAAGCCGAAGCGCGCCGGCTCGCAGCCGAACAGCTGGATGTGGTTGGCGACCTGGTCGTAGAACGCGAAGTCGCCCACCGTCACCCAATCCAGCCCGTGCGCGCGCTGCAGGGCCCAGTGGCGCTGCCGCAGTTCGCCGGCGGTGGCTTCGAGCTGTTCGGCGCCGATCTCGCCGCGCCAGTGGCGTTCGAGCGCGAACTTCAGTTCGCGCTGCGCGCCGATGCGGGGAAAGCCGAGGACGTGGGTGCGGATCATGGAAGGGACGGCAGGTGAGGAAGCGATCCCGGATCATCGGCAGCCGGCCGTTATGATTCAAACGAAAGTTTTTTTGAATCATCTTGAAATCGGCTCATGAACCAGTCCCTGCTCGAACTGCGCCACCTGAAGACGCTGCTGGCCTTGCGCGAGGCGGGGAACCTGTCGCGCGCCGCGCAGCTGCTGAACCTGACGCAGTCGGCGCTGTCGCACCAGCTGAAGGCGCTGGAAGAGCAGTACGGCACGCCGCTGTTCGAGCGCAAGTCCAGCCCCGTGGGCTTCACCGCACCCGGCCAGCGCCTGCTGCGGCTGGCCGAGCTGGTGCTGCCGCAGGTGGCAGAGGCCGAGCGTGACGTCGCCCGCCTGGTGCAAGGCGCCGCCGGCCGCCTGCGCATCGCCGTGGAATGCCACACCTGCTTCGACTGGCTGATGCCGGCGATGGACGCGATGCGCGAGCGCTGGCCGGAGGTGGAGCTGGACATCGTCTCCGGCTTCCACGCCGACCCGGTGGGCCTCTTGCACCAGGACCGCGCGGACCTGGCGGTGGTGTCGGAGGTGGATGCGGGCGAGGCGGGCGTCGAGGTGCATCCGCTCTTCGCGTTCGAGATCGTCGCGCTGCTGCCCAAGGGCCACCCGCTGCTGGCGCGTCCGCACCTGGTGGCCGCTGACTTTGCGGGTCATCCCCTGATCACCTACCCGGTGCCCGACGAGATGCTGGACCTGGTCCGCCACGTGCTGCGGCCGGCCGGCGTTTCGCCGCCGCGGCGCACCACCGAACTGACGGTGGCGATGCTGCAGCTGGTGGCCAGCGGCCGCGGCCTGGCCGCGCTGCCGCGCTGGGCGGTGGCCGGCTACCTGGAGCGCGGCTACGTGGCGGGCCAGCGCATCGGCCCGGACGGCCTGACCGGCCGGCTGTACGCGGTGGTGCCGCGGCGCCCGCTGGCGCAGCCCTACCTGGCCGATTTCGTCGCGCTGATGCGCCAGACCTCGCTGCGCACGCTGCCGGGCATCACGCTGCTGTAGCGGGCGCCCCGGGACCGCACGGGCGACCGGCGCGCACCCCTGCCACCGGCGGCATCCCGCGCCGCAGTGCCAGCCGAAGCGACCGCGCCGTCCACCGCCCATCGCCCACGCGGTGCGGCAGGATTCACGCCGCGGCGCTTGCAGCCCGCGGCCCCAGGTATGACGATTGCCGAACCGCGAACGACCTGGAGAACGCGCCCATGGAAGCAGCCGCGCCGGTGCCTTTCCGCACCCTGCTGTACCGCTACTTCTTCTTCGCCTGGCTGTTCCGCGACGCGCACGTGCGCGACCTGCTGGAACGCGCCGCGGCCCTCCGCCACAACCGGGCGATGGCGCGCTGGCTGCCGACCTACATGTGGCGCTGGGCCGTGGTCGGGGTGCTGGGCTGGGCCATCGGCTCGGCGGTGGAATGGGCGCTGGGCGCGCCGCTGTCGCTGCTGTTCTTCCTGCCCAGCGTGATGAGCGTGCCGATCAACTCGGTGATCCTCGTCGCCTGGGTCGGGCTGAAGCTGTCGGTGTTCTGACGCATCGCCGCTCGACTTCACGCGCACTTCACACGGCGCGCGCCGCCCTGCACGTAAGCCCCGCACGGCCTTCACCGGCCGCCGCCATGCTGGCGCCCCTTGCAAACGAAAGGAGCGGCCGGTGGCCGACGTGATCGCATTCCCCGGGTGGCCGCGGCTGCCCGCCCTGCCCTTTCCCGAACGCTGCGCCGGTGCGCTGCGCACCATCGTGCTGCTGAACCCGCCGCACACGGCCATCGGCAGCCGCATCCCGCGCGAACACCTGCCGCCGCTGGGCCTGCTCAGCATCGGCGGACCGCTGATCGACGCCGGCTTCACGGTGCACCTGGTCGATGCCGAGTTCGGCCCGCTGGCGCCGGAGGAGATCGTGCGCCAGGTGGCGCGCTTCCAGCCCGACGCGGTGATGCTGGGCCACTCCGGCTCCAGTTCGGCACACGCCACGGTGCTCGAGCTGTGCACGCGGCTCAAAGCCGCGTTGCCCGGCATCGTCACCGTCTACGGCGGCGTGCACCCCACCTACCACTTCGACGAGATCCTGCGCGATGCACCGCAGATCGACCTGATCGTGCGCGGCGAGGGCGAGGTGACCACGGTGCTCGCGATGCACGCGCTGGCGCGCGGCAAGCCGCTGCAGGACGTGCACGGCATCGCCTGGCGCCAGGATGGCCCGGACGGCTGCCGCGTGCAGGCCACGCCGGCGGCCGAGATGATCCGCGACCTCGATGCCCACCGCATCGGCTGGGAGCTGGTCGACCTGCGCCGCTACTCGTACTGGGGCGGCAAGCGCGCGGTGGTGGTGCAGTTCTCGCGCGGCTGCCCGCACCTGTGCA
Organism: uncultured Burkholderiales bacterium; assembly: GCA_946480465.1. The sequence continues at coordinate 59,008 of CAMLJY010000008.1, forward strand.
GCTACTGCGGCCAGCGCGGCTACTGGACCCGCTGGCGCCACCGCGACCCGGTGAAGCTGGCGAAGGAGCTGGCCTGGCTGCACCGCGAGCACGGCGTGGAGCTGGTCAACTTCGCCGACGAACTGCCCACCGGCTCGCGCAAGGCCTGGAAGGCCTTCCTGGAAGCGCTGATCGCCGAGGACGTGCCGCTGCTGCTGGTGGGCTCCACCCGCGCCGGCGACATCGTGCGCGATGCCGACCTGCTGCCGCTGTACCGCCGCGCCGGCGTGATCCGCTTCCTGCTGGGCATCGAGAGCTACGACGAGGCCACGCTGGCCGACATCAAGAAGGGCGCCACGCCGAGCGAGGATGCCGAGGCCATCCGCCTGATGCGGCAGCACGGCATCGTCTCGATGGCCACTTACGTGATCGGCTTCAACGAAGAGCGCGACCGCGACTACTGGCGCTCGCTGCGCCACCTGATGCGCTACGACCCCGACCAGATCCAGCTGCTCTTCGCCACGCCGCACCGCTGGACGCCGTTCTACGAGACGGTGGCCGAACGCCGCGTGGTCCAGCCCGACACCCGGCGCTGGGACTACAAGCACCAGGTGCTGGCCGCGAAGGGCGTGCCGCCGTGGCGCGTGTTCCTGTGGTCCAAGTGCATCGAGCTGGCGATGCAGCTGCGCCCGCGCGCGCTGGCCCGCGTGCTGTGGCGCGGCGACGCCGACTTCCGCCATGCGATGCGCTGGTACACCCGCATCGGCCGCCGCGTGTGGTTCCACGAGGTGGCGCAGTTCCTGTTCGACACCCGGCTGCTGCGCGATGGCCCGACGCTGCGCGAGTTCCTGGGGCCCACGCTGGTCGAGCGCGAGTACGCGCTGGCCCGCGGCCGCCGCATCATTCCCGTGGGCACGGACGTGGAGCAGGGCCTGCAGCGGCAGCGGGCATGATCCGGGCCGGGCCGGGCCGGGCCGGGCCGGGCCGGGCGCGGGCGCCGGCGCCGGCGCCGGCGCGCGAGTGCGCAACTGCGCCAGAGCCCGCGTCGCGCCTTCACCCACGCGGGCGCGCGGCCCTCAGCCGCCCCCCATGTCGCCCAGGAAGAACTTGATCAAGCCCTTGGCCGCGAACCCCACCATGCCGAAGCCCAGGCCAAGCAGCAGCACGAAGGTGCCGAACCTGCCGGCCTTCGACTCGCGGGCCAGCTGCAGGATGATGAACAGCATGTACAGCATGAAGGCGCCGATGCCGAAACTCAGCCCGAACTGCGCGATCTGTTCCTCGCTGTAGCCGAACATGGTTGCTCAGGGCCGTTCCATCACGGCCGTTGCACCAGGGCGCCGGCGGACACCAGATCGCGGTAGGCATGCCAGCTGGCGTGGCCCAGCAGGGGCACCACCAGCACCAGGCCCAGCATCAGCGTCGCCAGGCCCGCCAGCGTCAGCAGGCCGATCAGCGCCGCCCACAGCGCCAGCGGCACCGGGTTGTCCATCACCGCGCGCCAGCTGGTCAGCACCGCGGCAAGGACGCTCACTTCACGATCCAGCAGCAGCGGGATGGTGACGACGCTGGAGGCGAACACCGGCGCCGCCAGCGCGCCGCCCAGCGCCAGCCAGGCCTCGAACAGCCACCCATCGCGCGCCAGCACCACCACCTGCAGGAACTCCTGCGGGTTGCGCACCGGGGCGCCCGCGAAGGCGGTGATCAGCGACGCCGAGGTCATCACCCAGCCGGTGCCGGCCAGCGCCAGCAGCAAGCCGAAGACGACCAGCCGTCCGTCGCGCGGGCGCCAGGCGGCCAGTGCGGTGTGCAGGCCCGCCGGGCGGCGGCGCTGCAGCGCGCGGCTGACGGAGTAAAGCCCGGTGGCCAGCACCGGCGCCACCAGAAGAAAGCCGGAAAACGCCCCGGCCAGCAGCCAGAACCGGCGGTGCACGCCCCACCACAGCAGTGCGCCAAACGCCGCCACCAGCAGGCCGTGCAACAGGCCGGGCAGCGGACAGCGGACGAGATCGCGCCAGCCCGCCGCCAGCCAGCCCAGCGGCCGCAGCACCGGGACGCGGCGCGTGCCGAAGCGGCGGGATTCGACGAGGGCGCGGCTGTCTGGCATCGCCGGCCAGTGTGCCGGGCGCGCCCCGGCCGCACCTTGACGCAGCGCAGGACGCGCACCGCGGCTTCATGCTTGCGCCAGCGCCACCGCCCCGCTAGCATGCATGCACTCTGCATACTAGAAGGCCAGCCATGCACCTCCGCTCCGACGGCGCCACGCCGCAAATCGATCCCAGCGCCCAGGTCGCCGCCAGCGCCGTCATCTCCGGCGACGTGCGCGTCGGCCCGCGCTGCCGCATCGGCCATGGCGCCGTGCTGGTGGCCGAAGGTGGACCGGTGCGCGTGGGCGCCGACTGCGTGGTGATGGAGACCGCCGTGATCCGCGGCGTACCCGGCCAGCGGATGGCGCTGGGCGACCGTGTGCTGGTCGGCCCGCGCGCCTGCCTGGTCGGCTGCGTGGTGGAAGACGACGTCTTCCTCGCCACCGGGGCCACGGTGTTCAACGGCGCGCGCATCGGCACCGGCAGCCAGGTGCGCATCAACGGCCTGGTGCACCTGCGCAGCGTGCTGCCGCCGCAATCGATGGTGCCGATCGGCTGGGTCGCCGTCGGCGATCCGGTGCAAATCCTGCCGGCCAGCGAGCACGAGGCAATCTGGGCGGTGCAGAAGACGCTGGACTTTCCCGGCTACGTGTTCGGCCAGCCCCGCCCCGCGCCGGGCGAATCCATGATGCCCACGCTGATGCCGCGTTATGCCGCCGCGCTGCGCCGCCGCCATGCCGAAGACCAGGTCCTCTGAGGCGAACCCGGCGGGCCGCGCCGCACCCGCCCAGCCGAGCGCGCTGGATGCCAACCGGCTCGGCGCACTCTGGGCCACGCTGGACCGCGCACTGTCCGCCACGCTGGGGGACGACTCGCCCTCCAGCGCCGCCATCCTGCTGTGGTTGCACCACTGGGCGCCGATCGGCGTGGTCGAACTGGCGCGGGTGGTGGGGCTGACGCAGCCGGCCTGCACCCGGGCGCTGGACAAGCTGGTCGGGCGCGGCCTGGTCGAGCGCACGATGCTCAGCGGCAAGGAGGTGCGGCTGTCGCCGACCCCGCGCGGCCGGGCGCAGGCGCGCCGGCTGCTGCAGCGGCGGCAGCAGGCCTGCGGCGCGCTGCTGCAGGCCCTGTCGACCGACGAGCAGGCGCAGTTCGCCCGCCTGGCGAGCAAGCTGCTGCAGGCCCCGGTGACCGATCGCGCCTACGCGCGAACGGTGTGCCGCTTCTGCGACCACGCGGTCTGCGATGGCCCGGCCTGCCCCATCGGCTGCCGCGCCACGGCGCTGGAACAGGCGGCCGCCGCGCCGCCCGCGTCTACTTGATCACCAGCACCGGCACCGGCGACAGCGCCAGCACCTTGGCCGCGACGCTGCCCAGCATCAGCTTGGCGATGCCGCTGCGGCCGTGCGAGCCCATCACGATCAGGTCGGCCCCGCAGTTGGCCGCCGCATCGACGATGCCGCGCGCGGGCACGTGATCCTCGACCACCAGGGTCTCGACCCGCACGCCGGCTTCCTGCGCCGCGGCCCGCACCTGGTCGATGCCGCGGGTGCCTTCGGCCCGCACCGCGCTGGTGTAGTCCTGCAGGCCGACGACGTTGGCTTCGCCGATGCCGCTGTACGGGTAGGTGTCCTGCACGAAGATCACGACGGCGCTGGCGCCGGCCATCTTCGCCAGGGGAATCGCGCGCAGGGCCGCGTCAATGGAGAGTTGGGATCCGTCGGTCGCCACCAGCATCTTGCTGAACATGCTCTGCTCCTTCCTGAAGTGCTGTCCGGCTGCACGATAAGCCGGGCCTATGCCACTGGCGCCATCATGGTTGCAAGCCGCCGCGCGCCGATTGACGCAGCGCAAGGCCGGTGCGCCATGGGCTCGGCGGCTCTCACACCACGCGGAAGTTGAGGAACTGCCACGGGTCGTCGCGGTCCAGCCGCTCGGGATAGCGTCCACCGCGGCCGGCCAGCGGCGTCCAGTCGCTGTGCACGCCGACCACCGGGCCCAGGTAAGGATGGATCAGCCGCAGCAGCTCGTCGTGCGGCAGGTCGTCCGGTTCCAGGATGCCGCGGTCCGGGTGCCGGATCGCCCAGGCCATGCCCGCCAGGATGGGCGCCGCCACCTGCAGCGTGGTGGCGCTGTTGTCCGGGCACAGCGCCCGCGCCTCGTCGATGGACAGCTGCGAGCCGTACCAGTAGGCGCCGATCGACGGACCCATCAGCAGCACGCCCAGTTCGTCGTGGCCGCTGACGATGTCGTCGCGCGCGACGGTCTGCATCCGCTGCACGCGCCACTGGCGGCCCGCCAGCTCGTGCAGCGACAGCACCGCATCGTCACAAGGGTGGTACGCATAGTGCACCGTCGGCCGGTACACCGGATCGCGCGGGTCGCCGACCGCCAGGTGGTCGGCGATGGAGATGGACTCGGCATGCGTGACCAGGAAGCCGTGGAAAGGCCCCGCCAGCGGCGCCCAGCTGCGCACCCGCGTGGCGGCGCCGGGGCGCTTCAGGAAGATGGCGGCGCGGCAGCCGCCGTCATGCCGTTCAGCATCGTCGGGAAAGTGGCGTTCGTGCGTGCCCCAGCCCAGCTCGGCCGGCTGCAGCGCCTCGTTGACGAAGCCGCCGACCGACCAGGTGTTGACGAACTCGTCCGGCCGCTTGCGCTGCACGCGTTGCTGGGTGTCGCGCTCGGCCACGTGGATCACCTGCACGTCCAGCCGCTGGGCCAGCGCCGCCCAGCCTGCGCGGTCGCCCGGTGGCGGCGTGTCGGCGCCGGCCAGGTTCAGCAGTGCCTGCTTGACCAGCAGTGACACCAGGCCCGGGTTCGCACCCATCGTGATCAGCGCGGTCGTGCGGCCTTCGCCATCACGGCGCAGCGCCAGGGCCTGCTCGCGCAGGTGGTAGTTGGTGCGCTCGGACAGCGGCTTGCCGGCGTCCTCGTACTCGCCGGCCCAGGGCTCGGTGCAGGCATCGGTGTACAGCACGCCACGCTCGCGGCACAGCAGCATCAGCTCGATGCTGGACACGTCGACCGACAGGTTGACGAGAAAGTCGCCCTCGGCCAGCAAGGGCCCCAGCACCGCGCGCAGGTTGTCGCGGCGCAGGGTCGCGCTCACCAGGCGCACGCCCAGCCGCTGCGCGGTCTCGGTGCCCCGGGGGCTGGGCTTGACGAGGGTGATGCGTCGCGCTTCCAGGTCCAGGTGCCGCAGCATCAGCGGCAGCAGGGCCTGCCCCACGCTGCCGAAGCCCAGCATCACCACACGACCGTCGAAACGATGTTTGGCAGGTTGCGGCATGCGAGGGCACCGGCAAGTGCCATGCCCATGGGCCGCGCGGCATGCGCCCGGATTCGCGCCCGCCGGCCCGGAACCTCAATCGGGGGTGTCGATCACACGCACCCGCGGCCAGCGCTCGGCATAGCGCTTGTCCTCGATGCGCTGGCGGTAGGTCTGCAGGCTGACGCGGGCTGGATTGCGGCGCACCACCATCGCGAACAGGTCGTCCAGGCCATGCGGCGCGATGACCTGCAGTGCGCCGGTGTCGTCCAGCGCCACGCCCACCGCCGTGGCGTACTCTGGCCACGAGGCCACGGCCTCGTCCAGCGAGCGCAGCGGCGGCACGGCATGGCCGAACCACTGCTCGAACCACAGGTGCACGCGGGCCTGGTTCGTCACCTCCCACGGGTGGTCGGGCGCGATGGCCTGCAGGCGCCGCTGCAGCGCCTGCTCGCTGTCTGGCGCCAGGTCCTGGGCGTCGAAGTACGCGACATCCACGTCGGCCGGCGGCGACGGCAGGGCGTGGCCGTGTAGCGCATCCCACACCAGGTTGCGCACCGCGCCGGCGCCGATGCACCAGCACGCCAGGCGCAGCGAGCGCACCGCCTGCAGCGCCGCCATGAAGGTGTGCGAAGCGCGCACGATGGCGCGCAGTTCGTCGTGCCGGCTCATGCCTTGGCGGCCGCGGCGAGGTGGTCGATCAGCACGCGCACTTTGGGCGGCAGGTGCCGGGTCGGCGTGTAGACCGCGTGCAGCACGCGCGGCTCGTAGGCGCCGGCCAGCGGCCAGCGCGGCAGCACGGCCTTGAGCCGCCGCGCCCGAAGGCCGGCCGCGGCGGCGAAGTCCGGCACGATGCCGATGCCCAGCCCCGCCTCCACCGCGACGAGGATGGCCCGGCTGTTGTTCACCCGCAGCGGCCCGCGCACCTGGATGGGTCCGCCGCTGCCATCGCGCTGGAACTCCAGCCGGTCCTCGAACGGCGGATAACCGAGCCAGATGAAGGTGTGGTCCGCCAGCTGCGAAGGCTCGGCCGGCATGCCGTGCCGGCGCAGGTAGGCGGGCGCCGCGACCATCAGGTAGCGCACCTCGCCCAGCGGCCGCGCCACCAGCCCGGGCGCCACCGCGCCTGGCCGGGTGATGCGCAGCGCCAGGTCGTAGCCTTCGTCGGCCAGGTCGACCAGGCGGTCGATCAGCATCAAGTCCACCTGCACCTGCGGCCAGCGCGCCAGGAAGGCCGGCAGCAGCGGGGCGAGCCAGGTCTCGCCGAACACGGTGGGCGCGCTGACGCGGACCCGGCCTTGCGGGGCCAGCGCATAGCGGCCGGCCAGGGCCTGCACCTCGCGGGCGGTCTGGGCTACCCGCGCACAACCCGGGTAGACCTCGGCGCCCAGCTCGGTCAGCGACACCGAGCGCGTGGTGCGGTTCAGCAGGCGCGCGCCCAGCTGCGCCTCCAGCCGCGCCACGCTGCGGCTGACCGCCGAATTGGTCAGCCCCAGCGCCCGCGCGGCGGCAGTGAAGCCGCCGCTGTCCACCACGCGGGCGAACACCACCATCTCGTCAAGCAGTTCCATGGGTCCTGATTGTTGATCTGCGCGCAGCAGTCCTCTTCCTGGGCGACCGATTGTGCGCGCTGGCGCCGCCTGTCATGCTGCGGGCCTTCGCAACGACTCCTGGCCCGCCCATCTCATCTCCATGGTCACCATCTTCCTGCGCTACGTGCTGGACCCGCACCGCCTCGCCGAATTCGAGCACTACGGCCGGCTGTGGATTCCGCTGGTCGAGCGCTTCGGCGGCAAGCACCACGGCTACTTCATGCCGTCCGAGTGCGCCAACAACATCGCGCTGGCCCTCTTCACCTTCCCGTCGCTGGCCGCCTATGAGCAATACCGCCTGGCCTCGAGCAAAGACCCCGAGTGCCAGGCCGCCTTCGCCTATGCCGAGCAGACGCGCTGCATCCTGAGCTACGAGCGCAGCTTCTTCCGGCCAGTCTTCGAATAGGGTCAGCGCGCCCCCTTCCAGCCCCGCGCCCTGGACTGCCCCGCGTGGGCACCTTCTACCGCGAGACCATCGACGGGGCGCCGAGCTACCCGCCGCTGACGGCGCCGATCGAGACCGAGGTGGCGGTCATCGGCGGCGGCTTCGCCGGGCCGGGCACTGCATGAGCCTGGCCGACCGCGGCCACCGCAACACCGTGCTGCTGGAAGCCGAAGTGATCGGCCACGGCGCGTCGGGCCGCAACGGCGGCTTCGTCTCCGGCGGCTTCAGCCTCGACGCCGCGGCATTGCGGCGCCGCCTGGGCCACGAGGCCGCACGCCGGCTCTACCTGCAAAGCGAAGCGGCCGTGGAGCGCATCCGCGACCGCACCGCGCAGCACGCCATCGACTGCGACGCGGTGCACGCCGGCGTCATCGTCGCCAGCTGGTTCAACGAGGACCCCAGGCCTGCAGGCGCGGGATGCTGCTGGAGTGGCGCCACGCCTGACCAGCCCCCCCACGGGTATGGCGATTGCCGCGTTCGGGCACCGGCCCCTGGCGGTCCCAGCAATCCGGAGAACGTGATGGCGAAGTACGGCAAGAAGGCATCCGAGAAAGTCCATGAGGCCATGGACGAGATGAAACACGGCGAGCTGCGCAGCGGCAGCACCGGCAAGAAGGTGACGAGCCGCAAGCAGGCGGTCGCGATCGGCCTGAGCGAGGCGCGGCGTGCCGGCGCCAAGGTGCCCGGCCGCGGCGACAAGTCGCGCGGCGGCAGCGAGAAGTCGAAGTGAGGCCGGCCATGGATCCGCTGCGCCCGCTCGCCGTCGTCACCGGCGCCTCCTCCGGCATCGGCCGTGAATTGGCGCGCCTGGCCGCCGAGGATGGCCATGACCTCGTCATCGCCGCCGACGAAGGACCGCTGGACGACGTGGCCGATGCACTGCGTGCGCTCGGCGCCGAGGTGGAGGCGGTGCACACCGACCTGGCGCGGCCGGAGGGCATCGACCTGGTGATGGGCGCGATCGGCCAACGCCCGGTGGCCGCGCTGCTGGCCAATGCTGGCCACGGCCTGGGCCATGCCTTCCTGGACCAGGAATTCGCCGCGATCCGCCACGTGATCGACACCAACGTGACCGGCACGCTGGACCTGACCCACCGGGTGGGCCGGCACATGCTGGCGCACGGCCGTGGCCGCATCCTGATCACCGGCTCGATCGCCGGCTTCATGCCCGGCGCGTTCCAGGCCGTCTACAACGGCAGCAAGGCCTTCATCGACTCCTTCGCCTATGCGCTGCGCAACGAGCTGAAGGACAGCGGCATCACCGTGACCGTGCTGATGCCCGGCCCGACGGAAACGCGCTTCTTCGAACGGGCCGGCATGCTGGACACCAAGCTCGGCACCGACAGGAAGGACGACCCGGCCGACGTGGCCAAGGCCGGCTACGAGGCGATGAAGGACGGCGAGAGCGACGTGGTGGCGGGGCTGAAGAACAAGCTGCAGGCCAAGCTGGCGAATGTGACGCCGGCGGAGATGCTGGCCGAACAGCACCGCAAGCTGGCACAGCCAGGGTCGGCCAAGCGCTAACGCTCGTTCAGCACGGCCAGGACATCCTTGACGTTGCTGGGCGCCGGGCCGGTGGCCACGGCAGCGGCGCCTCGATCGCATGGCATTGCAGCACGGCGATCGCGTCGGCACAGCTGGCGGCGTCGGCCGCCGTGGGTCCGGACTTGTCGCTCCTGCGCGTTGGCCGCCATCGTCGGCGCGAGCCGCTCGGCCGTGAAGCGAAAGCGGGCATGAGAGCCATCCCTGGGCGGAATGCTTCACGGGCTCTAAGCCACGGCCGCGAAGACCGCTGCCGCAGGCGGGGCTTGCAGAGCCGCCCGCACAATCCCACGCTTTCGCCGACCATCGCTGCCGCACCGACATGAGCGCCCTCTTCCAAGCCCTGGCCCTGGGGCCGCTGACGCTTCCGAACCGCATCGTCATCGCCCCGATGTGCCAGTACTCCGCCGACGGCGAGGGCTCGGCGACCGACTGGCACCTGATGCATCTGGGGCAGCTGGCCGTCTCCGGCGCCGGGCTGCTGACGCTGGAAGCGACCGCCGTCTCGGCCGAAGGTCGCATCACCGCGCAGGACCTCGGCCTGTATTCCGACGCGAACGAGGCGGCGCTGGGCCGCGTGCTGTCCGCGGTGCGCCGGCACTCGGCCATGCCCTTCGCCATCCAGCTCGCGCATGCCGGCCGCAAGGCATCCAGCCGTGCGCCCTGGCTCGGTGGCAAGCAGGTGCCGATCGGCGAGCCCGGCGGCTGGCCCGCGGTGGCGCCTTCCGCATTGCCGCATGGCGCGAACGAGCAGCCGCCGCAGGCACTGGACGCGAGCGGCCTGCGCCGCGTGCGTGGCGAGTTCGCCGACGCCGCCCGGCGCGCCGCGCGCCTGGGGATCGACGCGATCGAGATCCACGCCGCGCACGGCTACCTGCTGCACCAGTTCCTGTCGCCCCTGGCCAACCAGCGCGGGGACGCCTACGGCGGCAGCCTGGAGAACCGGCTGCGCTTTCCTCTGGAGGTGTTCGAGGCCGTGCGCGAAGCCTTCCCGGCCGATCGGCCGGTCTGGGTGCGGCTGTCCGCCAGCGACTGGGTCGACGGCGGCTGGAACGTCGAGCAAAGCATCGCCTTCACGCTAGAGCTGAAGGCACGCGGCTGCGCGGCCATCCACGTCAGCAGCGGTGGCGTGTCGCCGCAGCAGGCGATCAAGCTCGGACCCGGCTACCAGGTCCCTTTCGCCAGGCAGGTGAAGGACGCGGCGGGCCTGCCGACCATCGCGGTCGGCCTGATCACCGAAGCCCGGCAGGCCGAAGACATCGTCGCCAGCGGCCAGGCCGATGCCGTGGCGCTGGCCCGGACCATGCTCTACGACCCGCGCTGGCCCTGGCATGCGGCGGCGGAACTCGGTGCGCGGGTGAGCGCGCCGCCGCAGTACTGGCGCTGCCAGCCGCGCGAGTTGACGGACCTGTTCGAGAACGCGAGCTTCGGTGCGCGGTGAATAGGGCACCCGGGCCCGGGAGCGGCCGGGCGGCGGCCGCGCAGGGCACCCGGGCCCGCGAGTACACGGGCCCACCCGCCAAGCGGGTGGCCCCTTGGCCGCGTCTTTCAGGCGTCAGCCGTAGCGCGGCTCCAGGTGGTCGCCAACCACGCGAACCGCGTCGCCCACCTTGAAGGACGGCTCGGCCTGGCTCATCACCACCTTGCGCTCGCCCTGGTTCAGGCGCACCACCACCTCGTACTGCACGCGGTGGCCCTGGCGCCGGGCGATCTCGCGGCCGATCAGCGCACCGCCGACCGCGCCAGCCACGCCGGCCGCCGTGCGGCCGTCGCCCTTGCCGATCTGGCTGCCCAGCAATGCGCCGATGGCGCCCCCGGCCAAGGTGCCGATCACCTTGCCATTGCCGTCCACCTCGACCGCATTCACGGCCTCGACGACGCCACAGTCCACACACCATTGGTCCTCGCCCCGGCCGCGCAGGCTGACGTTCCGGTACGCGTCGTCGATGGACGTCGTCGCGACGCGGTCGCCGATGCGCAGCCGCGCCATCAGCGGACGGTCGGTGGCCACGCGCACCCCTGGCGCCAGGCGGTGCAGCACGGTGTACTCACCGGGCCGGATCTCTTCCAGCACCAGCACCCGCGGGTTCGAGCCCTGCAGCTGCACCGAGGCCTGGCCACCCGGCGTGCCGGTGAGCGTGAAGCGCAGCAGGTCGGGATGGCGGCGGCCGCCGTCGGTGACCACCACACGCGCGATCTCAGGCCGCGGGCCCGAGGCCACCGGCGAGGGCCAATCGGCCTGCAGTGGCTCGGCCAGCGAGGCCGTGGCCACCCGGTTGCCGCGCCGCAGGTTCACCGTCACCCGCGAGTCGGGCCCGATGCGGTCGCGCCGCGCCACCGTGTAGGTGCCGCGGTAGACACCGGGCGAATCCTCGTACAGCGTCAGCGGCCGCGCAGCGCCTTCGATCTGCAGCGTCGCAACGGCACCGCTGGTGCCCCAGATGGTGAAGTCGAGGTCGGCGCCCGGCTCCACGCGGTCGACCGGCCGCACGTCGACCGAGCTGACGCGCGGCATTTCGGCGCGCGCGGCCGCGCTCTGCGCCTGCGCCAGCAACGGCGCCAGACCGATGCCGGCGACGCTGGTGGACAGCAGGGCGATGGCGAGGGTGACGGGACGCAGCATGGCAAACCTCCTGCACTGCAACTCAGGGATGGTTGCAGCTTAAGAAGCAGCGCCGGCTCCCGGCATCGGACCAGGGCGCTGCTGCGCGTAGGCGCGGCCCTACGGCCCCTCGCGGGCCAGTTCACCAAGAGCGGGCCCGGACAGCCTGAAGCTCAGGCGTTCGACGACCTGCCGCGCGCCCAGCGCCTTGTAGAAGGCAATGCCGCGGTCGTTCGTTGCCCTCACCGGCCAATCGATCCGATGGCACCCGTTGGCAAGCGCATACCGGGCCACCCAGGCCATCAATGCCTTGCCGACTCCCACGCCGCGCTCCGACGATCGGACGTACAGCTCCTTCAACTGGCAGTGGCGAGCTTGCTCGGGACTGGGCTCCACCAGCGAATAGGTCAGCGAAATGGCAGCCAAGCCCAGCACGCGATCGGCATGGTCACAGGCCACCACCAGCCGAAGCGGCGAGTCCGGGCCCAGCAGGTTATCGACGAGATGCGCACGCACCAGGCCAGCGGGCACCGGCGAGCCCTCGTTGTAGTAGGAGTGCAGCTCGCCCAGCAGCTCGACGAGAGATTCGCGTTGAGGCGGGGAGACGAGACCAACTTGCATTCGTGTCGCTGAAACGGCCCGTACGGACTTCGCGCGGGTCTTGCGCGAGTGCGGAGCGAGGTCAGGGCGCTTGCTTCCCCAGTGCTGCTTCGATCTTCTTGTCCGTCTTGTACTGACCCAGCGCGTAGACCGCCCAGATCGCCGCAGGCAGCCACCCGATGAGGGTGATTTGCAGGATCAGGCAAATGATTCCGGCGAACGGCCGCCCAATCGTGAAGAACGCCAAGAACGGCAGGAATATGGCAAGCAGCAGACGCATGTTGTCTCCCTGTAGCGGGCTTCATTGCACATGAATGCAAGGCGTGGACTCTTGCTGGTCCAGCGCCAGCCGGAATGAGCGCAATCCACTCCGCGCTCATGGTATCGCAACGAGCCAAGTCGCCGACCAGGTCGGGGCGAGGTCGCGCGCATGCCGGACCAGCAAGGCCTGGATGTCGTCAGGATGTATCCGGAACTCCCGCTCGAGCCTCGACCAGGCGAGCATGGCAGCGTCTCGAATCCTGTGGAGCGCCAGCTGGCTGAAGAGACGATCGCTTGGGGGGGCCGCCTTTGCCAAACGCTGCATGCGCGCTCGACAAGATCAGCCATCACGCCCGCTCCACTTTGACGCAATGCCTGCGGTGCAATTCGGGCTTGATCGCCGGACGAGTTGAAATAGTACTGATCAAAACCGCCATTGTTTACGTCCGCCTCGAGCCCCCATATGGTCACCAAGAGCCGATCGAGATCCGATAGCGCAGCGCATCCGTTCGCGGAACGATTTTTGAGCGCGGTTTCAGTGAGTGTTTGAACGTCCGTCACGACCTAACTCTCGCTGAGAGCAGAACTGGACGCATCAGCCGCAGAGCCGCCACCACGCCGCACACCGCGAGACACGACCTCGACGCCTTGACCACCAACGACCCAGCCAACTGGCCCGCCAGGCGCCTCCACCTTGAACGCTACAAAGTCTTTGCCGTACCGGACGCGAAGGACTCGCAAGGGCTGGCCCGGAGAGATCGTTTGGATGACTGGGTTTGCCGGCGGGTATTCATGTGGCGCGAGCAGGTACAACGGGGCTGAAGCCACCACGGCGACCTTGTACTCGCGATCAGCACGGACGTCGGCGCCCCACATCGCTGCAAGGACGATGGAGGGGATCGCGACGGCGAGGGCGCTGCGCATGAGCATGGCGGCCATTGTCGTGCAGCCGAGCGCCCGGCGGAGATGTCCACGCCCTGCGAGTTGGCGCCCGGAATGACGCCCGCGGAATCGGCGTGAGGCTCGGAGTCGAGGATGGCGGCATCGTTGGCGGTGCGCACGATCCTGACGACCTCGGGCACGGCACGACACAGCACGCGGCGGGCGACCTGGACCTGTGGCGCGTCGATCCTGACGGCGTGGCTGTCGGCGCCTCCGCGCTTTCGCCGACGGCGGCCTTCAAGGTAACCCACGCGTCGGCAAGGCCGTGGCCACGGTTCACAAGCGCCTGGTGGCGCGCCCGATCATGAAGCACCGACCGCGTGGTAGCACGTGGCCGCTGATATCAGCGACTAGCAAGCGCCCAGCGCCTGCGCGACAGGGATCGGCGCCCGCCCCTCGACGCAAACTGGTCTTGAGGTTCCAACCCTCGCATATCTACATGAGCAACCGTCGCACATCCGGGCGACATCCGGGTGTTCTTCTTCACGCTGGACAGCCTGGGGCTGCGCGCAGGCGCGGCCCTGCGGCCCCTCGCGGGCGGTTCACCGTGGGCTGGCCTGGATGGCGGGTGCCTGAAGCTGTCGGAGGTGAAGCCTCAGCCCATCACCACAGCGGCGTCGGTCGCGCGCAGCGGCACCAGTGTGCACTTCGCAGCCGCCCGCAACGGCGTGATGCGCTGTGAACGCAGCCGTGGCGGCTCCGGCCGATCCCAGGCCAGGCCCAGCGACAGCACATGCTCGGCAGATGCCTGCCAGGTGCCGAACCACCAACGGCAAGGCGGCATGCCGGCCGGCCCCGTGAAGCCGATGACGCGCCTTTCCGGCGCTATGTCCAGGTCGAAGCCGAAGCTGTCCAGCGGCTGGTGCAGGCCGGTGCCCAGCGCCTTGACGTAGCTTTCCTTCAAGGTCCACAGCGCCCAGAAGCGCTGTGCCCGCAACGCCGGGGGCAGCGCGAACAGCGCCGCCCGCTCCGGCGCGCTGAAGAAGCGCTCGGCCACCCGCATCGGCGCGGCGCGGCGCGTGTCCTCCACGTCGATGCCCAGCGGCTGCACGGCGCTGACGGCGAGCGCGACCAGGCCGCCGGTGTGCGAGACGTTGAAGGCCAGGGGCCCTTGCGCGCCCGGCGGCTGCCGCAGCGACGGCTTGCCCCACGCGTTGGTGTCGAAGACCAGCGACTCCGGCGCGGCACCGGTGTAGCCGGCCAGCACGGTGCGCACCAGCGCGCGGGTCAGCAGGTGGCGGTCGCGGTCGGCCTCGAACAGGAAGCGCCGCTGCTGCGCGCGCTCCGCGTCGTTCAGCAGCGCCTCGTAGGCGCTCCGCAGCGGCGCCCGGCGGCAGACCGCGGGATCGGCCAGCCACAGGTCGACGCCGTCGTCGGGCAGCGGTCGCCTCACGGATGCACGGCCAGCGACGGCGGCGAGGCGGCCTGCACCACCAGCGCCTCCAGGGCCGCTCGTTCGCCACCATAGGGACTCAGCGTGCGGTGCACGCGCGCCAGGTCGCCGACGGGCAGCAGGTGCTTCAGCAGCGTCGCCAGCGTGCCGGAAGGCCCGAGGTCGATGTAGCGGGCGGACGGGCCTTGCTGCTCCACCGCGGCGATCGCCTGGTCGAAGCGGATGGGCGCCAACGCGGCGTGCCAGAAGTGGTCGGCGCGCAGCTGCTGCAGCGGCGCCCCGGCCGCGCAGCACACCAGCGGCAGACGCGGCGGGCGCAGCGGCGGGCACGGCACGGCCGCCAGCGCGGCGGCAGGGTCGGGCAGCAGCGACGGCGAGTGGAAGGGGTAACGCACCGGCAGCGGCGCAAACGACACGCCGCGGGCCTTCAGCTCGGCCTCGATGGCCGGCAGCTCGGCCGCGCCGGCCGCCAGCACCCAGTGCAGCGGCCCGTTGTGGGCCGCGATGACGCAGCAGTGGCGCAGCGCGGGCGACTGCTGCAGTTCGGGCGCGGCCAGCACGCCCAGCATGCCGCCGGCACCGGCATGGTCGGCCACGAAGGCAGCCTGCCGCACCACCCAGCGCAGCGCGTCCTCCATGTCCAGCGCCCCCGCCAGCACCGCGGCCGCCACCGTGCCCAGGCTGACGCCCAGCGTCACGTCGGGCTGCACGCCACGTTCCATCGCGTGCCGTGCCAGCGCGTACTCCACCATGAAGATCGCCGGGTGCGACACGCGCAGGTCGTCGAAGGGCTCGGCCTTGGAGCGGTCACCGTAGAGCAGCGGCAGCACCGCCGGCCCGCCGGCCTCGCGCACGATGGCATCCATCTGCCGCATCCAGCGCGCGAAGCTGCCCCCCTCGTCGTACAGCACGCGGCCCATCTGGAAGTACTGCGAGCCCTGGCCCGAGAACATGAAGACCCGGCGCGCCGGTGCGCCGGTCAGGGGGCACGCGGGCCTCATTCCGCCACACGCACGCTGGCGGTGACCGACAGGCCAGGCCGCAGCCGCGCCAGCTGCGCCGCCTGGTCTGGGTTCAGCCGGATGCGCACCGGCACGCGCTGCACGATCTTCGTGAAGTTGCCCGTGCCGGGCTCGAAGGGCAGCAACGCGAACTCCGAGCCGGTGCCGGGCGCGAAGCTCTCCACCTCGCCCGCCAGCACCACGCCAGGCAGCGCATCCACCTCCACCTCCGCCGGCTGGCCGGGATTCATGCGCGCGGTCTGCGTCTCCTTGAAGTGGGCCAGCACGTACAGCTTGTCCAGCGGCACCAGCGACAGCAGGCGCCGGGCCGGCTGCACGTAGTCGCCCACCCGCACCTGCAGCGCGCCGACGGCGCCCGCCACCGGCGCACGCACCACCGCATGGCGCTGGTCCCGCCGCGCCAGCGCCAGGCCGGCCTCGGCGCGGGCCTGCCCGGCCTCGGCCTGGGCCAGTGTGGCCTTCAGCGCGGCGCGCTTGCTGCGGGTGAGCGCGGCCTGGTTGCTGCTGACCTGCAGCGCGGCGCGGCTGCGGTCGGCCTCGGCGCGCGCCACCAGCGCCGCCGCTTGGGCCGATTCGGCATCGCGCGCCGCCACGGCACCGGTGGCCACCAGCGCCTCGAAGCGCGCCTGGTCCTGCCTTGCCCGTGCCTCCTGCGCGTTGGCGGCGCGGATGGCCGTCTCCACCGCCTGGATGTTGGACTCGGCCAACTGCTCTTCCGCGTCCAGTGTGGCCAGTGCCGCAGCGGCCGTCGCGACGGCCGCGCGGGCGTTCTGCACCTCGGCCGCGGCCAGCGCCACGCGGGCATCGAATTCCTCGGCCTCGATGCGCATCAGGGGCGTGCCGGCCTTGACCTGCTGGTTGTCGCGCACCATCACCTCGGTGATGCGGCCTTTCACCTGCGCGGCGACCACGGTGCCGTCGGCGCGCAGGTAGGCGCTGTCGGTGGACTCGCTCTTCTTTGGCATCAGGATGAACGCGGCCCCGGCCGCTGCCAGCAGCAGTGCCGTACCGACGGCGATCAGGCTCTTGCGCCTGGACCGGGGCGCCGCCGGCGGGGTGTCGGGCGTGTCCGGCGGCTCGGGCTGGTGCGCCCTGGTTTCGTCGGCCGCGGCCGGACCCGGGCGCGGCCCGGCTGCGCCGCGCTGCGCTGCGGCGCCGCGGGCCGTGCGCGACGGCAGGCTCCCGGGCGGGCGGGACGTCACGTCACTCAGGTCGCTCATCGTCATCTCTCCTGGCATTCATTCGTCTGTGCGTCGCGGAAGCACGGGCACAGCAGGTTCAGGCACCCGGCCCGCACGCGGCCGCACCGGCGGCCACACCGGCGGCCACACCGGCGGCTGCGTCGGCCGGTGCCTGCCAGCCGCCGCCCAGTGCGCGGAAGGACGCCACGGCGGCGCGCGCGGCGCCGGCGCGGGCCAGCGTCTGCTGATCGGCCACGGCCAGCAACTGGCGGTCGAGGTCCAGCACTTCCAGCAGGCTGAGCGCGCCTTGCGAATAGGCGGAATGCGCAAGCCCGCGTGCGCTGCGCAGGTGGTCCAGCTGCCGGCCCAGCGCCGTGGCGCGGGCCTCCTCGTTCAGCAGCGTGGCCAAGGCGGTCTCCACCTCCGCTGCCGCGGCGAACACCACGGCGCGGTAAGCGGCCAGCGCCTCGGCCTCCCGGCCGCGCGCCAGGGCCACCTCGGCATCGACGCGGCCGAAATCGAACAGCCGCCAGCGCAACGCCGGACCCAGCTCGGCACCGAAGGAATCGCTGCCGAAGACGCGCCCCGCGACCGCGCTGTTCCAGCCGGCCAGCGCGGACAGCGACAGCTTCGGGTAGTACTCGGCCAGCGCGGCGGCGATGCGCGCGTGGCTGCCGGCCAGCCGCGCCTCGGCCGCGCGCAGATCGGGCCGGCGCCGGATCAGCGCCGCGGGCCCCTGCGCGGCGGCGATGCCCGGCGCGGCCGGCACCGGCGCATCGCGCTCGAATTCGCGCCGGTGCGTGCCGGGTGCGGCGCCCATCAGCACGTCCAACTGGGCCAGCTCGGTCTCGACGGCCGTGCGCAGCGGCGGCATCGACGCCAGCACGCCTTCCAGCGCCGCCTGCGCACTGTCCAGTTCACGCCGCGCGCTGAGGCCCTTGTCCACGCGCTGCGACACCAGTTCCGTGAGGCGGCGCGCGAGCGCTTCCTGCTCGCGTGCCGTGGCGAGCCGGGCCTGTGCCGTGCGCAGCCGCAGGTAGGTGTCGCTCACTTCAGCCGCCAGGCCGGTCTGCACCGCACGCACCGATTCGCCGGCCACGACGGCTTCGGCCACCGCGGCGTCGCGCCGCGCCCGGCTGCCGCCGAAGAGGTCGATCTCCCACGACGCACGCGCGCCGATGCGGTGGTGCACGTACTCGCGGTCGAAACCGGGCATCGCGCTGGCCAGGCGCGCCAGCGGATCGTTCAGCGATTGACGCACCGCCGAGCTGGACACGTTCGCGTCCAGGCGCGGCAGGCGGTCGGCACCGGCCGCGTCGGCCAGGGCCAGGGCCTGGTCCAGCCGCGCCCGCGCTTGCGCGAGGCTGGGACTGTCGGCCACGGCGCGTTCCACGGCGCGCGTCAGAAGCTCGTCATGGAAGCCGCGCCACCACTCGTCCAGCCCCGGTGCGCGCGCATCACGCTGCTGCACGGTGCAGGCGTGGCGGAAGCTGGAGGGCAGGTTCAGCGCCCTGTCGGGCAGGGGCGTGCCCACGGCACAGCCGGCCAGCAGTGCGATGGTCGACGCCAGCACCGGCGGCGCCAGCAGTGGCCGCGTCCTTTGTAAGTCATTGTTCTTCGTCATAGTTCCGCCGCGTGGTCCCGCTTTTCGCTGGCCGAGACGCGGCACAAGGGCAGCAACGCGAAGGTCGCGAGCAGCAGCCAGGCCATCAGCCGGAAGGAATCGTCGAAGGCCAGGGTCAGCGATTCGCGCGCCAGCAGCCGCTCGATCGCCTTCTGGCCCATCTGCAGCGCCAGGGCCGCGTCACCCGTCATCTGCCCGAAACGCTGCGACAGCAGACCCAGCGCCTCCTGCGCCGCCTGGCCTTGCTGGCCCAGCGCCTCGCCGAACCGGGCCAAGTGCAGGCGCGTATCGTCCTGCAGCCAGGTGTTGACCACCGCAATGCCGACCGCACCGCCCAGGTTGCGCAGCAGATTGAAGAGGCCGGTCGCATGGCGAAGCTCCTCGCCCGCCAGCCCGGCCAGCGCGATGTTGGCGGCAGGCACCACGCACAGCATGCCCGCGAAGCCGCGCAGGAAGTGCGGCAGGAACAGCTCCCAGAAGCCCCACTCCGACCCGATGTCCGAGAACAGCCACAGCCCGGCGACGAAGACGCCCAGGCCCAGCGCCATCACCAGCCGCGGATCGATCTTTGCCAGCAGGCGCACGGTGACCGGTGCACTGACCAGCATGCCCAGGCCGGTGACGCAGACGGTGGTGCCGATCTCGGCGCTGGAGAAGCCGCGCACGCGGCCGAGGAACAGCGGCACGAGGTAGGTGGCGGCGAAGATGGCCGCGCTGACGATGGCGGTGATCACGCTGGCGAAGACGAAGGACCTGCGGCCCAGCGGCGACAGCCGCACGATGGGCACCGCCGCGCTGAACGAGCGTTCGATGAACAGCGCGAAGGCCACCAACGACACCCAGGAGACCACGGCGATGGTCGGGTCGCCCAGCCAGCCGTGGCGCGGACCTTCCTCCAGCACGTACTCCAGGCCGCTGAGGAACACGGCCATCGACACCAGGTGCGACCAGTCGAAGCGGCGCAGCAGCGACGACTCGGCGGTGTCGACGCGGATCAGCATGGCCGACAGCACGGTGATCACCGCGCCCGGCAGCAGGTTGATGTAGAAGATCCAGCGCCAGTCGATGGTGTCGGTGATCCAGCCGCCGACGGAGGGCCCCAGCGTGGGCGCCAGCATCGTCACCACCCCGAGGATCGTGGAGGCCAGCGCCGCGTCCTTGCCGGTGAAGAGCATGAAGCCGGTGGCCCACACGGTGGGCACCATCGCGCCGCCGACGAAGCCCTGGAAGGCGCGGAAGGCAATCATCGATTCGATGTTCCAGGCCATGCCGCACAGCGCGCTGGCCAGTGTGAACAAGCCGGCAGAGAGAGTGAACAGCCAGCGCGTGGACAGCGCCCGCGCGAGGAAGCCGGCAAAGGGGATCATCACCAGCTCGGCCATCAGGTACGAGGTCTGCACCCAGCTGATCTCGGCCGGCCCGGCGGACAGGCCGGCCTGCACCTCGTTCAGCGATGCGGCGACGATCTGGATGTCGATCAGCGCCATGAACTGGCCGAAAGCCATCATCGAGAAGATGAAGAGCTTGCGGCCTCGACTCATCGTGTGCATGCGATTCCGCGCGGCGGGCGCGGCCGGTCGGTGGAGGTGCGGCGGGTGGGCGGGCGGCTCGAGGCGTTGGGCGGGTGGCGTGCGAAGGCCGCCCGCATTTCACGGGTCTGTCACCCGACAGTCACTGAACACTCACCGGGCATTGTGACGCGCCTGAAGCGCGTTAGGAAACCGTTGCAACCGCGACAGCTGGCAACGCTGCCGGGCGGCTGCGCAGCGTTCAAGGCTAGGCGGCTGCGCGGCCTTCGTCGAGGAACGCGGCGATGCGCTCGATCACCTTGGGGTCCTTCAGCACCCGGAAGTGGCCCAGGCCCTGGGTCAGGAACAGCTCGGACGCGGGGTCGTTCGCCAGCATCTGCTGCGTGCGTTGCACCGGCGCATGCTGGTCATCGACGTCGTGCACGAACAGGCGCGCCGGCGGCAGTGGCGTCCGGTGCAGCGGCAGGCAGGCCTGGAAGGACTGCTCCTCCAGCGGCCTGCCGCCGATGCGGCCGAACCACTGGCGCAGCGCCGGCGCCAGCCGGTCCGGCACCGCGAAGTAGTCCATGAAGCTGACCAGGCTGGACTCCAGGTCCGGGTACGGCGCCAGGTACACGCACTTCTTCAGCGTGGCGCCGGCCGGAAAGTCCAGCAGCGCCATCATCGTCACGTAGGTGCCGGCGGAGTGGCCGATGACGGCATGCAGGTCGCCCAGCTGGCGCATCACGTCGCCGATCTGCCGCACAGGCGCGTCGCTGACGATGGAGCCGGCCGGCGAATTGCCGTGGTTCAGCCCATCCACGGCCACGACACGGTAGCCGCGTTCGACCAGCACGTTGATCATCACGTGGTAGTTGGCCGAGTTGCCCAGCAGGCCGTGGATCATCAGCACGGTGGGGCCGCTTCCGAACGCGTAGCCCGCCAGCACCGTGCCGTCCGCGCAGCGGAAATCCAGCCGCTGCGCGCCGGCCAGGAAGGCCTGTTCCGCCGGCCTGAGCGGCCGCTTGGGCATGCGTCCCAGCAGCCATTTGAAGGTGCCGGTCGCGGCCGCGGGCCAGACCGCGGAGCTGAGCTTGAAGAAGCCGCGCAGCGGCAGCACCACCGCCTTCGGCAACTGCACCACGGTGCGCGGCCGCGGCACCGCGGCGCCCGCCAGCGGCGCCGCGGCGGGCTGCTGCGGCAGCACCGGCGCCGCCGGCGCGGCAGCCACCGGGGCGCATGGGGTCGCGGCTTGCGCTGGTGGGTGACGGCGCTGCTGCATGCGCTGCTCGGCCTCTTGCTTGATCAGTCGCAGGATCTCGCGGCGGATCAGCCCGCTGAAGGGCTTGATCGCCAGCCAGTACGGCAAATAGCGCAGCGAGGCGCCGTGCCCGATGCACAGCACGCGGGTCTCGGTGTCCACCAGCACGCGGCCATCGGGGCGGCGGCTGAAGCGGAAGCTGAAGACCACCTTCTGCGTCACGTCGGCCGGATCGGCCGCGGCATGGTGCGGGCCGACGAACGGCTCCATGCCGCCGCGCCGCCGGTAGCCGATCAGGAATTCGGTCGGCGCGGTCTCTTCGATGTCGGCCCAGCCCATCGCCGCGGTGAAGGCCCGGGTATTGAGCCGCTTGACCGGCAGGCCGCGCAGCTTGAACAGCAGCGGCACCACCGGCGAGCGCGACAGGTCGAGGTCGCGGGCGATGGCGTACACCTCGCCGATGTCGTCGCTGTCGACCACGATGTCGTACCGGTGGCCGAAGGTGAACTCCGGCAGATAGCGGTCGATGAGACCGGGCGACGGGTTACGGATGGCAGACATGCTCGTCCTTCGGCAAACCATTCTATTCACGCGTTGGGCCACCGCGGGCCCCGCCTCAGAACCCGAGGGGGTTCCCGAGCAGGCGTCTTCCGGCGTGGTGAGCGGGCATGACCGGAAGATTCTCGGGCTCTCAGCCGAGCTGATGAAGGCACAGCGCCGAGTTGATGCCGCCGAAGCCGAAACTGAGCGTCAGCGCGTGGCGCACGTGGCAGGCCACCCCACCGGCGGGCACCCAGTTCAGGCCGGGATCGATCGGCGTCTCGAGGTTGCGCGTGGCATGCAGGCGGCCGGCACGCATCTGCAGCAGCGTGGCGGCGATCTCCACCGCGCCCGCGGCACTGAGGCCATGGCCGATGATGGATTTCGTGGCGTTGAGCCAGGCGCCCTGCAGGCCGCTGGCGCGCAGGGCCTGCAGTTCCACGCCATCGCCCAGCGGCGACGCGGTGCCGTGCGTGTTCACGTAGTCGACGCGCGCCGCGTCGATGCCGGCGCGGGCCAGCGCGCCGTGGATGACGCGTACTTCGCCTTCCAGTGACGGATCGGGGTTGCGGTGCCCATCCACCGCCATCGCGCCGCCGCTGCAGCGGGCGTAGGGGGCGACGCCGGCGCGCGGCGGGCGGCCGGCCCGCTCCACCACCAGCGCGGCACAGCATTCGCCGTAGATGAAGCCGTCGCGCCCGGCATCGAAAGGCCGGCAGGCCGACGCCGGGTCGGCGGCATGGCGTTCGCTGCCCATCGCGCCGATGGAGCGGAAGGCCTGCAGCTCCCAGTGCGACAGGTCCATCAGCGCGCCGAGCGCGATGCAGGCGTCGACCTGCCCGGCCGCCACCGCGTGCATGGCCTGCAGCAGCGCCACCTGCCCGCTCGCCGAGGCGCCGCCGAGCGTGTAGGCCAGGCCGCGGATGCCGAAGAGCTCGGTCAGCAGGCCGCTCATGTCGCTGTCCATGAAGGCATGCGCATAACCCGGCCGCAGGTAGAACGCCCGGTCGCGGAAGGCCTCGTGCGTCAGCGCCAGCTCGCGCTGCTGGAAGTTGGAGCCGCCGATGACCAGGCCCAGGCGCTCGGGAGCCACGTCGTGCAGGCGCGCCTCTTCCCAGGCCTCGTGCAGCGCGGCGGCGGCGACCCGGCTGGACCAGGAGACGCCGCGCGGCAGGCGCGCCGCCAGCGGCTCGGGCAGCTGCAGCGCGCCGATTTCCGCACCGATGAAAGGCCGCGCCGTGGCGCCCGCCGACAGCGGCAGTTGGCGCCCTTCGCGCTTGAGGACGCCGAAGACGTTGCGCGGCTGCAGCAGCCCGTCAAGCAGCGCGGCCTTGCCCTGCCCCAGCGCGGTGACGACGCCCAGCCCCGTGACCACGAGGCCGTCGTCCGCCACCGCCGTGCCGGGGAAAGGCACGGCCGGCCGCAGGAGTGCCGGATCAAGCAAGCTGGCCTGCCTGGCGTTCGGATTGGATCTCGGCCAGCCTGGCGGCCAGCTCGCCGATGTTGGAAGCGCCCGCCAGTTCGACCAGCGGCACCTGCAGCGACAGCGATTCGAGCGTGAGCATCACGATCTCCGAGCGGTCGATCGAGTTGGCGCCCAAGTCGCGCAGCGCGTCGTCGGGGCGGAAAGCATGGCCGGCCAGCGCGGGCAGCACTTCTCGGGCATGGCGGACGATGGTGTCGAAGATGGCTTGCTTGTCCATGGATGCGATGTTCTCCGGGGAGGGGGATGAAATGGAATCAGGTGCCGGCCAGCGTGGCGGCCTCGCGCTGGGGCGCGGCGTCCGGCGTGGCGGGCCCCGAGGGCCGGCGCACGACTTCCAGCACGCGGATGCCGCCGTCCAGCACGACCAGCGGCGTGACGAAGCGGCCGAGGCGGAAGAACACCTTGCGGCGCTCGGTCACGAGGTAGCCGTCGAAGCTCTTGTACTCGAGCAGGAAATTGGCGGCGCGCGCGACCGGCGAGCTGACCTCGGGCCGGTAGTCGTGCCGCACCAGCAGCCCGCTGGCGTCGAAGTACATGGTCTCGACCGTGCTGTGCGTGTGCGCGCCCTCGGGGTACTGGAAGTCGATGCGGATGCGCCAGTCGCCGCTGTCGCGGGTCTTCATCGCCAGGACCTTGACGCCCTGCAGCGAGAACGGCAGCGAGCCGTAGTGCGTCATCGCATAACCGAAGAAGTACGTGGCTTCGAGGGTGGTCCAGGGCCGGCGGAAGCGCGACACGCTCATCATCACCTTGCGGTAGTCGTCCTCGGCGAAGACCGGCTTCTCGCCGGTGCCGATCACCGCGACCCGGCCGTTGTCGTAGACGCAGTCGCGACCCGGGCCGGCGTAGTCGTGCAGCACCAGCTTGTGCTGGCGCGGCATCACGGTGACGATGCCCGGCATCGGGAACTGCGTCTTCAGGCCGCGGCGCGACATGCCGAAGCCGCCCAGCGAATACACCTTGCAAACGATGCGCTCGATCTGCTCGTAGCGATCGCGGCCGCCGTGGCGTTCCATCGCGCGGCCGATCACCGCCTGCGCGGCGGCCTGGAGGTCGTGGCTCATGAGGACTCCTGCGTCGTGTTGAGGGTGCCCCCGCTGCGCGGGGACGGGTCGGTCGAAGGGGCCGCGGCGTTTCGGGCGGCGCGGCGCCGCGGCTTGGCCATGGCGCCGTGCAGCGCCGTCATGCCGGTGCCGCCGGCAACCCAGTGGCGCACCGCGGCCAGCGGGTGGCCCGGCAGCCCGACGCGGCGCGCCGGCCGGCCTGGCCGGTGCAGGTCCGGCAGCTCGCCGCCGCCGACCCAGTGCCGCGCCAGCGCGGCCAGCGCCTGGGGATCACCAGGCTCGGCGGGCGGGTTGGGCTCGCCCGCCGTGGCGGACGGCGCCCGCGCGGCGACCCCGCACCAACTGTGCACGCCATCGGCGCTGACCGCGCCGCCGCGCGCCACGGCCGCCCGCAGGGCCGCCAGCAGGCCCTCGCGGTCGCCCGCCACCACCGCCAGCCGGTGCTCCATCGGATCACGGCCGTGCTGCAGCGTGAAGGCGACGTCGGCCAACGCCAGCTCGGGGCGCGCCTCGACGGCCTGCAGCAGCCGCCGCGCCGATTCCAGCAGCGCCGGGGCGCTGCGGGCCGACAGCAGCACCAGCTCGGCAATGCCGCCCGGTGCTGCCGCCGCGACCGGAGCCGCGGCCTCGGCCCCGGGCAGGTGCTCCTCCAGCACCAGGTGGGCATTGACGCCGCTGAAGCCGTAGTTGTTGATCGCGGCGCGGCGTGGCAGGGGGCGGCCGGCGGCGTCGTGGCGGGCCGGCCAGGGCGCGTTGTCCGCCGTGAAGTGGAAGCCGCCGGTCTTGCCGGCCAGGTTGTCGTGCACGCGGGTGAAGCCGGCGATGCCGGGCAGCACCCGGTCGCGCAGCGCCATCACCACCCGAACCAGCGCGGCCATGCCGGACGCCACCTCGGTGTAGCCGATGCCGGGCTTGGCGCTGCCGACCTGCTGCCGTTGCACCGGGCCTTCGCCGGCGCCCCAGGCACCTGACAACCGCTGGTACTCACCCTTCAGCGCCGCGAACTCGATGGCATCGCCCAGCGGCGAAGCGGTGCCGTGCGCCTCGACGTAGGCGATGCTGCGTGGGTCGATGCGGCCCGGCTCCAGCGCCTGCCGGATCGCCTCGCGCATGCCGCTGCCGTTGGGCGTGGTCATCGAGATGGTGTGGCCCCCATGCGCCACGCCGATGCCGCGGATCACGGCATGGATGCGGTTGCCGTCGGCCAGCGCCTGGCGCAGCGGCTTCAGCACCACCGCGCCCACGCCTTCGGCGCGGACGAAGCCGTCGGCCTCGGCCTGGAACGCGGCCATGCGGCCGGTCGCGCTGAGGTAGCCCATGGCCTCGAAGCCGATGTGGCCGGTGGGCGTCAGCAGCAGGTTGACCGCCCCGACGATGGCCTGCCGGCATTCGCCGTTGCGCATCGCCTGCACCGCCCGGTGCAGGGCCACCAGGGTCGACGAGCAGGCGGTGTCGCACAGCTCGCTGGGCCCGTGCAGGTCCAGGCTGTGCGAGATGCGGCTGGGAATCATCGACGTCGACAGGCCGGTGACCATCAGCGGCACGTCCTTGGGGTCGGACACCGTGTTCAGGTACTCGCTGGGCACCGTGGCGACGAACACGCCGGTGGGTTCGCGCCGCAGGTCGCGCGGTGCGATGGCGGCGTCTTCCAGCGCCTGCCAGGCGTGCGTCAGCAGCAGGCGCTGCTGCGGCGACATGTAGGCGGCCTCCTCCGGCGTGATGCCGAAGAAGTCGGCGTCGAAGCGGTCGATGCCGTCGAGGAAGCCGCCCCAGCGGAAGCACTGGCGGTTGAAGGCCTGCGCGGGGTCGCCGCTGACCTGCTGCCAGTCCCAGCGCTGCTCCGGCACCGCGCTGACGCCGTGAACGCCCGCGAGCTGGTGGCGCCAGAAGGTTTCGGCGTCGGGCGCGCCGGCGAAGGCGGCACTCAGCCCGACGATGGCCACTGCGTCGTCGACCGGCTCGCCGGCGGGCGCGGTGCCGGACGTAGCCGCCGCTGGCGCCTGCACGGCCGCGGACAGGAAGCGCCGGCCGGCGCCGGAGGCCGCGGGCTGGGCGGCGGCCGGGGGCGGCGCCGCGGTGGTCGGCAGCGCGGGCGCCGCGGCGCTGGTGGGCAGCGCGGCGGTATCCGCGCCGGCACCCACCGTGCCGCAGGAACGGGCGATCGCCTCCCGGTGCTCGCCCAGCAGGTGCGCGGCCAGCTCGCGCACGGTGCCGTGGTCGAAGAACAGCGTCACGTCCAGCTCGATGCCGAAGGTCTCGTTCAGCGTCTGCGCCAGGTGCACGCCGGTGATCGAATCCAGCCCATAACCCGTGAACGGCTCGTCCACGTCGATCAGCGCCGCGTCCACCTTCAGCGCCTGCGCCAGAATGCGCTTGATGGCGGCCACGGCGTGCACCTCGACCGCATCGGCATCCACCGCGCCGGCCGCCGGTGCCGCGGCGGGCGCCGTAGCCCGCGCCGTGGCTTGCACCGCGGCGGCCTCTTCCGCGGCGGCCGCCGGCACCAGCGGCGGCCCTTCGGCCGGATCGGCCGGATCGGCCGGCTCGTCGGTCGCGGCCGCCGGCGGCGCCAGGAAGGACGCGTAGATGCCTTGCGCCAGCTCGGCCAGCGGCCGCGTCACCGTCACCAGGGCCACCTGCGCAGCGGGTTCCGTCAGCAGGAGTTCCAGCGCCTCCAGCGCCTCGGCCGGCTGCACCGACCCGATGCCCAGCTTCGCCATGCGAGCGTCCAGCCCCGGCGCCGCGGCCACGCCCACACCGCCCCAGTAACCCCAGTTCATCACCTTGACGGCGCAGGGCCAGTCCTGCGCCAGCCGCTGCGCGAGGGCATCGGTGAAGGCGCAGCCGGCGACGTAGTTGGCCTGGCCGGGCGGCCGCGCGAAGGCCACCAGCGACGAGAAGAACAGCACGAAGTCCGGCGCGTCGGCCGCGAACACCTGCGCCATGCGCACGCTGGTGTCGACCTTGGCGGCCAGCACCGCGCGCAGCCCGGCTTCATCCATCAGCGCGAGGCTGCTGTCCCGCAGCACCGCCGCCGCGTGCACGATGCCGTGGATGCGCGGGTAGCGGGCGTGGATCTGGTCGCGCGCGGCCTGCAGCGCCTCACGCTGCGTGGCGTCGGCGCGCAGGTACAGCGGGCGCGGGCCGAGCCGGCCCAGGCGGTCGAGCGCCGCGCGCAGCGCATCGTCCTCGGCCCGGCGGCCGATCCAGACCACCTGCGCGCGGTAGGTGCGCAGCATGTACTCGGTCCAGACCTCGCCCAGGCCGCCGGCGCCACCGATGACCACGTACACGCCGTTCATGCGGTAGGCGGAATCGCGCGGGCGCGCCGCGGCGCCCGGCACCACGGCCTGCCGCAGCGCCAGTCGGTGCTGCACCCAGCCATCGCCCCGGCGCGCCCATGCGCTGCCGCCGGCCGCCACCG
Organism: uncultured Burkholderiales bacterium; assembly: GCA_946480465.1. The sequence goes on from CAMLJY010000008.1 coordinate 86,829, forward strand.
GCAGCGCCACGGCCTCGCGCAGCAGGGCATCGCTGCCGGCGGCAGCGCGCGACCAGCCGCACGGCAGGTCCACCGAGCGCACGCGCCAGGCCGGCATCTCCTTGGCCAGCGAGCCGGCCAGGCCGATGGCGCCGGCATGGGTGGGATTGGCCGGCACGCCGTCCTGCGAACAGCCGCTGGTGATGACGGTGAAAGTAAGCGGCCGCGCACCCAGGCCCTGCGCCAGCAGCGCCTTCACGGCGCGGAACAGGGCGAGGACGCCGCGCTCCTGGTCGGCGATCAGCGATTCGGCCGCGGCCGCGGCCGGCGGCGCATCCGGCGCCACCCACACCCAGTGCTCGACGCCGTCCGGCAGTGCGCCCGGGTCGGCCGGCAATGCTTCGGCCACCGTGGCATCGGGGAAGGCGCGGCGCAGCGCGGCCGCGGCGTCGGCCGCGGGCGCCAGCACCCGCATGCGCTGTGCGGGCGCCGATGGCAGCGGCGCCGGCGCTGCCTGCAGCAGCTGCGCCACGGGCGCGAGCAACAGCGTCTGGCCCGGCGCAGCGCCGGGCACGGCCGCCGCTGGCGCGGGCAGGCGGTCACGGTCCGGCAGCGCCCGCGACAGCAGGCCATTGATGCGCACGCACACGTGCCCTGAGTCGTCGCACAGGTCGATGTCCAGCGCCTGCACGGCGCGGTCGGCCGCGGGTTGCGCCGACGGCCGCACCCAGGCCCACATCGACGCGCTGCAGGGCGCGATCGGCAGCAGCGACTTCAGGTGGAAAGGCAGCATCGGCCGGCCGGCCGCTGCGGCGCCGTCACCCACCCCCAGCAGGCCGATGCCGGCCTGCAGCGCCGCGTCCAGCAGGCTGGGGTGCAGCAGGTAGTCGCCCAGGGTGGGCTGCAGCGCCGCGGGCAGCTGCAGGCGGGCCAGCACCTCGGGGGCGTCGGCGCCGCCCACGTGCAGCTCGGCCACGGCCCGGTGGCCCGGGCCGTAGCTGAGGCCCATGGCGTCGAAGGCGGCGTAGACGGCCTCGGCCGCCACGCTGCGGGCGCCGCAGCGGCGGCGCAGCGTGTCCAGGTCCAGCGCGGGCACGGGGTCCACCGCGCCGGCCGCGGCATCGACCGTCGCCAGGCCCTGGCAATGCAGCCTCGGCTCGCCGCCCCCGGGCGCGGCCGCGCGCACCTGGAAGGCCACGTCGCCGCCCTCCTGCAGCGCCAGCTCGACACGCAGGTCCAGCGGCTGCGGCGGCTCGGCCCGCAGCGGCAGCAGCCACACCACGTCGCGCAACCGGCGCACCGGGGCGTGCGCGGCATCGGCCAGCGCGGCGCGCACCATCTCCAGCTGGGCCACCGCGGGCAGCACGCGCTGGCCCAGCGCCACGTGGTCGCGCAGGAAGAACTCCTCGCCGTCGAAGCGCGAGCGGTAGCGCTGGCTGGCGAAGTCCGACACGTTGTCGTGCAGCAGCGGGTGCAGGCGGGCACGCGGCAGGGCGACGGCCGCGGGCCGCTGCGCCGCCGGCACCCAGTAGCGTTCGCGCGCGAACGGGTACGGCGGCAGGCTGATGCGGCGCGGCAGGGCCTCGCCCGGCGGGTAGAGCCGCGTCCAGTCCAGCCGCAGCCCCTTCACCCACAGCTCGGCGACCTTGTGCAGCTTGCCCTTGGCCATCCAGGCGGCGACCGTGTCGGCCAGGTCCTCGTCGTCCTGGAAGATGGCCATGGCCTCACGGTTCGGCCGCGCCGCGCCGACATGCAGCTGGGGTGCGCGTCCGGTGCCGCCGGCCAGCGCTTGCAGGCCGGCGCACAGCTCGTCGAGCGAAGCGGCCACCAGCACCGCGCGTTCGTCCATCGCGTCGCGCCCGACCTGCAGCGTGTAGGCCAGGTCGGGCAGCATGTGCGCGGTGATCGGCCAGCCGTGGTGGTGGCCGGCGCGCAGCGCCTGCAGCAGGCGCTGCGCGGCCTGCTGCAGCTGCGGCCGGGTGCGTGCGGACAGCGGCACCAGCACCGGTGTGCGCAGCGGCACGGCCGGCAGGTCCGCCACCGGCACGTGTTCCTCCAGCACCACGTGCGCGTTGGCACCGCCGAAGCCGAAGGCGCTGACACCGGCGCGGCGCGGCAGTGGCCGGCCGGCGTCGTCGCGCGGGGCCTCCCACGGCCGCCCCTGCTGCACCACGTAGAACGGGCTGCCTTCGAGTTCCAGGTAGGGATTGGGCTCGTCGCTGTGCACGCTGCGGGCCAGCGTGCGGTGGCGCAGCTGCATCAGCACCTTGATGACGCCGGCCACGCCGGCCGCCAGCTCCAGGTGGCCGATGTTGCTCTTGACCGAACCCAGGCCGCAGTGCGCCTCGGCCGGAGCGGCCGCTCCGATGTCGTGATAGCGGCCGGCAAACGCCATCTTCAGGCCGTTGACCTCGATCGGGTCGCCCAGCTCGGTGCCGGTGCCGTGGGCCTCGATGTAGCCGACGCTGCGCGGGTCGATGCCGGCCTGCCGGTGCGCCGCCGCCACCAGCTCGGCCTGCGCCTTCGGGTTCGGCGCGGTCAGCGAGTTGGCGCGGCCGCCGTGGTTTTCGGCACTGCCCTTGATGACCGCGTAGACGGGGTCCCCGTCCCGCTCGGCATCGGCCAGGCGCTTCAGGTACAGCACGCCCACGCCTTCGCCGCGCACGTAGCCGTTGGCGTGCCTGGAGAAGGTCTTGCATCGCCCGTCCTCGCACAGCATGCCGGCGCGGCGGAAGCCGATGTGGCCCTCGGGCGTGATGACGGTGTTGACGCCGCCGACCAGCGCCGCGTCGCAGGTGCCGGCCTGCATCGCGACGATGGCGCGGTGGATGGCGACCAGCGAGGACGAACAGGCGGTCTCGATCGGCTCGCTGGGCCCGTGCAGCCCCAGGAAGTAGCTGATGCGGTTGGGCGCCACCGACGGCACGGTGCCGGTGATGGACGAGCCCTCGATGGCGTGGCCCGATTGGGTCAGCAAGCCGGTGTAGCCGCTGCTGGCCGTGGCCAGGAAGACACCGGTCCGGCTGCCGGCCAGGCGGCGCGGGTCGGTGCCGGCGTCTTCGATGGCGGCCCAGGCGTGCTGCATCAGCAGCCGGTGCTGCGGGTCCATCAGCTCCGCCTCGCGCGGGGAGATGCCGAAGAACAGCGGGTCGAACTCGGCGACGCCGTCGATGAAGCCGCCCCACTTCACGTCGGTCTTGTTCGGCTCCTTCTGCGGGTGGCCGAACAGCGCACGCCAGTCCCAGCGGTCGGCCGGCACCTCGGAGATGCAATCGCGCCCGGCCTCCAGGTTGTGCCAGAACGCGTCGATGCCTTCGGCCATCGGGAAGCGGCCGCTGATGCCGACGATGGCGACGTCCACGCCACCGGGCTCGCCGGTGCGGGGGGCCTGCGCGTGGGCCTGCGCATGGGCCTGCGCATGGGCCTGCGCACCGGCAAGCGCAGGGGCCGGCGGGTCGGCACGGGCCTCGGTGGCCGCCGGCATCGCGGCCCGCGGCTGGGGCAGCGGCCCGGGCACCGGCTGCGGTTGCGGTTCCACGAAGCCGGTGGCGGCCTCGATCTCGGCGCGGTAACGCGCCACCAGGTGGCCGGCAAAGCCGTCCAGCGTCGGGTACTCGAAGAAGATCGTCGGGTTCAGCGGCCGGTCGGCCGGCAAGCCGTAGCGCTCGTTCAGGCGGTTGCCGAGCTGGGTCAGGTTGATCGAGTCGAAGCCGTACTGGCTGAGCTCCTCGTGCACGTCCACGTCCCCGGCACTGACCTGCAGCACCGCACTCACCTCGTCCTTCAGCGCGGCCAGCACCTGGGCGCGCAGGGCGTCGGCCGCCGCCGGCCGCGGCGTCGCGGCGGCGGACGCATCGGGCCGCGGCCGGGGCGATGGCTTTTCACCGCTGCGCAGCGACAGGCGGCCCAGGCGCACGCAGACGCGGCCATCAGCGTCGATCAGCTCGATGTCGAGCTTGCGCACGGCGCCGCCCGCGGCATCGTCCTCGTCGGGTGCCAAGCCCGATGGCGCGGCATGGCGGATGCGCGCCCACATGCGCGGGCTGCAGGCATGCAGCAGCTGCACGGATTCCAGCGCAAAGGGCAGCGGCGGCTGCCGCGGCACCGGCGTACCATCGCCGGCGAGCAGCGCCATCGCGGCATGCACCGCGCCGTCGAGCAGCGCCGGCGGCAGCCCGCAGCCGGGCTCCAGGCCGGCCGGGGGCGCCAATTCGGCCAGCACGCTGGGCCGGCCCGATTCGTCATGACACGCGAAAAGAGCGGCCACCGCGCGGTAGCTCGGGCCGTAGGCGATCCCCAGCGACGCATAGGCCGCGTACAACCGGGCACTGTCCATGGCCGCCGGCCGGTGCGCAGCGCGCAGGGCCGGCAGGTCCAGCACCGGCGCGGCGCCGGCCGGCAAGACGGTGGCGGAGCCCTGGGCATGCAGGCGGCGCTGGCCGGCGTCGTGGGTGCTGATCTCGAAGGCCAGCATCAGGCCCGGTGACGGGATCGGCTTCAGGTCCACGACGACTTCCGCCGGCCGGGGATCATCCGCCTCGATCGCGATGGGCTGGAGCCACACGACGTTGGCCAGCTGCACGGCCGGCGCGTCCGCCCCGCCCACCGCCGGGCGCTGCGCATCGACGACCGCCGCGCGCACCATCTCCAGCATCGCCACGCCCGGCAGCAGCTTGCGGCCCTGCACGCGGTGGTCCGCCAGCACCGGCTCGGCACCGCTGAAACTCGCGCGGTAGCGCTGCTCGCCCAGGCGGGACACGTTCTCGTGCAGCAGCGGGTGCAGGCGCGCATCGGCAGGCGCTGGCACGGTGGCGGCCGCCGGCACATCCGGCAGCCAGAAGCGCCGGCCCTCGAAGGGCGTGCCGGGCAGGTCGTCCAGCAGGCGGCCGCCGGTGCGGCGCGCCAGCGCGAACCAGTCGACACGGCCACCGGCGCACCAGGCGGCGGCGATCTCGGCCCAGGGCACCGGCTCGGCGTCGCCGGGCACCGTCACGTTGCCGGCCTCACGCGCGCGGTTGCTGGCGGGCTCACCGGCGCGCTCACTGGCGCGCTCACGGCCGCCCTCACCGCCTCGATCACTGCCGCGCCCGCTGGCGAACACGCCCGGCGGCAGCGCAGCGCCATCCAGCACCGCGTCGATCAACGGCGCCAGCTCCTCGGGCTGCGTGACGACGAAGGCCGCGCGGTGCTTCAGCGCATCGCGGCGCTGGCTGGTGGCCGCCAGGTCGGCCAGGGCCGCGGCCTCGCCGCCCTGCCCCAGCCACTGGCGCAAGCCCCGCAGCCGCGCCGCCAGCCCGGACGCCGACGCGGCGGACACCACCACCGCCTGCGGGCCGCCCGGCGCCGGCACGCCCGCGCCGGCATCCGCCGGGGTCCGGTACTCCTGGACCACGACGTGCGCGTTGTAGCCGCCGGCCGCAAAGGCATTGATGCCCGCGACGCGGGCCCGCGCCGACGCCGGCCACGGCGTCGGGGTCGTGGCCAGCGCGAAACGCGGCGGGTCGAACGGCAGGTCGCCGTCGGGCTCACCCAGGCCGTGCACCGCCAGCACCTGGCCGTGCCGCATCTGCAGCAGCACCTTGACCAGCGACACCAGGCCGGATGCCGCCTCGGCATGGCCGGTGGCTGCCTTGGCGGTGGCGAGCCGGCAGGGCTGGCCGCCCGTTTCCGGCGTTATCGAATTGGCCCCCGGCATCGCGGAAAAGGCCTGCCGCACCGCCGCCACCTCGGCGAAGTCGCCGCCCCGCACGCCGGAGGCATGGCACTCGATCAAGGACACGCGGCCGCCGTCGACACCGGCGGCACGCCAGGCGTCGGTGATCGCACGCGCCTGCTGCGGCACGTGGCCGGCCACCAGCGACAGCGTCTTGCCGCTGTTGTTCACGGCCGAGCCGGCGAGCAGGCCGTGCACGCGGTCGCCGTCTTCCAGCGCGCGCGGCAGCGCCTTCAGGATCACCGCGACGATGGCTTCGCCACGCAGCTGGCCGCGGCTGTCCTTGCCGAACAGGCGCGCGGTGGGCTCGTCGGTCAGCAGCGCATCGCGCCGCACCGCGAAGCCGTAGGGGTGCAGCAGCAGGTTGCTGGCGCCGACGATGGCCTGGTCGATCTCGCCGGCGCGGATCAGCGCGGCGGCCTCGTGCAGGGCCACCAGCGCACTGGTGCATTCGGCGTTGACGTAGCGGCACGGACCCTGGATGTCGAAGTGGCGCGCCAGCTTGGCGGGGAACATCGCGTTCTCGTTGCCGGCCCAGCTGCGTGGCTCGTCGAGCCGGCCGCAGGCCTGCAGCAGCTTCTGGTGGTCCTCGCACAGCGTGGCGATGAAGAGGCCCGTGCGCGCGCCGGCGTAATGGGCCGCGGGATGGCCGCTGTCTTCCATCGCGTGCACGACCTCCTGCATCAGCAGGCGCTGCTGCGGGTCGATGTACGCGGCCTCTTCGGGCAGCACGCGGAAGTACGCGGCATCGAACTGCTCGACGCCGTCGATGAAGCCGGCATGGCCGATGCCGGTGTCCCGCAATTGCGGCCGGTCTGCCGGCACCGCCGAGATCAGCGTGCGCCCGGCGGACAGCGCCTGCCAGAACGCGTCGATCGAGTCGCATTGCGGAAAACGGCCGGCCATGCCGACGATGGCGACGCCGGGCGCGGCCTGCGGCGCCCGGGCCGGCCATGGCTGGGCCGGCGCGCCCGTGCCGCGCGACGTCAGCGATGGCAGCACCGGCGCTGCGCCAGTCGCTTGCAGCACCGGCTCGCGCTGCCCCTGGAACAGCTTCTTCAGGCGTTCGCCGTGCCGCGTGAAATCGGTGTCCAGGAACTGGATGTAGTTCTCGATGCGCGTCTTCAGCGACTGGATGCGGCCGGCGCGCACCGTCATCGACATCGACGCGATCAGCCCGTCGGCGCACTGCAGGTGCTGCGGCGACGGCGCATCGGGTGTCGCGCGCAGGAACACGCGCAGGCGGTCGCCGCTGCGGACGTAGAGGTCGTCGAAGCGGGTGCCGCGCTGCGCGCCCAGGCAGGTGTGCAGCGCGTACGCAAAGGTCTTCCACGACTGCACGCCCCGGCCCTGGGTGGTGCCGGTGTCGTATTCCAGGTCCTCGTTCTGGATCTCCTGCATCTCGCGCAGCGACGCGCGGTTCATGAAGCAGTCGTTCATGCGCTTGAAGAGGCCGCTCATCTCGCGCGTCATCTCGTCGTCGGTCGGGCGGATGCCGCCGCCGTCCTCGAGCAGCAGCGGCTCGTCCACCACGCGCGGGTACCTCATCGGGGCCGTGATCGGCCGCTTGCCCAGCAGGTACAGGAAGTCCGGCGCCTGCTGCCACCACTCGGCGATGCGCCCGTCCTCGACACGCAGCACCAGCTTGCAGTAGTTGGACACCGCCTCGCCGCCCACGATGTCCGGGTGCCAGGACCGCGCGGTCCAGCGGTGGAACAGCAGCACCAGGTCGCCGCGCGCCAGCACCAGCTCCGGCTGCAGGTCCAGCGCTTCGGCAGTGGCGCGCGAACGTGCGATCAGCCCCGCCAGCGCGGCCCGCGCGTCAGCGCCGCTGCATTGCTCGTCGTGCAGGTGCAGCATCAGTTGCGGCGCGAACAGCGCCTCGAAGCCGGCCGGCGGCAGCTCGCCGTTCCAGGCCTGCCGATAGCGGCGGACGATGTCGTCCGCCCACGGCTGGCGGTAGTTCTTGGGACCCTGATCCATGTGGTTCTCCGCGGCGGCAGCATGCGGGGCGGCGGCCGCCGCGCCCGCATGACTTCCCCTCTTCTTCAGTCCAGGAACAGCTCGGCCTTCTCGCGTCGCACGCTGCTGTCACGCAGGTAGGGAATACGCACGCGTTCCGACTGCTCCTTCATCGCCGCCAGCTTCTGGAAGATGGCCGCCGCCTGGTCCTTGCGCTGCGCGGGCTGCACGTGCGTGGCGATCTGGCGCAGGAACTCGAAGTACTGCTTGTCGACCACCACCTGCTCTTCCCACAGCTCGCGCGCGGTGCGGGCCGCCGGCGACTCCAGGCCCTTGCGGAACATGTAGTACGACGAGATGCGGCGGCGTGCCTGGTCGACGATGCCGGACAGGAACTTCATCGCGTCCAGCGGGCCGATGTCCGACCCCAGCAGGGTGTCGTACACCGTCTGCGTGCGCGCAAAACCGCGCACGTGGCGGCTGTAGTGCTCGCCGTAGACCTTGGGCTCGTCGATGATCTTGTCGGCCATGGAGGCCATGCAGGCCAGCATGCTGATCTGCGAGCCGGAGGTGAACCAGGTGCTGGCCGCGCAGCCGCCCACCATGGCCCAGTTGCCGCCGTAGAAGCGCTCGTACATGAAGTGCTGCGAAGGCACGCTCACCACCTCCTTGCGGCGCGAGAAGTCCTTCGTGTAATCGAGGCCGCGGATCTGGTAGGCCTTGGTCAGCGCCGTCAGGATCTCCTCCGGGTTGCGGTCGCCGATGTCCTTGGGCAGCATGCTGATGCCCACCGACACGTAGCTGCCCAGCGGGATGAACCAGGACACGCCCTCGATGTTGTCGACCGACTGGTGCGCGCGCAGCAGCGTCGTGGCGTGCATCCAGGGCAGGTCCGCCCGGTGGCACTGGTCCTGCCAGTCCTTCTGGTAGTAGTGGCTGAAGATGACCTGGCGCGGCGCGTCGAAGTCCTGGTACGGAATCGCCAGCTTGCGGCCCAGCAGGCGGATGTGGTTGGTGCAGTCCCAGACGTAGGTCGGCGTGATGGTCTCGCCGGTCTTCAGGCGCACGGCGGTGATGCGGTCGCCGGCGGCGTCGTAGTCCACGTCGCTGACCACACTGTCGATCCAGTGGCATTCCGGCCGCACGCTCACTTCGTCGTACAGCGCCTGGTCGAAGCCGATGCGGTCGACGTGGATGAAGGTCCTCGGCACGTCGTTCTCGAGGAACAGCGAAGCCATGGTGCCGAAGAAGTCGAAGCGCAGGCCGGCCACGATGTCGCCCATGAAGAACGGCGTCATGTCCTTCTTGAAGAGGTACTTTTCGTAGCCCTTGAAGTCCTGCGTGAACTCGATCGTGCAGGCCTCGGTCATCGACTCGCCGAGCTTGGGCGTGTCGCCCAGCTGGCTGGAGCCGATCAGCACGTGGCGGATGTTCTTGCGGCACAGCGCGCGGCTGATCAGCATGCCGCCGATGCCGCCGCCGATGATCACCGGCACGTTCTGCGGCGGCGGGCCTTTGGGCTGCGCGGCAGGCCCCGCCGAGGCGGCCGCGGCGGCGGCCGGCATCTTGGCGGCGGCCTCCGCGGTCATGCTTTTGGCCAGCGCATCCCAGATGGCTTCGTCGCCAGCCTTTCCGGGCGCCATCGCGGCGGGCTGGGCCATCCCGGCATCGGGCGCTTCGGCGGGGGTGGAGAACAGCTTGTCCACCGCCGCCTTCTTGTGCTCGAGCAGGTAGCCGACGAAGGCGTCCAGCGTCGGGTGCTCGAAGAAGACGCCGGGGTGCACGTCCTCGCCCAGCAGCGCCGCCACCTTCTCCACGAAGGCGACCAGCGTGACCGAACCGAAGCCCAGCTCCTGGATGTTGACGTCGGCGGCGATGTCGCCGGCCGGGACTTTCAGCGTGTCGGAAACCAGCAGCAGGACCTTGTCCAGCAATGCCTTCTTGTGTTCCATGGCAATACTCCTAGCAGTTGTCGTGAGCGTCAGCGGGGGGGATGGTGAATGCCGGCAGCTGCTGCCGGCTGGGAATGTCCGCGGGGCGGCAGGGCTACGGCGCGCCAACCAGGGGCTCGACCCGCCGGTCCGCGGGCGCCGCGAAGGTCTCGTAGAACAGCGCATCGAAGGGGTCGGGCGCACGGGCGGCGGCCGGGGGCTGCGCGGTGGCGGCGGCCGCGGCCGGGAGATGCGCCAAGGCGCCGGCGGGTGCCGGCGGATTCGGCACGGCGCCGGCCGGTGCCGGACGAATCGACACGGCGCCGGCGGGTGCCGGACGAATCGACACGGCGCCGGCGGGTGCCGTCGCGTGCCACCACAGGCGCTGCTCCTGGAAGGGATAGCCGGGGATGGCGGCGCGGCGACGGGCCGACGGATCGGCACCGAAGGCGGCGTCGATCGGCGTGCCGTCCAGCCAGGTGCGCGCCAGCGCCACCAGCGCCATGGGGGATTGCAGGTCCGCCGCGTCGCTCACGGCCGCCGCGGGTGCCCTGGGCTTGCCGGCCACCTCGGCGACGGCCGCGAAGGCCACCGGCGTGTCGACGGGCCGGGCCGCCAGCGCGTGCGCGCCCGGGGCCAGCAGCCGCGCCAGCGCGGCGGTGCTGTCGACGACGAAGGCCGCGCGGTGCGGCATCGCGTCGCGTCCGACACGGGCGGCGTGCGCCAGGTCGGCCAGGCAGGCGCCCTCCCCGTCAGCGGACGTCAACATCGTGTGCCAGCGCCTGAATGACGCGTCCAGCGCCTCGCGGCTGCGCGCCGACAGCAGCACCAGCTGGTGCCCGCCCGCGGGCGGCTGCGGCCGCCGGGCGGTGGGCAGGTGCTCTTCCAGCAGCACGTGGGCATTGACCCCGCCGATGCCGATCGAATGCAGGCCCATGCGCCGCGGCAGCACCGCGCCTTCGGCCGACGGCAGCGCGTCCCAGGCCTGCACCTCGGTGGGGAAATGGAACGGCGAGCCGGCCAGCAGGATGGACGGGTGCAGCCTTGACCACGTGGCGATCGGCGCGATGGTGCGCGCGCGCAGCGAGAGCAGCGCCTTGACCAGCGAAGCCATGCCCGACGCGCCCTCGAGGTGGCCGATGTTGGCCTTCACCGTGCTCACCGCGCAGCGGTGGCTGCGGTACTGCTCGGCGCTCATCGCCTCCTTGAAGTGCTGCTTGAAAGCCGCCAGCTCGGACGCGTCGCTGAAGCTGTTGGCGGTGCCGTGTGCCTCGATGTAGTTGACCGCCTCGGGCCCGAAGCCGGCGTTGCGGTAGGCCTCGCGGATGGCCTGGCGCTGGCCTTCCACGCTGGGCGCGACCTGCGACAGCCCGCCCCGTCCGTTGTGCGTGACGCCGATGCCGACGATCACCGCATGCACGGTGTCGCCGTCGCGCTCGGCCTGGTCCAGGCGCTTCAGCAGCACGCAGCCCACGCCCTCGCCGCGCACGTAGCCCTCCGCCTGCGCATCGAAGGGGAACATCCGCGGCGTGCGCGTCAGGATCTCGCCGGCGTCGCGGTCGGCGAAGCCGGCCGGGTCCAGCAGGATCTTGGCGCCGCCGACCAGCGCGGTCTCGCACTCGCCGCTGGCGATGGCCTGCGCCGCGCGGCGCAGCGCGACGAAGGTGCTGGCGCAGGCGGTGTCGATGGCCTCGCTGGGGCCCTTGAAGTCGCAGTGGTACGAGATGCGGTTGGCGATCATCCCGGTGCTGGTCAGGATCGGCGGATCGATCGCGGCACCCGGCGGCAGCCCCTGCTGGCGCGGCAGCGTGGCGTAGTCCACCGCGTCCAGCGCCACGAACAGGCCGACCTTGCCGCGCGTGAGCCGCTGCATCGACAGGCCCGCCTGTTCGACGCAGCGCCAGATGCTGCGCATCAGCAACCGTTCCTGCGGGTCCATGGCACGCGCTTCACCGTCGGCGATGCCCCAGAAGCCAGCGTCGAAGCGGTCGATACCTTCCAGCAGCGCGGCGTGGCGCATGGCCGGGTAGCCGGCGTCGCTGCCGCGGGCCACGCCGCGTTCCTGCCATTGCGCAGGCGCCACCGCGCCGGTCGACACGGTCTTGCCCAGCAGTTGTTGCCAGTAGCTCGGCGCGTCTGGGGCGCCGGGCAGCTGGGCATCGAAGCCGATGATCGCGATGCGGGGCGGCGTCGGCGCGGCCGGCTGCGCCACCGGCATGGCGGCGGCCCGGTCGCCCACCGGGGCGGACACGGCGGGCGCATCGGCCATCCCGGCGGCGCCGGCCGGGCTGCGGCTGCCCGCCTCCTCGGGGGGCGCGGGCCGGTCCTCGGCAGCGGCCGGCTCGTCCGCGGCCAGCGAGCCCAGGTGCTCGATCAGCTTGGCGGCCGTGTTCAGTTCCAGGAACACCGCGCCGGTGAACTCCAGGCCCAGGCGCTGGTTGATCGCATTGGCGATCTTGGTGGCGCCGATGGAGTCCATGCCGTAATCCGCAAACTCCACGTCCAGGTCGACCGCCTCGGGCGCCATGCCCAGCGCTTCGGCCAGCGCCGCGCGCACGACGCCTTCCACGGCCTGGGCCGTCCGCGCGGCACGCGCCGGCGCGCCGGCACGCGCCGCGGCCGCCCGCGTGGCCGCGGCGCGCACGGGTGCGGCCAGCAGCGCGGCCACCTTGCGGCGGTCGCCTTCGAAGACGCCGAACTGGTGCTCGCCGGACGCCAGTGCCACGGCCAAGGCCCGCACGCCGGCGGCCTCGGACAGCGGCACGATGCCGAAGTTGTCGCGCATGAACTGCTCGTAGGCCGGCTGCACCTGCATGCCGCCGTCCTGCCACAGCGGCCAGTCGATGGCCAGGCTGCGGCCGCGGCGCGTGCCCTGCGCCACCTGATCCGCGCGCCAGCCGGCGAAGGAGCCGAGGAAGGCATTGGCCGCCGCATAGTCGAACTGCCCCGGATTGCCCAGCGCAGCCACCGAGGAGAAGGCGACGAAGAAGTCCAGCGCCTGCCCGCGGGTGGCCTCGTCGAGGTTGACGATGGCCTGCACCTTGGCCGCCATCACCTCGGCCATCTCGGCCTCGGTCTTGCGCGGGATGAAGTTGTCCGCCAGCACGCCGGCGCTGTGGATGACGCCATGCAGCGCACCGTGCTCGGCGGCCACGTGCTCGACCAGCCGGTGCACGTCCTTCATGCTGCCGGTGTCGCAGGGCAGGTACTCGGCGTCGACCCCATCGGCCACCAGCGCGGCCAGCAGCGCGCGCCGGCGGGCATCGAGCAGCGACCGCCCGGTCAGCACGATGCGCGCCCCGGTGCCGCGGCCGAGGTGGCGGGCGAACATCAGGCCCAGGCCGCCCAGGCCGCCGGTGATCAGGTAGACACCGCGCTCGCGCACCAGCCCCGCCAGAGGACGCTCATTTCGAGCATCAGCACCAGCGTCCTGGCCGGCGCCTGGAATGGTGTCCAGAAGCACCTGCGCCAGCACCTGCCGCGGCCCTTCGGGCGGGTAGGCCACTTCGGTGTGGCCGTCCTGCGCCTGCCGCTCGGCCGCCAGGTGCCGCAGCAGCGCCGCGTCGTCGCGCGCGGCGAGCGCGGCGTCGAGCAGCAGCCGCGTGTCGATGAAGGGCAGCTCACGCGCGATGGTGCGCAGCGCGCCCATCAGGCCGCGGTGGGGATGGTCGCTGCCACGGTGCGGCGCAACCACCAGCAGGCGCTCCGGCGCGCCGCGGCGGATGCGGTCGGGCTCCTGGCAGTGGCGCAGCAGGCGCCGCGCATGCTCCAGCAGGTCGGCCGCCACGTCGCCGCTGACGGGCCAGGCGGCGGCATGGTCGGCCAGCCGCTCGCGCACGAGGCGCGCCGCCAGCGCCTCGTCGCCGCCGATCAGGAAGACGGTGGTGTGAACGGTGCGGCCGTCGGAGGGCGCGGTCGCCGTGTCGAGCGGCAGGGCCTTCCAGCGCGGGCAGAAATAGATCGGCTCGCGCGGGTTCGGTGCGGCCGGCACCGTGGCCGGAGGTGATTCGGCCGTCGCCGCGGCGGCCACCGCCACGGCGGCCTGGGCAGCGGCCGGGGCAGCGGCCTGTGCAGCGGCTTGTGCGGCGGGTTGGGCCGCGGCCGTGCTGCCGGCCGATGCCGCGCCCTCCCGCTGCGGCGCTGCGGACGGCCCGGGGCTCGGGGTCATCGGCGGCACCGGCGGCTGGTCCAGCCAGTGGCGGTCCTTCGCGAACGGGTAGGTCGGCAGTCTCACGCGGCGCTGCGGCCGGCCGGGAAACGCCGCCTGGTGCAGCGCGTCCCAGTCGATCGTGGCGCCGGCGGCCCAGGCTTCGGCCAGCGGCGCGGCCGCGGCTTCCGCGGTCCAGCGCCGCAGCGCCGCGTCGGCCTCGGCCGACAGCGTGGCCTTCTTGCCCGGGGCCAGGCTGCCGCGCCACCAGGCCGGACCCGACGTGGCCTGGCCGGCCTGCCCGGCATCCAGGAAGGACTGCAGCGCCGCCGCCAGTTCCTGGGCGTCGGAGGCCACCAGCGCCAGGCGCTCGTTCATCGGCTCGCGGCCGCGCTGCAGCGTGCCGGCGATGTCGGCCAAGGGCGGCAGCGGCGTGCCGGCGCGCGCGGGGTCGCGCAGGTGGTCGAGCAAATGGTCGAGCAGGCGCCGGGCGTAAGCGGCCAGGCGATCGGGCTTCTTCGCCGACAGCGGCACGACGAGCGCACGGCGCGGCGCATCGTCCGGCAGCGGTGCCGCGGCCGGGCGCTCCTCCAGGATGACGTGCGCATTGGAGCCGGAAGCGCCGAAGGAGCTCAGCGCGGCACGGCGCGGATAACGCACATCCTGACCGTCCTTGCGCAGCACCGGCTGCGGCCAGGGCGCGTTCGACTGCTGCACGTAGAACGGCGAGCTGGCGAAGTCGAGGTGCGGGTTCAGCTGGCGCGAATGAAGCGACGGCACCAGCGCCCGGTGGTGCAGCTGCAGCGCCACCTTGGTCAGCCCGCTGATGCCGGCGGCCGACTCAGCGTGGCCGATGTTCGACTTGACCGAGCCGATCGCGCAGTACTGCCTGTCCTGGGTGTGCTGCCCGAAGGCGCGCACCAGGCCCTGGATCTCGATCGGGTCGCCCAGCGAGGTGCCGGTGCCGTGCGCCTCCACGTAGCTGATGGAGCGCGCGTCGATCCCTGTCTTGTCCAGGCACTGCTCGATCATGTCCGCCTGCGCGACCGGGCTGGGCACGGTCAGCCCGCTGACGGCGCCGACGTGGTTGGTGGTGCTGCCCTTGATGACCGCGTAGATGTGGTCGCCGTCGCGCTGCGCGGCGGCCAGCGGCTTCAGCAGCACGGCGCCGATGCCCTCGCCGGACACGTAGCCATCGCCGCCGTCGCCGAAGCTGCGGCAGCGGCCGTCGCTGGCGTGCATGTCCATCAGCCCGTAGGTCAGGTACTTGACCGGGTGGATCGACAGGTTCACGCCGCCGGCCAGCGCCACCTCGCACTCGCCGCTGCGGATGCTTTCCAGCGCCAGGTGCACGGCGATCAGCGACGACGAGCAGACGGTGTCGATGGCCATGCTCGGGCCGTGGAAGTTGCAGAAGTACGAGACGCGGTTGGCGATCTGCGCGTAGTTCAGCGACACCGGCATCGGCTTGCCGCCGGCCATGGCCTCGGCGGTGAGGATGGCGTAGTCGTTGTGCATGACGCCGACGTAGACGCCGACGTCGCGCCGCTGGTTGCGGCCGCGCGGCGTGGCCAGCGTCTTCGGCGTGTAGCCCGCGTCCTCGATGGCTTCCCAGCACACCTCCAGGAACTGGCGCTGCTGCGGATCGAGCAGCTTGGCCTCATACGGCGAGATGCGGAAGAACTGCGCGTCGAAACTTTCGGGATCGGCGATGAAGCCGCCCCAGCGCGACATCGCCTTGCCCGACGGCGAACGCACGTCGCGCAGCCTGTCGGCCGGCCAGCGCGAGGCCGGCACCTCGGTCACGCAGTCCTTGCCGTCCTGCAGGTTGCGCCAGAACTCGTCCAGCGTGGCGGCGCCGGGGTAGCGGCCGGACATGCCGATGATGGCGATGTCGCCGCTGTCGGCGCGGGCGGCCGCACGCGGCTGGCCGCTCAGTTCTGGCGTTGGCACAGGGGTGGCCGGGGCCGGGGCCGGGCCCGTTGGCGTTGGCGTTGGCGTTGGCGTCGGCGTCGGCGTCGGCGTCGGCATCGGCGCGGTGGGCTGCGCCTGCGCCTTTGCGGCCGGCGCGGCAGCCGCCTGCCAGCGCGCCGGGTAGGTCTGCATCAGGTAGGCGCCCAGCTCGGCGATGTTGGTGTACTCGAACAGCAGGGTCGGCGACAGCGACGCGCCGACCTGCGCTTCCAGCGCGCCCACCAGCTCCAGCAGCCGCGCCGAGTCCAGGCCCAGCTCGTAGTAGCCCAGGCTGGTGTCGATCTGCTCGGCCGGGGTGCCGATGCGCTGCGCGATCAGGCCGGCCAGGAAGGCCTCGGCCGGCGACAGGCCGCCGTCGGCCGCCACGGCGGCAGGCTCCGCGGCGGCGGACACCGGGGCGGCCGTCGCGGACGCGCTGGGCGCCGGCGCCGCGGCGGCGCGGCCGTTGATGGCGCTGGCGTCGCGCACCAGCTTGCAGGCGTAGTTCTGCAGCTCGGCCACCTGCTGCCCGCTGTGGGCGTCGTAGAACTCGAGGTTCATGTACAGCAGCTCGTTGCGGCGCCGCACCGACGCCGCCGGGATGCGCGTGATGCAGCGTTCGCGCAGCGGCGCGCTGGCGCGGAAGGATTCATAGAACAGCGGCAGGATCAGGCGCGATTCACCTTCGAAGAAGGCGGCGAACAGGCGCTGCGCGCCGACGCTGCTGCCGTCGATCAGCGTGGGGTGGAACAGGTAGGCGCCGGCGCCGGGCAGCGCGACCGCGCCAAGCGCGATCTCGATGCAGGTGGCGTCGTCGGCCTCGTGCACCCGGCCCTCGGCCTTGATCAGCCCGGCGTGCGACAGGCTCTGCCGCCGGCATTCGGCGTACAGGTCTTCCAGATCCAGCGTGCGCCGGGCCTGCTGCCGCAGCGCCGCGATGTCGACGCGGGCGCTGAACACCGCGGGCTCGGCACGGCGCATCTCGGCCACCGCCAGGCGCCGCGGTTCGGACGGGCCGCCCTCGCGCTGGTCGCGCCCCAGCAGCTCCACCTGCCAGCTGCCGGCCGTGCCTTCGGTACAGCGCAGGTCCAGCAGCAGCGCGCGGGCGGCGTCGACCGTCAGCGGCTGGTAGATCGACAGGTTGCGCAGTTCCAGCTGCGCCGGCTCCAGCCCCAGGCGCTGGAAGTGCTGGTACAGCACGTCGATGTAGGCCAGCCCCGGCAGCAGCTGCTGGCCGTAGGCCTGGTGGTCGCGCAGCACCGGGTGCTCCGCGGTGAACAGGTACGGCCCGGCCGCGGACGGCGGGGTGGCCGGCCAGGCGCTGGGCTGGGTCAGCGCCCACGCCGGTGCCGCGACCGCGGTCGCGGCGGCGGACATCGACTCGAGCGTCCCGGTGGGCACGGGCACCGCACCGATGCGCCGGCGCTGCAGCGGAGGCAAGGCCAGCGGGCGGCGCCGCGGTTCGTGGCCGGCCGCGGCGGGCGCCGTGGCCAGGATCACGTGCACGTTGGTGCCGCCATCGGCAAAGCAGTTGACCGCCGCCAGCGCAGGCCCGTCGCCCCAGGGCTGGGCCGTGCGGCTGAAGCGGAAGGACGAGGCGCCGATGTCGAAATGCTGCATCGGCTCCTGGCCGGACAGGAAGGGCACGCTGCTGCGGCGCGACAGCATGGACACCACCTGGATGAACGCCGCCATGCCCTTGGCCGCCAGCGAGTGGCCGACGTTGGGCTCGGTCGAACCGAGTTCGCAGGGCGTGCCCAGGCCGTCACCGGACGCGTCAGTTGGACGGTAGACCGCCTGCACCGCCTTCAGCTCCAACAGGTCGGTCACCTCGCTGCCGGAGCCGTTGGCGTGGATGTAGCGCACGTCCTGCGGCGCGATGCCGCTGTCGCGCAGCGCGCGCTGCATCACCGCCTTCTGCGCCTGCAGGTTGGGCGTGGCGGGGCCGGCGGTGCGGCCGTCGTTGTTGACCGCGAGGCCCTTGATCACCGCGTGGACGCGGTCGCCGTCCCGCTGTGCCTGCGCCAGCGTCTTCAGCAGCACCAGGCCCACGCCCTCGCCCAGCACCACGCCGCCGGCACGGCGGTCGAAGAGGTGGAAGGCGCCGGTGCGGCCGAGGATGTTGCGGCGCTCGAACAGGCGGTGCACCTCGTCGGAGCGCAGCAGGCTGATGCCGCCGACCAGCGCGGCGCCGACGTCGCCGGCACGCAGCGCCTGCACCGCCATCTGCATCGCCACCAGCGCGGACGAGCAGGCGGTGTCCACCACCAGGCTGGGCCCGCGCAGGTCGAAGCACTGCGACAGGTTGGCCGCCAGGTAGTTCTGGCCCACCGCGACGATGGGGTTGCGCGCCCCGTCCAGCACGCCGTCGGCCGGCCGGTGGGCGCTGCGCGCGCCGATGAAGACGCCGGTCTCGCTGCCCTTCATCTCGCGCGCCTCGTAGCCGGCGTGGTGGAAGACGCTGAGCGCCTCCTCCAGCAGCATCAGCGCCTGCGGGTCCATGGCCTCGGCGTCCGCGTCGGGGATCAGGAAATGGGCGGGATCGAAGTGCGACACGTCGTCCAGCAAGCCGGCGTGGTACGGCGTGGCCTGGCCCCAGCGCTCGGCCGGCACCGGGCGGATGCCCGACCGGCCCTCGGACAGCAGGCGCCAGAAGGCGTCCAGGTCGGGCGCCCCGGCGAAGCGGCACGACAGGCCGACCACGGCGATGTCCGCCGCGGCGGTGTGTCGGTCCATCGGGTGGCTGACGGCCGAAGACGATGGTTGCTGGGGATGCGCGGGTGCGGCGCCCGCCGCGGGCAGGGCTGGCGCGACGCTCACTTCGGAGGTCATTCCGGCGCTCCCTTCGGAGGTCACTGCGGCGCCCATTCCGGCGGTCTTTCCGGCCGGCGCTTCGTCCATCACCTGGGCTGGCATCTCGGCCGGCATGTCAGCCGGGGTCTGGGCCGAGGCCGGCTCGGCCGGCCGGTCCGGCGCGCCATCCGTCGCCGCGGCTTCCCCGGGCCGCTGCGCCAGCGCGCGGGCCAGCGCTCGAGGCTGCGTGCGGCCCAGCCAGCCCGCGAAGGCGGCCAGCGTCGGATGTTCGTAGAAGACGGAGGGGTCCAGCGCTTCTGTCTTGCCGGCGCGGTTCAAGGCCTCGTCGACGCGCCGCAGGATCTGCGCCAGCATGATCGAGTCGACGCCGTAGTCCGGGAAAGGCGTGTCCGGGTCCAGCGAGGCCGGCGCCACCATCAGCTCCTTCGCGAACAGCGACGCCAGCCAGGCGACGGCATCGCCGGTGGCAGGCGCCGCCGTGATATCCGTCGAGGCCACCGCCGCGGCCGGTGCCGCCACGCGCGCCGGTGTGGCCGGCGCGGCGCGCGCCATCAACCGCCGCGGCTGCCAGCCGGCCTCGGCCACCAGCGCGGGCAGCACCACCGGGCCCGGCCGCTGCGCGATCACCTGGTCGAGCAGGCGCAGGCCTTCCGCGTCGGTCAGGCTCAACAGACCGGTCTGGCGGTAGGCCGCGGTCGTCGCCTCGCCCATGCCGGTGTCCTTCCACGACGGCCACTGGATGCTGACGATGGGCAGTTGCGCGGCGCGCGCCTGGGCCACGCAGTCCATGCAGGTGTTGGCGGCCACGTAGTCACTCTGCCCTGCGCCCAGCGACGGCACGGCGGCGGACACGGACGAGAACAGCACGACGAACTGCAGCGGCTCGTCCTGCAGGCCGGCCAGCAGCGCGTCGAGGCCGCTGACTTTGGGCGCCATCACCTTCTGGAACTCGGCCAGCGGCTTGCGCACGAAGGCCGGGTTGTTCCAGTCGTTGCTGCCGGCGGCATGCAGCAGGCCGCCGATGCGGCCGAGCCGCCCGGACACCTGCTGCACCGCAGCCCGCACCGCGCCAACGTCGTCCAGCGGCAGCGCCAGCGTCTCGACCTGCGCGCCCTGCGCTTCCAGCCGTTGCACCGCTTCCACCTTGCGTGCCAGCGCCCCGCCCGCGGCCAGCAGCGCCGGCCAGCCGGCGCGCGGCGGCAGCGCGTCGCGCCCGCACAGCACCAGCTTGCGCACCCCGTGCCGGGCGACGAAATGTTCGGCACACAAGAGGCCGATGCCGCGCGTGCCGCCGGTGATCCACAGCACGCGGTCGGCCGCGAAGCCCAGCGGCGCCGGCTCGGCCAGCGGCGGCTGCGGCTGCAGCTCGGCCACATGCCGCCGTCCGGCGCGGAATGCGACCTCGGCCTCGTCGCCGCCATGCGCCCACTCGGCGGCCACTTGCGCCGCGGCCAGGTCGTCGGCCGCGGCCGGGTCCAGGTCCAGGTGGCGCGAGCGCAGGCGCGGGTATTCGGCCTGCAGCATCCGGAACAGCCCGGCGCGTTCGGCACCGGCCAGGTTGATGGCATCGCCAGCGGCAACGGCCGCGAGGCCGCGCGTGACGCCCAGCAGCAGCGCCGGTCTGGCCGAAGACTGCAGGCGCGCCACCAGCCGCTGCAGCAGCGGCAGCCAGGTGGCCCAGCTGGCCGCGGTGGGGCGATCGCGGCCGCAGCCCAGCAGGTCGATGCAGCCGGCGATGGCCGGCGCGGCCTCGGCCACGGAGTCCAGTTCGGCCAGCAGCGCCTGCACCGCGGCCGCGTCGCCCACGTCGAGCACGCGGCCCTGCGGGAAGCGGTCCTGCAGGCGGCGCGCCAGCGGCAGCGTCGCGGCGTCGGCCAGCAGCAGCACCGGGTCGGGGATGGCGGCGGAAACGGCCTGCGGCGCAGCGGCGGCGGCGACCCAGGCCTTCTTCAGCAGCACCGGCAGCCGGCCGGCCGGCGCGGCGCCCGGGGCGGGGCCGGCCACGGGTGGCTTCAGGTCCGGCCAGTGCCGCTCGCGCGCGAAGGGATAGCCGGGCAGGCTGATGCGCCGCGGCTGCGGGCGGCCGGCGTGCAGCAGGCGCCAGTCGACGTCCGCGCCCTTGACCCACAGCGCCATCACCTTGCCGAGCTGGCCGCGGCCGATCCAGCGGCCCACGGTCTCCTGCAGTTCACGCGGGTCGAACAGCGCCAGCGTCTCGTCCTTGCGGGCCACGCGGCCCCACAGCACGTCGGGCGACGATTCACCGGCCAGGAAGCGCTCCAGGCGTTCGGCCAGCACCGCCAGCGAGCCGGCGCGGATCGCGAGCCGCTCGTCCCAGGCGTCGCGCCCCAGTTGCAGCGTGAAGGCGATGCGGGGCAGGTCCTGGTCGTTGAAGCGCGGCTCGCTGCCGCCGGCGCTGAGCCGCCGGCCCTCGCGCAGGGCCGCCAGCAGCTGGCTGGCCGCGTCTTTCAGGCGTTGCTGGTTCTTCGCCGACAGCACGACCACCTGCTCGGCGACGGGCGCCTCGTCAGCGGCCGGCACGGCCGGCGCCACGTATTCCTCGAACACCACGTGCGCATTGGCGCCGCCGAAGCCGAACGAGCTGACGCCCGCGCGGCGCGGCAGCGCCTGCCCGGCGGCATCGGCGATGGCCGGCCAGGGCCGCGTCTGGTCCACCACGTAGAACGGCGTGCCCTGCAGCTGGATGTAGGGGTTGAGCTGCTCGCAGTGCAGGCTCCTGGCCAGCGTGCGGTGCTGCAGCTGCAGCAGCACCTTGATGGCGCCGCCGACGCCCGCCGCCAGTTCCAGGTGGCCCATGTTGCTCTTGGCCGAACCGATGCCGCAGTGCGCTTCGGCCACGCGTTCATCGCCGCTGGCGCGGTAGAGATCCTTGAAGGCGATCTTCAGGCCGTTGACTTCGACCGGGTCACCCAGTTCGGTGCCGGTGCCGTGCGCCTCGATGTAGCCGATGCTGCGCGGGTCGAGGCCAGCATCGGTGTAAACGGTTCGCAGCAGCTCGGCCTGGGCCTTCGGGTTCGGCGCGGTCAGCGAATTGGCACGGCCGCCGTGGTTCTCGCCACTGCCGCGCACCAGGCCGTAGATGGGGTTGCCGTCGCGCTCGGCGTCGGCGAGCTTCTTCAGGAACAGGATGCCCACGCCTTCGCCACGCGCATAACCATCGGCCTGCGCGGAGAAAGTCTTGCAGCGGCCGTCCACGCTGAGCATGCCGGCTTTACGGAAGCTGACGTGGCCGTCGGGCCCGATCAGCGTGTTGACGCCGCCGACCAGCGCCATGTCGCACTGCCCGGCATGGATGGCATTGACCGCGCGGTGAATGGCGACCAGCGACGACGAGCACGCGGTGTCCACCGCCTCGCTGGGGCCGCTGACATCGAGCAGGTAGCTCATGCGGTTGGGACCCAGCGACGAACTGCGGCCAGTGGGCAGGAAGGCGTCGCAGGGCACGCCCGACTGCGCCAGCAGCGCGCCGTACTCGCTGACCGAGGTGCCGACGAAGATGCCGGTGCGCGTGCCGGCAAGCGAGCGCGCGCTGTGGCCGGCGTCTTCCACCGCATGCCAGATGGCCTGCATCAGCAGGCGCTGCATGGGGTCCATGTACAGCGCCTCGCGCGGCGAGATGCCGAAGAACAGCGGGTCGAATTCGGCCACGCTGTCGATGAAGCCGCCCCACCTGACGTCGGTCTTGTTGCCGGGCTCGGCCGGGCTGCCGAGGATGGCGCGCCAGTCCCAGCGTTCGGCCGGGATCTCGGAGATGCAGTCGCGGCCGTTGACCAGGTTGGCCCAGTACTCGTGGACGTCGCGCGCCATCGGCAAGCGCGCGCTCATGCCGACGACGGCGATGGGTTCCGCCTGTCCGGCGGGAGCGGCGGCGGGCCGCTGCGCGGGCACTGCCGCGGGTTGGGGTTGGACCGGGGGCCGGGCCGGCGCGGCCGGCGCGGACACTACGGCGGCCACGCTCGCCTGCGGTGGCGTTTGCGGTGGCGTTTGCAGTAGCACCTGCGGCTGCGGCTGTGCTTGCGTGTGCGGCCCTGGCTGCGTCGGCATCAGCGTCGGCGTCGGCATCTGCGCCGGCATCAGCGTCTGGGCAGGCGGCTGCGGCTTCACGGCAGCGGCCGCGCCGATTTCCGCATAGTCCTGCGCCAGCAGGCCGGCAAAGCTGCGCAGCGTCGGGTGCTCGAAGAACACCGTGGGGTTGATCGCGCGGCTCGACTGGATGCGGTACTGCTTGTTCAGCGTGTTGGTCAGCTCGGTCAGCGTGATCGAGTCGAAGCCGTAGGCGCTGAGTTCCTTGTCGAGGTCGATCTCGTCGGCACCGATCTTGAGGATGTGGGCGACCACCGGCGTCAGTTCGGCCAGCACGGCGTCGAAGCGCGCGCTGGGGTCGTCCGGTTCGGCATCGCGGGGCGGGGCGGTCTGCGGCATGGGGGGCATTTCCACGATCGGGAGGGCGGGTGGCACGGGGGCCGCGGGAGCACGCACGGTGCCGGTGTCTTCGAGCCAGCGCCGCAGGGCGCCGGCATCGCCTTCGAGCACCATCAGCTGCGGCCGCTGCAAGGCGAGCGCGGCATGGAAGGCACGCAGCGCGGTGCTGGTGCGCATCGGCACCAGGCCGGCCTGCGCACGCATGCGCTCGGCGGTGGCCGGGTCGATGGCCATGCCGCCGTCCTGCCACAGCGGCCAGTTGATGGAAATCAGCGGACTGCGGTGCGCATCGGCCGCGGCATGGGCGCAGGCGTCGAGCCAGGCGTTGGCCATCGCGTAGTCGGCCTGGCCCGCATTGCCGATGCCCGAGGCGATCGACGAGAACAGCGCCAGAAAGTCGAGGTCCAGGCCGCGGGTGGCGTCGGCCAGGTTGGCGAGGCCGCTCACCTTGGGCGGCAGCACCTGTGCCAGCTCTGCGGCGGTCTTGCGGCGCAGGTAGTTGTCACGCAGCACGCCGGCGCAGTGCAGCACGCCGGTCAGGCGGCCGTGCACGCGCAGGATGTCCTGCACCAGCGCCTGTACGTCACCGGCGCGCGCCACGTCGATGGCGCGGTAGTCCAGGTGCACGCCGGCGGGGCGGCGCGCCGCCGACTGGAACGCGCGCAGGCGGTCCGCCAGGCGCTCGTCCAGCGGCGACCGGCCGGTCAGCACCACGGTCACCGTGTCCAGCTGCGACAGGATCTCGCGCACGAACAGCGCGGCCAGCGCCCCGGCACCGCCGGTGACCAGGTAGACGCCACGCTGCTTCCACGGCAGCGCAGGCGCGCCGTCGGCCAGGGCGGCTTCGGTCCAGCACATCACCTCGCGCCGGCCATCGCGGTAGCGCAGGTGCAGGTCGGCCGCGGCGCGCGCGCCCTCGTCGACCTGCCGCGCCAGCTCGCCGGCCGGCGCGCCGGGGTCGACCTCGATCACCTGGCCGCGCCACTTCGGGTGCTCGGCATGCACCGTCTTGATGAGGCCGGTCAGCGCCGATGCCGGACCCTGCGGCACGACGAACTGCAGCAGCGCGCGGCCGCGTGCGCCGGCGCGTTCCTCAAGCAGCCGCTGCACCAGGGCCAGGGCCTCGGCCGCCAGCGTCTCGAAGGCCGCCGGGCCCGAGGCCGGCTGCAGGGCCAGCGCCACGATGCGCGCCGACGGCAGCCGGGCCTCGAACGCCGGCACCGAGCCGGCACCGCACAGCACGACGACATGCTGCTCGAAGGCCTCGGCCGCCGGTGTGCCGGCGCCACCTTCCCGCCAGTCGGCGCGCAGCAGCAGCACGTCGGTGGCGGCCGGTGCGGGTGCTGCGGCGGCCCCGGTGGCCTCCACAGGCTCCGCCGGCGCTGCCGGGCGCGCCGCGCCGGCCACCGCCAGGTCCTTCTCGACCACGCGGAACGCGAAGCCCTTGAAGCGCACGCAGACCATGCCGGCGTCGTCGCACAGGTCGATGTCGTACTTGTAGGTGGGGCCGCGGGCCGGGCCACGGCCGGGCGCGCCCTGCGCCGGCCGCGCCAGGGCCCACATTTCCTCCTGGCAGCTGCCCAGCACCTCCAGCTCGTCCAGCGCGAACGGCAGCGCCAGCGGCGTGCGGCCGGCCTCCTGCCAGTTCGCCATCAGCGGCGGCGCGGTGTGCACCGCGGCGTCCATCGGCGTCGGGTGCAGCACGAAGCGCTCGGGCGCGTCGGACAGCCCGTCGGGGATGGTGATGTGCGTCAGCACCTGCGGCACGCCGGCGCCGTCCATGCCGAGGTGGTAGCGGTCGATGCCGCGGAAGCCGCGGCCCAGGTCGGCGCCGCGCTCCTTCATCGCCTCGAAATGCTGGTCCGCGTCGAGCACGGCATGGCCACATTCCGCGCGCAGCGCCGCGAGGTCCAGCGTCGGGATGGCCGACGGCGCACGCAGCAGCACCAGGCCCTGGCTGTGCACCACCTCGTCCCGGTCGCCGGGCCCCGCGGTGCTGAAGATGCGGAAGGCAATCTCGTCCTCGGCCTCGACCGCCAGGCTGATGTGCACCACCGCGGGCTCGCCATCGTCCGGGCAGGCGATGGGGCGCATCCACACCACGTTGCGGATCAGCAGCGAACGGGCTTCGGCCTGCACGCCGCAGGCTTCCTTGACCGCGGCGCGCACCATCTCGAGGTGGCCCACGCCGGGCAGCACCTTGCGGCCCTTGATCAGGTGCTGGGCGAAGAAGAACTCCTCGCCGCTGAAACGCGAGCTGTAGCGGTGGCCCGACGTCAGCGTGCTGGTGTTCCGGTGCAGCAGCGGGTGCAGGTTGGGCTGCGGCAGCGGCTGGCCGTGCTCGGCCGGCCCACGCGCCTTTTGCGCGTCATCCCGGTCCGCCACCGGCAGCCAGAAGGACTTCTGCTCGAAGGGATAGGCGGGCAGGCTGATCCGGCGCGGCCGCCGCGCCGGGTCCACGCCCGCATGCACGGACCGCCAGTCGAAGGCCAGTCCGCGCACCCACAGCGGCAGCAGCTCGGTGAACCGGCCGGCCGCGGCCTGCTGCCGCAGTGCCGGCAGGCGATCGGGCTCGGCCAGCGCGGCGGCCACCGCTTCGTCGTTGCGCCGCGCCTGGCCGCGGAAGGCACCGTCGGCGGCCTGCGCCGGCCCCGCGGCCAGCTGGGCCGCGAGCGCATGGCGCAGTTCACCCAGCGTCGACACGGCGACCGCGAACCGGTGCTCCATCGGCTCACGCCCCACCTGCAGCGTGTACGCGATGTCGGCCAGCGCCAGGTCGGCCTGCTCGGGCCGCGCGAGAAAGTCGTGCAGCTGGCGCACCCGCGCCAGCAGGCGCGTCGCGCTGCGGGCCGACAGCAG
The DNA here is from genome assembly GCA_946480465.1 of uncultured Burkholderiales bacterium. The sequence goes on from CAMLJY010000008.1 coordinate 112,630, forward strand.
CACGGCAACCGGACCGCCGCCCGCTTCACGCACCGCGCGGGGGGCGGCGTGCTCCTCCAGCACCACGTGCGCGTTGGTTCCGCTGAAGCCGAAGGAGCTGATCGCCGCGCGCCGCCGCTGGTCCGCCGGCACGGTCCAGGGCCGGCCGCGGTCGGCGACATAGAACGGCGAACGCGCCAGGTCGATGTGCTCGTTCAGGCGCTCGAAGTGGATGGTGGGCGGCAGCTGCCGGTGCCGCAGCGCCAGCAGCAGCTTGATGAAGCCGGCGATGCCCGCCGCGGCCAGCAGGTGGCCGATGTTGCTCTTGACCGAACCGATGGCGCAGTAGCCGGTGTCCGACGTGAATTCACCGAACGAACGCGCCAGGCCTTCGATCTCGATCGGGTCGCCCAGGCGCGTGCCGGTGCCGTGGGCCTCGATCAGCTGGATCTGCCGCGGGTCGATGCCGAAGCGGCGGTAGGTGTCCTGCAGCAACCGGGCCTGCGACAGCGGGTTCGGCGCCGTGATGCCGTTGGTCTTGCCGTCCTGGTTGACGCCCCAGCCGCTGATCACGCCGATGATGTTGTCGCCGTCGCGCTCGGCGTCGTCCAGGCGCTTCAGCAGCACCGCGCCGACCCCTTCGCCGGGCACGAAGCCGTTGGCGCGCTGGTCGAAGCTGTGGCAGCGGCCGTCGGGCGACAACATGCCGGCCTTGCTGGTCATGATGTGCAGGTCAGGCCCGGCGAGCACGTTGACGCCGCCGGCCAGCGCCAGGTCGCTGGTGCCCAGCACCAGGCTGTCGCAGGCCGAGGCCAGCGCCACCAGCGACGACGAGCAGGCCGTGTCGATCGACAGGCAGGGGCCCTGCAGGTCCAGCAGGTAGGCGATCTTGGCGGCCAGGATCGAGATCGCGCGGCCCATGAAGTTCTGGGCGTTCAGGTCCTCGCGCCGGATGTCCTGGCCGTAGTCGCCCGAGGTGCAGCCGACGAACACGCCGCAGCGGCTGCCCGCCAGCGCCGCGGGGTCGTGGCCGGCGTCCTCGAAGCAGTGCCACGCGGCCTGCAGGAACAACCGCTGCTGCGGGTCGGTCCACTCGGCCTCGCGCGGCGAGATGTTGAAGAACAGCGGGTCGAACTCGGCAACGCCTTCCAGCGCGCCCATCCACTTCGAATAGGTCTTGCCCGGTGCGTCGGGGTCGGCGTCGAAGTGGCGCTGCAGGTCCCAGCGCCCAGGCGGGATTTCGGTGATGCAGTCGCGGCCCTCGGCCAGGTTGCGCCAGTACGCGTCCAGGTCGCGCGCCTGCGGGAACTGGCCGGACATGCCGATGACGGCGATGCGCGGCGTGCCGCCGGCGCGTGGCGCGTCGGCCGGCGCCGGCTGCGCGGCCGGCAGCGGCTGGGCGGCCGCGGGCGCGGGCGCCGCCGTGGGAACCTCCGGCGCGGCCGCCTCGGCCGGACCAGGCGCCACCGGCGCGACCGCCGCCATCGACGCCATCGGCGGGCTGGTCAGCGCCGGCCTGATAACGTGCAGGATGCTCGGCCGTTCAGCCTCGGCCTGGGCCTTCGCCGGCTCGGCAGGCGCGGTGTCGGGCGTGGCGCTGCCGCCGCCCGCAGCGAAGGCGCCGGCCTGCAGGCCTTCCTGCAGCACGTGCCGTGCGAAGTCGTCCAGCGTCGGGTGGCTGTAGACCTTGGTGGCGCCGATCGCGAGCCCGTAGCGGTCGTTGATGCGGCGCACCCAGTTCACGCCGGTGATCGAATCGAGGCCGATGTCGATGAACTTCTGGCCGTCGTCGATCGCCGACGGGTCCAGGTACAGCTCCTCGGCCAGCAGTGCACGCAGCGTGGCGCGCACCTCGTCGGCCAGGCCCGCGGGTGCCGCGCCGGCCGGCGCCGCGGAAGCCGGGCCGGGCGCGGGCGCGGCGGCCGCGGCGTCGCCCGCGAAGCCGTCGTTGAAGTGGCGCTGGATGCGCGCCAGCACCTCGGGGTTGCCGACGAAGCAGGCCTCGTGCATCGCGGCCTCCTGCGCCAGCACCTGCGGCAGGCGGGCGCGCAGGCGCGCCGCGCCGCTGCGCTTCATCGCCGCGCGCTGTTCACGCGGCAGCGCCGCGAGGCGGCCGGCCAGGCGCAGGGCCGCCGGCAGCACCTCGGCCGCCGGCAACACCGGCAGCGCGGCGCCACGGCGGCGCAAATCGGCCCCGGTGTAGTCCTGCGCGGTGCACAGGATCTCGCGGGCCAGGTCCGGCCCCAGCTGCTCGGCAAAGGCCAGCGTCGAGCCGGCGCCGGGGGTGAAGCCGTACTTCATGTACGGGCTGGTGTAGGTGTGCTTCTCGCTGAAGAGCACCAGGTCGCAGAACATCCCCAGCGACCAGCCGGCGCCGATGCCGTGGCCCTGCATCGCCGCGATCACCGGCACGTGGGCCTCGGCGGGCAGGCTGTAGAGGCCGATGTCGGTGAAGCGGGCGCGGCCTTCCTGGATCGCCAGCAGGCTGTCCTTGGTGCCGCCGCAGGAGAAGTAGTGGTCGTAGCCGGTCAGCACCACGGCCTTGCACTGGGGACGGCGCGCGATCTCGGCAAAGGCCCGGGTGACGCCCTCGATCAGTTCGGGGGTGAAGGTGTTCCTGCCGCGGCGATCGCGCAGCGTGACGACGGCCACGCCGTCCGGGTACTCGTCGAGGCCGACCGCCTCGCTGCCCAGCTCCACCGGACGCGCATCAGCCGCCGCGGCGGGCGCGCCCTCGCCCGCCAGCACGGCATCGAGGTGCTCTCGCCAGGGCGTGGCGGGCCGCGGCGCCGGGGCGGCCGCCGGCGCATCGGCGGGCGGCTGCGCCGACAGCAGCGCCGCCTGCCGCGCGACGTCCTGCGCCAGGTGCCGCTTCAGCAGCGACAGCGCCGGGCGTGGCGCCTGGGCCAGCTGGCGCGCCAGCTGCAGCGCATGGCCGTCCACGTCATCCGCCGGCAGCACGGGCATGCCCAGCCCGGCACCACGCAGGCGGGCGCCATCGACCGGCGCCACGCCGGCCAGCAGACCGGCCGCATCGGCATGCGGCCAGCGCGCGGCGAGCAGCCCCGCCAGGCCGCTCATCGTGTCCGTTATCGTTCCGTAGCGGCCGGTGTCGGCGCAGACGACGAAGTCGCAACACGCGGCCAACAGGCAGGCCAGCCCCTCGGCCCGCGGTGCGGCGGCCACCACGGGCAACGCGCATTCGGCCACCAGGCTGCAGGCGGCCCCGTCGATGAAGGCGGCCAGCTCGGCGGGCGACGCGCCGGCCGGCAGCAGGCCGTGCGCTGCCGCGTCCGCGCCGCGCAGCAGCACCACGCGCGCCTGCGGCAGGCCGGCGATGTACCGCAGCCCGTCGCGCAGGCCCTGCGTCAGCCCGGGCGTCCAGCGGCGGCCGCCGCACACCCGCAGTTCGAGCACGCCGTCGCCGTGGTCGGCCACCTGCAGTTCGAGGGCCTCGGGCGCCGCACCGGTCCCATGGGCAGCATCGGCCCCCTTGGTCCGATCGGCCGCACCGGCCCCCTTGGTCCGATCGGCCCCATCGGCCCCATCGAGCACATCAGCCCCCGTGGCCGCATGGCTTCCATGGGCCCCGCTGCCCGCCTCCACCGCATCCAGCGCCCGCAGCGTGAACTGCGGGCGCGGCCGTGCCGCGGCGGGCGGCACCGCCGGCAAAGCCGCCACGTCCGCCAGCCGGATGCCGGAGGGCTTGGGCGGCACGCGGCCGGTGGGCTCGGCGCCGGCCGGCGCGCGCTGCTGCCGCTGCTGCCGCTGCTGCAGCAGGCTGCGAACCTGCTCGCGCGAGAGGCGGCCGGCCTGGTAGTCGGCAATGAGGGCCTCGAGGCCGTCGGGGCTGGTACTCACCTTCACTCCCTGGAGATGTCGCCTGGTGTCGCGGTGGCCGCGGTTCAAGGCGTGTCGGTGCACGCGAGGATCGCGGCATCGAGGTCGACGGCGCCGCGCTGCAGGGCCTGCAGGGTCTGCAGCACGGGGTCGAAGTCGGCAGGCCTCGTGGTGGGGACCACCGGCGATGCGGCCTGCACGGGCGCAGCCGGTGGCGTGGCCGGGGTGGGCACGGCGGCCGATGCCGGCGAGCCCGCGCCACCGATGGCCATGCCCGGCCAGAAGCGCTCGGCCGCGAACGGGTAGCCCGGCGCGCTGACGCGTGAAGGACGCGGCTCAGTGCCTTCGTAGAGCGTGGTCCAGTCGAAGGCGACCCCCTTGACCCACCAGCCCAGGAAGCGGCCGAACTTGCCCTTGGCGATCCAGGCCTGCAGGGTGGCCTGCAGGTCCTCGTCGTCGGACAAGGTGCCCAGCAGCTCGCGGTGGCGGGCCGCCTGGCCGACGTGCACGTCCTGCAGATCGTCCCGGCCTTCCAGGAAGCCGCGCAGCTTGTCGCAGGCATCGCTCGTGCCGTGGGCGACGATCGCCAGGCGCTCGTCGAAGGCTTCGCGGCCCACCTGCAGCGTGTAGGCCAGGTCGCGCAGCGGCGGCGCGGGTGAACGCTCGAGGAACGCCAGCAGCCGCTGCGCCTGCAGGCGCAGCGCCGCAGGCGTCTTCGCCGACAGCGGCAGCAACACCGGCCCCGGCGGCACGGCGGCCTGCGCCGTGGCGGGGGCCAGGTACTCCTCCAGCACCACGTGCGCATTGACGCCACCGAAGCCGAACGAGCTGACGCCCGCGCGGCGCGGCAGCGGGCGGCCCGCGGCGTCCAGCGGCGGCGGCCAGTCGCTGCCCTCCTGCGCAATGGCGAAGCGGGTGCCGGCCAGGTCGATGTGCGGGTTCAGCTGCCCGCAATGCAGGGTGCGCGCGATGCGCTGGTGGCGCATCTGCATCAGCACCTTGATGACGCCGGCCACGCCGGCCGCCAGTTCCAGGTGCCCGATGTTGGTCTTCACCGAGCCCAGCGCGCAGCGCGCCGGCGCGGCCCCGCTGTCGGGCACGCTGCGCTGCAGCGTGTCGAAGGCGGCCTTGATGCCGTTGATCTCGATCGGGTCGCCCAGCGGCGTGCCGGTGCCGTGCGCCTCCAGGTAGGTGGCCGTGCGCGGGTCCAGCCCCGACTTGCGCCAGGCGCGCACGATGACGTCGGCCTGCGCGCGCGGGTTGGGAGCGGTCAGCGAATTGGCGCGGCCACCGTGGTTCTCGGCACTGCCGCGGATCACCGCATGGATGTGGTCGCCGGCCGCCTCGGCCGCCGACAGCCGCTTCAGGAACAGCATGCCGGCGCCCTCGCCGCGCGCATAGCCGTCGGCCCGGTCGGAAAAGGTCTTGCAGCGCCCGTCCTGCGCCAGCATGCCGGCCTTGTTGAAGCTGATGTGCAGCTCGGGCGTGACGATGGTGTTGACGCCGCCGACGATCGCCTGGTCGCAGTCGCCTGCCTCGATGGCGGTGATGGCGCGGTGGATCGCGATCAGCGACGAGGAGCAGGCGGTCTCCACCGGCTCGCTCGGGCCCTGGAAGTCGAGCAGGTAGCTCATGCGGTTGGGGCCCACCGACGGCACCGTGGCGGTGGCGGTGTAACCCTCGACCGCGTGGCCGGCGCGCGCGAGCAGCGTGTTGTAGCCGGTGTTGCCAGTGGCCGCGATGATCGCGGTGCGGCTGCCGGCCAGGCTGGCGGCGGAGTAGCCGGCGTCCTCGATGCACTGCCAGACGTGGGTCATCAAGAGGCGCTGCTGCGGGTCCATCATCAGCGCCTCGCGCCGCGAGATGCCGAAGAACTGCGGGTCGAATTCATCCACGCCGTCGATGAAGCCGCCCCACTTGACGTTGGACCGGTTCGCCTCGGCCGCGGGGTCGCCGTACAGCGCCTGCCAGTCCCAGCGCTGCGCGGGGATCTCGCCGATGCAGTCGCGGCCTTCGTCCAGGTTGCGCCAGAACGCGTCGATGTCGCGCGCCATCGGGAAGGCACCGCTGATGCCGATGATCGCGATGGCGTCGCCGCGGGCGGCATCGGGCAGCCGCTGCGCGGGCGCGGCGGCCGGGCTGGCGTCGGCGGGCACCGGCACGGCAGCCGGCAGCCCGCGGCCACGCGCGTGGTACAGCGAGGCCACCGGCGGCCCGGCGGCGTCCGCGCCCGGGAGGGCGTCGTCGTCGGCCGCGCCCGGCAGGGCGTCGTCGTCGGCCGCATCCGGCACGTCGCTGTCCGGTGCCACCGCGGCCGCCGGCGCAGCGGGCTGCGGCGCGGCGGCCTCGGCGGCACCGGCGATCTGTTCGCGGTGGTCCCGCCACAGGATCTTCGCGATGCCGGCGATGGTCGGCTGCTCGAAGAACATGGTCGGCGCCACCTCGATGCCGTACTTCTCGCCGATGCTGCTCGCAAAGCCGGTGTACGCGACCGAGTCGAAGCCGTACTCGCTGAGCTCGGTGCGGCTGTCGAAGTCCTCCGGCTCCAGCTTCAGCAGGCGCGCGGCGATCTGGATCAGCGACCGCTGCAAGCGCTCCATCGCCTCGGTGGCATCGACAGGCGCCTGCGCCTCGGCCGCGGCCGGCGCGGCCGCCGCGGCCCCCGCGGCATTCACCGGCTTCGCCGCGCGGCGGCCGGACAGCGCGCGGCGCAGCGGCCGCAGCTGCCCCGCCACCACCAGCACCTGCGCCTCGCCGCTGGCCAGCGCCTGGTCGAAGGCGCGCAGGCCGTCCTCGGCCTCCAGCGGCAACATGCCCAGGCGCTGCAGCAGCGCCCGTTCGGTGGCGGCGTCGACCGCCATGCCGCCATCGCGCCACAGCGGCCAGGCGATCGACAGCACGCGGCCGGGGCCGCCCTGCGCCGCGGGCCGGGCCTGGCGCGCGAAGGCGTCCATGAAGGCGTTGGCCGTGGCGTAGTCGGCCTGGCCGGGGTTGCCCAGCACGCCGGCGGTGGACGAGAACAACACCAGGAAGTCGAGGCCGATGTCCCGCGTGGCGGCCTCGAGCGCCAGGGTGCCGCTCACTTTGGGAGCCAGCACGCGGTCGACGTCGTTTGCCGACTTCTGCATCAGGTAGGCGTCGGACAGCAGCCCGGCGGCATGGATGACGCCGTTCAGCCGGCCATGGCGCGCCTGGATGTCGCGCACCAGCGCCTGCACGGCAGCGGCGTCACCGACGTCCGCGGACCGGTATTCCAGCCGCAGCGCACCGCCCTGCGGACCCAGCTCGGCCGCCAGCCGCGCGACCGCGTCGGCGTCCAGCGCGGCGCGGCCGCACAGCACCACGGTGGCGTGGCGCACGCGGCGGCCGATCTCGCGCACGAAGAGCCGGCCCAGGCCGCCGGCGCCGCCGGTGACCAGGTAGACCCCGTTCTCCTTCCACGGCGTGGCGGCGGCGGGCAGGGCGCCGGAGTCCATTTCCTCCAGCCACGCGCGCTCGCAGCGGCCGCCGCGGAAACGCAGCTGGGCCTCGTCCGGCACGCGGGCGGCCTGCTGCAGCTGCTCGAACAGGCGGTCGGCCGGCGTGGCCGCAGGCACCGCGACCAGCTGGCCGGCCCACTGCGGATGTTCCAGGCAGGCCGTCTTCAGCAGCGCGCCCAGCGCGCTGAAGAGGCTGGCCGCACCGTCGCCGTCGGGGATCACCAGCTGCAGCAGCTTCGGCCCGGGCAGCGCAGCCCCTTCACGCAGCGCGCGCTGCAGCGCGGCCAGCAGCGCACGCGCCTGGGCCTGCACTGCCGCGGCCACGCCGGCGGGCCCCGCCGCGTCGGCCCCGGCCGCCTCGCGGACCGGCTGCAGGTCGTGCACGGCCACACCCGCCGCGGGCCAGCGCTGGGCCAGTTCGGCCGCGGTGGCGCCCAGGCGATCGAGGCCGGCCAGCAGCACCTGCCGCACGCCGAACAGCGGTTCGGCCTGCCCCGGAACCGCCAGTGCCTGCCAGGCCTGCCGCAGCATCAGCACGCCCTGCGCCGGCGCCTGCGGTTGCAGGCCGGCGGCGGCGCGCAAGGCCACGCCGCGCAGCGCCACGTGCACGTTGCCGTGCTCGTCGCACAGGTCGATGTCGAAGGGCGCGGCCATGCGCTCGGCGAAGGCCGCGGGGGCCGCACCCGCTGCGCCGCGTCCGGTGCCGCGCACCCACGCCCACAGCGTGGCCGGGCCGGCGCCGGCGTCCAGCGCGTCAGCGGCGATCTCGGCACTCTGCAGCGCGAACGGCACCCAGGGCTGCGTCGGCGCGGGCGCCGTGCCGCCGGGCCAGCCGATGGCCAGCGTGGCCTGCAGCGCCGCGTCCAGCAGCGACGGGTGCAGCGTGAAGCGCAGGCCGCTGCGCGCCGCGGCCGCCGGCACGGCCAGCCGGGCCAGCGCCACCGGGTGGCCCTGCCCGTCTTCGCCGGACCACAGCTGCGTGATGCCACGCTGCCCCGGGCCGTACTGGATGCCCATCGCGTTGAAGGCGGCGTAGCAGGCTTCGACGCTGCGTTCGCCGGCGGCCAGGCGCAGGCGCAAGGCGTCCAGGTCCAGCTTCGGCAGCGACCCGGCCGGCCCCGGCGGCAGCAGCCGGCCGCGGGCCTGGGCATGCACGGTGATGCCGGCATCGTCAGCGCCGCCGCTGCGCCGGCCGCTGTAGACCTCGCAGGGCACGCAGCCGTCGGCGGCGTCGGCCGCGTCGGGATAAAGCCCGATGTGAACGTCCACCGGCGCATCGCCGACGATGATGGGCCGCGCCCAGACCACGTTCTTCAGCAGCACGCGGGTGCCGGCCGCGGTGGCCGGCAGGCCGTCGCCGCAGGCGCGGCGCAGCGCCGCCTGCGCCATCTCGACGTAGGCCACGCCGGGCAGCACGCGCCGGCCGTGCACCCGGTGGTCGGCCAGGAAGAACTCGCCGCCCTCCAGGCGCGAGCTGTAGCGCAGCTCGGCCAGCGTGGAGGTGTTCTGCTGCAGCAGCGGGTGCAGGTGGTGCATCGCGGGGGCGACCGTGGCCGCGGCCAGCGGCGGCACCGCGGGCGCGGCGGCGGCCGGGGCGGCCAGGCGCCGGTAGGGCTGCCCTTCGTCGAACCAGTGGCGCTTGCGCGCGAAGGCATAGGCCGGCAGGCGCACCCGGCGCGGCAGCGGGCCGCCGGGCGTGCGCACGTGGAACGGCGCCCAGTCGGCCACCGCGACGCCACGCACCCACAGCTTGGCGATGCGGGCCGTCTCGCGCGCCGCGACCCAGGCCTGCATCATCGCGGCCAGTTCGTCGGGCGTGCCGAGCAGGTCGGCCAGGTCGCGGCCGTCGCGCACGTGGCCGCGCCAGCAGCCCTCCACCGCGCCCCCAGGCGCACCGTCGGCGGCGCCCTCACCCGCCGCCGCGCGCAGGCGCTGCAGCAGTTCGCCCAGGCTGCGGGCCTCGATGGCCAGGCGCTCGTCCAGCGCCTCGCGCCGCTGCAGGCTGTAGGCCAGCGAATCGAGCGGCGGTGCGCCGCCCTCGCTGGAGGCCGCGGCCTCCAGGTGGTCGGCCAGCCGCAGCGCCTGGCGCTTCAGGCTGTCGGCGCTCTTGGCGGACAGCACGAAGAGCTGCGGCTGGCCCTCGGCTTCCGCAGGCGGTGCGGCCAAGGCGTCCGGCGCTTGCGACACCGCCGGGCGGTATTCCTCCAGCAGCGCATGCGCGTTGACGCCGCCGAAACCGAAGCTGCTGACGCCGGCACGGCGCAAGCCGTCGGCCGCCGGCGCCCAGGGCTGGCGCTCGGTCACCAGCCGGAACGGGCTGCCCTCGAGCTTGATGCGCGGGTTCAGGCGCCGGAAATGCAGCAGGGCGGGCAGCTCGGCATGCTGCATCGCCAGCAGCACCTTGATCAGCCCGGCGATGCCGGCGGCGGCCTCCAGGTGGCCGATGTTGGTCTTGACGCTGCCGATCGCGCAGGCGCCTTCGGCGATCTCGATGCCCTCGGCCTTGGCCAGCGACGCATAGGCCCGCGCAAGCGCGGTGATCTCGATCGGATCGCCCTTGGGCGTGCCGGTGCCATGGGCCTCGATGTAGTTGACGCCGGCCGGCGACAGGCCGGCGCGCTGGAACGCCTTGACGACGACCTGCGACTGCGCGAACGGGTTCGGCGAGGTCACGGTCGAGACCTTGCCGCCGTGGTTGACGCCGACGCCCTTCACCAGGCCGTAGACCAGGTCGCCGTCGCGCTGCGCGTGCTTCAAGGGCTTCAGCAGCACCAGGCCCGCGCCTTCGCCGCGAACGTAGCCGTCGGCACGCTCGTCGAAGGACTTGCAGATGCCCTCCGGCGACAGCATGCCGGTCTTGGAGAAAGTGATGAAGAAGTTGGGCGTGCACAGCACGCTGATGCCGCCCACCAGCGCGGCCGAGCAGTCGCCGCGGCGCAGCGCGTGCACCGCCTCGTCCAGCGCCACCAGCGAGCTGGAGCACGCGGTGTCCAGCGGCAGGCTGGGGCCGCGCAGGTCGAACTCGTAGGAGATGCGGTTCGGGATCAGCGTGTTCGCCGCCCCGGTCGAGAAGTGCGCGTCCAGCACCGGCGCCGACCGCTCCATCAGCACCTTGTAGTCGAAGTTGCAGCAACCGATGTAGACCCCAGTGTCGCTACCGCGGAAGTCCGACGGCGCGTAGCCGGCGTCCTCGATGCAGGCCCAGGCCAGCTCCAGCATGATGCGCTGCTGCGGGTCCATCCACTCCGCCTCGCGCGGCGAGATCTTGAACAGCGCGGCATCGAACTTGTCGATGTCGGCCATGAAGCCGCCCCACTTGCTGACCGTGCGGTCGGCGGCCTCGCGGTCGGGCGAGTAGTAGTCCTCGGCGCGCCAGCGCTCGGCCGGCACCTCGCGCACGGCGAAGTCGCCTTCGCGCAGGTTGCGCCAGAACTCGTGGTGGTCGCTGGCGCCCGGAAAGCGGCAGGCCATGCCGACGATCGCGATGTCGTCGTGCGGCAGCAGGGGGTCGGCGGAGGAAGCGGACATGGACACTCCTGGCCGCCGCGCCGGGCGGCGTGGCGGTGGTGTGGATGTGGAAAGCGCCGCGGGGGCCGGGCGCGAAGAGACTCAGGCCGGCACCAGTTCCTCGAGGTCGAAGTAGCCGTTGTAGCCGTCCAGGTACACCGCGGCGCGGTGCTGGAACAGCACCACCGCGGGCGTGCGCGTGGCCAGGGATTCGGCCGGCATCAGCGCCGAGCGCACGCGCGTGCCCACCGGGTGCCGTCGGTTCCATTGCTCGACGCGCTCGTGCGCGCTGAGGCGCGCTGCAGGCGTCGCGGGCGCCGATGCCGCGGCGGCGACCGCCACCGCGCGGCTGACACTGCCGGCGGCGGCCGCATGGCCGGCGCGGATGGCGGGCAGCATCTTGCCCAGCACGTCGCCGTGGCCGCACTCGATGAACGTCATCTCGGTGCCGGCCTGGGCCGCCGCATCGAGCAGGAAGCCGATGCTTTCGGCCCAGCGCACCGAGCCGGTGATCTGCCGCGCCAGATTGGCGGCCACCTCGCCGGGGGCGTAGGGCACGGCGGCGACGTTGGAGATCACCGGAATCACCGGGTCGCGGAACGCGAAGCGCTGCATGAAGTCTTCGAACTGCGCCCGCGCCGGCGCCATGAAGCGGGAGTGGAAGGCGCCGCTGGTGTTGAGCGGGATGTACTGGCTGGGGGCCCGAAAGTGCTTCTGCGCCTCGGCGATCTGGTGCCTGGCGCCGGAGATGACGATCTGCTTCGGCGTGTTGAAGTTGGCGATGTCGATCTGGTCCAGCCCGTGCTCGTCCAGCACCGCGCGGATGGCATCGGCCGGGGTGTTCAACACCGCGGCCATGCCACCCTCGGCCGCCTGGCCCATCAGCTCGGCGCGGCGCTGCACCAGCTGCAGCCCGGTCTCGAAGTCGAAGCAACCGGCCGCCAGCAGCGCATTGAACTCGCCCAGGCTGTGTCCGGCGACGAAGTCGGGCCGCCCGTGCTGTTCGGTGCGGTCGAGCGCCGACAGCGCGTTGACGACGAAGATCGCCGGCTGCGTGAACTGCGTGCGGTGCAGCTCGCGGCGCGGGTCGTCCAGGCACAGCTCGGCAATCGAATAACCCAGGATGCGATCGGCCATGTCCACCAGGTCGCGGTGGCGGTCGAACAACGGGCGGCCGCCCATGCCCTTGGCCTGGGATCCCTGGCCGGGGAACAGAAATGTCTTCATGTCTTCTCCAGGTCGGCGTGGCGCCGCAGTGGCGCCGCGCTGCGTCCGTCCGACCGGCCGCGCGTGCGTTCACGCTCGCGTTCGGCCTGCCACGGCAGCTGGCCGGTCGCCAGGAAGTGGTCGATGCGGGCGAGGTTGGCTTCGTCCGAGAACACCTCGGCATTGCAGTCCAGGGCGGTCGGCCGCGCCGCCTCCAGGCGGCCGTCCAGCGAAGCCAGGTAGCGCTTCTGCCGCACGATGCCGGCCTTGGGCAGCAGGCGCAGGCGCAGCAGATGCAGGCGCAGCAGGTTGTCGCTGTCTTCGGCGCAGGCATCGGCCAGGCCCCAGGCCAGCGCCTGGCGCGCGGACACCGGCTGGGTCAGCAGCGTCATCGCCTGCGCGCGGGTGGGGCCGACCCGCTCGACGAGAAAAGGCATCACGCAGGCCGGCAGCAGCCCGAACAGCAGTTCGGACAGGCTGAACGTGGCCTGCTCGTCACACAGCACGAGGTCGCACGCCGCCGCAAAGCCGACGCCGCCGGCGTTGGCCTTGCCCCGCACGTGGGCCACGGTGATGAACGGTCCGCGCTTGAGCTGCAGCCACAGCGCATACAGCGCCTCGGCGCTCTGCCGTGGCGATTCGCCGGCCAGGCGCGCCGCGCGCACGCCGGCGAAATCGGCACCGAAGCAGAACACCTCCGGCAGCCCTTCGACCACCACCACCTTGGCCGCGCTTTCGCAGGCGCGCAGGACCGCCGCGAACTCGGCCAACAGCCGCGCGTTGATGGTGTTGTTCGCCTCGGGCCGGTGGATCCGCAATGTGCAGACCTCGCCGTCCTGCCGGACCCGCACGGTGTCGTGCCGTGCGCTGCTGCTCAGGACGTCCATTCGTACTCCCGGTGGAAGTCCTTGATCTGCTTCAGGAACAGCGTCGGCGTGCCATGCGCGCGGCGCGCAGGCGCCGCCAGCGCGGTGTCGGGCCGGGCATTGCGGGTGCCGAAGCGCACCGTGGCACTGCCGCGCAGCACGTCCTCGTACTCGGCCACCGACATCGCGTGCCGGCGGTCCAGCGCCTCGCGGATGCGCATGCCGCGCAGCTTCTGCTGGCCTTCACGCGTGACGACGCCGCTGAAGAACTCGGAGCAGCAGCCCGAGCCGTACGAGAAGCAGCCGATGCGGCCCGGCGCGTCGAAGCTGCCGTTGTCGATGGTGCTGACCAAGGACAGCATGGCCGCCGCGCCCATCGTGTTGCCCACGCGCATGCCGTAGGCCAGGCCGGGCGCCACGCGGCGCTGGAAGTCGGCCTCGATGGTGTCGCTGGCGGCACGCGCCAGCTTGCGCATCAGGCTGCGGTGCGCACCCTTGATCATGCCGCCGAAGGGGGTGTGGAAGGCCAGGTACTGGAAGGAGCGGACGTAGTCGGCCTCCGGCACGCGCTTCCTGTATTCGAGGAAGGACTTCTCGCTGCAATCGAGGTAGGACAGCAGCGACAGGTCGGCGTCACCCGCCTCGCTGTCGGGCACCGGGCGGCAGGTGTCCATCACCTCGTAGCCGTAGTAGCCGTTGGCGCCGGCGTCGATGCGGAACACGTCCGGCCGGTCGCTGACCAGCATGGCCACCGCCCCGGCACCGCCGCTGGGCTCGGCGAAGGACCAGTCCTGCTGCTTCGCGTCGCCGCCCTCGTCCAGCAGGAAGCGGCTGATGTCGGTGGCCACCACCAGCGCCTTCGCGCCGGGCGAGGTCTGCGACAGGATGAAGTTGACCGCCATCTGCAGGCCGGCGGTGCCGGAGTAGCAGGCGTTCTTCAACTCGAACAGGCGGCAGTTGCGGTTCAGGCCAAGCACCTGGTGCACGTAGGTGCTCATCGACTTGCCGAAATCGAAGGACGACTCGGTGCAGGTGATGACCATCTCGATGCGGTCGCGCGCGTCGGCGTCCAGCGCGTCGATCAGCGGCTTGGCGGCGTTCACCGCAAAGGTGATCGGGTCCTCGAAGGGCAGCGCGACCGTCTTCTCGCGCATCAGCAGGTTGTCGAAGCGGGCCAGGTCGAGCTGGCGGTGGCGCGCGAGTTCGCGCACGTCCAGGCAAGCCGTGCCCGCAAACGCGTTCATGGATTCGATGCCGACGGGGATCATGCGTGCTCCAGCCGATGCGTTGACATCACGCGGCCCCATGCGGGGCCCCATGCGGGGCCGACAGGCACAGCGCCTCCAGGCGCCGCGCCAGGACCTGGCCGGCTTCCACCATCAGCCGCTCGCCGATCTGGTCGACGTGGCGCGCGCGCCAGTTCTCCCAGGACGTGCCCTTGACCCAGCGGTTGAAGGCCCCCAGCGCCGGACCGGTGTGGATCTGGTAGTCGACACGGTTCTTCTCGTCGCCGTTGAAGGCGGCCCGCATCGAGTGGCCGAAATACCACCGGAACACCAGCGCCATCTTGTGCTTGGGGCTGCGCTCCGCCTTCTCGATCTCGGCCAGCTGGCCGCGGCCCTCGAAGAAGCTGCGGGTCTCGGCCCAGACCGATTCGAGCGACTTGCGGAAGTACTTTTCCTCCAGCTGCGCGCGCACGTCGGCCGGCAGCTCGTCCAGCGATTCATATTGCTGATAAAGCGCGGCCAGGCGGTTGGCACGGGCAGGGAAGAACACGCCCTTCTTCATCACCTGCACCTTGGAACCGAGCTCGAACATGTCGCCGGCCGGCGCGTAGGCGGTGTCCTGGATGTCGATGTCCTGCAGCATGTCCTTGACGACGTCGCTGGTCGCCGCCTCGACCGTGCACTGGTTGATCGAACCGGTCACGACGAAGTCGGCGCCCATGACGAAGGCCGCCGCCACCGCTTCCGGCGTGCCCAGGCCGCCGGCCAGGCCGACGCGCATCGTGCGCTCGTCGTGGCCGCATTCCTGCCGCAGGCGCTGCATGCGCGCCAGCATCACCAGCGCCACGCCCTGGTCGGTGTGGCCGCCGGAATCGGCCTCGACGCAGATGTCGCTGGCCATCGGCACGCCGGGCGCCAGCCGCGCCTGCGCGGGCGTGATGAGGCCATCGGCCAGCAGCCGGGCGACGATGCGCTCCGGTGCCGGGCCCATGAAGCCCCGGGCCACCTCGGGCCGGGAAATCTTCGCGACGATGCGGTGCTGGCATTCGACCGGCCCGTCGGCCAGCTGGCGCAGGCCGCTGAGGCGGTAGCGCACCAGCGCCGGCGTGATCTGCATGAAGGCCGACGCCTCGATGGTCCGCACGCCGGTCTCGAGGTACAGCTCGACCGTCTTCATCTCGGTCTCGGGGCTGCCGACGTTGGCGATCAGGTTCATGCCGTACGCCTGCTGCGGCGCCAGCTCGCGCTGGATGAAGGCGATGTCGGCCCGGATGCGCTCGGGGCTCAGGCCGCCGGTGCCCAGGAAGCCCATGAGGCCGGCCCGACCCATCGCGACCACCAGTTCCTTCGAGGCGATGCCGCGGTACATGGCACCGGAGGCATACGCGTACTTCAGGCCATATTCACGACGAAAGTGCTCGCTGCCCAGGCGGCGCGCGAAACGGTCGTCGGCCAGGTCGGCCGGCCGTGCCGCAGGCACCGCAGCGGGGCGTGATTCGACCTCGGGTTCGAGTACGGTGGCATCCATTGATCACCTCGGCAGGCAGGGTGGGCGCGGCCCGCGGGGAGCGGGTTGGCGAAAGGGGACGAAGAGGAGCGCAGGGAGCGCAGGGAGCGCAGGGAAGCGAAGGGGGAACGGGCCGGCAGAGGGGAGCCGGAGGCGACTGGAGTAACGCGCCATGAAAGACCAGGACTCCAGGGGCGGCGGGATCAGGGTTGGAATTCTTTTCCGCACGCTCCGCCGTTTCGCTAACAGTGCAGCGACGTGGAAATACTAGTCGCGGATTCGATCTCCGTCAATGCAATGCCGCGCAAGCGGTCATCCATTCAGCTCATTCGGCATCGTCATCCGGATGACATTTCCATCCGCCAGGGGATTTCGCGGCATTCGGGAATGGCGCCGCCAATGAAATGGCCCCGCCGCCGCATGACGTGATGCAGCGGCGAGGCCAACGGATCGGGACTGCGCGACGCTTGTCGCCGGAAGCAGGAAATCAGTGGGCAATCATCGGAGTTCGCCGAATCCGCATTTCCATCGGTCGTCCATCGATTCTCAATCGGCCCTCACCCCGCCAGTTGCCGCCGATTCACCCAATGCACCCGGGCGCAAATGCGCGCCTAGCGACGAGAAGCTGCCACGCAGCATCGGGATCGACAGCGTGGTGCTGGCCACGGCCATCAGCAGCAGCGCGGTGAAGGTGTCGCTGGAAATGATGCCCTTGTCGAGCAGCACGTTGGCGAAGATGATTTCGATGAGGGCCTTGGTCTGCAGCAGCCAGCCCACCGCACGCGCCTCGCCGCGCGGCCAGCCCAGGATCTTCCCGGCGATGGACACGCCGATCAGCTTGCCGCCGGCACTCACGAACAGCAGCAGCGCCGCGGCGACGAAGACCGTCTGCGCGCCGATGCTCCAGTTGGTGCGCAGGCCGGTGCTCAGGAAGAACACCGGCATGATGGTCAGCAGCAGGCCGTCGCGCAGGAAATCCATGCGCTTGCGGTCGAACCAGGCGGCGTCGAGCACCACGCCGGACAGGAAGGCGCCCACCATGTAGTGCAGGCCGGCCCAGTCGGCGACGAAGGCGCAGGCCGCGAGCCACACCAGGCCGAGGTACCAGCGGTCGGACTCGGGCACGCGCTTCATCAAGGCGCGGAATGCCCAGGCGGCGAAGCCGAAGCCGACGAGGAACAGGCCCTGGCGGCCGATGCGGTTCCAGTCCAGCAGGATGATGGCGAGCACGGCCCAGATGGCGACGTCGTCGAAGCTGGCGTAGCGCAGCACGCGCTGGCCGAAGGGCCGCCGCAGCAGGGACAGCCTTTCGAGGAACAGCACCAGGATGGGCAGCGCGGTGACCGCGCAAGCCATGCCGACGCCGGCGATGAACTGCCAGCGCTGCCCCTGCGGCCCCATCCATGAGGGCGTCCAGGCCAGCAGAGCCACGGCGGCAGCGCAACCCAGCAGCAGCGGCACGATCAGCGCGAAGCCGGCCACCACCGAGGTTTCCTTGCGGTGCTTCCAGGCCTCGGTCAGGTCCAGCTCGATGCCCGCGATCCAGACGAACAGCATCACCGCCCACCACGCGATGCCGTTCAGCGCGGCGATCACCGGCGGCGAGAAGATGAAGGCATGCCACTCGGGCACGGCGGCACCCAGCACGCCCGGGCCCAGCAGGATGCCGGCGACGATCTGCACCACGACGAGCGGCGCGAAGGCGTCGGTGTTGCCGAGCCGCCAGACCAGGTACGGCACGGTGAAGATCAGGAGCATCGCGATCAGGAAGATCTCGGTGACGGACATGTGCATGGCAGTTCCCATGAAGGACCCGAGGAGGCCGGCTCAGGCCCTCAGGTTGTCCGCGCAGGATCGACCGGGCGCACGTGCGACGCATCGATCTCGACGCTGACGCTGTGGCCGATGACGCAGGCGTTGATGATCAGGCGCTGCTCGTTCTTCACGCGCACGAACTCCCCGTGCGCACCGACGAAGGGTCCGGCGATGACCTCGACCCGCTGGCCGCGCACCAGGCCCATGTCGACCGACACCGGCTCACCGCTGCCGACCATGATGCGCACCGCCTCCAGGTCGCGGTCGGGGATGCGCGAGGGCGCACCGCCGCTCACGAGCAGCCCGCACGAGCCGTGCACGTGGCGCAGGATGTCGAACTGGTGGGGATGGGGCTGCACGAAGACGTAGCCCGGGAACAGCACGGTGTCGAGCACCTTGGTGCGGTCGTGCCATTTCCTGATTTCCTGGCGGCGCGGCAGAAAGGCCGTCACACCACGCTGGTGCAGAAAGCTCTCCACCAGCTTTTCGCGCCTGCTCTTGGTGCGCAGCACCAACCAGGCATTGCCCGCTGACTCCTGCATGTTCGCTCCCGATTCAAGAAACCGTTGCCGACAGCGTCGAGCCACGAGGGCCGACCACCGCACGTGGCCCAGGCGTGGAATTGGACTCGCGCGCGCGGGGCTTGGTAACTACCAAAGTTCGCAGGACCCACGCCCAGGGGAACAGGTCCTGTACGCAGAACTGATGAGGCACTGGGAAATTTGGTAGGTGCCGGTCGGCCAGGCTTTCGGTTTCAATCAATCGGCAATCAATGCGCGACGGATTCGGCCGATGGACTTCACTGTCATGTCCCTGTCATCAATGCCACGCGCCGTGGCCGATGAACTAGGCTGCTATCGGCGCCGCGTGTTCGTCGAGCGGCTGGGCTGGGCGCTGAACGTCACCAACGGATCGGAGACGGACCAGTTCGATCGGGCCGGCACCGTCTACGTCATCGCGCGCGAAGCCGGCCGCATCATCGGCTGCGCGCGGCTGCTCCCCACCACGGGCCCCTACCTGCTGGCCGACGTGTTCCCCGAACTGCTGCACGGCCTGCCGGCGCCTTGCTCGCCGCAGGTCTGGGAGCTGTCGCGCTTCGCGGCGGTCGACCTCGACGCGCCGGCCGCCGCGCGCGGCGAGCAGTTCTCGTCGCCGGCCGCCGTCGGGCTGCTCCGGGCATCGATCTGCGCGATCGGACGCCGCGGCGGGACCGAACTCGTCACCGTGTCACCCTTGGGGGTCGAACGGCTGCTGCGCAAGGCCGGCTTTGCCGCAAGCCGCTTCGCGCCACCCCGCCTCGTCGGCTGCCTCCCGCTGTTCGCCTGCCGCATCGTGGTGAAACAGCCGGGCCTCGCCGCGGAAGCAGACGCCGCACCGCCGCAATCGCCCACCGCCGCGGCCATCGGCCTCGCCTCGGGCCTGAACACAACCACGGCCCGGCGGATGTCGGACCGCAGCACCGTCCAGGCCGGCTGAGGGCGGGCACCGGGC
The DNA here is from genome assembly GCA_946480465.1 of uncultured Burkholderiales bacterium. The sequence goes on from CAMLJY010000008.1 coordinate 131,546, forward strand.
CGGCGCCCGCGGCATTCACGCGCCGTCGCAGGCCACGCGCAGCAGCACCGCGTAGTCCAGCAGTTGCGTCGCCGGATCCACCGCACTGGCACAGCCGGCGGCCAGGCCGGCCACCGGCGCGGCACAACCCAGCTGCCGGGCGTGGTCGCGCGCCAGGGCCAGGTCCTTGCCCAGGTTGGCCAGCGAGAAGCGCGGCGCGAAGTCGCCCGCGGTGTAGCGCTGCCCCAGGCGCTGGTACAGCGGTGAATGCAGGCCGCTGCCCTCGAGCACGTCGAGGAACTGCGCGAAGTCCTGCCCGCTGGCCTTGAGCATCGCCGCCGCCTCGCCCAGGCCCAGCGCCATCACGCCCACGAGCAGGTTGAGCGCCAGCTTGGCGTTGTTGCCCGCGCCCGCGGCGCCCAGGTGGTAGACGCGGCGGCCCCAGGTCTCCAGGAATGGCCGCACGCTTTCGACGTCAGCGGCATCACCGCCGGCCAGGAAGTCCAGCGTGCCGCTGGACACCGCATGGACGCTGCCGGTGACAGGCGCCTCGACGAAGCGCAGGCCGCGGTCCCGCACGCGACGCGCCACGTCGGCCAGCGCGGCCGGCGCGTGCGTGCCGTGGTCCACGATGACGGGGGCACGACGGCCGGTCCGTCTTTCGTCCAGCGCCACGCCGCCAGGGCCGAACAGCACGGCTTCCAGCGCCCGGATGTCGCTGACCACGGTCAGCACCACGTCCACTTCCTCGGCCGCCACGGCCGGTGTTTCGCAGGCGGTGAAGAGCGGGCCGGCCAGCGGCGCCAGGCCGCCCGGCGTGCGGTTCCAGGCACGCACCCCCCGCTTCAGCACGGCCAGCCGCCGCGCCACCGCGCTGCCGAGGGCGCCCGTGCCGATCAGGGCCACTGTGTCTGTGTTCATGCAGCACCTTCCAGTTGAATCACCGCCTTGAAGCCGTCGCGCCGATCCAGCGCCTCGAAGTAGCGCGGCACCGCCGCGAGGTCGAGGTGATCGGGAAACAGCACGTCCAGCCAGGGCGCGAGCACCGGCGCCAGGTCCGACAGCGGCTCGCGCCGCGCCATCGCATTGCCGATGACGAAATGCAGGCTGATCTCGCGCTGGAACAGCCCACCCCAGTCGAGCTCGCAGGGCCCGGCCTGCGAGCCGACGCCGACGACCAGGCCGCCGCCGCGCACCCGGTCCAGCGCGGCGCGCAGGCCGGTGTGTCCGCCCACGGCATCGATGGCCGCGTCGAATCCACGTTGGGAATGCTCGCCGCCGGCCGCGTCCAGCCCCAGCGTGCGGGCCCGGTCGGCACGGCCGGCATGGTTCTCGAACAGCGTCGGCCGAAACCCGGCGTGGCGTGCCAGCAGCGCCGTGAGCAGGCCCAACGGCCCCGCCCCGATCACCGCCAGCCGGCCGCCGCGGGCCGGCGCCGCCTTGTGCAGCGCCCCCTGCGCGGTGGGCAGCACGTCGGCCGCGAGCAGGCCCAGGCGCGCATCGGCCGCGGCGTCCAGCGGCGCCAGCGTGGCGTCGGCCGCGGGCACCCGCACGTATTCGGCCATGCCGCCGTCCAGCAGCGGCTGAACGCCGGAGAAGCCGAACAGCCGGCGCGACCGGCACTGCGGGTGCCAGCCCGCGCGGCAGCTGCCGCAGTCGCCGCAGGCGGTGAAGTCGCAGCTGTAGACGCGTTCGCCGGCGCGGTGCCGCCGCACGCCCGGTCCCACCTCGACCACGCTGCCGACGAACTCGTGCCCGAGCACGGTGCCGGGCTCGAAGCCGGGCACGCTGCCGCGGAAGGCATGCAGGTCGGTGCCGCAGGTGGAGGCCTGCGACACCCGCACGATGGCATCGTCCGGCGCCTCCAGCTGTGGCCGCGGCCGGCGCACGTGCCGCAGCCGGCGCGGGCCTTCCCATGCAATGGCCTGCATCTCGCTCATGCGGTGGTCAGCCACGGCCCGGCGTGCTCAGGCCAGTGCCATGGTGGTGCAGGCGCACGGCGTGGAAGAACCCGGGGTAGGTGTCGTTGACCCGTCCGAAACCAGTGCGCTGGTACCAGGCGCGCACCTCGGGCCGGCCGTGGCGGAACTGGTGCGGCGGCATCAGGTTGTCGAAGGACAGGAAGACCGAGCTGTGGTACAGCTCCATCAGGCTGGGCCGGTCGGGATAGATCGGAAAGCGGTCCTTGTTGAGGCGGTACTGCGCCTTCAGGAAGCGCAGCACGAAGGGGAACAGCAACGCCACGTACAGCTGGCACAGCAGCATCGTCAGCCCGTGCGGCAGGTGATGCGCCATGGACAGGAAGTGGCGGTCGCGCTGGCGGTAGAGCCCGGCCCAGAAGCTGTCCTCCTCGGGCAGGGGGTACAGCCAGGTCATGAAGTCGCCACCGCGCGCCACCAGCCTGGCGATGGCGTCGAAGCCGCGCAGCGTGTCCGGGGTGTGGTGCAGCACGCCGATGCTCATCGCGAACTGGAAGCTTTCCGGCGCGAAAGGCGGGTGCCACACGTTGGCCTGCACGAAATGCAGGTTCGGCACGTCGGCGTTCTGCAGCGCGCTCTGCCCAATGGAGTTGGACTGGTCGATCGCCACCACGTCGTGCTGCGGGAAGTGCAGTGCCAACTCGCGCGCCTTTTCGCCGCTGCCGCAGCCGGCGTCCAGCATCCAGCCCGGACGCTGCGCGGCGCGCAGGCCCGGGGTGAAGACCTGCACGAACCACTGCATGAACTTGCCGATCTCGTAGCCGTAGACCACCGCCCGGCGTTCGGCGCGGCCGGACAGGCGCTGCTTCCACTGGTACGCGAAGCCGTCGCGCGTGGCGGCCACCAGGCCGTCGTCCAGGCGCAGCCGGGGCACGCCGCCGACCACCGGGTACCGGCGCGCGCAGGCGGTGCAGCTCAACTCGGCCTCGTCCATCGCCTGCGCGCGCAGGTCGCCTCCCGTCTGGCGCAGGCCGGACCGGCAATGGGGACAGCGCAGCAGGGGCAGCAGTCGTCGCTTCATGGCGTCCATTCGGGAAAGGCGCACGAATTCATGGAAGCTCGTCAGTCGGTCCGGAGTTGCTGCAGGCTGACCAGCGCCGGGTCGAAGGGCACGTCGACCTGGCGCTCGACCTCCGTCAGGCGCGTCGACCGGCCGTCCGCCAGGTTGCGCATCAGCTGGCGGCTGGCGCGCCACTGGTTGCCGCGGCCGTGGGCGCGGAAGTCGCTGCTTTCGAAGACCTTCACGGCCTTGCCCGCACGGTCCTGGAACTCGGTCTTCACGATGGCGGAGATCGCGGGGTCCACCCAGAAGAGCTTGCGGCCGTAGGTGCTGGTGTCGCGCTCCTGCGCGTCGGTGGCCTCGGCGCGGATGACGTGGCAGGTGTGGCTGCCGCGGCACGGCTCGTCACGCAGCCATTCGAAGCGGTACTTGTCGCGCTTCAGGCCCTCGAAGTCCTCGAACACGAACTCGGTGCCCATGAAGCGGTTCTGCCGGTGGCTGGCCGCAATGCGGCGCACGTTGCGGCTGGCCGGCTGGTAGTGCCAGATCGCGTTCGGCCGCCCTTCCTCTTCCACCACCAGCGTGCCGACGCCCTGCAGGTTGGACGGCGCCGTGAACTTGATCAGCGAAGACCGCCGGTTGGCGCCGTCGACGTGCGTGAGCCAGGTCATCTCGCGCACCAGCGGCGCGCCCTCGCCCAGCAGCTCCATCTTCAGGCGCGCGCGTTCGAAGTCCGGGCGGTTGGCGCGGTCAACCTGCGCCATCAGCGCATCGGCATCCGGACCCTGGGCGAGCGCCAGGCCGCAGCCCAAGGCCGCGACCGTGGCCATCGCCATCCGCCGCATGGCATGGCAGCTCCTCATGCGATCTCCCTGGCGCGCAGGGCGCCTTCCAGCGGCAGCCGCAGCACCGACCGCGCCAGCGGCCACGCCAGCAGCGGCAGCAGCAGCAGGCCGGGCGCGAAGGTGCGCAGGTAGTCGGCCGGGCCGATCACCGTGTCGACCTGGAACCAGGCCCGCGACAGCGCGGCATTGATCGCCTGGGCCACCAGCGCGCCGACCGGCACCGCCAGCAGCAGCGCGGCCAGGCCGATCAGCGCCACCTCGACGACGATGCTGCGGGTGATGGCGCCGTCGCCGTGGCCGAGCAGGCGCAGCGTCTGGTACTCGCGCTGGCGCTGCAGCACGGTGTAGCCCATGCAGGCGAACACGAAGAGCCCCGCGATGCCGATGCTGACCATCGTGCCCAGGCGGATCACCGCGGTGACCTGGCCACTGGCCGCCAGGATCTCGCGCGTGACGTCGGCCTTGGTCAGCACCTGCTGCACGTCACGGTGCCGCGCGAGCCCGCGTGCCAGGCGCGCCAGCTCGGCCGCGCCGGCACGCACGAAGAGGCCGGTGGACCGCTCCTCCAGGTCCGCCAGCTCGCGATGGAAGGCCAGCGTGAAGCACGCCTCGCCCGGCAGCGCCCCCGAAAACAGGCCGCGCACGATGGCGGTCCGGCGGCGGCCCTGCACCTCGACCACCAGCGCGTCACCCACGCCCACCCCCAGCTCGGCCGCGGTGCTGCGTTCCAGCAGCATGCCCTCGGGCTGGTCGGCCGACAGCGCCTCGCCCGCCGTCATCACCGCGGCGTGCCAGGGCTGGGCGGGGTCGAAGCCGGCGGCATACAGGTTCACCCGGCGCGACCGCGGCCCGGCATCCGGCCCGCTGCCGGCGCGCACGGCCTGCGCCACGCCCTTGGTGTAGGGCGTCACCGCCTCCAGCCGGTGGGCCTTCACCAGCCGGGCCACCTCCTCGTCCCACAGCGGCACCTGGAAGTCGACCGCGGCGTCCCAGGTGTTCAGTTCGACCAGGCGGGCCGAGGTGCCGATGAACGAGGAATAGGCGATGAAGAACGCGGCCGTGGTGCCGAAGCCCAGCGCCACGGCCACGATGCTGATGGACGAGACCGCGCGGTGCCGGAACAGGTTGCGCAGCGCCAGGCGCCACGTGCTGCCCGGCAGCCAGCGGCCGACCGCGGAGGCCAGGCGGCCGGGCGCGCGAACGGGCGCCGGGCGCTCGCGCATCGCGTCCAGCGGCGCCAGCCGCAGCAGGCGCGCCAGCGCCACCGCGGCCGCCAGCGCGAAGACGCCGGCCACGCCGGCCACTCCCAGCAGCACGCGCTGCGGCGTGAACGCGAAGACCGGCATCGGAAGGCCCAGGGCATCGGCGAAGTTGCCGAGAAAGCCCTGGCCGACGATCCCGGCCATGAGCAGCCCGCCGGCGACCACGCCCGAGGCCAGGTACGCCACCATCAGCGCGAACGACAGCGCCAGCCGCGCTGGCGGATGGCCCAGCGCCAGGAACAGCGCCAGCGTCTGCCGCTCACGCGCGACCCACTGCAGGAACAGGAAGGCGGTGACGAACAGGGCCGACAGCGCGCTCACCGCAACGATCACCGGCACGACGATGCGGAAGACGCCGAGGTTCTTGTCGAGGAAGCGATGGCTGAACTGCTCGGCCTGGGTGACGGTGAAGTCGACGCTCAGCCGGGTTTGCGCGCGTTCGATCACGCGCTGGCGCAGCTGCTCGAGGTCGGCACCGGGCTCGGCGGCAAACAGCACGCTGTTGACCGGCATGAAGCCGTAGCGCGATTCAAGCTGCTGCGGCAGCAGGTACACCACGCCGAGCGAGCCCTTGCTGGGCACGAACAGCGCCGGGTTGGCAGGGGCGAGCAGGAACTCCGCGTCGCTGACCACACCGCGCACGTGCAGCGGCAGCAGCTCGCCCTGCAGCCTGATGGGCAGCGGCTGCCCAGGTGACACACCGTGGTAGCGCGCGAAGCTGCGGTCCACCAGCACGCCGTGGGGGTCGGCCGGGTCCAGGTCCCGGCCTTCGAGCAGTCGCTGCGCGTTGATGGACACAGCCTGCGTTGCCGCGTCCTTTGCCTGCAATCCGGCGTTGGCGATCAGCAGTACGCGCAGCGGCGGCCGGTCCGCCTGGCCGGCCCCCGAGGCCGCCGGTGCCCAGGTCGCCGGCGCCAGCATTCGCAGCCGCAGCGCGGCCACGCCGGGAAGGTCAGCCAGCGGCGGCACGTTGGCTCGGTCGTCCGTGGCCACGCGCAGTTCCAGGTCGGCCAGCCGCCCTTCGCGAAACCAGGTGTCGCGGCTGGCGAAGATGCTGTCGATCGCCGACAGCGCGCCGGCAAACACCGCCAGGCCGAAGCCGGCGATGCAGCCCATCGCGAACAGGCGGCCCGCCATCAGCCAGGCCGAGCCGGCCAGGTGCTTGAGGGGTGCGGGCAGCGGCAACCGCCTGAACCAGCGGGGCATCACCGCGCGTGGCCCTCCGTCGTCACGCGGCCGGCTTCGAGCCGCAGCACCCGGTCGACGTGGCCGGCCACGAGCTGGTCGTGGGTGGCGATGACGACGGCGCAGCCGTGCTCGCGGCGCAGCCGGTTCAGCAAGGCCAGCACCTGCATGGCGGTGGCCGGGTCGAGCGCGCCGGTGGGCTCGTCCGCCAGGATCAGCGTCGGCCGCTTGGCCACCGCTCGCGCGATGGCGACCCGCTGCTGCTGGCCGCCGGACAGCTGCGCCGGGTAAGCGTCGGCCTTGTCGGCCAGGCCCACGTCGGCCAGTGCGGCCGCGGCGGCTTCCTGGCGGCCGCGCCGGGTTCCGGGCAGCGGCTCGAGGCCCGCGACGACGTTCTCCAGCGCGGTGAGCGTGGGCACCAGGTTGAAGAACTGGAACACGAAGCCGACGTGGCGCGCGCGGAAGGCGGTCTGTTCGCGCGTGCTCAGGCCCTCCAGCGCGGTGCCCAGCACCTGCACGCTGCCGCTGCTGGGGCGGTCGATCGCGCCCAGGATGTGCAGCAGCGTCGACTTGCCGCTGCCCGACACCCCCTTCAGCGCGATGGACTCGGACCGCGCCACGGCCAGGTCGATGCCGCGCAACACCTCCAGCGCGCCGCCGGGCGTGTCGTAGCGCTTGCACAGCGCGCGGGCCTGCAGCACCCAGGTGGACGGTGCCGCTACATCACCGGGCAGCCGGGCGCCGGCCAGCGCCGGATCGCCGCCCAGCGCACTGTCGTGGGCCAGTTTCATCGGTTGCGCTCGACCACGTAGCTGACGAAGGCGTCCAGGCGGTCGCGGTCGGCCGGGGCCAGGAACTGCATGCCGCCGACGATCTCGTGGCACCGCGCGACGTGGCGCTGCGCGATGCCGCGGGCCTCTTCGAAGGCGCCACTGTCGCGCATCAACGCCACCGCCTCGGACAGCTGCGCCGGGTCGTCGCTGCGGGCGGCCAGGATCCCGCCCAGCCGCGCGCGGCCGCGTTCGTCCAGGCGTTCCATGGCCAGCAGCACCTGCAGGTTGATCTTGCCCTGCGTGATGTCCTCGGCCAGCGCCTTGCCCCAGGCGCTGTCCCCCGGCTGGACGTTGAGGATGTCGTCGATGATCTGGAACGCCAGGCCCAGTTCCTCGCCGAACGCGGCCAGCTGCGCGCGCTGGCCCGTGCTGGCACCGGCGGCGATGGCACCGATCTCGAACGGCAGGCGGTAGGTGTAGGACGTGGAACGGTGGACCACCGACTGCAGGTAGTCGCCCGCGCTGTGGTCGAAGCGGCCGATCCAGGGCCAGGTGGTGTCGATGGTGGTGCCGACGCCGGTGACCCAGTGCTCCCAGGCGATGACGTCCAGCAGCGCGGCCCGCTGCGCCGGGTCGAGCCCGGCATCGTCGCCGGACAACAGTTCGAAGCAGGCGTTCAGCCACGCCGACGCCGCGGCGCCAGCGACGCGCACGCCCACCTGGCGGTGCGCGGTGGGGCCGCCGCGCCGCAGCGGCGAATCGTCCGCAATGTCGTCGAGCACCAGCGAGGCCGCGTGGATGACCTCGGCCATCGCGACGACCGGCGGCATGAGGCGCGGGTCACGCTCGAAGGCCTGCATGACGAGGCACACCAGCACCGGGCGCAGCATCTTGCCGCTGCGCAGGTGATAACCCCGATAGGGCGCGTGCCAGGCCTCCTGCAGGCGCTGGTGCGCCGCCGGCGGCAGCGCCACGCCCAGCGCGCGCTCGATGAACGCCGGGCTCGCGATGCGGTCGATGGTGGCCAGCACGGTGTCCCGGCACCAGGGATACCAGCGCCTGTAGTGATCGGCGAGCACGGGCGCCATGTCGGCCAGGAACTCGTCACGGTATTGCAGGGCTTCGGTCACGGGGTCACCTCCAGCGCCGGCAGCGGCCGCAGGGCTTCATCGACGGTGCGCAAGGCCTCCGCGGCGGCCGGCGACACGGTGCCGGCCCGCGCGATCGCCCCCGCCACCAGCCGTGCCGCGGCGTCACGCAGGACCTGCGGCGGCGCGTCGCAGCGCTGGCGGATCAGCGGCTCGCGCTCGAGGCGGCCGAGGACGCTGACGTCGCGGTCACGCCCTGCGGCCAGTTCACGCAGGCGCATGGCCACGCCCAGCTCGCCGCCGGCCTCGCCTAGCCGCGCCGCCGGTGCGTCGGGCAGGCCGGCCACCAGTGCCGCGACCTCGCAGGCCAGCCCCAGGCCCTGCACGCCGACGTAGACGGAAAGATGGGTGGTGAAGTCGGCCAGCGGCAGTGCGGCAGCGCCGGCTTCGGCCGCCCACAGGTCCAGCGTGCTGCCCAGTCCCTGGCGAAACAGGAATCGCGCCAGTCGCTGCGCCACGCGTTCGCGCCGCTCGGCCGGCAGGCTGGTGCAGCGGCGCAGCACCAGCACCGGCGGCAGCTGGCGCGTGTTGTAGGCCACCGTGACCCATGCGGGCAGCGGCAGGCGGATGGCATCGGCACGGCTTTGGGACAGGTCGCGGCCGTTGCGCAGGTCGTCCAGCATCACCGACGACAGGTGGTGCAACTCCAGTGCCGCCAGCACCGTACCGTGCTCGGCGGCGCGGCCGCCGAGCGCGTCGATCAGCAGCGCCGCCGTCGCCGGGCGCAGGCGCGCACGGTGCTGCACGCTCCATTCATGCAGCGGCGTGAAATAACCCTGCAACAGAGCGTCCCAGTCCCAGCCGAAGCGCGGCGGATCGACGGTGTCGGCGAGCCAGGCGTCGTCGCGCCCGCCGGGCATGGCTCCGCGCAGGGCGGCCTCGGCCGCGGCCTGCGCGGCCTCGAATCGGGAATCCCTCACCTCATCCCCCTCGCTGTTGCAGCGTCCACGTCATCAACATGCCGGCGGTGACCAGCGCGCCGCCGTACAAGATGTAGAAATGCGAGGCGCCCTCCTTGTCGGGCAGGCCCCGGTAGTACTCCAGGAACAGCAGGCCGACCGGCGCGTGCACCAGCACCACCACCCAGCATCCCGGCGGCAGCGCGCCGGTGGCCGCGCCCCATACCACCAGGCCGCACGTGGCCAGGTGCACCAGGCGGAGCAGCCACGCGGTGGCCGGCTCGCCGATCACCAGCGGCACGGTGCGAAAGCCCGCCGCGGCATCGCCCCGCATGTCTCGCACGTCCCACATCAGCTCGACGAAATAGTTCATGCCGAAGCTGAGCACCACCGCCAACCACGCCACGGGGCCGATCTCGGCACCGACGTAAAGATGCGGCGTGAGGATCAGCGCCACCGACCAGAACAGGCCGGCGTAGAGGTTCTTCAGGAACGGCACTTCCTTGATGCGCAGCGCGCGGCCGCGCCAGCGCAGCGGCAGGGGCCGGCTGTACAGGGCGCCCAGCACGTGCACCGCTCCACCGTACAGCACGAAGGGCCAGCCGGCCGGCACCGACAGCAGCAGGCCGCCGACGAAGCACAGCACGATGGCCAGCCGCGTCTCCCACGAGCCCGGCATGAACAGGCGGTACCGCCGCGGGTAGTTCAGTGCGTCCTCTGCCCCGTCGGTGTGGATGTTGTAGATGTAGCCGCCGGCGGTGGTGAGGGCGATCATCAGGTAGTACGCGGGCGTCAGCGGCAGGTGCAGCGCCTGGTTCCAGAACAGCGTCAGGACCACCGGCATCAGCACGATGTGGAAGCGGTTGGTGAAGAAGAAGCCCGCGGTGTCCACGCCGAACGCGCGGACGCCGTTCATGCGGGCACCCCTTCTTCCGCCAGCAGGCCGTGCAGTGCGTCCAACGTGTCCAACACATGGTGCGGCTGCGGCCCCTGCGCCGCGCTGCTGCCCGGGGGGCGCAGCCACACCGCGCGCGCGCCGGCGGCGCGGGCCAGCGCCACGTCCTGCTCCAGCGAATCGCCGACCACCAGCGTCCCGGCCAATTCGGCGGCGGACAGACCCATCACCTGCGTCAGCGCAAAGGGATTGGGTTTGCCCAGCACCAGCGCCTCGCGGCCCAGCGCGAACTCCACGCGCTGCACCGTCGGGCCAGGGCCGGTCTCCACCCGGTCGCCAACCGGGAAGTGCATGTCCTTGCAGGTGGCGATGACCCGCTCGATGCCACGGTTGGCAGCCAGGCGGCGCAGCAGCGGCTCACCCAGGGCGGGATCGCGGCTGACGACCAGCGTGTCGGCGTCCTCCGGCGACGCCCAGCTCATGCGGTGGCCGCAGATGCGCTCGATCTCCGAACGCATCGCGTCCGAGCCGATGACGTAAAGCCGCGGCGCGACCGGCAGGCGCCGCAGGCAGTGCGCCACGACCAGCGCAGCGGTGACGATTTCCTGCGGCCGCACCTCGATGCCGGCGGCATTCAACTGCGTTGCGATCTCGGCCCGCGACTGGCTGCTGGCGTTGGTGAGGAAACGCAGCAGGTGCCCATCGCGGCGCAACGCGCCCAGCACCTGCGCCGCGGACGCGTGGCCCGCCGGCTCCTGGCGGCCCAGCAGCACCCCATGGATGTCCAGCACCAGGTTGTGGCGGCGCGCGCGCGGCACGGCCACCGGCAGCGCCGGCGTGGCCGGCGCGACCGTGGACGCGGCCGGTTGCTGCGGCGGTCCTATCAGCGCCGAGACGCGTCCAGGCTCGGCAGGCAGGCGCCGGCGCCAGTACGCGGGCGAGACGAAGTGCCGGGCAAAGGCGCGCATCGCCTCGTCCCGCACGGCATCGAAAGCCGGGCGCGCCGATGCCAGCGCCTGCAGCGAGCGCTCGATGCAGCGCTGCACCTCGGCCGCACAGGCGGCCATGGCTCCGCAACGGTCCAGCACCGCGATCACGTCGCCCGCGGTCAGCCGCACCTGCTCGCCGGCCTGCCAGCGCTGCAGCAAGGCCAGGTCGGCGCCGCGCGCCAGCGTCATCGCCATCGCGTAGAGGTAGGTCGGCTTGCAGTGCTGCAGGTCGCTGGCGGCGCCGCGGCCCTGGCCCTTCTCGCTGTCGGGCGCGAGGTCCTCCAGATCGTCCTGCAACTGATAGGCCAGCGCGGCCTGCCCGGCCCAGGCTTGCACCGCCTCGCACTGCGCTTCGGTGGCCTGCGCCAGCCGGGCGCCGACGCGGGCGCAAACCTCGAACAGGCGGCCGGTCTTGAGCCAGGCGTTGTCCAGGCAGGTGGCCGGGTCGGGCATGGCTTGGCCCTCGTGGTGCACGTCCCTGACCTGGGCGGCGTTGTCGAACAGGTCGTGCCAGTCGAGCAGCCGCGTGGCTTCCAGCCGCGCGGCTTCGCCGAAACCACTGCCGGCGATCAGGTAGCCCGCCAGCGCGCGGCACATCTTGCCGTAGGCGAAAGCGACCACGCTGCCGCGGCGCAGCGCGTCGCTGGCGAAGAGGCGGGTGGCGGGAACCGCCTGCGTTGCGTGCGGCACCGCGGTACGCCCCTTCCGGCCCGATGACGCGCGCGCCGCGGCGGGATGCGGCCCTCGGTTGCCGTACCAGTCCGCGAAGGCCTGGTGCGTGGTCGGCCAGCCGCGGCGGCTGTGGTCCTCGTCGTAGAGGTCGTCATGCACCAGCGTGTGGTGGTGGTAGAGCTGCAAGGCCGCGGCCACCGGCACGATGGCGTCGGTGTCCTGCCCGCCACAGGCCTCGTAGGCCAGCATCACGGCGATGCCGTGCATGCGCTGGCCGCCGTTGTCCAGGTAGTGCCGCATCCAGCGGTACATGCGGCCCACCAGCGGGTCGTCCTGCGCCGGACCGTGGGCGAGCAGGCCATCGATGGCGCGCGCGAGGCAGCGATCGATGGCGGCACGGCGCTGGTCCAGCGCGGCCGGCATCGGCGCAGGCGAGCGCGGCGGCGTGTCGGTTCCATGAGACCCGAAGGGCACGGAATCCGGAGGCAGGAGCCGGGAAGAACCGATCATGGGAAACCTCAGGCCGCCAGCGCCAGGGGCGCGTCTGCGGAAGGGCGGCCGGCGCGGGCACCGCCGGCCACGAACAGGTGGTGCCAGAGCTGGGTGCTGGCGACGAAGGTGACACCCAGCCCGAGGGCCAGGTGGTCGAGGTAGCGCCGGGCCTTGCCGCCGGCCGCGCGCCGCCCGCCGCCCAGCGCCGCGATGGCCGCCTGCACGCGCGTGGGATCGAAGTAGCCGTAGGCCGACAACGTGTCCGGCGCCAGCAGGTGGCGCATCAGCGGCGGCGCCTTCGGCCCGACGAAAGGCGTGCCGAAGGGCATCACGAAGCGCTGCTTGGGTCGCTGCGCGATCGAGGGCGGCAGCCAGCGGCCCGCGGCAGCCAGGCGCAGCACGTGCTTCTCGCGCGTGCCGCGGATCTTCAGGCGCGCGGGCAGCCGGGCGGCGTACTCCACCACCTCGCGCGCCAGGAAGGGGTAGCGGCCTTCGACCGAGTTGGCCGCGAAGATGCGGTCACCATGCGGGCCGAGCAGGTAGTTGGGCAGCATGACCTGGTAGGCGACGTAGAGCGAGCGGTCCATGCCGCTGCGGTCCTGCACCGCTTCCCGGTCGAAGGGGAACTGCTGCCAGAGGCCGTCCTGCGCGGCCAGCGCGCGGTAGTCGCTGCTGAACAGCGGGCTCAGCACGCTGCGGTAGAACTCCCACTCGTAGGCCTGTGCCGGCAGCCCGCCGAAGTGCGCGCGCAGCAGCGCCAGGCGCGGTTCGGGCGGCAGCAGGCAGTCGGTGCCGAAATGCCGCTGCAGCAGCGGCCGCACCAGGCCGCGCACCGCACCCAGGCCTGGCGCCGCCAACCCGCCCAGGAACTTGAACTGCTTGAAGGCCAGGTAGCCGCCGAACGCCTCGTCGGCGCCCTCGCCCGTCAGCACGAACTTCGAATGCGCACGCACCTGCCCGGCCAGCAGCATCAGCGCCGCGGCTTCGGTGGACAGCGTGGGCGTCTCGGCATGCCAGACCAGGCGTTCGAAGGCGCCGCCGATGGCGGCCTCGTCGATGCGCACCCGGTGCAGCTGCAGTCCCAGCTGCTGCGCGGTCTGGCTGGCCGCATCACCTTCGTCGATGCGGCGCTCGTCGGAACTGGCGCAGAAGGCGGTGACCGGCCGCGGCGCACACCGCTGGGCGAGCAGCGCGCCGATCACCGCCGAGTCGATGCCGCCGCTGAGAAAGCAGGTGGCCTCGAACTCGCCCTGCACGTGCGTGTCGACGGCCCGCTCCAGCCGCTGCGCGACGCCCTCGGCCGCCTGGGCGTCGTCGATGGGCGGATGTTCGCCGCGCCGGGCGAAGTCGAGCCGCCAGTAGCGCTGCGGCGCCGGCGACTCGCGCGGGTCCTGCAGCGCCATCCAGTGCGCCGGGCGCAGCTGGAACACGCCGGCGAACGGCGTCAGCGGCGCGCAGACGGTGCCGAAGTAGCCCATCTGCAGCATGGCGCCAGGCTCCACGCCCTGGTTCGCCACGCCGGCCGCCTGCAGGCCTTTCACCTCGGAGCAGAAGTACAGGCCGTGCGGCGTGCGCGTCCAGAACAGCGGACAGATGCCCATGCGGTCACGCGCCAGCACCAGGCGCCCGCGGTGCCGGTCGGCGATGGCGATCGCGAACTGCCCATCCAGCAGGTCGAAGGCGCCGGTGCCGTATTCCTCGTACAGGTGGGCGATGACCTCGCCGTCTCCTGACGTGCGAAGGACGTGGCCCCGTTGGCGCAGGCACCGCGCCAGCGATCGGTGGTTGTAGATCTCGCCGTTGAAGACCACCAGCAGGTCGCGCGCCTCGTTGGCCAGCGGCTGGTCGGCACCGGCGACGTCGACGATGGCCAGGCGCGCGGAACCGAGCACCATGCGGTCGGTGGCGACACAGGCCTGGCCGTCCGGCCCGCGGTGCGCCAGTGCGCCCAGCATGCGCCGCACCTCGGCCGCATGGCCTTCGTGGGTCTGGCCACTGCTCAGCAGGCCCGCGATGCCGCACATGGCACTTCAAGCCCGCAGCGGCCGGCTGCCGCTGCCCAGCAGGCGCGTGCCGCTGAGCGGGCGACCCGCCAGCGCGGCCGGGATGTTGCCGGGCCGGCGCCCGTCGATGACGAAGCTGGCGATGCCCGCGGCGGCCGCGCGCAGGCCCTGTTCCACCTTCGCGCGCATGCCGCCGGAAACGTCGTGCCCGGCCTCGCGAATGCCTTCCAGCGCGGCCAGGTCGCTCGCGCCGAGCTGCGCGTGGATGTCATGGCTCTCGCCGTCACGGTAGACCCCATGCGCGCGCGTGGCCAGCACCAGCGCGCGCGCAGGCAGCGCCAGCGCCAGGTCGACGGCGATGCGGTCGCTGGAGCAAACGGCGAAGCCCGGCTCGTCGAAGACGAAGCCGCCGCCGATCACCGGCGTCAGTCCGTGCGCCAGCAGGCGCTGCACCGCTTCCGTGCTGCGCAGCAACGGCGTGCCGTGGCGCGACTCGAAAAGCACGAAGGCCGGCACACGCACCGGGCGCAGCCCGGCGGCTTCGGCCCGCGCCAGCAGGCGGTTCTCGAAGGCCGCCAGCGCGGCGCCGACCTTGGAGACGACGTGCGCGCGGTCGACGCCGAGCCGGCCGTCCAGGTAGCCGTGCAAGCGCGCCGGCGGCTTGCCGAAGGTGCCCGTGCCGTGCACCAGCACCAGCGGCTGGCCGGCCGCCGGCAGCGCGGCCAGGTCGGCCAGGCAGGTGTCGAGCCGGACCATGTCCAGCTGCGGCTCGTCGTCGTTGCCGCCGGTGAGCAGGCCGCCGCCGAGCTTGACGACGACGCAGCCCGGCCGCTCCGCGCGGGGCGGCGTGGCGTTGGCGAGCATGACGGTCAAGGCGGCGTCCCGGCGATGTCGCTTGCTTTGGACGTCAGGCCACCGCTGCGGCCTTCGGCCGGATGGCGTTGGCGGCCTGGATGAACTGCTGTGCCTTCACCGGATCGATGCTGGTCGTGCGGTCGTAGCTGCCGCACACCGCGCCGCGCACGCCGACCACGTCGGCGCCCATGCGGGCCAGCACGCCCAAATGCTCGGCCCGCACCGAGCCGGCCAGCGCCACCTTCAGGCCGCGGGCGTGGGCGGACGAGATGAACTGGTCCAGTTCCTCCTCGCTCATCGCGTCGAACAGGCCCTTGCCGTCCTTCAGGTAGGTGTCGACCATGACCATGTCGGAACCGGAGCCGGCAGCGATCTCGACCAACTGGCCCGGCGCCAGGCCGCCGAAGCGGCGGTAGTCGGCGTAGCCCGCGGTGACCACGGTGATGGACTTGTCGTAGTCGCGGCAGGTGCGCACCACGCCCTTCATCAGGTCGACGCCTTCGGCGACGTCCTTCGACCCGTGCAGGCCGGCCTTCACGTACTTGACGCCGCTGGCGATGGCGCCCAGCGCAGCCAGCGACGCGGTGCCCGGCTTGTGAGGCAGGTCACCCAGCGTCGCGCTGAAGACGACGTTCTTGTCCGGGATGCCATCGATCACCTCGCGGATCACCCAGGGAAAGCTCGCGCCCAGCGAACCCTCCCGGGTGTTCTTGATGTCGATGATGTCGGTGCCGCATTCCCAGGCCACGACGGCCTCGGCTGCATCGATCGGGCTGATCAGGACTTTCACGGGTGTACCTTCCGATGGGGATTGACGATTGCGGAGAGCGGCCAATCAAAGAGGTCGCCGAGATCGGAAACGGAACGAGCAGCCGATTGCGCAACTGCGAACTGCAGTGTTCCGGCGATTCCGCGCCCCCGCACCTACCAGACTTCGTAGCGCGTGTCTCCGCCGGCACTGCCGTTCTAGGGGGTACCTGCGATTTCTGAGAGGTGCCTCACGCCGGCCGAGGGGCCTACACTCGGCCGCGCCATTTAGGCGCAAGCCACGAGACCCGCCCGCGTCAGGGTCCGCGCCAGTGCCGCTTCGGCGAGCAAGGCAGCGGCTGCCTCGCGCCCAGTCGGGGGAAGCGTCCCATGAAGATCTGCCTCATCGGCGGCCATGACAGTTGTTCCTCCATCGGCAGAGGCACGCAGCCCGCGCAGGGCATGCGCCGACGAGGCCACGACTGTCCCATCACGGTGGACGACACCCGGCGCGAGCGCGCGGTGATGCTGTCCCACCCCGCCGAGTCCGCCGGGCTGCAGGCCAGTTTCGGCGAGACAGGTCTGGCACTTTGACCGCGAAGGCCGACAGGCGGCAAAGGCGCCACCGCCCCCTGGCATACACCGCGGCAGCACTGGCCTGGGCGGCGGCCTCGTCTGCTCGACCAGCCGCCGCTGCGCCGGCCTGCGGCGATGGCGGCAACGGCAGGCCGACGGCCGAGCTTCACCTGCAGCTGTCCGTGCTGGCCGCCAGCGGCTCGCGCGACCTGGACGACCGCGGCGGCGTTGGTGCGTTGCACGCCACCACGCGCCTGCATGGTGCCTGCGGCCCCTGGGCCGTGCACGCCGAAGGACAGGCCGCGACATCGCGCGCCGGTCTGGCCGCATCGCCGCAATGGCAGCAGGCCTACGTTCAGGGCCGATTCGGCCCGCTGTTGATGCGCCTCGGCCGGCAGGTCGTCCACTGGGGGCGCGCCGACCGGCTGAACCCCACCGACCACCTGTCACCGCGCAGCCTGCGGGTGCTGCAGCTGGGCGTCGGTGAAGACCGGCTGGGGGCCGTCATGGCGTCGCTGGACCTTGCCCCTGCACCAGGCTGGCAGGCCAGCGTGCACATGGTGCCGCGCCTGCCACCGAACGAACTGCCGCGCGCGCTGACCGGCGGCGGCAGCACCCCCGGCGTGCGGCCCGCCAGGGACGCCCGCAGTTGGGCCGCAAAGCTGGACCACACCGGCTCCGCCTTCGAAGGCTCGGTCAGCGTGTTCGACGGCCTGGCTGCAATGCCACTGCTGACGCTGGGCGCCACTGGCCTGCAGGCCGCGCAGGTGCGGCAGCGCGTGGTCGGTGCCGACATGCTGCTGCCACTGGGTGGCGAATTCGCACTGCGCGCCGAGGCGGCCGACATGCGCCTGACCCAGCCCACGCGCCAACAGGCGCGGGCGGCGGGCATCGGCGACCAGCGTTGGGCGGTGATCGGGATCGAACGCTCCTTCACTGGCGGCTGGCTGGCCAATGCCTCGCTGTCGCTGCGCCGCAGCGACGTGGCCCCTGCCGCATCGCCGCCGGCGCTGGTGCAGGGCAATCGCAACCTTTGGTTCCAGACCGGTCCTCGGGAGCACGGCGTGGCCCTGGCCGTCGCACGCAGCCCCTTCGAGGACGACTGGTCCGGCGAGGCCGGCCTGCTCCTGGCCCGCTCTGCCGGCGGCGTCGGCCGCGGCGCGTTCGCCCGGCTGGAGTACCGCGTCGATGACACCTGGTCCTGGCGCCTGTCCGGCCAGTGGTTCCGCGGGCCCGCCAGCACCAGCCTGGGCAGCCTGCGCCGCAATTCGCTCGCCGTGCTGGAGTGGCGCGCCACTTTCGGGCGCTGACGCAGCCGCCCGCTCGTGACCGCCCCGCCTTGCGGCGCGCCACACTCTTCCGCCCCCATGTGGAAGAAGACGAGGATCACGCGCTGGCGATCGGGCGGCTCATCGACGAAGCTCTGCAACAGCGCAACAGGACTTCCCCCGCGGCACCGCCCCCGGGGCTCGAGATCGCGGACACGCTGCCGCACTGTGCGGCGCACGGCGCTTTTGGATACGCCACTCTTGGATACGCCACTTTTGCATGTTATGTCAGTTTTCCAGTGCACCAGCGCGCGGTCACGGCATTGTGATGAAGAGGCGGCATGCTTGATGCATGAGTCTCCAGGCGAGCATCGGCAGGGTTTGGTAACAGAACTAACGGTGTTAGGGGTCGCAACGAACCACACT
>CAMLJY010000009.1 GCA_946480465.1 uncultured Burkholderiales bacterium
CGCTCTTGTTGCGGCCCTTGTCCTG
The DNA here is from genome assembly GCA_946480465.1 of uncultured Burkholderiales bacterium. Next base: position 26 of record CAMLJY010000009.1, read on the forward strand.
GCCGATGCGGATGCCCTGCGGGTTCTGGCCGTAGGCGCCGAAGGGGCTGGTGCCGCCGGTGCCTATCCACTTGTTGCCGCCTTCGTGCCGTTCCTTCTGCTCCTCGAAGCGCTTCTTCAAGGTCTCCATCAACTCGTCCCAGCCCATCTTTTCGATCTTGGCGATCTCCTCGGGGCTCAGCTGTAGCTCCAGGTTCTTGCGCAGCCACTCCAGCGGCACTTCCTTCGTGAAGTCGGCGACCAGTTCCACGCCCTTGAAGTAGGCGCCGAATGCGCGGTCGAACTTGTCGAAATTCGCTTCGTCCTTCACCAGCGCGGTACGGGCGAGGTAATAGAACTCGTCCACCGAGGGGCCGATCACCTCGGCCTTGATCGCTTCCAGCAGGGTCAGGTACTCCTTGACCGAGACCGGCAGCTTGGCGGCGCGCAGCGTGTAGAAGAAGTCGATGAGCATGGCGGTGGAGGCGGGGACGCCGCGGCGGGCGATGGCGCGACGGGTTCGAGCATAGCGGGAGCCCGCGTGCTGCAGTTCACGAAGGGCGAAGCGGGCTGGCATGTTCCATGCGGATTGGCCGGCTTCTGTCTCAAGTTGTGAAGGGGTGGGGACGATGATGGCTCGATGCTGGGAAACGTCGCCCTCACCATGCTCACGCTCTGGCTGCTGCTGGGGGTGGTGGCGGCCGGCTGGACGATGGCCGCGCGGGCGCTGGAGCTGTCGCGCCGCGCGGCGAGGCTGTGGAGCGTGTCCGCGCTGATCGGCATGGCCGCGCTGACCCTGCTGCTGATGCGCGGCTGGGCACCGGACTGGGCCGCGACGACGTTGGGCAACGTGCTGGCGGTGGCCGCGCTGCTGGCGATCCGCCGCGGCATGCTTCGCTTCCTGCGCCAGCCGCTGCATGACGCGGAGGCGATCGCCACGCTGGTGGTCTTCGCAGGCGTGCAGGCCGCCTGCCTCGTGCTGCCGCTGGAGTGGCAGGCCCCGGCGCAGGTCATCGCCACCTGCCTGGCGATGGCGTGGGCGCTGCTGCGCAGCAGCACCCAGGCCTACCCCGCGCTGCGCCGCGAGTTCGGCGAACGCAAGGCCTTCCTGCTGGTGTCGCCGCAGGTGGCGGGGGTGGCGCTGTTCGCGCTGCGCGCGGCGGCCGGACTGCTGCCACCTTGGCCCGGTCAGACGCTGCAGCCGCTGCCGGCCGACACGCCGCTGAATGTGGCCTCGGCACTGCTGATCCTGCTGCTCGTGCTGCTGCTGCACGGCAACCTGGCGGTGATGGTGCTGCTGCGCCTGGTGCGCAAGCTCAGGCACCTGTCGCAGCGCGATGCGCTGACCGGCCTCTACAACCGCACGGAATGGAACCGCCAGCTGGAGGCGCAGCACCGATGGCTCGGCCGCTTCGGCGAACCCTTTGGCGTGCTGATGATCGACATCGACCACTTCAAGAAGATCAACGACACCATGGGCCACGCCGCCGGTGACGCGGTGCTGCTGACGGTGGCGCAGGTGCTGACCGCCTCGGCGCGCGAGGTGGACGTGATCGGCCGCCTGGGCGGCGAGGAATTCGGCGTGCTGCTGCCGCGCGCCGAGCAGACGACGGTGCGGCGCGCGGCGGATCGCCTGCGCCAGATGCTGGGCGACGCCGAGACCACCTGGCGCGACCAGCCCATCAGGCTCACGGTGTCGATCGGCGCCGCGCTGTGCGCGGACGCCGACGAATCGACGGCGCAGCTGCTGGAGCGCGCCGACCATGCCCTCTACCAGGCGAAGAACACGGGCCGCAACCGCACGGTGGTGGCGCGGCTGGCAACGCTGTGAACGGCACCGCGGCGGCCGTGCGCGCGGGCACGGCCGGCGCTGGCTTCAGACCTTGCCCAGGCAGGCGCGCAGCGTGTTGAAGTAGCCGTAGTTCATCGTCCACTGCCGCTGCGGGTTGTCGCGCACGGTCTTGTCCGCGCGCTGGGCGATGTCGCCCCGGAAGCTGACCAGCCGGCCGTCTTGCGTGCGCTCGTACTGGATCAGGCTTTGCGCCTGCATCAGCAGCTTGTCGTCGGTGCCGGGGGCGGTCACGTAGACCCAGCTCCTGGTGTTGGTCTCGGCCAGCAGGATCGAGAAGGCGTTGTTCTTGCCGCCTACCGTGGTGGGCAGTGCCTTCACGGTGATGTCGCGGGTCGAGGACAGGAAGCCATGCAGCCCGCTCTTCACCCGGTTGGCATAGGCATCGCCGCCGACGCAGTGGCGCGCATTGCAGGTGATCAGCTCCACCGTCTTCAGCGAGGCATTCAGCGCCTTCCACTGGCCGATCAGGCGCACCAGCTCGTCGGGCGTCTTGTTGCACAGCTTCCACTGGTCGCCGTGGCCCCAGAACGTGAGCGTGTCCAGGCCCTGGATGGCAGCGGGCTGGGTGGTGTCGATCAGCCCGTGGCGGCAGCCCGGGTTGGCGGTCGCGAGGGCGGTGGCGCGGTTGGCGTGGTCGGCGGTGTAGAGCAGGTGGATCATGGAGGCGGCCTTCCTGGCCGGGGATCAGCGGTGCGGCCGATGTTGCAGGAGCGCCGTCCCGCTTGGGCGGCAGGATTTGGCGGAAAGGCCGCCCGGCGCGCCGCCCGGCCCGGTCCGTCAGTCCGCCTGCCGCGCGGGATCGTGCCGTTCCAGCCAGGCGAAGAACTCGCGGTACCACAGCCGGCTGTTGCGCGGCTTCAGGATCCAGTGGTTCTCGTCCGGGAACCACACCAGCCGTGCATCGACGCCGCGCGCCTTCAGCGTGTTGTAGTAGGCCAGGCCCTGCTGGTCGGGCACGCGGTAGTCCTGCGCGCCGTGGATCACCAGGGTCGGCGTGGACATCGCCCCAGCGAAGGCATGCGGGCTCTGCGCGTTGACGCGCGCCATGTCGTCCCAGTAGTACGCGCCCAGCTCCTGCGAATGCCAGGACCAGGCGTCGTCGGCGAACATCGCGGTCCAGTCGAAGCAGCCGGCGTGGCAGACGTAGGCGGCATAACGTCCCGGCTTCGCGTGGGCATTCATCCACGCCACCATGTAGCCGCCGTAGCTGCCGCCCGTGGCGAAGACGCGCTTCCTGTCGATGAAGCGCTTCTTCAGCAGCATGTCGGTCGCGGCCTCGATGTCCTGCAGTTCCAGCTCGGCCCAGCGGTGGGTGATGCTGTCCGTGAAGGCGTAGCCGAAGCTCGACGAGCCGTGGTAGTTGACGGCCGCCACGACGTAGCCCTGCGCCGCGAAGGTCGGATTGTTCCAGCGGTAATGCCAGTTATCACCGACGGCGGTGTGCGGCCCGCCGTGGATGACGTGCAGCAGCGGGTACTTCTTCTTGGGATCGAAGCCGGGCGGGTAGAAGAGCCAGACCTGCACCCGGTCTCCCAGGGCGCCCTCGACCCAGGTCTCCTCGTGCGTGCCCAGGTCCAGCGTCGCCATCAGCGCGTCGTTGAAGCGCTCGATGCGGCGCGGTGCCTGGCCGGGCAGCAGCGCATGCATGCGCGAGGGATGGTCGGCGGCGTCGGCCACGCTCACCAGCGTGCCGGCCGCCTTGTCGAAGCCGGTGACCCAGCCGCCTTCGACGGCGATTTCGGCGCGCCGGTCCGCGATGTCGAAGCGCCAGAGGTGGCGGCGGGCCTTCTGCTCGGTGCAGAAGAGCAGCTCCAGGCCATCTTCCTCCCACACCAGCGGCGCATGCACCTCGTGGTCCCATTCGGCGCTGACGACCTCGTGGCCTTCGCCGCGCGACCAGATTGCCAGCTGGGCCGGCATCGTGTGCTTGCGGCCCTGGTGGCTGGCCAGGAACGCGATGCGCGTGCCGTCCGGGCTGTAGCGCGGGGCCGAGAAGTCCCACTCGGCGTCCTGCACGATGGTGGCGATGCGGCCCGAGCGCAGGTCGACCTCCGCCAGGGCGAAGCGACCATCGGTGCGTTTCTCGGGCGCGGGATCGTAGGCGAAGACGACGCGCCGGCCATCGGGCGAGACGTCGAAATTGTTCGCGTCGGGCTCGCCGCGCACCAGCTCGTACGGCGTGCCTTCGAACAGGTCGCGCACCTTGCCCGTGCCCAGCTCCATCAGGTGCAGGTGCGCGCTGCGCCCCATCGGCACGAAGTGGTCCCAGTAGCGGTAGTAGGACTGGTCGGTGACGTAGGCCGTCTCCTTGCGCTCCTTGAACTCCTTCAGCGCCTGGGCTTGCGCCTTCTGCCCCTTCAACTCCGGCCAGACCCAGCTGACGAAAACGATGCGCTCGCCATCGGGGCACCACTTGAAAGCTTCGACGCCGGTGGCCACCTCGCCGCAGCGGCGCGCTTCGCCGCCGTCGGGCGCGATGACGTAGAACTGCGGCTCCTCGTCCTTTCGGCCTTCCTGCTCGCGCTTGGCCGTGAAGCCGATGCGGTCGCCGCGGGGCGAGTAGCGCGGCTGGCCGTCCTTGTCGCCGCAGGCGGTCAGCTGGCGTGGCGCGCCGCCCAGCGTGGACAAGAGCCACAGCGCGCTCGAGCCCTTGTTCTGCTCCATCGAGTAGCGGCTGACGGCGACCACCGCGTGCGCGCCGTCCGGCGACAGGCTGGGGTTGCCTAGCCGCTCCATCTTCCACAGGTCGTCGACGGTGATGGGCTTCTTGCGGGCCATGCGGCGGACTCCTGGTCGTTGTTCTCGAAGGGGCTTCGGTCCGGCCGGCGAAGGCGGAAGCTCGCCCGCCGGCGCGGGGAAAGGGGGCGGTCAGCGCGGCTTGGTCAACTGGTGCTCCAGGTGGGCCTTGACCTCGGGCCACTCGCCGGCCGCCACGCTGTACATCACCGTGTCGCGCACCGTGCCGTCGCGGCGCAGCGCATGGTGGCGCAGCACGCCGTCCTTGCGCGCGCCCAGGCGCTCGATCGCCTGCTGGCTGGCGAAGTTGTAGTTGTCGGTGCGCCAGCCCACGAGCTTCGCGCCCAGCGTGTCGAAGGCATGGGACATCAGCAGCCACTTGGCGGTGGTGTTGACGGCGCTGCGCTGGCGGCTCTTGCGGTACCAGGTGTAGCCGATCTCGAGGCGCTCGACCGCCGGCACGATGTCGTGGTAGCTGCTGGTGCCGATCACTTCGTTCGTTAGCGCGTCCAGCACGACGAAGGCGAAGCGATGGCCGGCGGCGCGGCCAGCGAGCGCGGCCTCGATGTAGGCCCGCGTGTCCCCGGGCGCCGGCACGGAGGTGACGCGGATGGTCCACAGCTCGCCATCCGCCGCCGCGGCGGCCAGGCCTTCTTCATGCTCCAGGCCCAGCGGCTCCAGGCGCACCGGGTCGCGCCACAGCACGACGGGCTCGACCGGGCGCATCAGCGGTTGTTCCTCTGCATGAAGACGAGCTTCTCGAACAGCGACACGTCCTGCTCGTTCTTCAGCAAGGCACCCACCAGCGGCGGCACGGCCACCTTCTCGTCCTTGCTCTGCAGGGCCGACAGCGGGATGTCCTCGGCCAGCAGCAGCTTCAGCCAGTCCAGCAGCTCCGAGGTGCTGGGCTTCTTCTTCAGGCCGGGCAGGTTGCGCACGTCGTAGAAGGTCTTCATCGCCGCCGACAGCAGCTCCTTCTTCAGGCCGGGGAAGTGCACGTCGACGATGCGTTGCATCGTGTCCGCGTCGGGGAACTTGATGTAGTGGAAGAAGCAGCGGCGCAGGAAGGCGTCCGGCAGCTCCTTTTCGTTGTTCGAGGTGATGAACACCAGGGGCCGGTGCTTGGCCTTGACCAGTTCGCGCGTCTCGTAGACGTAGAACTCCATGCGGTCGAGTTCGCGCAGCAGGTCGTTCGGGAATTCGATGTCGGCCTTGTCGATCTCGTCGATCAGCAGCGCCACCGGCTGCTCCGACGTGAAGGCCTGCCACAGCACGCCCTTGACGATGTAGTTGTGGATGTCCTTGACGCGCTCGGAGCCGACGATGTCCGACAGCTGGCTGTCGCGCAGGCGGCTCACCGCGTCGTATTCGTACAGGCCCTGCTGGGCCTTGGTGGTGCTCTTGATGTGCCACTGCAGGAGCGGCATGTTCAGCGCGGTGGCCACCTCTTCGGCCAGCATCGTCTTGCCGGTGCCGGGTTCGCCCTTGACCAGCAGCGGGCGCTTGAGGGTGATCGCGGCATTCACCGCGAGCATCAGGTCCTGCGTGGCGACGTAGTTGTCGGAACCTTGGAATTTCATGGCGGGCGCGCCGTGTGCGCAGGGGCTGGAAGGGGTGCGGGCCAGTATAAGTGGCCCCCCTATAATCGCCGGCTGCGCCGAGGAGGGCCCGCCCAAGCCTGCGGCCGTGCGGCAAAACAATCTCGACCCTGAGCGACACGATGAACAAAGCCCTCTCTCTGATCTCTTCGCTGTTGGTTCTTGTCGGTACTGCCACGGCAGCCCAAGCCCAGGACGTCAAGGCGGGCGATCCCGCGAAGGGGGCCACGAAGGCCGCCATGTGCATCGGGTGCCACAACATCACCGGCTACCAGGCCAGCTTCCCCGAGGTCTACAAGGTGCCGAAGATCGCCGGCCAGGGCGGCAAGTACATCGTCGCCGCGTTGAACGCCTACGCGAAGGGCGAACGCAAGCATCCCTCGATGCGCGCCATCGCCGAGACGCTGAGCGAACAAGACATGGCCGACCTGGCCGCCTACTACGAACAACTGGGCAAGACCGCCGGCGCCGCCGCGCCGACCGCCCCGGCCGCTCTGCCGGACGCGCTGAAGGACCGCCTGGCCGCTTGCGTCGCCTGCCACGGCGCCACCTTCAGCACCCCGATCGACGCCGCCTACCCGCGCCTGGCCGGCCAGCATGCCGACTACCTGTACCACGCGCTGAAGGCCTACGCGACCGACGGCAACCCCCGCGTCGGCCGCGCCAACCCGACGATGCGCAGCCAGGTCGTGCAGGAAGCGGCCGGCACGCGCAAGCCGACGTTCTCGAACGCCGAGCTGAAGCAGGTCGCGAAGTGGCTCGAGTCGCTGCCCGGCGAGCTGAAGACCGTCGAGCAGCCGCGCACCCGCTGAGTCCCTGCTGCGCGTGGCCGCCCGGTGCGGGCGCCGCGTGATTTCCCCACACGCCGTGTCAGTGGAATGGTTCCGCGGCACGGCGTTGTCGCTCAAGGGGGGGCCGGCGCCGCCGATATGCCTTCAGGACCCGGGCGGCATGGGCGCTGTCCGGCTGCCTTCGAAGGCGCATGGACAACAAGCACCTCAAACGGATTCCGGTGAGCCAGCTGCGGGTGGGGATGCACCTGCATGCGCTGGAGGGCGCCTGGCTCGACCACCCGTTCTGGCGCAGCCGTTTCGTCATCGACGATCCCAAGGTCATCCGCCAGTTGCTGGCCAGCCCGGTGCGCGAGTGCTGGATCAACATCGAACGCGGGCTCGACATCGCGCCTCCCGCTGTCGCGGAAGCGCCCCCTCAGCCGACCACAATCCGCCTGCCGGTGCCGCCGCGCCCGGAGCGGCCGGTGCCCACCCCCGCGGGGCCGCCCCCGGCGCCGCGCACGCCGACGCAGACCCTGGCCGCCGAGATGGCGCAGGCGGCGGAGATCTGCAACCGCTCGCGCGATGCGGTCAGCTCCATGTTCAACGAGGCGCGGCTGGGCCGGGTGCTGGAGACCGAGCGCTGCCTGCCGCTGGTCGACGACATCACGCAATCGGTGTTCCGCAATCCGGGTGCGCTCGTCAGCCTGGCGCGGCTGAAGACGCAGGACGACTACACCTACATGCACTCGGTGGCGGTGTGCGCCCTGATGGTGGCGCTGGGCCGCCAGCAGGGCCTGGACGACGACGACTGCCGCGCCGCCGGCCTGGCGGGCCTGCTGCATGACCTGGGCAAGGCGCAGATGCCGCAGGAGATCCTGCTGAAACCGTCCAAGCTGACCGACGCGGAGTTCGCGGTCATCCGCACCCACCCGGAGCGCGGGTACGAGATGCTGCGCGAGGCGCGTGGTGCGCCCGAGGGCGCGATGGACGTCTGCCTGCACCACCATGAGAGACCCGATGGCCGCGGCTATCCGCACGGCCTCGGCGGCGATGCGATCTCCCAGCTGGCGCGCATGGGCGCCGTGTGCGACGTGTATGACGCGATCACGTCGAACCGGCCCTACAAGGCCGGCTGGGACCCCGCCGAGTCGATCGCGCGCATGGCCTCTTGGAAGGGCCAGTTCGACGACGCCATCTTCCGTGCGTTCGTGAAGAGCCTGGGCATCTACCCCGTGGGCTCGCTGGTGCGGCTGGAGTCGCAGCGCCTGGGCGTGGTGGTGGACCAGAACCCGCAGACCCTGATCGCGCCGGTCGTGAAGGCCTTCTACTCGGTGAAGTCGGGCCTGCCGATCACGCCGCAGCTGATCGACCTGTCGAAGCCGTCCTCTGGCGACCGGATCATCGAGCGCGAGCCGCCCGAGCGCTGGAACTTCCCGCAGCTGGACGCGCTGTGGGCCGGCGAGCGGGCACGCCGTTTGCGCTGACGTGCGGCGGCGGAACCGGTCGGGCGGGCTCCCGCGCGGCAAAGCGGTCGGGCCCTCGTTCGGTGCGCGGGGATTGTCCGGAGCCGGCGAGCGATCGGGCGTGCCTACACTGCCCGCTCGCTCGCTTTCCCAGGAACCACAACATGAAGCGCACCTTCGCACTCGGGCTGCTCACCGCAGCCCTGTTCGCCTCCGGCATGGCGCAGGCCCAGACCCTGCGCTGGGCCAGCCAGGGGGACCCGCAGACCATGGACCCGCACTCGCAGAACGAGTCCATGACGAACATGATGAACGGCCAGGTCTACGAAGGCCTGGTGGCGCGCGACCGCAAGCTGGGGATCGTGCCGGCGCTGGCCACCGAATGGACGCAGACCGCGCCGCTGGTGTGGCGCTTCAAGCTGCGGCCGGGGGTCAAGTTCCACGATGGCACGCCCTTCACTGCGGACGACGTGGTGTTCTCGATCGAGCGTGGCCAGTCGGCCAACTCGCAGATCAACAACTACGCCAAGGCCGTCGGCACGCCGAAGAAGATCGACGACTTGACGGTGGAATTCCACCTCGCGAAGCCGAACCCGATCTTCCTCGAGCACATGGCCTCGCCGCTGTGGATGATGAGCAAGTCGTGGTCCGAGAAGCACAAGGTCACCCGGCCGCTGGACTTCAAGAACAAGGAAGAGACCTACGCCTCGCTGCATGCCAACGGCACCGGTCCCTACGTGCTGGTGAGCCGCGCGCCCGGCATCAAGACCACCTACAAGCGCAACACCGCCTGGTGGGGCAAGCACGAAGGCAACGTGCAGGAGATCGTCTACACGCAGATCGCCAACGACGCGACACGGCTGGCGGCCCTGGTCTCGGGCGAGATCGACTTCGTGCTCGACCCCGCGCCGCGCGACGTGCCGCGCCTGCGCAACACCGCCGGCGTGAAGGTGATCGACGGTCCCGAGAACCGCATCGTCTTCATCGGCATGGACCAGCACCGTGACGAGCTGCTGCACGGCAGCGTCAAGGGCAAGAACCCGTTCAAGGACATCCGCGTCCGGCAGGCGCTCTATCACGCGATCGACATCGAGACGATGAAGTCCAAGCTGATGAACAACCAGAGCATGCCGACCGGCGGCCTCACGCCGTCGCCGCTGGGCGCGTACAACGACCCGGCGATCGAGGACCGCCTGCCCTACGACATGAACATGGCGAAGAAGCTCATGGCCGAGGCCGGCTACCCGGACGGCTTCGAGGTGACGCTGGACTGCCCGAACAACCGCTACATCAACGACGAGGAGATCTGCATCGCGCTGGCCTCGATGTGGGCGCAGCTGAAGGTCAAGGTCAAGGTCAACGCGATGCCGCGCGCCACCTACTTCCCGAAGCTGGAGAAGCACGACACCAGCATGTACATGCTGGGCTGGGGCGGGGCGGTGACCGATGCGGAGGTCACCATCACGCCGGTGCTGCGCAACAACCTGGGCGACGGCTCGGGCATCGGCTTCTACAACTACGGCCGCTCGAAGAACGACAAGTTCGACGCGATGGCCGCGGCCACCAGCGTGGAAACCGACCCCAAGAAGCGCGAGCAGCTGGTGAAGGCGGCGCTGAAGGAATTCAAGGACAACGTGCACACGCTGCCGCTGCACCGCCAGATGATTCCCTGGGCCGCGCGTTCGAACGTCAGCGTCGTGCACCGGCCCGACAACTGGTTCGAGGTGCACTGGGTGACGATCAACAAGTGACCGGCACATGAAGAAGGCGGCCCGCGGGCCGCCTTTCTCGCAGCGTCGGGGCAGCTGGTCGCTCGTTGCGGCGCCTGATGCGGGATTTCAGCGCGTCGCGCGCCGGCGCACCTTGTCGAGGTAGGCGTGGCCATCGGGCGGCAGCCCGCTGCGCTGCGATTCCCAGATCATCTCGCCCAGCGCTTCCATCGCCTCGTGCTGGGCCTCGTGCAGCGAATTGCGCCTGGCGGCCAGCAGCTCCACGGCCTGGCGGATGCCCGAGGGTTGGTCGATGCTGCATTGCTCGCTGATCGACAGGTGCATCGCCAGATGGAGGAAGGGATTGGTGCGGCCGTCCTCCACCGTGTAGCTCGCGGCCAGCGCGGCGTCGAGATCGGCCAGCTCGGCGTGGTACTCCGGGTGCTCTGCGATCCAGCCGGCGGCGAGGGTCTCGATCGGCGACAGCACCTCGCCGGCGCGCTGCTTGCGGTGCGTCTCGCAGAAGAAGCGGCGCACGTCGTGTTGGGAAGGCTGGAACATCCCACAATTGTCCGCTTCGATGCTTCGCGTGCCCGCGCCCGGCTTCACATGACCCTCCGCGCATGCCAGAGCCCGGCCGCGACGCCACCGGCCAGCGCGCGCAGCCGCCAGCGGGCCGATGGGGCGGCGGCTCGCGCGGACGCGCGTGGCCGGGTGCGGGAGGTCTCGTGATCACCGACCCGGCCTTCTATGCCGTCGCCTTGCCGGCGGTGCTGTTGATGGGCATCAGCAAGAGCGGCTTCGGCGCCGGTTTCGGCGCGCTGGCCACGCCGCTGATGGCGCTGGCGATTCCGGTGCCGCAGGCCGCGGCCATCATGCTGCCGCTGCTGGCGATCATGGATGCATTCGGCCTGAAGGCGCTGTGGCGCGAGATCGACCGCGGGCTGATGAAGCTGCTGCTGCCGGCGGGGCTGCTGGGCACCTTGATCGGCACGGCGTCATTCGGGCTCTTGCAGCCAAAGACCGTGGCCGGGCTGGTGGGTGCCATCACGCTGGTGTTCCTGGCCATTCGCACGCTGTTCCCGCCGCGCGCCGACGCGCCGCCGCCCTCGAAGGCGCTGGGCTTCGCGGTGGGGGCGGTGTCCGGCTTCACCAGCTTCGTGGCGCATGCCGGCGGCCCGCCGATCGGCTTCTACCTGCTGCCGCTGAAGCTGCCGCTGAAGCTGCCGCCGATCCGCTTCACCGCCACGCTGGCGGTGTTCTTCGCCGCGGTGAACCTGAGCAAGTGGATCCCGTACGCGGCGCTGGGCCTGATCGACCTGGCCAACATGGGCACCTCGCTGGTGCTGGCGCCGCTGGCCCCGCTGGGCGTGTGGCTGGGGGTGCGCATCGTGCGGGTGGTACCGCAGGTGCTGTTCTACCGGCTGTTCAGCCTCGGCATGCTGCTGACCGGCGCCAAGCTGCTCTGGGACGCGTTGCGCTGATCAGTCACGCGGCGCGCCGTCCCGCTGCGCCGGATCGACCCAGCCGTGGCGGTGGCGCTGCGCGGCGGCGTCGGCCCGCTCCTGTGCCCACAGGGCCTCCAGCTGCTGGCGCCCGGCCTTGGCCAGTGCGATCAGCTTCTGCTGGTCGCCCAGGTGCGGCGCCATCTGCTCGACCAGCTCCACGTTGTGCCGGCGATAGCGCAGCGCCTGCTGGCGCGCGGTGTGCGGCGCCCAGCCAAGTTGTTCCAGCACGCTGCGGGCGCTCATCAGCGCGGAGTCCAGCGTTTCGCGCTCGATCAGCGCCACGCCCAGCTGCCGCAGCCGGTAGTAGTGGGTGACGTTGCGGGCCCTCGCCACGATGGCCAGGTGCGGGAAATGCTCGCGCACCAGCCTGGCCACGCTGATGCTCTGCTCCACGTCGTCGATCGCCAGCGCGAACACCTTGGCATGCTCGGCACCGGCCACGCGCAGCAGGTCCAGCCGCGAGGCGTCGCCATAGAACACCTTCCAGCCGAAGCGGCGGATGGCCTCCACCTGGTCGGCGTCGTGCTCCAGCACGGTCGCCTCCAGGCCGTTGGCGTTGAGCAGCCGTCCTATCGTCTGACCGTAGCGGCCAAAGCCCGCGATGATGACCGGCGCGTGCTGCGGCACGTCGATCTCCTTCAGCTGCGGGCCGTCGCGGCGCGCGGCCAGGCGCGGGGTCACCCAGCGTTCGGTGGCCACGAGCAACAACGGCGTCAGCAGCATCGACAAGGCCACCGCCGCCACCAGGAACGACGACGCGCCGGCACCGATCACGCCGCCCTGCTGTGCGGTCTGGAACACCACGAAGCCGAACTCGCCGCCCTGCGCCAGCAGGATGCCGAACACCGGCCGTTCGGCCAGCGGCAGCGGCATGGCGCGCGCCATCAGCGCCAGCACCACCGCCTTCACCACCAGGAAGCCCAGCACCACGGCGGCGATGCGGCCCGGGTGCTGCGCGATCACCGCGAAGTCGATGCTCATGCCCACCGCGATGAAGAACAGCCCCAGCAGCAGGCCCTTGAAGGGCTCGAGGTCGGTCTCCAGCTCGCGGCGGTATTCGCTTTCGGCCAGCAGTACACCGGCCAGGAACGCGCCCAAGGCCATCGACAGGCCCACCGCCTGCATCAGCGCCGCGGTGGCGACCACCAGCAGCAGCGCGGCGGCGGTGAAGATCTCCGGCGTCCTGCTGCCGGCGATCCAGCGCAGCGCCGGCCGCAGCAGCAGACGGCCGCCGAAGATGATCAGCGCGATGACGCCGAAGGCCTTGGCCGCGCCCAGCCAGCCGGTGTGCGGATCGTCGACCGCGCCGCCGGCCACCAGCAGCGGGATCACCGCCAGGATGGGGATGGCCGCGATGTCCTGCAGCAGCGCCACCGAGAGCACGCCCTGGCCGGCATGGGTGGCCATCAGGTTGCGCTCGGCCAGCACGCCCAGGCCGATGGCGGTCGAGGACATGCCCAGGCCCAGGCCGGCCACCAGCGCCAGGCGCCAGTCCGCGCCCAGCGCGGTGCCGGCCGCGGTGATCAGCGCCGCGCTGCCGAAGAGCTGCACGCTGCCCCAGCCGAAGATCGGCCTGCGCATCGCCCACAGCCGGCGCGGCTCCAGTTCCAGGCCCACCAGGAACAGCATCAGCACCACGCCGAACTCGGCGATGTGCAGCATCGATTGCGCATCGGTCACCAGCTTCAGGCCCCAGGGCCCGATGACGATGCCCGCGGCCAGGTAGCCGATGATCGAACCGAGGCCCAGCAGCCGCGCGATAGGCACCGCCAGCACCGCCGCCGCCAGGTAGACGAGGCTGCTGGACAGCCAGTTGCCGTGTTCCATGTGCGCCCTTGGCCTGCGTCAGTCGCCGCTGGGGCGTTCGTCGGCCGGGACGGTGCGCAGCTCGCAGGCGTCCAGGTCTTCCAGCTCGGGCCAGTCGGGGTAGCGGCGCAGGCGTTCGGCAAAGACTTGCGCATGCGCGTCGATCGCGGCCTGGCCGGCCCGGTGCGCACCGTGCAGCACGAGGGGCGGCAGGAAGCGCATGCCGGCCAGCGCGGCGGTCTGGTCGTAGGGCGGCATGAAGGCGTCGAAGAAGTAGCGGTTGTAGCCGTCGGAGCGGTAGGACTGCTCCGAACCGCCGGTGGAGGTGACGAGCCACAGGTCGCGCCCCGCGAGCCGCGTGCCGCCCGGACCGTAGGCCCAGCCGAAGGCGAACACCTCGTCAAGCCAAAGTTTCATCAGCGGCGGCATGCCGTACCAGTGGATCGGGTGCAGCCAAACCACCAGCTCGGCGCGTGCCAGGGCCGCCTGCTCGGCCGCGGCATCGACCAGGTAGTCCGGGTACAGGCCGTAGATGTCGCGTATCTCGACGGTTAGGCCGTCATCAGCCTGGCGCTGCGCGGCGCGCACCAGGGCGGCGCCGACGCGCGAGTGTTCCAGTTCGGGGTGGGCGACGATCAGCAGCAGGCGGGCCATGGACTGCCGAGTATCCCGAAAACGCCCCGGGCACGGACGCCGTGCCGCGCAGCCGCGGGCCGGTCCGGCGGATGCTCTCGTACCATTGCCGCCATTCCGAATCGCGCAACGCCAGGAGGAGCCCCATGCCGGTCATCGTGGTCGCCAATCCCAAGGGCGGCGTCGGCAAGAGCACGTTGTCCACCAACATCGCGGGCTGGCTGGCCCGGCAGGGCCACGCCGTGATGCTCGGCGACGTCGACCGGCAGCAGTCGTCGCGCCAGTGGCTTGCGCTGCGGCCGCCCCAGCTGGCCGCCATCCGGGGCTGGGACGTCGATGCGAAGAAGATCGCCCGGCCGCCCAAGGGCACGACCCACGTGGTGCTGGACACCCCGGCCGGCCTGCACGGGCACCGGCTGGACGAGGTGATGAAGCTGGCGAACAAGCTGCTGGTGCCGATGCAGCCCAGCCTGTTCGACATCCAGGCCACGCATGGCTTCCTGCAGGCGCTGCGCGAGCACCGCCGTGCCGACGAGGTGGCGATCGGCCTGGTCGGCATGCGGGTCAAGGAACACACGCATTCCAACGAGCACCTCCACGAATTCGTCGCGACCCTGCCGTTCCCGCTGGTCGCGGACCTGCGCGACACGCAGAACTACGTGCACCTGGCCGCGCGCGGCCTGTCGCTGTGGGACGTTGCGCCGGGACGCGTCGAACGCGACCTGGCGCAATGGCAACCGATCCTGCAATGGCTTCAACGATGAGCGGCCGCGCGCGGCGGCAAGGCGGCGTGCGTCCCCGCTGCGCGAGGCGGTCACGCCCTGGCTGGAGGACTGCCCGATGACCGTCACCATCCCGACCCTCGCCTCGCTGCAGTCGCGCATCGGCGAGCACCTGGCCACCAGCGACTGGGTGCTGGTCGACCAGCAGCGCATCGACCTCTTCGCGCAGGCCACCGGCGACCACCAGTGGATCCACGTCGACCGCGAGAAGGCGGCGGCAGGCCCCTTCGGCACCACCATCGCGCATGGTTTCCTGACGCTGTCGCTGATTCCCGAGCTGGCCGAGCGCGCCATGGTGTTCGCGGACGTGAAGATGGGCGTCAACTACGGGCTCAACCGCGTGCGCTTCACCTCCCCGGTGCCATCGGGCAGCCGGGTGCGCGCGCACTTCGTGCTGAAGGCGTACGAGGCGATCGAGGGTGGCGCGCAGCTGACGATGGAGGTCACCGTCGAGCGCGAGGGCGCGCCCAAGCCGGCCTGCGTGGCCGAGGCGGTGTCGCGCCGCTTCGTGTGATGAACCGGCCGGCCGCGCCGGCTACCATCGCGGGTTCGACCCGCGGCCCCTGGGGCATGCGCGTCGCTGCAATGAAGGTGGTGCAGGGATGAAGGTGTTGCTGATCGATGACGAGCCGTTGGTGATGGCCGCGGTTGGCTCGGTGATACGCCAGACCGGCGAGGACGTCACCGTGGTGGCGGTCGCCGACGAGGTGGCGGCGGCGCGGACCTTGCGCGCCGGCCAGGGCTTCGATCTCTGCCTGATGCACATCGAGCCCGAGGAACCGGGCGGTTGCGACGCCTTGATCGGCCTGCGCCGCGACCACCCCGAACTGCCCGTCGTCGCGCTGTCCGGCAGCGAGCGCCCGTCGGAGGTGGTGCGCATGGTCGAGCTGGGGGCGATGGGTTGCGTGCCGCGCCGGCTCGAAGGCGACCAGATGTTCTCGGCGCTGGTCATGGTGTTCTCAGGCGGCGTCTTCATTCCGCCGGTGGTGCTGGGCCTGCTGCAGGGAACGCCGGCCGTCGAGGGCGACACCGTGCCGTCGGTGATGCGCCCCGCGGCTGGCGAACCCGATGTCGCCGAAGAACCGCCGCCGGCGATGGACGCGGTGGGCGCGCCGGGCACGTCGGCCGCCGGGCCGGCCTCGCCGGAGGCGGCCGGTGCCGGCCCGCACACGCCGGTTGCCGCCGCCGGCGCGCGTCCGGCCCTGGAGGGCCTGGGCCTGACGCGGCGCCAGTGCGATGTGCTGGCGCTGCTGCTCAAGGGCCTGCCGAACAAGCTGATCGCGCGCGAGATGAACCTGTCGGTCGACACGGTGAAAGACCACGTCGCCGCGGTATTGCGGGCGCTGAACGTCAACTCGCGCACGCAGGCCGTGCTGCGCGTCAGCCAGATGACGCTGACCGCGCCCGGCGGCGGCTGGCGCCTGCCCACCTGACCCCACGCCAGTGGGCGTGCCGGTGGTCCCGCGGGACCACCCCTGCGCCGTCTCACGCCGGCTGGTAGGCCAGCCGCACGTAGATGGGTGCGAACGCTTCGGCCTGCGTCAGCTCGATCAGGCGTTCGCGGGCCAGCTCCAGCATCGCGATGAAGGTCACCACCATCACGGCGGGGCCGCGGCGGGGGTCGAACAACTCGGGAAACTCGACGAACCGGCGGCCTTGCAGCGTGCGCAGCACGATGCTCATGTGCTCGCGCACCGACAGCTGCTCGCGGCTGATCTTGTGGTGCTGCACCAGCTTGGCCCGCTTCAGGATGTCCAGCCAGGCGGCCCGCAGGTCGTCCAGCTCCACCTCGGGGAAGCGCGGCTGCAGGCTTTGCTCGATCGTGACCTGGGCGCGCAGGAAATCACGGCCCAGCAGCGGCAGGCGGTCGAGCCGGCCGGCGGCCAGCTTCATGCGCTCGTATTCCAGCAGGCGGCGCACCAGTTCCGCGCGCGGATCCTCCGGCTCGGCGCCGTCGTCGGCCTTCTTGGCCGGCAGCAGCATGCGCGACTTGATCTCGATCAGCATCGCCGCCATCAGCAGGTACTCGCTGGCGAGCTCGAGGTTGCGCTCGCGGATCTGGTCGACGTAGGCCAGGTACTGGCGCGTCACGTCGGCCAGCGGGATGTCGAGGATGTTGAAGTTCTGCTTGCGGATCAGGTAGAGCAGCAGGTCCAGCGGGCCTTCGAAGGCCTCGAGGAAGACCTCCAGCGCATCCGGCGGGATGTACAGGTCCTGCGGCAGCCGGAACAGCGGCTCGCCGTAGAGGCGGGCGACGGCGACGTTGTCCACGGGCAGCACGTCGGGCGCGTCGGGCGGGGGCGTCTCGGCCTCGGCCTGCGGGACCTCGATCTCGTCATTCATCGCCGGCGTCCGCTGCGCCGGCGCGCGTCACTTGCCACGGGCCTGGTAGACGTAGGGTTGCTGCGGTACGCGGGCCGCGCGGTATTCGGCTTCCGCGTTGCGATCGATCTGGCGGTCCCACAGCAGGGCGCGGCCGGCGCGCTGTTCGGCCTCGAGCGTGGGCTTGGCCGCCTTCAGCTGGTCGATGAACTGCGTGACGTCGGACTTGTAGGGCTTCCAGAAGAGCGGCATGGCGGCAAGGGCCTTCGAGGGCAGGGGTGACGGGAGCAACCGGGCATTTTAGGTGCGCGGCGACGGCGCGAGGAGCCGCATGGCGCCGATCGGCCCCGCGGCACTTCCCCAGGACGATGAATGTATTTGGTCACTGCAATCGCGCTATGGTCCCGCGCTACCATGCGGCCGCCCGGGACTGGCCTGGGCGCGTTGGGATCTGCGAAGTGTTCACTCATCACCGCCTCGATCAAGGCCCGCGTGCCTGGTGGCCGCGCTGCGGCAGGCGCGAAGCGGCGCGGCGCGTCGGCGCCTGCCTGCTCGCCGCCTGGGCGTGGGGCGCTGCGCCGGCGCAGGCAGCCGACGGCCCGGTGCTGGTCACCATCGTCGAGGGGTCCGCGCTGCTGATCGAGGGCACCCGCAGCCTGCAGGCGGCACCCGGCCTGCGGCTGGCGGCGGGCACCATCGTCGAGACCGCGCCGACGGCGCAGCTGCTGCGGGTCGAATTCAACGACGGCAGCCTGCTCGACCTGGGACCGGACACCAAGGCCATGCTGCTGCCGCCCGGCCTCGCCGGCTCGGGCCCGCGCGCGCCGGCCTTCTACCTGCTGCAAGGCTGGGCCAAGCACAGCAGCGGCGGCGCCGCGAAGCCCGGCGGACTGCTGAGCTTTGCCGCTGAGGGCATGCAGGCCAGCGGGACCACCGTCAGCCGTGCCGCGGACGATGGCCTTCAGCTCTTCGTCGAGACCGGCAATCTGCAGCTGCTGGAGCGCCGCGTGAAGGCGCCGAACACGCTGGGCCTGAAGGCCGGCGAGTTCTATGCCCGCGACGGCGCCGACCGGGGCCAGGTCACGCCGCGGCCCGCCGCCGGCTTCCTGCCTTCGGTGCCGCGCGCGTTCCGCGACACCATTCCGTCGCGCGCCGCCGCGCTGAAGGGCAAGCGTCCCGCGCCCCAGGCCGCTCCCAATCCGAGTTAT
Source organism: uncultured Burkholderiales bacterium (assembly GCA_946480465.1). The sequence goes on from CAMLJY010000009.1 coordinate 18,397, forward strand.
GCGGCACTGAAGGACTGGCTCACCGCCGAGCCGGTGATCCGCCGCGAATTCCCGCGCCGCTTCGCCGCGCTGGCGAAGGACGCCACGTTCCGCGATGCGCTGCTGAAGAACCTGGCCGCGCATCCCGAATGGGAGCCGGTGCTGTTCCCGAAGCCGCCGGCCTCGAACCCGTCGACGCCCTACCTGCGCCCCGATTCACCCCGCTCCTGAAGTGCCGCCATGAAACTGCTGCTCAAGTTCAACCTCATCTTCGTGCTCGTGATGGCGCTGGGGGTCGGCGTCAGCGCCTACATCAGCCGCGACCTGCTGCAGCGACATGCGCAGGAAGAGGTGCTCAACAGCGCCCGGCAGCTGATGGAGAACGCGCTGGCGGTGCGCAACTACACCGCGACGCAGATCACCAAGCTGCTCGAGACGCAGATGAAGTACGAGTTCCTGCCGCAGTCGGTGCCCAGCTACTCGGCCACCGAGGTGCTCGCCACGCTGCGCACCAAGTACCCCGAGTTCGCCTACAAGGAGGCGACGCTGAATCCCACCAACCCGCGCGACCGCGCGGACAGCTGGGAGGTGGACATCGTCAACCAGTTCCGCAACAACTCGGACCTGAAGGAATTCGTCGGCCAGCGCGACACGCCCGCCGGCCGCTCGCTGTACGTGGCACGGCCGGTGCGCATCACCAACCCCGCCTGCCTGACCTGCCACTCCAGCGTCGAGGCCGCGCCCAAGACCATGGTCGACAAGTACGGCCCCGCCAACGGCTTCGGCTGGAACATGAACGAGGTGGTGTCGGCGCAGATCATGTCGGTGCCGATGGAGCTGCCGCTCAGGCGTGCGGAGCAGACCTTCAAGGTCTTCGTCGGATCGCTGATCGGCGTCTTCGTCGCGGTGGGCATCGTGCTGAACCTGATGATCTGGTTCGTCGTGGTGCGGCCGGTGACGCAGCTGTCGGCGCTGGCCGACCGCGTGAGCCAGGGTGACCTCGAGGCGCCCGATTTCGCCCGCAAGAGCCGTGACGAAATCGGCGTTCTTGCCGATTCCTTCGCCCGCATGCGCGCGAGCGTCGTGCAGGCGATGAAGATGCTGGACAGTTGAACCGATAACCCGACGGGCGCCAGTGGCGCGTCCGTCCAAGGCCTGCCGACGTAAGTCTCCGCCGTGAACCATCCCGAACGACTGGGCAAGTACCAGATCACCGAAGTGCTCGGCCAGGGCGCGATGGGGGTGGTCTACAAGGGCTTCGACCCCGACATCAAGCGGGTCGTGGCGCTGAAGACCATCCGCCGGCAGTTCGACGACGGCAGCGAGTCGGGCGCGACCATCGCGGCGCGCTTCCGCAACGAGGCGCAGGCGGCGGGACGGCTGCTGCATCCCGGCATCGTCGGTGTCTACGACTTCGGCGAGGACCAGGCGGTCGCCTTCATCGCGATGGAGTACGTCGAGGGCAACACCCTCGCGCACTACCTGAACAGCAAGATCCGCTTCACCGACGAGGACATCCTGAGCCTCACTGGCCAGTTGCTGGAAGCGCTGCAGCATGCCCATGAACGCGGTGTGTGGCACCGCGACATCAAGCCGGCCAACCTGATCGTCACCCGCGCCGGCAAGCTGAAGGTGGCCGATTTCGGCATCGCCCGCGTCGATGCCGCCGGCCTGACGCAGGCCAACAGCGTGATCGGCACGCCCATGTACATGGCGCCCGAGCAGTTCATCGGCGCCCAGATCGACCACCGCGTGGACATCTACGCCGCCGGCGTCGTGCTGTACCAGCTGATCGCCGGCCGCGCGCCCTTCATGGGATCGCCCGAGGCGCTGATGTACAAGGTCGTGCACGAGGTGGCGCCGCCGCCCTCGCTGGTCGAGGACGCGAACCGCAGCGACCGCTTCGACGGCATCGTCGCCACCGCGATGGCCAAGCAGGCCGAGCGCCGCTTCGCCAGTGCCGAGGCCTTCCGGGCCGCGGTGATCGCTGCCGCCAATGCCCCCCTGGCGCCGACGGTGTCGGACGAGACCATCGTCAAGCTGCCGATGCGGTATTCAGCCGCGCCGGTGGGCGCGCCGTCCACCGCCGGCTCGGTCACGCACTGGGACAAGTCCATCCTGGCGCAGGCCGAGCAGTCGCTGGCCCGTCACGTCGGCCCGCTGGCCAGCGTGCTGGTGCGCCGCGCCGCGCGCGAGTGCCACGACCTGCCGTCGCTGTACGCCAAGCTGGCCGAGCAGGTCACGAACCCGGAGGCGCGCAGCGCCTTCATCAGCCTGGGCGCCACGCGCAACGTGCCGCTGGCCACCGGCGGCAGCGGGCCGCGCGGCACCACCGGCGGCGGTGGCTTCGGCGGCACGTTCGGTACCGCGGTGGCTGGTGCCGCACCCACGGTCGCCGCCGAGGCGGTGCGGCTGTCGGACGCGGCGATCGAGCAGGCCACGAAGGCGCTGGCCGCGCACGTCGGGCCGATCGCCAAGGTCATGGTCAAGAAGGCCGCTGAACGTACGCGTTATCGCGAGCCCTTCATCGCGATGCTGATCGAGGCGGTCAGCGACCCGAAGGCGAAGCAGAAGCTGCTGGCGGACCTGTCGAAACTGGCCTGATCGGCGGCCGCGCGGCCCGCTCACTCGGCCGCGACCGGCCCCGCGCCGAGCGAGCCGGGATCGAAGGCCGACACCGTCGGCACGATCTGGTCCAGGCCCAGCTCGTCGGCAAAACCGGAGCGCCGGATCAGGTCCAGCGGCTGTTCGTTGACGTTGGCCAGCACCAGCGCCACGCCGTTGCGCCTCAGCGTGCGGTACAGCTGCTGCAGCGCATCGATGCCGGAGGTGTCGATCGAGATCAGCCGGTGCATCTCCAGCACCACGGCCCGGGTGCCCGCCGGCAGCTGCTGCTGCAGGGCCTCGATCTTGCCCACGGCGCCGAAGAACAGCGAACCGAACAGCTCGAACACCGCAACGCCCGGGGGCATCTGGCCCGGCGCGCTGTGCTGCGGATGCAGCTGCACGCGGAACAGCTGGCTCATGCGCCAGATGAAGAAGCCGCAGGCCATCAACAGGCCCACCTCGACCGCCACCGTCAGGTCGAACACGACCGTCAGCACGAAGGTGCCGACCAGCACCGCGCGGTACGGCAGCATGAAGTGCTTCAGCCGCGCGAACTCGCGCCACTCGCCCATGTTCCAGGCCACGAACAGCAGGATGCCGGCCAGCGCCGCCAGCGGCACGTGCATGGCCAGCGGCGCGGCCACCAGCATCACCGCCAGCAGCGTGGCGGCGTGCACGATGCCGGCCACCGGTGACGTGGCGCCGGCGCGCAGGTTGGTCACCGTACGCGCGATGGTGCCGGTGGCGGGGATGCCGCCGAAGAAGGGGGCGACCAGATTGGCCACACCCTGCGCCATCAGTTCCTGGTTGGGGTCGTGGCGCGGGTGCTGCGGCGCCATGTTGTCGGCCACGCGGGCGCACAGCAGCGATTCGATCGCGCCCAGCAGCGCGATCGTCACCGCGGGGATCAGCAGGAGACGCGCGGTGTCCCAGCTGAAGTCCGGCAGCGCGAAGCTCGGCAGTGCCTGCGGGATGCCGCCGAAGCGGCTGCCGATCGTCTCCAGCGGCAGGTTGAAAAGCACGGTGGCCCCGGTGGCCGCGGCCAGTGCGACGATGGTGCCGGGCAGGTGCGCGGTCCAGCGCCGCAGCCGGTTCGCCAGCCCCGCTTGCGGCAGCGGCATCGTGTAGGCCTTGGGCCACAGCACGACGATCGCGAGGCAGGCCAGGCCCGTGGCAAGGGCCACCGGGTTGAAGCTGTCGATGTGCCTGGCCAGCGCGGCCAGCTGGCTGAAGAAGTCCGCCGGCATGTTGGCGATGCGCAGGCCCAGCAGGTCCTTCAGTTGCGACAGCCCGATCAGCACCGCGATGCCGTTGGTGAAGCCGATGACGATGGACACCGGGATGTAGCGCACCAGCACGCCCAGCTTGAGCCAGCCCATCACCAGCAGCATCAGGCCGGCGAGCGAGGTGGCGATCAGCAGGTTGGCGAGGCCGTAGCGCTGAACGATGCCGTAGACGATGACGATGAAGGCGCCGGCCGGCCCGCCGATCTGCACCTGGGAGCCGCCCAGCGCCGAGATCAGGAAGCCGGCGATCACCGCGGTGAAGAGGCCTTGCTCGGGCTTGACCCCCGAGGCGATGGCGAAGGCCATGGCCAGCGGCAGCGCGACGATGCCGACGGTGACGCCGGCGGCCAGGTCGGCCGCGAAGCGGGCGCGGTCGTAGCCCGCCAGCGTCTCAGCCAGGCGCGGCCGGAAGCGGTGGAAGTTCTGGAAGGTCAGGCGCGATGACATGCGGACTCCGGTGGTCGGGGACGACGGACGGACAGTCCGGCAGCGGCGGACCGCTGTGGTGCATGCGGGTGTGGAAACGCCGGCGCGGCGAGATCAGCGCGGCGCGAGGATCGGCGTAAGCCCGCGGCAGCATGGCCGGAATATGCCACCGAAGGCCGGCCATGCCATGGTGGATCAGGTGTTGCGGTCAGTGCGCGCGTGACCGGCACCGCGCGGGTCAGCGCCGTGGATCGGGCGACAGCGCGTTCCAGATCGGCGTGTAGCTGAAGGGCTCGGCAGCGCCCGGCTCGACCCGCACCTTCACCGCATGCGCGCGCCGCTCGCCGAAGACCTCCAGCCGCCACAGGTTGGCGATGGGGCGGCCGCTGCGGTCGACGAAGGGCTGGTCGGTGATGAAGTGGTGGCTGTCGCCGTGCACCAGCAGCACCGGCAGGCCGCTGCCGATCGTCAGCGGCAGCAGCGTGGCGCCGACGCTGGTGCCGAAGCCGCCGCGCAGGCGCAGCGGCAGGCGCGAATCGACGCGGCGCAGCACGTCGGCCTGGGTCGCGAACACCAGCGCCTTGGCGCCGCGTTCCTGTGCCAGCCTGAAGGAGGCGCGGATCCAGGCCGCGTTGGCCGATTCGCGCGCCAGGTACTCCGAGCGCAGCTCGGCGGACGCGGCGTCGACGTTGTTGTTCGGGCCGATGGTGTGAAAGGTCGTGAACAGCACCGGGCCGTGCCACCAGCGCAGGTTCTCGCGGTAGCGCTCGAAGATCGGCATGACCCGGCCTTGCGACTGCACCGCCATCGGCCGCCGCCCGAGCGAGCGGTCCGGCGGGTAGAACAGCGCGCGCAGCGCCTGCAGGCGTTCCAGCGGGTCTTCGCCCGTGCGGTGGCAGTCGCTCCAGTCGTTGTCGCCGGGGGTGAGCACCAGCGGGCCGTCGAAGCGCTGGAAGTGCTCGTGCTGACGCGTAAAAAGCGCGTCCGTGCACGGCGTCACGCCGTCCTTGAAATCGCCGACGTGGATCGAGAAGGCCGGCTTCTCGTCGTTGATCTGCTCGATCAGCCGGCGGTAGGCGGGGCCGGTCATCGCGTCCGGGCCGTAGGGCATGTCGCCGAGCGCGACGAACTCGAACGCGCCGTTGCCGGCCGCCTGCCCGGCGAGCGTGGCGAGGCCCAGCGCGGCCGCCGCCAGCGCGCGCCGCAGGCCTTGGCGCAGCGGCGTCAACGCACGCGCAGGCCGGGCACGGCGCCGGGATGGGGCTCGAGGATGAAGAGGCCCGGCTGCGCCTTGCCGTCGGCGTGGCTGGCGGCCAACACCATGCCTTCGCTCAGGCCGAACTTCATCTTGCGCGGCGCCAGGTTGGCCACCACCACGGTCAGCTTGCCGACCAGGTCTTGCGGCTTGTAGGCGCTGCGGATGCCGGAGAACACGGTGCGCAGCCTGGGCGTGCCTTGCTCATCCGTGCCTTCGCCGACGTCCAGCGTCAACTTCAGCAGCTTGTCGCTGCCCTCGACGGTGGTGGCATCGACGATCTTCGCGATGCGCAGGTCGATCTTGCCGAAGTCGGCGATGCCGATTTCCGGCGCGATGGCCTCGCCGCCGGGGTGCGGCTGCGCCGTTGCGACGGTCGCGGGTCCGGTGGCCACCGCGCCGGCCGGTGGCTCGAACAGCGCTTCCACCTTGGGCAACTCGACGCGCTGCATCAGGTGCTTGTATTCGCCGATGGCGTGGCTGCCCAGCGCGCGCGCGGCGTCCGCGAAGCGCATCGGCGCCACGTTCAGGAAGCCTTCCACCTGCGCCGCCAGCGCCGGCAGGATGGGCTTCAGGTAGATCGTGAGGACGCGGAAGGCCTCGATGCAGACCGAGCAGACGTCGTGCAGCGCGGTGGCCTGCTCTGGGTTCTTGGCCAGCTCCCAGGGTTTGTTCTGGTCGACGTACTCGTTGACGCGGTCGGCCAGCAGCATGATCTCGCGCACCGCCTTGCCGAACTCGCGCTCCTCGTACAGCTGTTCCACCGTGTCGCGGTGCGCGCGCAGCCCGTCGAGCAGGATGCGGCCTTCGACCCCCAGGTCACCGGACAGCCGGCCGCCGAAGCGCTTGGTCAGGAAGCCGGCGGCGCGGCTGGCGATGTTGATGTACTTGCCGATCAGGTCGGCGTTGACGCGGGCGACGAAGTCCTCGGGGTTGAAGTCGATGTCCTCGACGCGCGCGTTGAGCTTGGCGGCGATGTAGTAGCGCAGCCACTCGGCATTGAGCCCCAGCTCCAGGTAGCGCAGCGGGCTGATGCCGGTGCCGCGGCTCTTGCTCATCTTCTCGCTGTTGACGGTGATGAAGCCATGCACGAAGACGTGGTCGGGCACCTTGCGGCCGCTGAAGTGCAGCATCGCCGGCCAGAACAGCGTGTGGAAGTAGACGATGTCCTTGCCGATGAAGTGCACCTGCTCGACCTCGGGGTCGGCGAGGTAGGCGTCCATGTCCTGGTTGCGCTTGCCGAACAGGTTCGCCAGCGAGGCCAGGTAGCCGACCGGCGCGTCCAGCCAGACGTAGAAGTACTTGCCCGGCGCATCGGGGATCTCGATGCCGAAGTAGGGGGCGTCGCGGCTGATGTCCCAGTCGCCCAGGCCGCCGGTGACCTGGCCGTTCGCGTCCTCGGTCTTGGTGAACCACTCGCGGATCTTGTTGGCCACCTCGGGCTGCAGCTTGCCGTCCTGGGTCCACTGCTGCAGGAAGTCGACGCAGCGCGGGTCGGACAGGCGGAAGAAGTAGTGCTCGCTGCTCTTGCGCACCGGCGTGGCGCCGGACAGCGCGGAGAACGGGTTCTTCAGGTCCGTGGGCGCGTAGACGGCGCCGCAGTTCTCGCAGGAGTCGCCGTACTGGTCCTTGGCGCCGCACTTCGGGCATTCGCCCTTGATGTAGCGGTCGGGCAGGAACATGCCCTTCACCGGGTCGAAGAACTGTTCGATCGAGCGCACGTCGATCAGCTCGTTCTTGCGCAGCGCCAGGTAGATCTCGCGAGCCAGCTGGTGGTTTTCGGCGCCGTCGGTGGAGTGCCAGTTGTCGAAGGCGATGTGGAAGCCCTGCAGGTACTGCGGGCGGCCGGCGGCAATGTCGGCGACGAACTGCTGCGGCGTCTTCCCGGCCTTCTCGGCGGCGATCATGATCGGTGCGCCGTGCGCGTCGTCGGCGCAGACGAAGTTCACCTCCGCCCCCCGCATGCGCTGCGCCCGCACCCAGGTGTCGGCCTGGATGTACTCCATCATGTGGCCGATGTGGAAGGCTGCGTTGGCGTAGGGCAGGGCGGTGGTGACGAACAGCTTGCGGGTCATGTTGACCATCCTCGGGGAGGGGTGCCCGCGGGGCCCAGGGCGGCCGCGGGACAGTCGGACAGGGGCGCGATTTTAGGCGGCGGCACACGCTGTGGCCCCGGTCTAGCATCGGCGTCCCGTCCCTCCGTCCCATTGCCATGTTCAAGCTGCTCGGCCTCGACCACCTGGTGCTGCGCGTCGTCGACCTCGACCGCATGCTCGCCTTCTACTGCGGGGTGCTGGGCTGCACGGTCGAGAAGCGGCAGGACGCGATCGGCCTGGTGCAGCTGCGTGCCGGGGCCCACCTGATCGACCTGGTGCCGGTGGATGGCCGCCTGGGCAGCGCCGGCGGTGCAGCGCCGGGCCGGGAGGGCCGCAACCTGGACCACTTCTGCCTGCGCATCGAGCCCTTCGACGAGGCGGCGCTGCGTGCCGAACTGGCGCGCCACGGCATCACCGCGGGCGAGTACGGCTCGCGCAACGGCGCCGAAGGCGAGGGGCCGTCGCTCTACCTGAGCGACCCCGAGGGCAACGGGGTGGAGCTGAAAGGCGCGCCGTGGCCGGCCGGCGCGACGCCGGGCTGATTCTCCGCACATCGGGAAAGAGAGTCGCGCAGGCGACGCCCCTGCTCGGTGAAGTCGCGAATTCCCCTGCAGCTTGCACGCCCATAGCATCGGGATGCTGATCGATGGGTGATTTCCACTGAGCGGAATTAGTCGCAAGGCCGCGGTCTCTCCCATGGCCTTGCACACGCACCGCAGCGTGATGTGCACGGCGGTGGGCGCATCCTCGAATTCGCCGCGTCCCTGCCCAAGTCCGGTTCGGGCAAGGTGCTCGGGCGCGAGTTGCAGGCGCAGCAAGATGCCCGGGAGCGGGCGACACCCCACCAGGAGACCTCCACATGACGAGCCGCAGAACCCTCCTGGCGCTGGCCGCCGCCACCGCCGCCGCCCTGGCGCCCACAGGCAGCGCACTGGCGCAGGCCTACCCGAGCAAGCCCATCACGATGATCGTGCCCTGGCCCGCGGGCGGCTCCACCGATCGCCACCTGCGGGCGCTGGCGGAAATAGCGTCCAAACACCTCGGCCAGACCATCGTCATCGAGAACAAGCCCGGCGCCGGCGGCACGCTGGGCCCGGGCCAGATGGCGCTGACCGCCAGGCCCGATGGCTACACCATCGCGCAGTTCCCGATGGGCATGCTGCGCATCCCGCACATGCAGAAGACGCAGTGGCATCCGCTGAACGACTTCAGCTTCATCATCGGCGTCTCGGGCTACACCTTCGGCTTCACGGTCAAGGCCGATTCGCCGTACAAGAGCTTCAACGACTACATCGAGGCCGCGCGCAGGCACCCCGGCAAGGTGGACTACGGCTCCACCGGCATCGGCACCAGTCCGCACCTGCTGATGGAGGAGGTGGCGGCCAACGCCAAGGTGCAGCTGGTGCACGTGCCCTACAAGGGCAATGCCGACCTGCAGCAGGCGCTGCTGGGCGGCCACGTCCAGGCGCAGAGCGACGCCACCGGCTGGGACAAGTTCGTCGATTCCGGCCAGATGCGGCTGCTGGTCACCTTCGGCGACAAGCGCACCAGGCGCTGGCCCGACGTGCCGACCGCGAAGGACCTGGGCTATGGCGTCGTCTCGTCGTCGCCCTACGGCCTGGTCGGTCCGAAGGGCATGGACCCGGCCGTCGTCAAGACGCTGCACGATGCCTTCAAGAAGGCCATGGACGATCCCAAGCACCTGGAAGTGCTGGCGCAGCTGAACCAGGAGGTCTGGTACCGCAGCGGGGACGAGTACCTGCAGTGGGCCAGGGAGACCTATGCCAAGGACAAGGCGCTGATCGAACGCCTGGGGCTGGCGGCCAAATGACGTGGCCACGGGCCGGGGGCCGGCTGCCCCGGCATGCCTTCGCGGGCGCGGGCGCGCTGGCGGCGGTCACGGCCTGAGGCCGCCTCAGGCCATATCACGCGCCCTCACGCGAGGGTCGGAAGCGGAAAGCCGGAACCGCCTCGGTCAGCTGGCGCGCCTGCCGGCTCGGGCTGTCGGCGGCGGCAGCGCATCGTTCCCGCCAGCGCGGCGCCCTGCTGCGCCATGTGGTCGAACGGGGTGACGGCGCTGCGCGCCGCCGCCACTGTAGGCAGCTCCGCGCTGCGCGAAAGCGCCGAACAGCGTCGGAAGGATGGGCCAGTTCCGTGAAAAGCGATACGAAATGGCGCGCACTAGAGGAAAACCCGGACCAACTGCTGAAATTGAGTATTGAAAGCGGGTCTTGTTGTATCGAGTCACACATCCTTGCTCTCCTAGAGTTCACTCCGTCGATGACACGCGCAAGGCGCACCCTCCGGACCCCCCCGAACCTCAGGAGACAGACGATGAAGTTTCTCGCTCCCATCGCATTGGCCGCCGCCCTGGCCTGCGGTGCCGCCCAGGCCGCCACCGAACTGGTGGTCGCGACCGTGAACAACGGCCACATGATCGAGATGCAAAAGCTCTCGAAGCACTTCGAGACCGCCAATCCGGACATCAAGCTGAAGTGGGTGACGCTGGAAGAAGGCGTGCTGCGCCAGCGCGTGACGACGGACATCGCCACGAAAGGCGGCCAGTTCGACGTGATGACCATCGGCATGTACGAGACGCCGATCTGGGGCAAGAAGGGTTGGCTGAAGGAGTTGAAGCCGGACGCCGGCTACGACGTGGACGACCTGCTGCCGGCGATGCGCCAGGGCCTGTCGGCCGACGGCAAGCTGTACGCGGCGCCCTTCTACGGCGAAAGCTCGATGCTGATGTACCGCAAGGACCTGGCGGAGAAGGCCGGCGTCACCGTGCCCGAGAAGCCGACCTGGGCGCAGATCAAGGACCTCGCCGCGAAGATCCACAACCCTTCGGCCGGCGTCTACGGCATCTGCCTGCGAGGCAAGCCGGGCTGGGGCGACAACATGGCGCTGATCACGACCATCGTGAACACGCACGGCGGCCAGTGGTTCGACATGTCGTGGAAGCCGCAGCTGGAGTCCAAGCCCTGGAAGGACGCGGTCACCTTCTACGTCGACCTGCTGAAGAACTACGGCCCCCCGGGCTCGGCGGCCAACAGCTTCAACGAGATCCTGGCCCTGTACAACGAAGGCAAGTGCGGGATGTGGGTCGACGCGACCATCGCCGCGTCCTTCGTCAGCGACCCCAAGCAGTCGAAGGTGGCGGACAAGGTGGCCTTCGCGCAGGCGCCGACCGCCGTCACGCCCAAGGGCGCGAACTGGTTGTGGGCCTGGGCGCTGGCGATTCCCGCCGGCTCGCAGAAGGCCGATGCGGCGCAGAAGTTCATCAACTGGGCGACGTCGAAGGACTACGTGCAGCTGGTGGCCAAGACCAACGGCTGGGCCGCCGTGCCCACCGGCACCCGCAAGACCACCTACCTGTCGCGTGAATTCCGGCAGGCCGCGAAGTTCGCCGAGGCCGAGCAGCGCGCGATCTTCTCCGCCAATCCCACCGACTCGACGCTGCCGAAGAGCCCGTACATCGGCGTGCAGTTCGCGGCGATCCCGGAGTTCCAGTCCATCGGCATCGCGGTGGGCCAGCAGATGAGCGCGGCGCTGGCGGGCAAGACCTCGGTGGACGAGGCGCTGAAGGCTTCGCAGGCTGCCGCCGAGCGCGAGATGAAGAAGTCCGGGTACCTCAAGTAGCAGGTTTCAGCCCCTCGGAGCGGCCTGGCGGCCGCCTCCCCCGGGGACGGGCAGCGGCGGACCGGCGGAGCCGGATCCGTGCTGCTGCTTGATGGTGGCCGCGGCGGCCTTCGCGCGCCGGGCCGCGGCAGTGGCAGTGCGGCGCCTGGTGCCGCACTGCGGTGATGGATGGCTGCGGCGCGTGGCGCGCGGTCTGGGAGATGAAGCGATGTGCAGGGTGGACGATGGCAATGGCGACTCCTGATGCGGCTGGCGTGGTGGCCATCGGATCGAGCAAGAAGGACTCCGGTGGGGCGGCCACGGTGACTTCACCGAAGGCGGGCCGAAAGGCCGCCGCGAGCCGCTTCCTGCCGCGGCTCCTGATGGCGCCGGCGATCCTCACGCTCTTCCTGTGGATGATCGTGCCGCTGGTGATGACGATTTACTTCAGCGTCATCCGCTACAACCTGATGCAGCCGGAGCAGACCGGCTTCATCGGCTTGTCGAACTTCGAGTACTTCGTCACCGATCCCTCCTTCGGCACGGCCACGATCAACACGCTGCTGCTGCTGGGCAGCGTCATCGTCATCACGGTCGTGTTCGGCACCGTCATCGCGCTGCTGACCGACGAGCCTTTCCCGGGCCGCGGCATCGTGCGAGTGCTGCTGATTTCCCCGTTCTTCGTCATGCCCACGGTCAATGCGCTGATGTGGAAGCACATGATGATGAATCCCATCTACGGCGTTCTGGCGCAGGTGTGGAAGTTCTTCGGGCTGGCGCCGGTGGACTGGCTGACCGACCACCCGCTCTTCAGCGTGATCATCATGGTGTCGTGGCAATGGCTGCCCTTTGCCACGCTGATCCTGGTCACTGCGTTGCAGTCGATGAATCGCGAGCAGCTGGAAGCCGCGCGCATGGATGGCGCCAATTTCCTGCAGCAATTGCGCTATCTCTATCTGCCGCACCTGGCGCGTCCGGTGGCGGTGGTGGTGATGATCGAGATGATCTTCCTGCTCAGCGTCTTCGCCGAGATCTACACGACGACCGGCGGCGGCCCCGGTGACGCGAGCACCAACGTGGCCTTCCTGATCTTCAAGCAGGCGCTGTTGAACTTCGATGCCGGCGTGGCATCGGCCGGCGCGCTGTTCGCGGTGGTGCTGGCCAACATCGCGGCCATCTTCCTGATCCGCCTCGTCGGCAAGAACCTGGACAAGTGATTCACATGGCACGCGCACAAAAGTTTCCCGTCGCGCTGGCCGCGCGCACCGTGGCCGCCTGGGGCGTCGCCCTGCTGGTGTTCTTCCCGCTGGGCTGGCTGGCATTGATGGCGTTCAAGACGGAGCTGCAGGCCATCGCCGTGCCGCCGCTCGTGGTCTTCACGCCCACGCTGGAGAACTTCCACGAGGTGCAGGAACGCAGCGACTACCTGCTGTACGCCACCAATTCGCTCATCACCAGCGTGGCCTCTACGGCGTTGAGCCTGCTGCTGGCCGTGCCCGCGGCGTATTCGATGGCCTTCTTCCGCAGCCCGAGGACCAAGGACATCCTGATGTGGATGCTGTCCACCAAGATGATGCCGGCCGTGGGCGCGCTGGTGCCGATCTACGTGCTGGCTCAGGTCAGCCACCTGCTGGACACGCGGCTGGCGCTGATCATCGTGTTCACGCTGTCGAACCTGCCGATCATGGTGTGGATGCTGTTCTCGTCCTTCAAGGACGTGCCGCCCGAGATCCTGGAGGCCGCGCGCATGGACGGCGCCACGCTGTGGCAGGAGTTCCACAAGGTGCTGCTGCCGCTGTCCACCGGCGCGCTGGCGTCCTGCGGCCTGCTGTGCCTGGTGCTGAGCTGGAACGAGGCCTTCTGGTCGCTGAACCTCACCTCCGCCAAGGCCGGCACCCTGGCCACGTTGATCGCGAGTTATTCCAGTCCCGAGGGCCTGTTCTGGGCCAAGCTCTCGGCCGCTTCGCTGATGGCGATCGCCCCGATCGTCGTCTTCGGCTGGTTCAGCCAGAAGCAGCTGGTGCAGGGCCTGACCTTCGGCGCCGTCAAGTGACGGCAGCGGCAAAGCATTTGGAGCATTGAATGGCATTCCTTCAGCTCGACAAGGTGGCCAAGCACTTCGGCCCGGTGTCGGTGATCAAGGGCATCGACCTGGCGATTGAAAAGGGCGAGTTCGTGGTCTTCGTCGGTCCTTCGGGCTGCGGCAAGTCCACGCTGCTGCGCCTGATCGCCGGCCTGGAGACGATCAGCGACGGCACGCTGCGCCTGGATGGCCGCGACATCACCGACCTGCCTTCGTCCAAGCGCGACCTGGCGATGGTGTTCCAGAGTTATGCGCTGTACCCGCACATGAGCGTGTACGAGAACATGAGCTTCGCACTGAAGCTGGCCAAGGTGGACGAGGCCGAAATCAAGCGCAAGGTGCAGCGCGCGGCCGAGATCCTGAACCTGGGCGCCTACCTGCAGCGCACGCCGCGCGAGCTGTCCGGCGGCCAGCGCCAGCGCGTGGCCATCGGCCGCGCCATCGTGCGCGCGCCCAAGGTCTTCCTGTTCGACGAGCCGCTGTCCAACCTCGATGCGGCCCTGCGCGGCCAGACCCGGGTCGAGATCGCCAAGCTGCACCGCGAACTGGGCGCCACCACCATCTACGTCACCCACGACCAGGTGGAGGCGATGACCCTGGCCGACCGCGTGGTGGTGCTGCGCGACGGCCGCATCGAGCAGGTGGGCTCGCCGCTGGAGTTGTACGACCGGCCCGCCAACCAGTTCGTCGCGCAGTTCATCGGCACGCCGCAGATGAACGTGGTGCCGGTCGACCAGCTGCCCCTGCCGGGGCTGAAGGCGCCGCCCGGCGGCTTCATCGGCCTGCGGCCCGAAAGCGTGTCGCTGACTCCGGCCGGCACCAGCGGGGTCGACGGCCGCATCGAGCTGATCGAGGCGCTGGGCGCCGAGACGCTGGTGCACGTGGCCACGCCGCGCGGCGCCACCCTGGTGGCGCGGCTGAACGCGCGCTGCCATTCGCAGGTGGGCGATGCGGTGGGACTGAAGCTCGACACCGCCGCCGCCCACCGCTTCGATGCGCAAGGCCGAGTGGTTGCTGCGGCCGCACTGTGATGACCATGGATCGATTGAGAGTGCTGCACCTGGGGCTCGGCTCCTTCCACCGCGCCCACCAGGCGGTCTACCTGCACCGGCTGCAGGCGCTGGGCGACCGGCGCTGGACGCTGGCCGGCGGCAACCTGCGGCCGGACATGGCCGAGACCATCGCCGCGCTGCAGGCCAGCCGCGGCGCCTACACGCTGGAGACCGTGTCGCCCTCGGGCCAGCGCGAGTACACGCGCATCACCGCGCTGGAAGAGGTGGTGCCTTACGAAGCCGGCCATGCCGGGCTGGCGGCGCTGGCGGCCGACCCGGCCACGCGCATCATCTCGTTCACCGTCACCGAGGCCGGCTATTACCTGGACGCGCACGACAAGCTCGACCTCGGCTTTGCCGACCTGGCTGCCGACCTATCGCCCGAAGGGCGTGGCAGCACGCTGTACGGCGCGCTGGAACGCCTGCTGCGCGCGCGCATGCAGGCCGGTGCCGGTCCGGTCACGCTGCTGAACTGCGACAACCTGCGCCACAACGGCAAGCGCTTCCGCCGCGGCCTGCTCGAATTCATCCAGCGCCGCGACGACCAGGCGCTGCATGCCTGGGTGGAGGCCAACACCCGCTGCCCGAACGCGATGGTCGACCGCATCACCCCGCGCCCCACGCCCGACGTGCGCGAACGCGTGCGCGCGGCCACCGGCATCGATGATGCGGCGGCGCTGATGGGCGAGTCCTTCATCCAGTGGGTGATCGAGGACGACTTCGCCGCCGGCCGGCCCGAATGGGAGCGCGTCGGCGTGCAGATGGTCGATTCGGTCGCGCCGTACGAGGAGGCCAAGATCCGCCTGCTCAACGCCACGCACAGCTGCATCGCCTGGGCCGGCACGCTGACCGGCCTGGACTACATCCACGAGGGCACGGCGGACGCACGCATCCGCCGGCTGGCGCACGACTACGTCACCGACGACGCGATTCCCGCGCTGCAGCCCAGCCCGATCGACCTGGCCGCGTACCGCGACGTGGTGCTCGAGCGCTTCGCGAACCCCGCGATCGTCGACACCAACCAGCGGGTGGCGATGGACGGCTTCTCGAAGATCCCGGGCTTCATCGCGCCGACCATCCGCGAGCGGCTGGCGGCGGGCGCCTCGATCGCCTCGGCCGCGATGCTGCCGGCGCTGTTCCTGGCCTACCTGCAGCGCTGGCACGTCGACGCGCTGCCGCATGCCTACACGGACCAGGCGATGGACCCGGCGGCCGCGCACGCCATGTGCGCCGCCACCGATCCGGTCGCCGCCTTCGCGGCCGATGCGCTGCTGTGGGGGCCGCTGGCCGGCGACCCGCGCCTGCAGGCGGCGCTGCGCGAAGCCAGTCGCCGCGTGGCGGCGTTCGTGGCATCCTCGCCGGGCGTGCCGCCCACGCACTGACGCACCGCCTTCCGCCTCGAGCCATGCCGACCCGCCACGCTGTTCCAGCCGTCCCCCGGGTTCGCCGGCCCGAGCTGGAGCGGGCCTACGCGCGCAGTACGGATCTCGGCTACGAGCCGCCGGAAGAGGCCGGCATCGTGCGCTGCCTGTCGCATGGCTTCCCGACGCCGCTGGCGCGCTGGCACTACCACGACGAGTACGAACTGCACCTGATCGTCGCCAGCTCGGGCAAGGCCTTCGTCGGCGACTGGATCGGCCCCTTCCAGCCGGGCCACCTGGTGCTGTGCGGGCCGCGCCTGCCGCACAACTGGATCTCCTTCGACCTGCCGCCCGAGGGCGTGCCCGAGCGCGACCTGGTGATCCAGTTCCCGCACGAGCCGATCGAGCGCGCCGCCACCGAGCTGCCCGAACTGGCCGAGGTGATGCCGCTGCTGGAACGCTCGCGCCACGGCATCGAGTTCTTCGGCCTGGGCGAGCGGGCCGAGGCTCACTGGCGCACCATCAAGGCATCCCGCGGGCTGCGCCGCTTCGCGGCCTTCAGCGATTTCCTCGGCGACCTGGCGCACTGCACCGACTACCGCCTGTTGTCGGCCGTGCAGCTGCAGGGCCTGGACGACGACGCGGAGATGGACCAGATCAACGTCATCGTCAACCGCCTCACCGACAACGTGGCGCAGCCGCTGGTGGCCTCCGAGGTGGCCGCGGAACTGGGCATGAGCGAAAGCCGCTTCAGCCGCTTCTTCCGCCGTGCCACCGGCAACACCTTCACCGACTTCGTCAACCGCGTGCGCATCAACCGCGCCTGCCAGCTGCTGATGGAGTCGGACCGCTACGTCACCCACATCTGCTACGAGGTGGGCTTCAACAACGTGGCCAACTTCAACCGCCGCTTCCTCGAGATCAAGGGCATGACGCCGACCGAGTTCCGCAAGCAGGCGGAAACGCGGTTCTCGGGTGCGCCGGCCGAGTTGCGCCGCGGCTGAGCGGCAGGGGCCGCGCGGCTCTCAGGAGAGCACCTGCGGCAGCGCGGCCGCCAGCAGCGCGACGCCGGAGGCGGTCAGCAGTCCCAGCACGATGCGGCGGAAGGCCAGGTCGCTGATGCCCAGGTAGAGCCGCGTGCCCAGCCAGGCCGGCAGCAGCAGCGCCGGCGCGACGACCGCGAGCGACGGCCACATGGCCCGGGTGACCTGCCCGCTGGCCAGGTAGCTCGCCATCGTCAACGTGAGCATCGCGAGGTTGAAGTTCTGGATCACGGCGCGCTGCCGGTCCTTCTCGAAGCCGCGCAGCGTGCACCACAGCGTGGGCAGGGCGCCGGTGAAGCCGCCGAGCGGCCCCATCACACCGCCGGAAATGCCCGCCAGTCCGTCGGCCATGCGCTCGGTCGTGGGGTTCGGGAAGCGCAGCCGCGGCAGCCTGCCGGCCATCAGCATCAGCGGGCACCACACCGCCAGCAGCCCGCCGACCAACGCCCGGAACAGCGCCGGCTCCAGGCGCGGCAGCAGCCACAAGCCCAGCGGGATGCCGGCCAGCCCGCCGGCGATGAAGGGGGCGAGCGTGCGCACGTCGAAGCCGCGGCGCATGGTGAGGGCGGCGAACATCTGGCCCGTCATGCCGCCGAAGACGGCCAGCACGGCGGCCAGCTTCGGGTCCAGCACCCAGGCCCAGAACGACATCGCGACCATCGAGAAGCCGAAGCCCGACAGGCCTTGCACGAAGCCGGCCGCGAGCGCGCCGACGACGACCACGGCGAAGCTGGCGTCCAACGGAGTCAGCGACGAGAGAGTGGATGGGCGCTCAATGCGGCTTTTGCGGCGGCTTGAACGATTTCGGCCGGAAGACGTTGCCGTCCCACTCGCCTTCGGGCTCCGCCTTGCCGTCATGCCCGTTGCCGCCGCTGGCCGTGCGGCGGGCCTTGCGGATGGCTTCCTCCGCGGTGCGGGCGGCATCCTGCCGCGCGGCGCGCCGCTGCCAGGGGCGGCGATGGCGCAGGGCGCGCAGGCGGTCGCGCCATTCGCGCAGCGCCGCGTCGAAGCGCTGCTGCTGGCGCGCGGGAAGCAGCATGCGCCCCAGCATCACCAGGCACACGACCAGCACGAGGGCGGCCAGCAGCTTCTCGATCACGGTCATCAGGCTCCCCGGCGACTTGCCCGGCGGCCCCGAACGGGCCGGCCTCGACGGCATGCGCGCCGGGGTCGATGGTAGCGGCTTGCCTAAACTCGCGGCCTGCAATCCCCGCCGACTCCATGCGCATCGACGACATCCGCCAGAAACTGCGCGCCCTCGGCGCAGGCCCGCTGCATGAACAACGGGTGCTGCGGCTGTGGGCGACCGGCCGGCCGCAGGCCGCCGGCAAGCGGCGGCCGGAGGACTTCCTGCCCAGGCCCCTGCGCGAGGCGATGCCGGCGTTGGAGGCGGAGCTGGAAGCCCTGGCCGTGCTGCAGTCCGAGCACCCGGCCGAAGACGGCTCCGCTCGCCTGCTGCTGCGCCTGGCCGATGGCCAGATGGTGGAAAGCGTGCTGCTGCCGCGCGAAGGGGTGTGCATTTCCAGCCAGGTGGGCTGCGCCGTCGGCTGCCTGTTCTGCATGACGGGGCGCGACGGCCTGGTTCGCCAGGTGAGCAGCGGCGAGATGGTGGCGCAGGTGGCGCTGGCGCGGCGCCGCCGGGCGGTGCGCAAGGTCGTCTTCATGGGCATGGGCGAGCCGGCGCACAACCTGGACAACGTGCTCGACGCGATCCAGTTGCTGGGCCAGGAGGGCGGCATCGCGCACAAGAGCCTGGTGTTCTCCACGGTCGGCGACCCGCGCGCCTTCGAGCGCCTGCCGCAGGGCCGGGTGAAGCCGGCGCTGGCGCTGTCCCTGCACACCACCAAGCCGGCGCTGCGCGAACAGCTGCTGCCGCGCGCCCCGCGCCTGGATCCGGCCGAGCTGGTCGAGGCCGGAGAGCGCTACGCCCGCGCCACCGGCTACCCGGTGCAGTACCAATGGACGCTGCTGGACGGCGTGAACGACGGCGACGACGAGCTGGACGGCATCGTGCGCCTTCTTGCCGGCAAGTACGGCGTGCTGAACATGATTCCGTACAACCAGGTCCAAGGCCTGGACTTCAACCGCCCCAGCTGGGAGAAGGCCGCCGACATCGCCCGCCGCCTGCACCGCCGCGGCGTGCTGACCAAGCTGCGGCAGTCCGCCGGCCAGGACGTGGAGGGCGGCTGCGGCCAGTTGCGGGCCCGGGCCGAGCGCCCGCGCCGGACCATCCCGGTGGCCGCCGCGTGATGGCCGGGGCAAGGGGCGGTTCCGGTTCGTGTCAGCCCTCACGCCCGGGATGTCATGGAACACGGGGCAAACTGTCACGAAACCTTCATCGAGCCTGCCTACAGTGCGGCCGCGACACACCCACCGTCGCAGGAGAACCCCGCATGAATACCGCCCCGAAATTTGCTGCCCTGGCCCTGACCGCGATCGCTTGGGCGCTGCCCTACGCCGCGCAGGCGCAGGTCGTCAAGATCGACGGCTCGTCCACCGTCTTCCCGATCACCGAAGGCATCGCCGAGGACTTCCAGAAGGCCAAGAAGAACGCCGTCAAGGTGACGGTCGGCATCTCGGGCACCGGCGGCGGCTTCAAGAAGTTCTGCCGTGGCGAGATCGACATCTCCAACGCCTCGCGCCCGATCCTGAAGAAGGAAATGGACGCCTGCAAGGCCGAAGGCATCGAGTACTTCGAGCTGCCGGTCGCGTTCGACGCGCTGACCGTCGTCACCAACCCCAGGAACACCTTCCTCAAGCAGATCAGCGTCGAGGAACTGAAGAAGATCTGGGAACCCGCCGCGCAGGGCAAGATCACCCGCTGGAACCAGGTGAACGCGGCCTGGCCGGACGCGCCGATCAAGCTGTTCGGCGCCGGCGCCGATTCGGGCACCTTCGACTACTTCACGGAAGCCATCAACGGCAAGAGCAAGGCCAGCCGCGGCGACTTCACCGCGTCCGAGGACGACAACGTGCTGGTGCAGGGCGTGTCCCAGGACGTCAATTCGATCGGCTACTTCGGCTACGCCTACTATGCCGAGAACCAGGCCCGCCTGAAGGCGGTGCCGATCGTCGAGAAGGCCGGCAAGCCCGCCGTCGCACCGAGCGAGAAGACCGTGCTCGACGGCAGCTACCAGCCGCTGTCGCGCCCGATCTTCATCTACGTCAACGCCAAGTCGCTGGCGAAGCCCGAGGTCAAGGAATTCGTCGAGTACATGATGAAGGAGACCCCGAGGATCGCGAAGGAAGTGAAGTACGTGCCGCTGCCGGCCAAGGCCTACACGGGGAACCTGGAGCACCTGGCCAAGGGCAAGAAGGGCACGGTCTTCGGCGGCGCGGCTGAGGTCGGCGTCACCATCGACGAGCTGATGGCCCGCGAAGCCAAGCTCTGATTTCCCACTGAACTGCTGAAAGGTTGCGGCCGCATGGCGATCACCACGTCCGTCGAGGGTTCCGCCGTGCCGGCTGCTCCAGCCGCCGGCGCCGCCAAGCTCGCCGAATACGCGCGGGCCAAGGCGCGCCGCAAGCGGCGCGAGCGCGCCATCGAAACCGTGCTGCTGGCCGCGGCCTGCGTCTCGGTGTTCACGACGCTGGGCATCGTGTACATCCTGGTGCGCGAGTCCCTCAGCTTCTTCAGCCACGTGCCGCTCTGGTCCTTCCTGACCGACACGCAGTGGACGCCGCTGTTCGACGACGCCCACTTCGGCATCATGGTCCTGATGTCGGGCACGGTCACCAGCTCGGCCGTGGCCCTGGCCATCGCGATACCGCTCGGCACGGTGATCGCGATCTACCTGTCCGAGTTCGCGGGCCACAAGACCCGCGAAACGCTGAAGCCGCTGCTGGAACTGCTGTCGGGCGTGCCGACCATCATCTACGGCTACTTCGCGCTGCTGTTCATCACGCCCCTGATCCAGAAGATCTACCCCGAACTGCCCGGCTTCAACGTGCTGTCGGCCGGCATCGTGATGGGCATCATGATCATCCCCTACGTCTCCTCGCTGTCCGAGGATGCGATGCGCGCGGTGCCGATGAGCCTGCGCGAAGGCTCGTACGCGATGGGCGCGACGCGCTACCAGACGGCGGTGAAGGTGGTGGTGCCGGCGGCGATGTCCGGCATCGCCTCGGCCTACATCCTGGGCATCTCGCGCGCGGTCGGCGAGACCATGATCCTGGCCGTGGCGGCGGGCATGCAGCCCACGCTCAGCTTCAATCCGCTGGAGCCGGCGGCCACCATCACGTCCTACATCGTTCAGGTGGCCCTGGGTGACCTGCCGCACGGCAGCATCGGCTACCAGACCATCTTCGCGGCCGGCCTGTCGCTGATGCTGCTCACACTAACATTCAACTTGATCGGCCACTGGATGCGCCGCAAGTTCCGCGAAGCCTATTGACGCCATGGACCGCACCGCCCCCACCACCGGCGAACTGCGCGGCATCATCCGCCGCCACAAGCGCTGGGACCTGATCTTCGGCCTGCTGGGCCTCATGGCGCTGGCCGTCGGCATCCTGACGCTGGTCGCGCTCTTCGTCGACATGGCGGTCGCAGGCATCCCGCGGCTGACCACCGAGTTCTTCACCTCCTTCCCGTCGCGCCGCGCGGGCCAGGCCGGCATCCTGTCCGCCTGGGTCGGCTCGGTGCTGGTGATGGCGGTGACCGCGCTGGTGGCCGTGCCGCTGGGCATCGCCGGCGCGGTGTACCTCGAGGAGTACGCGCGCAAGAACTGGTTCACCGACGTCATCGAGATCAACATCACCAACCTCGCAGGCGTGCCGTCGATCATCTACGGGCTGCTGGCGCTGGGCCTGTTCGTCTACACCTTCGGGCTGGGGCAGAGCATCCTCACCGCCGGCCTGACGCTGGCGCTGCTGATCCTGCCGATCGTCATCACGACGACGCGCGAGGCCTTGCGGGCCATTCCGCAGCACGTGCGCGAAGGCGCCTATGCCTGCGGCGCCTCGCAGTGGCAGGTCATCAACGACCACCTGCTGCCGTATTCCACGCCCGGCATCCTGACCGGCGTGATCATCGGCCTGTCGCGCGCCATCGGCGAGACGGCGCCCATCATCACCATCGGCGCGCTGACCTTCATCGCCTTCCTGCCGCCGGCGCCCTTCACCGGCGAGCCGCCGGCGGGCCTGTTCGACTGGATGTTCTCTTCGTTCACGGTGATGCCGATCCAGATCTTCAACTGGACCTCGCGCCCCGACCCTGCTTTTCACCAGAACGCCGCCGCCGCGAGCTTCGTGCTGGTCTTCATGACGCTCGGGATGAACGCGCTGGCCATCTGGCTCCGCTATCGCCTGCGCAAGAACATCAAATGGTGAGCTGACTCATGCCGTCCACGATCACTCTGCCCGCCAAGGCCCCCGCGCTGAAAGCGGAGTCGAAGAACCTCGACTTCTACTACGGCGAATTCAAGGCGCTGAAGGGCATCTCGATGCCCGTGTTCGAGCACAAGGTCACCGCGCTGATCGGCCCCTCGGGCTGCGGCAAGTCGACCTACCTGCGCTGCTTCAACCGGATGCACGACCTGTACCCGGGCCACAAGTACGACGGCTCCATCCAGCTGCATCCCGACCAGGTGGACGTGCTCGACCGCCACGTCGACCCGATCGAGGTGCGCATGCGCATCTCGATGGTGTTCCAGAAGCCGAACCCCTTCCCCAAGTCGATCTACGAGAACGTGGCCTACGGCCTGCGCGTGCGCGGCGAGAAGTCGCGCAGCTACATCGACGACAAGGTGGAAGCCGCGCTGAAGGGCGCCGCACTGTGGAACGAGGCCAAGGACCGGCTGGACGACCTGGCGGTGGCCATGTCCGGCGGCCAGCAGCAGCGCCTGTGCATCGCGCGCGCGCTCGCCACGGACCCCGAGATCATCCTGTTCGACGAGCCCACCTCGGCGCTGGACCCCATCGCCACCGGCTCCATCGAGGAACTGATCGGCGAGATCAAGAACAAGGTGACGGTGCTGATCGTCACCCACAACATGCAGCAGGCCGCGCGCGTCTCGGACTACACCGCCTACATGTACCTGGGCGAGCTGATCGAGTTCGGCGAGACGAAGGAGATCTTCATGAAGCCGAAGCGCAAGGAAACCGAAGACTACATCACGGGAAGGTTCGGCTAACCACCGAAGGACGCGCCACATGACCGACAAGCATCTTTCCACGCAGTTCGACGCCGAGCTGAGCGCCATCTCCACCCGCGTGCTCGAGATGGGGGGCCTGGTCGAATCCCAGGTCGCGCAGGCCATCTACGCGTTGACCAACTTCAGCGCCGAGACGGCCAGCCAGGTGCTGGAGCGCGAGGCGCGGGTCAACGAGATGGAAGTGGACATCGACCGCGACCTGTCGTCCATCATCGCCCGGCGCCAGCCCACGGCACGCGACCTGCGCCTGCTGATCGCCGTGTCCAAGACCATCGGCAACCTGGAGCGCGTCGGCGACGAGGCCGCGCGCATCGCGCGCACCGTGCAGCGGCTGATGAACACCGGCGTGTCCAGCCGCTTGCGCCTGCCGGTGGGCGACGTCAGCTTCGAGGCAACGCTCGCCACCGCGTCGATGCGCCGCGCGCTGGATGCCTTCGCCCGCCTGGATGCCGCGGCCGCGCTGGCGGTGATCAAGGCCGACGACGAGATCGACCAGGAGTTCGAAGGCCTGCTGCGCAAGCTGGTGACCTACATGATGGAAGACCCGCGCACCATCTCGGCCAGCATCGACCTGGTGTTCGTCGCCAAGGCCATCGAGCGCGTCGGTGACCATGCGAAGAACCTGGCGGAACAGGTGATCTACATCGTCAAGGGCGCCGACGTGCGGCACACGCCGCTGGAAGGCGTGGAGTCCGTCGTCAGCTGAAGCGAGGGCGACAAGCATGGGACGCATCCTGATCGTCGAAGACGAGCCCGCGATCGCCGAGCTGATCGCGCTGCACCTGCGGCACGAAGGCCATGAAGTGCGCCAGGCCGCCGATGCCGCCGAGGCCGCCGAGCGTGTGCGCGAGACCCTGCCGGACCTGGTGATCCTCGACTGGATGCTGCCCGGCGAGTCGGGCGTGAACCTGGCGCGCCGCTGGCGCGGCGACGCACGCACGAAAGAGCTGCCCATCATCATGCTCACCGCCCGCAGCGAGGAGCGAGACCTGGTGGCCGGGCTGGATGCCGGCGCCGACGACTACCTGACCAAGCCCTTCAAGCCCAGCGAGCTGATGGCGCGCATCCGCGCCGTGCTGCGCCGCAAGCTGCCCGAGGCGCTGGACTCCGCGGTGGCGGTGGGCGACCTGTCGCTCGACCCCGCGACCCGCCGTGTGCATTACGGCCGCAGCGAATTGCAGCTGGGTCCCACCGAGTTCCGCCTGCTGCGCTTCCTGATGACGTACCCCGAGCGCGTGCACAGCCGTGCCCAGTTGCTCGACCGCGTCTGGGGCGACCACGTGTTCATCGAGGAGCGCACGGTCGACGTGCACATCAAGCGCCTGCGCGGCGCGCTGGCGCCGGCGGGCTGCGACAGCCTGATCGAGACCGTGCGCGGCGCCGGCTACCGGCTGTCGCGGCCGCAGGCTTCGGCTTCCGCTGCCTGACGCCCTTGGTCGAATGGCACGTTTTCCCTGGCGCACGCTCACCGCGTGCACGTCGCTCGTGGCCGGCCTGGTGCTCGGCCATGCGCTCACCCGCGGGCCGGCCGCGTGGCTGCTGGCGGTCGCGCTCTGCATCGCCGCGACACTGGCCGTGGGCCAGCTGATCGACTGGTGGTCGCTGCGCCGCCTGGCGCGCTGGGTCGCGGCCTCGGGCGAGGGCGACGCGGCGCCGCTGCGCAACGCGCGCGGCCCCGTCGGCGAACTGGGTTACCGCATCGAGCGCGCGTTCAAGGCCCAGGCCGACCGCACGATGGCCGAGCAGCGCCGGCTGGCGCAGTTCCTGTCGGCGATCGAGGCCTCGCCCAATGGCGTGCTGCTGCTCGACGAGCAAGACCACATCCAGTGGTTCAACCGCGTCGCGGCCGAGCACTTCGGTCTCGATGGCCTGCGCGACCGCGAGCAGCGCATCACCAACCTCGTGCGCTCGCCGGTCTTCGTCGGGCACCTTCAGTCCGGCGCCTTCGTGGAGGCGGTGAACTTTCCGCGTCCCGGCGGCGAGGGCATGCTGCAGGTGATCGTGCGGCGCTACGGCGAGTCGTCCAAGCTGGTGCTGTCGCAGGACATCACCGAGCGCGAGCGCAACGAGACCATGCGGCGCGACTTCGTCGCCAACGTCTCGCACGAGATCCGCAGTCCGCTGACGGTGCTGGCCGGCTTCGTCGAGACCCTGGCCACGCTGCCGCTGACCGACGTGGAGCGCGAGCGCGTGCTGGCCCTGATGCGGCAGCAGACCGATCGCATGCAGGCCCTGGTGACCGACCTGCTGACCCTGGCCCGCATCGAAGGCGCGCCACGGCCGCCGGCCGACGTGTGGGTGGACGTGGCGCCGCTGCTGCAGCGCGTGGTGTCCGATGCCCGCGCGGCCGACCAGGAACGCCACGCGATCAGCTTCGAGCCCGGTCCGCCGGCGGCCATCAATGGCGAGGAGTCGGAACTGCTGAGCGCGGTGTCCAACCTGGTCAACAACGCGCTGCGCTACACGCCGGCGGGTGGCAGCGTGCGCATCGCCTGGCAGCTGCGCGCCGAGGGCGGCGCGGAGTTCACCGTGACCGACACCGGCGTCGGCATCGCCAAGGAACACCTGCCGCGGCTGACCGAGCGCTTCTACCGGGTCGATTCCAGCCGCTCACGCGAGACCGGCGGCACCGGGCTGGGCCTGGCCATCGTCAAGCACGTGGTGCAACGGCACGGCGGGACCCTGCTGATCGACAGCGCGCCGGGACGCGGCTCGACCTTCCGGATCGTGTTGCCGGCGGGGAGGGTGAGGGTGGCGGCGGGGCAAGGGGTGCTGCCCGCCGCTGAGGCGCTTGACCCGATGCGCTGATCAATCAAGCGCCTGGACGGCCGTGGATCGCCGCGAAATCTTCCCGCCGCGGCCCCCCCTGAACGAGGGTGTCACGGGCAGTGGGGTCGGATCGGCGTCGATAGACTGCGTCCCTCGGTGTTTACCCCAGGAAGTGCCGGCGCCGTGCCTGCCTTGACCGTTCCCGCCCCGTCCCGCCTGCCGCGATGCGCGGCTCGCTGCCTGCTGGTTGCCGGCCTGCTGCTGGCCGCCGCCGGTGCGGTTCAGGCCCAGGTGCAGGGCGTGGCGCTGGCCAGTGGCTGGACCGGGGCGCCGCCTGGCATGCCGGCGCTGACGCTGGAGTCCCTTCCGCGCCCGGCCACGCCGCCCGCGGAGGCGGGGCCGGTGGTGCCGTCGCAGGTGCTGCGCTGGCGCGAAGAGGCGCAGGCGCTGGAGCATGGCGAGAACGGCCAGCCACGCGACCCGGTGCGTGCCGCGCAGTTCTATTGCCGCGCCGCGCGCTATGGCGATGCGGAATCGCAGTACAGCCTGGCCTGGATGCTGACCAACGCGCGCGGCATCGAGCGCGACGAGGCGCAGGCCGCCCACCTGTTCGCTGCCGCGGCCGAGCAGGGCCACCCGCAGGCACAGAACATGGCGGTCAAGCTAGGTACGCCGCTGGGGCCCCCGCCGGCCTGCCTGCAGCAGCCGGAGTCCGATGCGGTGGCCAAGGCGCCGCCCGCGCTGGTGGCGCCCGTGCCGCCCCGCACCGCCGCGCGGCCGGGGCAGCGGCCCGGGGCGGCGGGGCTGCCGCCGGCCGGGGCGCCTGCCGCTGCCGTTCCGCCGGGCGCCCTGCCACCCCCGCCGCCGCCGGCGAACGCGCCGGAGGCCATCGTGCGCTTCGTGCAGTTGGTTGCGCCCGAGTACCAGCTGCAGCCGCACGTGGTGCTGGCGGTGATGGAGAAGGAATCCAACTTCGATCCCCTGGCCGTCTCGCCGAAGAATGCGCAGGGCCTGATGCAGTTGATCCCTGACACGGCCGCGCGCTTCAAGGTGCGCCGCCTGACCGACCCGGCGCAGAACATCCGCGGCGGCATGGCCTACCTGCGCTGGCTGATGGCCTACTTCGAAGGCGACCTGCCGATGGTGCTGGCGGCCTACAACGCCGGCGAGCGCGCGGTCGAGCGCTACCGCGGCGTGCCTCCCTACGCCGAGACGCGCATGTACGTGCGCCGCATCCTGGCGGCGATCAACGGCCAGCGCACGCATCCCTTCGATCCCACGGTCACCGCGCCGTCGGACGTGCTGGTGCAGCTGCGGACGCCCGCGCGCACGCGCTGACCGACGTCGAAGCCGCCGGGCCTGGCCCCCCCCCGATCCACAGCTTCATGGATGCCGGCCGCGGGCCTGCGGCGTTAGGATCGCCGCCGCCCGCGACCGCCGCCTTCCGTGACGGGGCTGCCGCGACGCGCCTGAGGAGCCCCGCATGCCCAGCCGCAAGACGTCGAAGCCGCCGAAGACGCCCACCATCCCTGCCGCGCCGGCGAAGAAGCCGGCGGCTGCCACGGCCCGGGCAGCGGCCGCGGGTTCGAGCCCGGCTTCAGGTCCCGCCCCGGCGGCCGCCGCCGCACGCAGGACGGGCGCCGCATCCGCCGCATCCGCATCCGCCGCCGCCGGCCCCGCGCGCCGCTCGCTGGTCATTTACGTGCACGGCATCGGCGAGCATCCCGCACCCGATGCGATGAAGCTGCAATGGGACCTGGCGCTCTTCGGCAAGGACATGGGCGAGCGCAGCCGCATGGCCTACTGGGCCGACCTGCTGCACCCGCTGCCGTCCGCCCCGGCCGCGAAGAAGGCCGCGGCCAGGCGGGCGGCAGCGCAGGGCCCGGCGGCGGAAGAAGCGGGCCAGGCCGATGACCCGGCCGGCATCGACATCGTCCGGCTGCTGGCCCGCGCGGGCATCGATCCCGACAGCGCCGAGGCCGAGGCCTTCGCAAGAGACCTGCTGCAGGTGCTGGGCGCGCCGCCGCAGCCGTTGGTGATCAGCGCCGGCAAGAAGCTGCTGCCCCTGCCGCCGGCGCTGCGCCGGCCGCTGAGCAAGGCCTTCCTGCAGGCCTTCGTCGGCGACACGGCGGCGTACTTCTTCCGCGACGGCATGCGCGGGCAGATCCGCGAGCGCCTGGCCGGCGCGCTGCAGGCCGCGGACGGCCAGCCGGTGACCTTGGTGGCGCACAGCCAGGGGTCGATCGTCGCGTACGAGGTGCTGTCGGCGCTGGGCGAGGCTGCCGCGAACGTCGAGGCGCTGGTCACCATCGGCTCGCCGCTCGGCATCGCCGAAGTGCAGGACTGGCTGGAGCCCGACGACCGCCAGGTGCCCGGGCACCTGCGGCGCTGGCACAACTTCGCCGATCCGCTGGACCCGGTGGCGATGGACAAGCGGCTGGGCAGCGACTTCTCCCCGTCGTCGAAGATCCAGGACGAGCTGATCGTCAACAGCCACAGCCGGCGGGTCGAGGGCTTCAACCCGCACTCGGCGGTCGGCTACCTCGCGCATCCTGCCGTGCGCCGCGTGGTGCACGCGGCGATGCGCATGGACGTGATGGCGCCCTTCGTGCTGGCGCGCGACGTGGCCGAGCGGCTGGACACCCCGCCCGCCCAGCGCCACCCGGTGCTCATCGAGGTGCTGGAGCCGGGCTGGAAGGCGGTGGACGAGACCGAGGCGCAGATGCGGGCCGTCGAGCAGCAGGAGCGCCTGGCGCTGGCCGAGGCTGAGCAAGGCGGCGCCCGGCGCCTGCCGTCAGGCGAGCCGGTCTCCGCGCCGGTGCTGAAGCTGGAGCACCGCATCGCGCAGGCCGCGGCCCTGCTGGAGACCCTGGTCGACGACGCCGAGGCGGCCTGCATCGACCCGCTGCGCCGCTTCGTCGCCGCGCGCCTCACGGCCGACGAATTGCAGCGCGTCGCGCACCGGCACCGTGAGCTGCGCGTCTATGCGGTGTGGCAGAGCGCGCGCAAGGCCAAGCTCACCCACCGCTCGCTGCGGGTGCTGAAGGCCGATGCCGCCTTCCACAGCTTCGGTGCCGACGGCGACGGCATCACCTGGGCCGTGCTGGACACCGGCGTGCAGGCGAACCACCCGCATTTCACTGACCCCGCCACCGGCGCCAGCGTGATCAGCGCGGTGTGGGACTGCACGAAGCCCGGCCGGCCGCGGCGGCTGGAGGCGGCCGCGGATGCCGACGGCCACGGCACGCACGTCGCCGGCATCGTCGCCGGCGACTCACGCCAGCCGGGCGGCCCGCGCGGCGTGGCGCCGCGGGCGAAGCTGGTGGTCTACAAGGTGCTGAACGACCAGGGACAGGGCGAGGACGCCTGGATCATCAAGGCGCTGGACCACATCGCCGAGCAGAACGAGAACGTCACCGGCGGCCTTGCCATCCACGGCGTCAACCTCAGCCTGGGCGGGCCTTTCGACCACACCGTGTACGGCTGCGGCTTCTCGCCCATCTGCGCCGAGCTGCGGCGCCTGTGGCGCGCCGGTGTGCTGGCGGTGGTGGCCTGCGGCAACGAAGGCCTGCTGAGGGTGCAGACGCCCGACGGCGACGCCGAGATCTCGACGCCGATGTCCATCGGCGACCCGGCGAACCTGGAGGACTGCATCGCCGTCGGCTCGGTCAACGCCGACCGGCCCTATCTCTACGGGATTTCGTCCTTCTCGTCGCGCGGACCCACCGCCGATGGGCGCGTGAAGCCGGACGTGGTGGCGCCGGGCGAGCGCATCCGCTCGGCCAATGCGCACTTCGCCGAGGGCGAGCTGTACTTCGACGAGAGCGGCACCAGCATGGCCGCGCCGCATGTTTCCGGGCTGCTGGCGGCCTTCCTGTCGGTGCGGCGCGAGTTCCGCGGCCGGCCCGACGAGGTCAAGGCGCTGCTGCTCAAGACCTGCAACGACACCGGCCGCGACCGCTACCACCAGGGCCACGGCGTGCCCAACCTGATGCAGATGCTGCTGGCGTCCTGACGCCGGCGGGCCGCGCCGGGCCGCCACGGCCCGGCGCTTTCCAACGCCTCGTCAGCGCGGCGTCGTGAGCTGCTTCGAGCCGGCGGGCAGTGGTGCGTCGGGCTGCACGCGCTCGGCCTCGGCGATCACCTGCGCGCCCAGCAGCAGCAGGGTGCCGGCGATCTCCAGGCTCAGCAGCACCGCGATGGCGGTGGTGAACGAGCCATAGACGCGGCCGATCTGCGACAGCGTGGCGAAGTACCAGACCAGCGCGTGGCGCGACAGCTCCCACAGCACGCTGGCCACTACCGCGCCCGCCAGCGCGTGGCGCCACGACAGCGGCCCGACGGGCATCACCAGGTAGATCGACGCGATCACGAGCACCTCGCCGGCAAAGCCCAGCAGGTACAGCATGGCGCCGGACAGCCCGTCCAGCGCCAGCGTGCGGCCCAGCAGCCGCAGCTCGCGCTCGCCCACCGCCTGCAGCCCGGTGGCGACCATGGTGACCACCAGCAGGCCCAGTCCCAGGCACATGATGTACGCGTAAGGCAGCGCGGCCGACACGAGGGCATGCCGGCGCCGGATGGCCACGCGGTGGCGGAACACGATGGACATCGCGTTCTCCAGCGCGGTGAAGGCCAGGCTGCTGAAGAACAGCATCGTCGCCAGCAGCAGCCAGCCGGCGGTTTCGCGGTGCGCGAGGAAGGCGCGCAACTCGCCGGTGATGCTGCGCGACTGGCCCGGCAGCACCCAGCCCAGGTACTGCTCCAGCGCGGCGAACAGCGCCGCCTCGCCGACCACCGCATGCAGCCCGATGACGGCCAGGATCAGCATCGGCACGATCGAGACCAGCGCGTAGTACGCGACGCCTCCGGCAAGCAGGAAGCCTTGGTTCGCGCGGAAGGCGCGCAGCACCTGCAGGACGAAGGCCAGCGGGTGCTGCGCGATGTGGCGCCACTGCCGCCAGGCGTCGGCGCCCGTGTTCATGGCGCCGGCGGTGGCGCTGCAAGCGGGGGCCCTCGAGCTCACCGCGCCTTCATTTCCTGATGGCCTTGGCGCCCATCAGGAACATCGCCATCACGACGACGAAGGCGATGAGGAACAGCACGAACAGCACCTTGGCGATGCCGGCGGCTCCGGCGGCCACGCCGCCGAACCCCAGGAAGCCGGCGATCAGCGAGATGATCCCGAAGATGATGGCCCACTTGAGCATGGCAGTCCTTTCGACGATGCATCGGCCGGAACAGCCCGGCCCGTGGGGACGACTCTAGGCAGCGCCCGCCGCTGGCGCCATCGGTGGCTGCGAAGCCGGGCTGTAGGACGCGGTGCCGAAGCGCCGCAGGTGCACAGCGCCGGCTTCAGCGGGCGCGATCACTCGAACGCTCCGGCGGGCTGTTCGGCAGCGTCGGCCGGCGGCGCCCGTGGACGCTGACTTCGGGCGCTGGGAGGTCGGCCGCCAGCCGGTCGATGATCGGGCAGTCCGGCCGGTCGTCGCCGTGGCAGCAGTGCACCAGGTGGGCGAGTGTCGCCTTCATCGATTGCAGCTCCTGCAGCTTGGTTTCCAGCGCCTGGATGTGCGCCTGGGCCAGTGCCTTCACCTGCCGGCTCGGCCGCTCGCGGTCCTGCCACAGGCCCAGCAGCTCGCGGATCTGCTCGATCGAGAAACCCAGATCGCGCGAATGGCGGATGAAGCGCAGCGTGTTGATGTCCTTGTCGCCGTACTGCCGGTAGCCGCCCTCGGTGCGCGCGGGCTGCGGGACGAGCCCGACGCTTTCATAGTGCCGGATCATCTTGGCCGACACGCCGGAAGCCTTGGCCGCCTCGCCGATGTTCATGCTCATCATGGTTCTCCCATTCACTGCGCCGTACCGCGCCAGCGCCGCAGCAGCAGCGCGTTGCTGACCACGCTGACGCTGCTGAAGGCCATCGCGGCGCCGGCGATCACCGGGCTCAGCAGGCCGAAGGCGGCCAGCGGAATGCCCAGCACGTTGTAGCCGAAGGCCCACCACAGGTTCTGCTTGATCTTGGCGACGGTGCGGCGCGAGACGTCGATCGAATCGGCCACCAGGCGCAGGTCGCCGCGCATCAGCGTGACGCCGGCGGTCTCGGTCGCCACGTCGGCGCCGCCGGCCATCGCGAAGCCGCAGGACGCGGCGGCCAGCGCCGGCCCGTCGTTGAGGCCGTCGCCGACGAAGGCCACCACGCTGCCGCCGGCGCGCAGCGCCTGCACCGCCGCGGCCTTGTCGCCCGGCAACACCTCGGCGCGCACGTCGTCGATGCCCAGCGCGGCCGCCACGGCTTTCGCGCTGCCGCGGTTGTCGCCCGTGAGCATCACGGTGCGGATGCCCAGCGCGTGCAGCCGGGCGATGGCCTCGGGCGCGCTGGCCTTGATCGTGTCGCCGAAGGCCAGCAGGCCCAGCAGCTGCCAGGCATTGCCTTGGCCGCTCACTTCACGCATCAGCCAGGACAGCGTGCGGCCCTCGCGTTCCAGGCGCTCGGCCTCGGCCGCCAGCGGGCCGGGGTCCAGGCCGCGGTCGCGCAGCAGGCGCGTGCTGCCCAGCGCCAGCAGCTGCTTGTGCACGCGGCCCTGCACGCCGCGGCCGGGCAGGGCGGCGGTGTCGCGCGCTTCGGGCACCGTCAGGCGCTGGGTGCGGACGCGGTCCAGCACCGCCACCGCCAGCGGGTGGGCGCTGCTGCGCTGCAGGGCCGCGGCCAGCCGCAGCAGCTCGTCCGCCGACTCCCCGGGCGCGGGCAGCGCGTCCGACACCGCGGGCCGGCCCTCGGTCAGCGTGCCGGTCTTGTCGAAGGCGACCACGCTGACGGCGTGCGCCACTTCCAGCGCCTCGGCATCCTTGATCAGGATGCCGCGCCGCGCGGCCACGCCGGTGCCGGCCATGATGGCGGTGGGCGTGGCCAGGCCCAGCGCACAGGGGCAGGCGATGACCAGCACCGCCACGGCGTTGATCAGCGCGGTCTCCCAGTCGCCGCGCGTCCCGCCCCAGGCCAGGAAGGTCAGCAGCGCGATGCCCAGCACCACCGGCACGAACACCGCGCTGACGCGGTCGACGATGCGCTGGATCGGCGCTTTCGCTGCCTGTGCCGATTCGACGAGCCGGATGATGCGCGCCAGCGTGGTCTCGGCGCCGATGGCGCCGGTGCGCACCAGCAGCGCCCCCTCGGCATTCACCGAGCCGCCGGTGACGGCGTCGCCCTCGTCCTTCGCGACCGGGCGGCTCTCGCCGGTGATCAGCGATTCATCGACGTGGCTGCGGCCCTCCACCACGGTGCCGTCCACCGGCACGCGGTCGCCCGGGCGCACCACCACCAGGTCGCCGACGCGGACCTGCGCCAGCGGGACCTCGGTGTCCACGCCATCGCGGCGCACGCGCGCGGTGGCCGGTTGCAGCGCGTTCAGCGCGCGGATGGCGTCGGCGGTCTGGCGCTTGGCGCGCGCCTCCAGCCACTTGCCGAGCAGCACCAGCGTGATGACGGCCGCCGCGGCCTCGAAGTACAGGTGCGGCGCGCCGTGCGCGGCGGGGTGGCGCAGCAGCAGGTAGACCGACAGGCCATAGGCCGCCGAGGTGCCCAGCGCGACCAGCAGGTCCATGTTGCCGCTGCCGGCCCGCAGCGCCTTCCAGCCGGCGCGGTA
Source organism: uncultured Burkholderiales bacterium (assembly GCA_946480465.1). The sequence continues at coordinate 51,767 of CAMLJY010000009.1, forward strand.
GAAGCGCGCGCCCAGCACGAACTGCACCGGCGTGGCCAGCGCCCACTGCAGCCAGCCGTCCGGCATCCAGTGCAGGCCGAAGAAGGTCAGCACCATCGGCGCGACGAGCGGCAGCGTCAGCAGCGCGGCCACGGCCACCGGCCACCAGCCGGGCTGCCCCGCGGCGGAGGCTGCCGGGCCTGGCGCCGCCGCCGCGGGCGCGACGTGGGCCTCGTAGCCGGCTCTCTTGACGGCGGCCACCAGCGCGGCGGCCGGCACGCCGGGCCCGGCCTGCACGGTGGCCTGCTCGGTCGCCAGGTTCACGCTGGCGTCCTGCACGCCGGGCACGGCTTTCAGGCTCTTCTCGACGCGCAGCACGCACGAGGCGCAGGTCATCCCCTCCACCTGCAATTTCCAGGGCGCGGGCGGGGCGAGGGAGGCGAGGGCGCTGTTCATGAGCGGGAGCATCGAGCTTCCCATGCTGGGAAGGTCAAGGCGCCCGCCATCAACGCTGGCGACGGTGGGGATACTCCGTCGGCGCGCTTGACCTTGCCACGCTGGGAAGCCGCACAGTGTGAACCATCATCCCGCACAGGAGCTTGACGATGATCACTTTCCAGGTCGACGACATGAGCTGCGGCCACTGCGTGGCCGCCATCACCCGCGCCGTGAAGGAGGCTGACCGCGAGGCGCAGGTCCAGGTGGACCTGGACACGCGCCGCGTCAGCATCGAGCCGGGGGCGACCGGCGCCGATGCGCTGGCCGACGCGATCCGGGAGGCCGGCTACACGCCGGTGCAGGCCGCGGCCTGATCCGAGTGGCTGCTTCGTTTTCAGGTTAGCAGCCTTGCCCCGGCAGCGCCGGCGCAACGCCCCGCTAGGGCATCAGCATCACCGGTTCGTGGCCCAGCACCAGCCGGCGCGAGGCCGGCAGGCTGCCTTCCGCTCCGCCGATGCTGCGCCAGCGCGCCACCCGCCAGGCGGTGGGCAGGTTGACCTCGGTGAACGGTTCGGTCGACCACAGCACGACGGCCGTGCCGGTGCCGCGGACCAGGTGCAGCACCTGCACCTTGCCGGCGACGCGGTAGGCATCGGCCACCTGCGCGCCGCGCAGCCACGCCACGGCCTCGCGCCAGGCGCTGCCGGCCTCGGTGGGGGTCTGGTAGTCGCTGCCCACCAGGCGCGTGACCAGTCCGGACTTTTCCATGAAGTAGTGGTCGAAGTTCTCCGCGCCCGCCACCCACAGCGTGAACAAGCCGCGCGGCCCGGCCGAGCGGATCTGCTGCGGCGTGGGCGCGAAGCTGGCGCACTGCTCGACCGCGCCGTCGCAGCCGGGCCCGCCCTCGGTCACCCACAGCGGCAGGTGCCCGAGGCCGTAGCCGTCGACCATCGCGCGCAGGTTGCGGACCTTGGGCAGCACCGACTCGGGCCGGGTGCCGAAGTACCAGTGCGCTGCAATGGCGTCCACGTGCCGCCCGCCGCCGGCCGCGAGGAAGTCGTTCAGCCAGGCCATGCCCTGGCCGTCGGACACCCCCGGTGCGATCAGCTTGTTCGCGGGATCCGCGGCCTGCAGCTCCTCGCGCGCGATGCGGGCGAGCTCGACCATCTGCGCCGCCGTGCCGCTGAAGAGGCGCTGGAAGTCCGGTTCGTTCCACAGCTCCCAGTGCGTGATGCGGCCGCGGTAGCGGTTGGCCAGCGTGCGCACGTAGTCGCGCCAGTGTCCCGGGTCCGCTGGCATGCCGGTGGCGCCGGGCCCGTACAGGCCGGCCAGGTCGGGCGTGCTGGAGGCCCATTGCGGCGTTTGCCCCAGCGTGTAGATGATGCGGGTGCCCGGGTCGTTCTTCAGCGCATGGTTGACGTACATGTCCAGCCGCCGCGTGCCCACGCCGTTCCAGTTCCAGTGCGGCCCGTCCGGCTGCAGGTGGCGCCAGGCGGTGCCGGTGTCCCACAGGCGCAGCGTGCGGAAGCCCAGCGCCGGCCACTGCACGTGCGTGCCCAGCTTCAGCATGTGCATGCCGAAGAAGTGGTCCGGCACGGCGGCCGGCAGCGCCGGCGCTGAGTCATTGCCCTGCAGCTCGGCGATGCTGAGGTCGTCGACGTAGATGTCGGCAGCGACGTCGTGCAGCGCGATGCGCAGCGTGCCCGCCACGTCCGACAGGTAGGTGCCCGTCAGTTCCAGGCGCTGCCAGCGCTGGTCCAGTTGCAGCGTGCGGATGGCCGCCGGCCGCCAGGGGTGGACGTCGTGCCTCACCTGCACGGTGACGCGGGCTTGCGTCGCCGCGCGCAGGAACAGGCCGACGCGGTAGCTGCGGCCCTTCACGAAGCGGAAGGGGAAGGTCAGGTGCGCATCGCCGCTGCCTCGGCTGTTCAGCCGGAAGCGCATCGACGAGGCGCCGGAGTGGACCAGCCCCTGCTGGGTTTCGCGGCCGATGCTCCAGGACGGGGACGGGCTGCCCCAGTAGTTGACCTTCCAGCCCGGCGCGGCGCCGGTGTGGGTGCCCTCCATGTCGGCCGTGGCCACCGTGGTCTCGGTGACGGTCGGATCGCTGCGCGCCGGCAGGTCGATCGGCGCGGCTGGTTCCACTTCCGTCAGCGTCACGTCGTCGACGTAGACCGACACGCCCGGCGCCGACGGCAGCACGCGGATCGAGCCGACTTCGTCCCACTGGTAGCGGCCCTGGATCTCGACGCGCCGCCACGAGCCGTCGAGCTGCAGCGTCTCCTGGGCGAACACGTTCCAGGGCACGGCGTCGCGCCGCAATTGCACGGTGGCCGTCGTCGGCTGGTTCGACTTCAGGTGCATCACCAGCCGGTAGGTCTTGCCGCGGGTGAAGGCATGCCGGTAGGTGAGGTGTGCATCGGCGCCCGGCGGCCGCTGCAGGAGGCTGAAGCCCTGGGCGGCGGTGCCGCGGACCAGGCCTTCGGCCGTCTCGCGCCAGACCGAGAACTGCGGCGCCGGACTGCCCCACCAGTTGACGACCCAGCCTGGCGCGCGCCCGGTGAAGGGCTGCTCGAAATCCGCGCTCATCAGTGGCGCGGCACTCGGGTCCTGGTCCTGCGCGGCGGCGCTCGACACGGCACCGGCGCTCGCCAGGGCCGCGAGCACCAGCGCCGCGCAACATCGTTTCCATCCATTCATCGGCTTGAACTCCTGTGCCCGGGATGCGGACGCCGCGACGGGACGCCGCCGGGCGCCGGCCGTCCCGCCGGGACGGGCGGCCGCATCCATACCAGCGAAAGACGCGGCCTTGCGGGCTCATGCCGTTGCAATGGGAAACACGCCGGCGGACCCGGCGCGGCGCGGTGCTACAGCGCCCGCTGGCGCGCGAGTGGCGGATTGCGCGCGAAGTAGCGGCGGATGCCGGTGAACAGCGCCTCCACCAGCCTGGCCTGGTAGTCGTCGTCGCGCAGCTTGGCCTCTTCGTCGGGATTCGAGATGAAGGCCGTCTCGACCAGGATGCTGGGGATGTCCGGCGCCTTCAGCACCGCGAAGCCGGCTTGCTCGACGTGGCGCTTGTGCAGGTGGCCGACCTTGCCGATGCGGTCCAGCACCTCGCGGCCGATCTTCAGGCTGTCCTTGATCTGCGCGGTGGTGCTCATGTCCAGCATGGCGCGCAGCACCTGCGCGTCCTTCACCGCCGGCGTGGCGGCGCCGCCCACCAGGTCCGCCGCGTTCTCCTTCTGCGCGATCCAGCGCGCGGCGGCGCTGGTGGCGCCGGAGTCGGACAACGCGAACACCGAGGCGCCGCGTGCTTTCGGCGTCATGAAGGCATCGGCATGGATGGACACGAAGAGGTCGGCCTGCACCCGGCGCGCCTTGCGCACGCGTTCATGCAGCGGCACGAAGAAGTCGGCGTCGCGCGTCAGCATCGCGCGCATGCCGGGCACGCTGTTCAGGCGGTCGCGCAGCTTCAGCGCGATGGCCAGCACCACGTCCTTCTCGCGCAGGCCGCTGGGACCGATGGCGCCGGGGTCCTCGCCGCCGTGGCCGGGGTCGAGCGCGATGACGACCAGGCGGTCGATGCGTTTCTGCTCGTCCGGCGGCAGCTTGGCCGGCGGCGGGGCCGGCGTCATCATCGGCGGCGGTGCGGCGCCCGGTTCGGGAATGGCCGGCCGTGGCGCGGAAGCCGCGGGAACGGGCGCCGGCGGGGCGGTGGGTGCGATGGCCACCGGCGGCAGCGGCGCCGGGGCGGCCGGTTTGTCGATGCGGCCGATGAATTCGCCCAGCGCGTCGTTGACGCTGCGCGCGGCCTGCGCCTCGGCCTGTTCCTTCTCGAGGATCAGGTCCAGCAGCGGGTCGCGCTGCTCGGTGGGGTAGAGGTCGAACACCAGCCGGTGCCGGTAGGCTGCCACCGGCGCCAGGGACAGCTGCTGCGGCTTCACCTGCTGCTTCAGGTCGACCACCAGCCGCACCACGCGCGGCTGGTACTGGCCGATGCGCACGCCGGCGATGAAGGGGTCGTCCGCCTTCACCTTGCCCACCAGCTCGCGCAGTGCGCCGCTCAGTTCCAGCTGGTCGATGTCGATGACCAGCCGCGGCGGGTTGTCGGTGACGAAATGGCGCGCGCCCAGTGCGGTGTCCGATTCGATCGTGACCCGCGTGTAGTCGCTGGCGGGCCAGACGCGCACGCCGACGATGCCGGCGCCGAAGGCCAGGTCGCGCGCGCCCAGCAGCAGCACCAGCGAGCCCAGGCGTTGCAGGGCGCGGCGCCGGGAAGGCCGGGGCAGGTCGGGCGGGGTCGTCATCCGAGCAGCTCAACGCCCAGCGGCGTGCAGGCGTCGACACGGACTTCCCGGATGTCGCCGTGATCGTCGTCCGGGGCGATGGTGATCGCCAGGCGCAGGTCGGGCACCGGCAGCAGGCCCGCGGCCTTGTCCGGCCATTCGATGAGGCGCAGGCCGGCCTCGGCCAGCGTGTCGCGCAGGCCGGCGTCCAGCGCCTCGCGCGGGTCGTCGAAGCGATAGAAATCGAAGTGAGCGGCCATGCCGCCGCCCGGAAGTTCGTAGGGCTCGACCACCGCGTAGGTCGGACTCTTGATGCGGCCTTGCACGCCGAGCGCGCGCAGCAGGTGGCGCACGAAGGTGGTCTTGCCCGCACCCAGCGAGCCGTGCAGCTCGATCAGCGCGCGGCCGATGCCGGCGCGTGCCGCGAGGCCCTGCGCAAAGCCGGCGCAAGCGGCCTCGCCGGTCCAGCGCAGCAGGCGGGTTTCTAGAATCGGCGGATGGTGCGCGAGGGTCACGTCGCAGAGCGGCAGGAATTGAAGGCGGCGGTCGCGGACGAGGCCGCAGCCTCGCTGCTGGCCGACCTGCGCACCTGGGCACGGGAGCTGGGATTTTCACAGATCGGTGTCGCCGGGGTCGACCTGGCCGAGGCGGAGCCCGGTCTGAGCGCGTGGCTGGCCGCCGGGTTCCACGGCGCGATGAACTACATGGCAGCGCACGGGCTGAAGCGCGCGCGGCCGGCAGAACTGGTGCCCGGCACGGTCAGCGTCATCACCGCCCGCATGGACTACCTGCCGCGCGACACACCGGACACGCCCGGGGGCTGGCAGGCCATCGCCTTCGACCGGCTGCGCCAGCCCATGGCCGCGTCCGTTTCGGCTTATGCCCGGGGGCGCGACTACCACAAGGTGCTGCGCCAGCGCCTGCAGCAGCTGGCCGAACGGCTGCAGGCGGCCATCGGCCCGATCGGCCACCGCGTGTTCACCGATTCGGCCCCCGTGCTGGAGGTGGAACTGGCGCAGCGCAGCGGCATCGGCTGGCGCGGCAAGCACACGCTGACGCTGCACCGCGAGGCCGGCTCTATGTTCTTCCTGGGCGAGATCTACGTCGACCTGGCGCTGCCGCCCACCGCGCCGACCAGCGCGCACTGCGGCCAGTGCCGCGCCTGCCTGGAGGTGTGCCCCACGCAGGCCATCGTCGCGCCCTACCGGCTGGATGCGCGTCGCTGCATCTCGTACCTGACGATCGAGCTCGACGGCCCCATCCCCGAGGAATTCCGCGCGGCCATCGGCAACCGCATCTACGGCTGCGACGACTGCCAGCTCATCTGCCCCTGGAACAAGTACGCCGGCCGCAGCGCGCTGCCGGACTTCGACCGCCGGGCGCACTTCGTCGAACCGACGCTGCTGGCCCTGTGGGCCTGGGACGAGCCGACCTTCCTGCAGCGCACCGAGGGCAGTCCGATCCGCCGCGTCGGCTACCAGCGCTGGCGGCGCAACCTGGCGGTGGCGCTGGGCAATGCGTGGCGGGAGACCGGTGACGAAGGCGTCGCGCAGGCCTTGCGCTGCGCGCGCGACGCTGCAACGCCGCTGGTGCAGGAGCACATCGACTGGGCGCTCGCGCAGCGCGCCTGAAACGGAGACGGGCCCGCAGGGCCCGCGTCGCCGCAGCGAGTCCAGGGGGGCCTGGCGTCGGACAGGGCCTCGCGGCCCTGGCCAGGGTGGAACAGGGCCGCGAGGCCCGGGTGTGGGAAAAGGGCCTTCCAGCCCGGGTGTGGGAAAAGGGCCTTCCAGCCCGTGGCGTCACTGTTCAGCGAACGCGCGCTCGATGACGAAATCGCCCGGCGTCGAGGTGTTGCCTTCCTTGAACCCGCGCGACTCCAGCATGTGCTTCAGGTCGCGCAGCATCGCGGGGCTGCCGCAGATCATCACGCGGTCCTGCGCCGCGTCCAGCGCGGGCAGGCCCAGGTCGTTGGTGAGCTTGCCGGTCTCGACCAGCTCGGTGATGCGGCCCATGTTCTTGTAGGTCTCGCGCGTCACGGTGGGGTAGTAGCGCAGCTGGCTGGTCACCATCTCGCCCAGGAACTCGTGGTTCGGCAGGTGCTCGACCAGCAGGTCGTGGTAGGCCAGCTCATCGACCTGGCGCACGCCGTGCACCAGCACCACCTGCTCGAACTTCTCGTAGGTGGCGGGGTCGCGGATGATGCTCATGAAGGGCGCCAGGCCGGTGCCGGTGGACATCAGGTACAGGCGGCGGCCGGGCAGCAGGTAGTCGATGACCAGCGTGCCGGTGGGCTTGCGGCCGACGATGATGCTGTCGCCCACCTGGATGTGCTGCAGGCGCGAGGTGAGGGGACCGTCGGGCACCTTGATGCTCAGGAACTCGAGGTGCTCCTCGTAGTTGGCGCTGACGATGGAGTAGGCGCGCAGCAGCGGCTTGTTGTTGACCTTCAGGCCGATCATCGTGAAATGGCCGTTCGAGAAGCGCAGCGACTGGTCGCGCGTGGTCGTGAAGGTGAACAGGCGGTCGGTCCAGTGGTGGACGCTCAGGACCTTTTCCTCGTTGAAAGCGCTCATGGTGTGCTGCTGCGGGAGTCGCGAAGGGTCGAAAAAACGGAAGGCCGCCGTGGCGGCGGGCGCCGCGGAGAAACACCCGGCATCGGGCGAATCCGGATTTTCATGTAGCAAAGGCTACATGAAATTAGCGGCTGCGGCGAATTGCGGTATTCTGCCCCGGCCCAGGGTTCACCCTGATCCGCCGCCGCAGTTGACCCTCAATCGCAGGGGCCGTGCAGTCCCCTCGCCACACTCTCGCGACACCCAACCCGGAGGATTCCCGCATGACCCGCTCCCTGCTTGCCGCCGCGTTCATGGCGGCCTTGGTCCCGCTGGCTTCGGCCCAGGCCGTGATCAAGATCGGCGAAGTCAACAGCTACAAGGTGCAGCCCGCGTTCCTCGAGCCGTACAAGAAGGGCATGGAGCTGGCGGTCGACGAGATCAACGCGGCCGGCGGTGTCGGCGGCAAGAAGATCCAGCTGATCACCCGCGACGACAACGGCAACCCGGGCGACGCGGTGCGCGCGGCGGAGGAACTGCTCTCGCGCGAGAACGTGGACGTGCTGGCCGGCGGCTTCCTCTCCAACATCGGCCTGGCGCTGGCTGACTTCGCGAAGCAGAAGAAATTCTTCTACCTGGCCTCCGAGCCGTTGACCGACAAGATCGTCTGGGGCAACGGCAACAAGTACACCTTCCGCCTGCGCCCCAGCACCTACATGCAATCGGCCATGCTGGTGCCCGAGGCGGCCAAGCTGAAGAAGAAGCGCTGGGCCGTGGTCTACCCCAACTACGAGTACGGCCAGTCGGCCGTCGCGACCTTCAAGACGCTGCTGAAGGCGGCGCAGCCGGACGTGGAGTTCGTCGCCGAGCAGGCGCCGCCATTGGGCAAGCTGGAAGCCGGTGCCGTCGTGCAGGCGCTGGCCGATGCCAAGCCCGATGCCATCTTCAACGTCCTGTTCGGCGCCGATCTCGCCAAATTCGTGCGCGAGGGCAACACGCGCGGCCTGTTCCAGGGCCGCGAGGTGGTGAGCCTGCTCACCGGCGAGCCCGAGTACCTCGATCCGCTGAAGGACGAAACGCCCAACGGCTGGATCGTCACCGGCTATCCCTGGAACGCCATCAACACGCCCGAGCACCAGGCTTTCCTGAAGGCCTACCAGGCCAAGTTCAACGACTACCCGCGCCTGGGCTCGGTGGTGGGCTACACGGCGATCAAGTCGATCGCGGCGGGCGTCGCGAAGGCCGGCGGCACCGACACCGAGAAGCTCGTCACCGCCTTCCGCGGCTTGAGCGTGGACACGCCCTTCGGCAGGGCCAGCTACCGCGCCGAGGATCACCAGTCGACGATGGGTGCCTACGTCGGCAAGACCAGGAACGACAAGGGCAGGGGCGTGATGGTCGACTGGGTGTACCTGGACGGCGCGAAATTCCAGCCCAGCAACGACGAGGTGAAGAAGCTGCGGCCGGCGAACTGAATGCCGGCCTGTACGCCAGCCCGCGGGCTGCGGTGACCGCCTTCGACTTTCCCCCCCCGATGGCCCCAGGGCGGCTGCGCTTGAGCGATCCCGCGTCGAGGCAGAACGGCGCGCGCGGGCTGTGGCTCGGCGTGCTCGCGATGGCGATGTTCGGCCTGACGCTGCCGATGACGCAGCTGGCCGTGGGGGCTGCGGGCGCGCCGGCCTTGTCGCCGCTGTTCGTCACCTCGGGCCGCGCGGTGGTGGCGGCGCTGCTGTCGGCGGTGCTGCTGCTGGCCACGCGTTCGCCGTGGCCGCAGCGGGCGCACTGGCCGGCCCTGGCCGCGGCCGCGCTGGGCAATGCCATCGGCTATCCGCTGCTGTTGGCCTGGGCGCTGCGGCACGTCGGCAGCGCGCATGCGGCGGTGATCACCGCGCTGGCACCGCTGCTCACCGCCGTGGCCGCCGCGCTCGTGATGCGCCAGCGCGCCCGGCCCGCGTTCTGGGGCTGTGCCGTGGCCGGCTGTGCGCTGGTCGTCCTGTACTCGCTGCTGCGGGCCGAGTCCAAGGGCCAGGGCTTCGCGCCCAGTCCAGTCGATGGCGTGCTGTTCATCGCCGTGCTGGCGGCATCCGTGGGCTACGTGTTCGGCGCCCGCGTCACGCCCGCGCTGGGCGCGGAGCGGGTGATCTGCTGGGTCACGCTGGTCGCGCTGCCGGTCACCGTGCCCTGCGCACTGCTGAACTGGCCGGCGACGCCGGTGCCCGCCAGCGCTTGGTTCGGCTTCGCCTACGTCAGCCTGTTCTCGATGTGGATCGGCTTCTTCGCCTGGTATCGGGCGCTGGTGATCGGCGGGGCATTGCGTGTCAGCCAGCTGCAGCTGCTGCAGCCGTTCTTCGCGATCGGCTTCGCCTGGCCGCTGCTGGGCGAGGCGATCGAGCCGCTCAGCCTGGGCTTCTCGGTCGCGGTGGTGGCCGTGGTGTGGATGGGCCGTCGCTTCAGCGCAGCGCCACCAGCACCGCCAGCGCCAGCGGCAGGCCCGGCATCCCGATCAGCGTCGACACGGTGACGAGGCCCGCCACGTGGGCGCCGTGGCGGCCATCAGCCCCAGCGGCAGCGCGGCGGCGCCGATGCGGCTCAAGGTGATCTCCCTGGGGTCACCGCGTAAGTGCACCGACCGGGAAAGCGCTCATTCCCAGCCTTCCCGCGCCCACCAAGAATGCGAAATCGCCTCTCAAAGTCCCTGGGACATCACACCGCATGAAATCCCTGACCCGCATCTTCGCGACGGCCGCGCTGGCCTTTCCGCTGGCCGCTCTGTCGCAGAGCTATCCGAGCAAGCCCGTGAAGCTGGTCGTGCCGTTCGCCCCTGGCGGCACCACGGACATCATCGCCCGCGTGCTGGCCGAACGCATCCAGCCTGCCCTGGGGCAGCCGCTGATCGTCGAAAACAAGGCCGGCGGTGGCGGCTCGATCGGCGCGGCGGACACCGCGCGCGCCGCGCCCGACGGCTATTCGCTGGGCATGGCCACGGTGTCGACCACCGCCGCCAACCCGGCCATCAACCCGAAGATCCCCTACGACCCGCTGACGGATTTCACGCCCATCATCAACGTGGCCGCCACGCCGAACGTGATCGCGGTGCACCCGTCGTTCCCGGCCAAGGACTACGCCGGCTTCATGGCCGAGCTGCAGAAGCATCCTGGCAAGTACAGCTTCGCCAGCTCGGGCGCCGGCGGCATCGGCCACCTGCAGATGGAGCTCTTCAAGAGCATGACGAAGACCTTCATCACCCACATTCCGTACCGCGGTGCCGGTCCCGCGCTGAACGACACCGTGGCCGGCCAGGTGCCGATCATCTTCGACAACCTGCCCTCGGCCCTGCCCTTCATCAAGGACGGCCGGCTGGTGCCCATCGTCGTCGCCGCGCCGCAGCGCCTGGCGGTGCTGCCCAACGTGCCGACCTTCGCGGAGGTGAAGCTGCCGGTGGTGAACCGCATGGCCTACTACGGCGTCTACGGGCCGAAGAACCTGCCGAAGGACGTGGTCGACAAGGTGAATGCCGCGGTGAAGAAGACGCTCGAACTGCCCGAAGTCAGGAAGCGCATCGAAGGCACGGGCTCGCTGATCGTCGCCAACACGCCGGCGGAGTTCGCCGAGCAGATCAAGGCCGAGCTGGTCGTCTACAAGAAGGTGGTGCAGCTGCAGCGGCTGACGCTGGAGTGAAGAGCCTGTGAAGCATTCCGGCGCGCCCGCTCGTGCGCCCCGGGCGGCGCCGCTCGTCGCTGCAAAGCCTTGATGGGGGAACGGCCACACCTGCGGCTTGGTGTCTAGATCGGCACCGTCTGGGACACCCGCTCGGACGCGCCGGAACACTTCACAGGCGCTGACGCCGGCAAGCGCTGCACCTGGCGCCTGAAGAACGTGGCCGGCTGCCATGCCGGCCGCTTCGTCTTCAGTGGCGGCTCACGGCGCGCTGCCGCTCATCCAGGCCCGGCGGATGGCCGCGCCGCAGGCGGCCGACTCGTTGCCGCTGCCGAAGATTGCCGTGCGCGCGACGATGCCGTAGAACGAGCGGGACGCGTCGATCCAGGGATAGAACCCGAAGGCGCCGGCGCTGCTGAACGCGCCGTCGCCGCGCGTGGGATCGTCCTCCACCCAGTGGCCGATCGAGTAGTGCCAGCTCTCCGTGGCGATCGGCGAATAGGTGGCGGTGGGGCAGGTCTGCGGATTGGTGCACACCGGGTGGTGGCCGAGCAGGCTGCCCATCCTCAGTTGCCGGCCGAGCAGCTTGCGCAGGAAGAGCGCGTAGTCCTTCGCGCTGGTGCGCGCACCGCCGGCGGGCTGCGGCTGGCTGAAGCTGAGCGCGATGTCGGTGCCCAGCACGCGCCGCATTTCCGTCGCCAGCGCGGCGTTGTTCATCGCGCCCAGCGCCATGCCGGGCGAGGGCAGTGACGCGTGCTTCTGCATGTGGCCGCCGTCGTAGTGGAAGCGGCCGATCTCCGATGGTGTCTGCACTCCGTTGCTGCCGCGGGCCAGGCAGGAGGCCACGGTGTCGTTCTGCTGGCAACCGGTGAGCGCGGGCAGGCTGACGTAGCCGCTGCGGAAGTTCAGGAACTCGACGTCCTCCGCGGTCAGCGCGCCGCCGCGCTGCTCGGCCACGTAGGCCCCATAGAGCCATTTGGTGGCCGAGGCGATGTTCATCACCGTGCCCGCTTCGTACACCGTGCCGTTGCCTGCTGCATTCACCGAGCCGCCCGCCATGCGCTGGGTCTTGTCGCCCACCTCCCAGTAGAACGGGCGGATGGCCGTGCAGGCGTTGCCGCTGCCCTCGGCCACCGCGGTGGCCGCGGCGATGCGGGCGGCGGTGTCCGCGGGAGGCGTCAGGCTCAGGATGGTGAGGCGGCCGTCGGCATCGAGCCGCGCCGTGAAGTTTCGGTAGACCTGGCCGCCGACGTCGATGGTCGGCACGCTCAGCACCTGCGTCTGGACGTCGAAGCTGGCCTGCGCGGCGGCGTCGCCGGCAGCGAGGCCGCCGCCCAGCGCGAGAGTGGCTGCGGCGGTGGCGTGGAGGGCTGGGCCGTGCATGGGTTCTCCCTGGATCTCCCGGAGACTCTCCCGGGGGCGCGCCGTATTCTTCGCGCCCTGCGGGCGCAGTTGCATGTGCCGCGGGTTCCTCGCATGTAAAGAATTGCGGCCGTGTCGGTAGACTCGCGCGGAATTTTCCCCAGTTCGTGCCCCATGGATGGCCCCGCCACTGCCATGCCGGAACACCACCCGGCCCTGCACAGCAGCCGACGCGCGATCGACCGCTTCGTCGACGCGCTGTGGATCGAGGACGGCCTGGCACGCCTGACGCTGGAGGCCTACCGCCGCGACCTGTCGCTGTATGCCCATTGGCTGGCCGAGCAGAACGCACGCGCCATCGACGCCAGCACCGAGGTCGACCTGCTGGGCTACATCGCCGCGCGCCACGCGGACACGCGGGCCACCACCGCGAACCGCCGGCTCACGGTCTTCAAGCGTTATTTCCGCTGGGCGGTGCGCGAGCGCCTGGTCGACGCCGATCCCACGCTGCGCCTGGGCACGGCGCGGCAGCCGATGCGGGTGCCGAAGACGCTGTCCGAAGCGCAGGTGGAGGCCCTGCTGGCCGCGCCCGACATCGAGGACATGCTGGGCCTGCGTGACCGCGCGATGCTGGAGCTGATGTACGCCAGCGGCCTGCGCGTCAGCGAGCTGGTGGAGCTGAAGACCGTGCGCATCGGCCTCAACGAAGGCGTGGTCAGCGTGCTGGGCAAGGGCAGCAAGGAGCGCCTGGTGCCCTTCGGCGCCGAGGCGCAGACCTGGATCGAGCGCTACCTGGCCGAGGCCCGCGGTGCCATCCTGAAGGGTCGGCACAGCGATGCCCTGTTCGTCACCGGCCGCGGTGCCGGCATGACGCGGCAGATGTTCTGGACCCTGGTCAAGCGGCATGCGCAAGCGGCCGGCATCCACGTGCCCTTGTCGCCACACACGCTGCGCCACGCCTTCGCCACCCACCTGCTGAACCACGGTGCCGACCTGCGCGCGGTGCAGATGCTGCTGGGGCATGCCGACATCTCGACGACGACGATCTACACCCACGTCGCGCGGGAGCGCTTGCGCCAGCTGCACGCCAAGCACCATCCGCGCGGCTGAGTGCCGGGCCGCCCGCGCTGGCGCGGCCCGTACCCGCGGAGGAACCGCCCGGGCCGGCCGGAGCGCCGCCGGACAGCCTGCGGTGACCGGGCAGTGACTCAGGGCCGCAGCACGTCCCGCACGAAAGCGGCGGTCGCGTCCCGTGCCGCGGGCAGGTTCAGCAGCGTGTGCGGCGCGCCTGGAATCAGCACGATGGTGGCGCGCGGGTGGGCGGCCAGCGCCTGCGCGCAGTGGCCCTGCGCGTGGGCGCGGCCAAGCCAGGCATTGGAGGGCGAGAAGTACGGGTCGGTGCTGCTGATGACGTTGAGCACCGGCAGCGCAGGCGCCGTTACGGTGCGCGCGCCGTCGACGAAGTAGTTGTCCTCGCAGCTCCAGGCGTAGATGAGCCGGCCGGCGAAGCCTTCGCCGGCATGTCGGGCGACCGCGACCGCGCCTTCGCTGGCGCCGGCCAGCACGATGCGCGAGCGGTCCACCCAGGGAGCGGCGCGCAGCGCATCGAGCATCGGGCCGATCTCGCTGGCGCGCAGCGCATGGAGGCGCTCGTAGGTGGCACGGTCGATCGGCGAGGTGTAGGTCAGCCGGTCCGGCAGCGCGAAGGAGTCCGGCGCGACGCTGGCCACGCCCAGTCCCGCGAGCCAGCGCTGCCACTCGCCGATGGCTTTCAAGCCCAGGCCGCTGGAGCCGTGCAGGAACAGCACCACCGGCAGCTGCGCGCCGGGCTGGGTGGTCGGCCGGTCGCGCCAGGCGCCCACGAACACGCTGCCACCGGTGGCAGCACCGGGCAGCGCCAGCTGCGCGCCGGCGACCAGCGCGGCGCGGGAGGCGCCGTCGTGCACCGTGACGTGGCCCTTGATGCTGCCCGCGGGAGCGGCAGCGACCGGGGCTGTCGCCGGCGCGGTCGCGCAGGCGGCGGCGAGCACCGCGGCGGGCAGGGCAATGCAGATGGCGGGCAGGCGGCGGCAGCGGGTTGGCACGGTGGGCATCGTCGGGCTCCAAGTCGGTGGGAGAGGGGCGTGCCGCCACTGTAGAAACGCCGCCGTCGGCCGTGAACTGCATAATGCGCCGGCATTCATGTGATGACTGCATGAATCTAAGCCAGCGCCAGCTCCAGCTGTTCACCACCACCGCCGACACGCTGAACCTATCCCGTGCCAGCGAGCGGCTGCACCTGTCGCAGCCGGCGCTGTCGCGTGCGCTGCAGGCGCTGGAGTCGCAGCTCGGCGTAACGCTGTTCCACCGCAGCACGCGGCACATCGAGCTCACGGCCGATGGCCGGCGCTTCCTGCCGCATGCCAAGCGCCTGCTGGACGATCTCCAGCAGGCCGTGGCCGAGTTGCGTGGCCGCGATGCCGGTGTCGGTGTCGGTGGCCGCGTCAGCCTGATGGTAGGAACGGCCTTCGGCTGCAGCGTGCTGCCGCACGCGCTGCGCTTGCTGGCGCAGCGCCATCCGGCGGTGAAGGTGGAACTGACCGATGCCAACAGCGGCGCCATCACCGCCGCCGCCGTGGCCGGCGACGTGGACTTCGGCATCGGCTCGGTCGTCGGCCCGGCCCCGGGGCTGCAGCTTCAACCGCTGGTGTCGGCGGCGCTGGGGCTGGTGTGGAACCGCGCGGTGCACCAGGTGCCGAAGCGGCCGACGCCGCGCAGCACCGCCGGCCTGCCGCTGATCAAGGAGTCGGAGGACACCAGCATCATGCAGCTGCTGCGGGCGCACGGCTCGCCCTGGGCGCAGACGATGGAAGGCGGCCTGCAGACCTCCAGCCTGGCGCTGCAGCTGGCGCTGGTGCAGGCGGGGCTGGGCGTGAGCGTGATCTCCGCACTCGGCGCCAGCCACCCGCAGGCGGCGGGCCTGGGCTTCGCGCCGTTCACGCCGGCCATCGAGCGCCACGTGCAGCTGATGTGGCGGCGCGACCGCCCGCCGCGCCCGGCCGCCCGCGCACTGGCCCAGGCGGTGCAGGACGCGCTGGCGCAGCCGCTGGGCCTGCACCGCCGCGTGCGCCCGGCGGCCGCGGAACTCAGCGGTTGACGGGCAGCGGCGCCGCCGGCTTCACCTCTTCCATGCAGATCATCGAGCGCACGTCGGCGATGCCCGGCGTCTGCATCAGCCGGTCGGTCAGGAATTGCGACAGCGACTTCAGGTCTGGTGCCACCACCTTCAGCAGGTAGTCGTAGTCGCCGGAGACGGTGTGGCATTCCAGGATCTGCGCGAAGCTGCGGATCGTGGCCTCGATCTCGCGCACGCGGTCGAACTTGCCGCCGTCGATGTTGAGGCTGACGTAGGCAGTGACCTGGAAACCCAGGCTTTCGCCATGCACCAGCGCGCGGTAGCCTCGGATGACGCCGCGCTCTTCCAGTGCACGCACGCGGCGCAGGCACTGCGGCGCCGACAGGTGCACGCGCGCCGCCAGGTCGACGTTCGACATCCGCCCGTCCGCCTGCAGAAACGAAAGGATCTTGCGATCAATGGAGTCGAGCTCGTCCATCGCGACGTATGCCTGAATGCGGATGAAAGATTATTGCGTCGATCGCTCGCTGGCCATCGCAAGTGGCAAGCATCTTGCGTCGCGGCCTGCCTACCATCGCGCACTGTTGTCTTCAGTGGGCGCGGCACAACCGGCCTGGCCCGGCCCCCAGGGGGCAGGGGCCTCGAGACCGGCCTGTCGGATCCGGCGCACACGGACGAGGAGGCCACCGCGGCGTGCGGTGGCGGGAGAACGATGAACCGCCATGGACCACAGCTTCGTTTCGGCCTTCGTGCTGCTGCTGCTGGTGCTCGACCCCTTCGGGAGCCTGCCGATCTTCATCTCGGTGCTCAAGGGCGTGGCGCCCGAACGGCGCACCCGTGTGGCGCTGCGCGAGACGCTGATCGCCTTTGCGGTGCTGCTGCTGTTCATGCTGGGGGGCCAGGGCTTCCTGAGCCTGATGCGCCTGTCGGAGCGGTCGCTGGAGGTGGCCGGCGGCGTGATCCTGCTGATCATTTCCATCCGCATGATCTTCAGCGGCGGCGCCGAGGTCTACGCCAGCGACTCGCAGCGCGAGCCGCTGATCTTCCCGCTGGCGGTGCCCTTGCTGGCCGGGCCGTCGGCGATGGCGACCGTGCTGCTGCTGGCCTCGCGGCAGCCGGAGGGCCTGCTGCACTGGATCGGGGCGCTGACGCTGGCGATGGCCTTGTCCGGCCTGGTGCTGCTGACGGCCGACCGCATCCGGCGCTGGCTGGGCTCGTCGATGGTGTCCGCCATCGAGAAGCTGATGGGCCTGGTGCTCACCGCGATTGCCGTCGAAATGGTGCTGGCCGGCCTGAAGCGCTATTTCTTTGACGCCCCATGAGGCCAGCAAGCGAGTTATTCGCTACCCCCGCAAACCTAGAATCCCGCGGCCCCAAGGCTTGCCTAGGCAAGTGCGGTGACCCACCGCGTTCTTTCACCCTCCCTCATCGAGACCGTTGCGAAAGGTTCAACCCACCATGAAGTTCATGCAGTCGCTGACCCGCCGTGCCCTCCTTTCCACCGCTGCCGCCGCTGCCATGGCCGGCGCGGTGGCCGTGCCGGCCCAGGCCCGCACGCTCGAGGCGATCAAGAAGGACGGCAAGATCATCATCGCCACCGAGGGGCAGTACGCACCGTTCAACTTCTTCGAGAACAAGAAGCCCGCCGGCTTCGAGATCGAGGTGGCCGAGGCCATCGCCGCCAAGATGGGCGTGAAGGTGGAGTGGAAGGCGCTGAGCTTCGACGCGCTGCTGACTGGCCTGAAGCAGGACCGCTGGGACATGGTGATCGCCTCGCACGGCATCACGCCCGAGCGTTCGAAGGCCGTCACCTTCGCCGACCCGCACTACTGCTCGGGCGGCGTCATCGTCGCCAAGGACGCGGCGATCAAGAGCGCCAAGGACCTGGCCGGCAAGACCGTGGCGGTGCAGACCGGCACGAGCTACCAGGACAACGTCAAGAAGGTTGCCAAGGTCAAGGAGATCAAGAACTTCCCGCAGGACACCGACGCCCGCGCGGCGCTGGTCAGCGGCCGCGTCGATGCCTGGGTGACGGACAAGTTCGTCGCGCTGCAGTCGCAGCAGGCCAACCCGGGCTCGGGCCTGAACATGGGTGAGTTCCTGTTCGTCGAGCGCATCGCGCCGGCGGTGGCCAAGGGCAACACCGCGCTGGCGGCCGAGATCAACAAGGCGCTGGCGGCCATCATGGCTGACGGCAGCTACGAGAAGATTTCGCAGAAGTTCTTCAAGGAAGACATCCGCTGCAAGTGAGCCCACCCCCGGGAGCGGCCTGGCGGCCGCTTCCCCCTCAAGGGGGGCGAGCGCGGACGTGGAAGCGCAGCTTCCGCGCCTGGCGAGCGGTCGGGCCGCAAGGCCCGGCGCGGCCTGCAAGGCAGCCCTGCGGCCCGGCAGAGCCGGTTCCGCGGCATCCACTTGGGAAGACCCGCCTCCGCTGACGCTGGGGTTTGGAGCTGGTGATGGACCGTGTGCTTTCACTTTGGCCGGCCGGGTGGTCGCGCCAGCAGCGCAGCAGCGCGACGATGCTGTCGGCATCGGCGCTGCTGCTGCTCATCCTGTGGCTGATCCCGATCCCTCTGTCGTGGGCTCCGGAGCCGATCGGCAACAACGCCCAGCTGTTCGCCGAAGGCACGCGCGTGACGGTGCAGCTGACGATCGTGTCAGGTGTTGTCGGCGTCATCCTGGGCGTGCTGGCGGCGCTGGGCAAGGTGTCTCGCATCGCGCCGCTGCGCTGGATCGCCGGCACCTACGTGT
Source organism: uncultured Burkholderiales bacterium (assembly GCA_946480465.1). The sequence continues at coordinate 69,907 of CAMLJY010000009.1, forward strand.
GGGTGATGCGCGGCACGCCGCTGTTGGTGCAGGTGCTGTTCGTCTACTTCGCGCTGCCCGAGATCCACCCGCTGTTCCGCATGGACGAGTTCACCGCGGCCTGCGTCGCGCTGGCGCTGAACGTCGGCGCCTACAACGCCGAGGCCATCCGTTCCGGCCTGCTGGCGGTGCCCAAGGGGCAGATCGAGGCGGCGCGCTCGCTGGGCCTGAACCGCTGGTACACCTTCGTCGACGTCACCTTCCCGCAGGCCTTCAAGATCGCGCTGCCCCCGCTGGTCAACAACGTGGTGGCGCTGCTGAAGGACTCGTCGCTGGCCTTCACCATCGGCGTGGTCGAGCTGACCAACGCCGGCTCGCAGGTCAAGAGCACGTCCTTCCAGGCGGTGCCGGTGTTCATCGCCACGGCCATCATCTACCTGGTGCTCACCACCGTGATGACGCAGATCTCGGACGCCATCGAACGGCGTTATGACGTGGAAGGGAAGCTGCGATGAGCGCTCCATCGTCTGCCCTCATCACCGTCGAGGGCGTGAACAAGCACTTCGGGCCGCACCACGTGCTGCGCGACGTCTCCACGCATTTCGACGCCGGCAAGGTCACCGTCATCCTGGGGGCCTCGGGCTCCGGCAAGAGCACGCTGCTGCGCATGCTCAACCGGCTGGAGACGCACGACTCGGGCCGCATCGTCGTCGATGGCATCGAGGTCAACGACGACCATGCCGCGCTGGACAAGCTGCGCGCCGAGGTCGGCATGGTGTTCCAGCAGTTCAACCTGTTCCCGCACCTCTCCGTGCTGGACAACGTCACGCTGGCGCCGCGCCGCGTGCGCAAGCTGGACCGCGCGGCGGCGAATGCCCGCGCGCTGGAACTGCTGGACCGCGTGGGCCTGAAGGCGCATGCGCACAAGCACCCGTTCCAGCTGTCCGGCGGCCAGCAGCAGCGGGTGGCGATCGCCCGCAGCTTGGCGATGGCGCCCAAGGTGCTGCTGTTCGACGAGCCCACGTCCGCGCTGGACCCCGAGATGGTCAAGGAAGTGCTGGACGTGATGAAGGGCCTGGCGAAGACCGGCATGACCATGCTGGTCGTCACGCACGAGATGGGCTTTGCGCGCGAGGTGGCCGACCGCGTGCTGTTCCTCGACAAGGGCTGCATCGCGGCGGATGCGCCGCCGGATCAGTTCTTCGGCGGGCAGTCGAACGATCGGATCCGGGCCTTCCTGGGGCAGATCGCGCACTAGCTACCGCGCGAAGGGCGCGGCCATGCCGGCCCCGTGCCGAGCGCCTGCCCCCTTTGCGCGCCGCGCTGCCGCGCGCATCACGGTCGACGCGCGATCTCCGCGGGCAGCTTCAGCCACGGCAGGTCGGCAGGATCCGCCGCCATCGGCCCGGGCGCCTTCGCGACCAGGATGTGCGAGGCGACCGGCGCGAACGCCGCGCGGAAGTGCACCGAGCTCTTGACGACGATGACCGCCATGTGGCCCGGCTCCACGCCGAGGAAGCGGCACAGGTCGAGGTCCAGCATCTGGCACTTGGCGCTCGCCAGCAGCACCTGCACGCCGTGCACGTCGACACGCGCGCACGGGCCGAGCCGCACCGTGCTGCCGGCCGTCATCGGCCCGTGCAGCGCCACCACGCCGTCGCTCAGGGCCTGCACCGTCGCTTCGACCTCGACCGGCGGGTCGCTCAGGCGGCCGTCGAAGGTCCGCACCGCGCGGCCCAGCCGCAGCGCCAGCCGCGCGCCGATGCCGGCGGCATGCGCGGCCGCCGCGGCCTCCGGATCGACGAGCAGGCCCAGCGCCACGCGCCCGGGGTGACGCAGCCCCGCGCGGTCGGCCAGCAGCGCGTGCAGCAGGCCGGTGGTGTTGCTGTCGCCGCCGGCACCGGGGTTGTCCTGGGTGTCGGCGATGACGACCGGCGCGGCCGCGTCCTGCGCCAGGCGAAGCGCTTCCTGCACCGCCGCGCGCGGCGTTTGCCACTGCAGCGCGAACCGGCCGCGCACGGCCTCGACCTCCATTGCCAGCGCGTCGACGGCGCGTTCCACGGCGGCTGCGTCCCGCCCATGGCCGAAGACGCGCGGGCCGCAATCGGCGATGTCGGCGGCTGGGAAGCCCATCGCGAACTCCAGTTGAACGCCATGCTCCGCTTCCAGCGCCCCCAGCCGCTGCATCAGGCCGCGCGCCGGCTCCAGCAGCGTGCATTGCGTGTTCAAGGGCAGCAGGTAGGGCAGGCGGCGGGACGACGTGTGCCAGCCAGACCGGCTGCCGCGCATCAGCCCGGCCAGCACGCCGGCGGCCCGGCGGCCGCAGTCGCGCATGTCCACGTGGGGGTAGGTGCGGTAGACGGTGAATGCATCGGCGTGGCGCAGCATGCGGACGCTCACATTGGCGTGCAGGTCCAGCGTGGCGACGATGGGCAGGTCGGGACTCGCCACGGTGCGGATGCGCTGCAGCAGCTCGCCCTCGGCATCGTCCACGTGCTCGGCCACGGCGGCGCCATGCAGATCCAGCAGCAGGCCGTCGAGCGGGCCGGCGCGCATCGCGGCCGCCAGGTCGTCCAGCAACTCGCCGGCGATGCGCTCGAAGGCCTCATGCGTCACGTGGGCCGAGGGCGTGGCGCCGGCCCACACCGACGGCACCAGCGTCCAGCCGCGTTCGTGCGCCACCTCGATGAAGCCGGCGACCGGCAGGCTGCCGGGGGCGACCAGCTCGAGCATCGCGGCCCCGCGCGAGTACGGCGGGTACGACGAGCCGCGCTCGAAGGCGGCCCAGTTGGCCGGGGACGGCGCAAAGGTGTTGGTCTCGTGCTGGAAGCCGGCGATGAAGATGCGCGTCATTCGATGGCCTGGGTGAGGAACGCCAGTTCGTCGTCGGTGAAGCCGGCGGCGCGGCGCGCGTCCAGGTTGTAGGGGCCCTTGAGCCGCGGTGCCGAGTGCCGTGCCAGCAGTCCGGGGTAGATCGCCACCGGGTCCAGCCCATCGCGCCGGCACAGCCAGCGGTACCAGTGGTTGCCGATCGCGACGTGGCCCACCTCGTCGCGCAGGATGAGGTCCAGGATCTCGACCGCGCGCGAGTCGCCGGCCTTGGCCAGCTTGGCCTGGATCGGCGGCGTGGCGTCCAGGCCCCTGGCTTCCAAAGTACGCGGCACCAGCGCCATGCGGGCCACGATGTCGTGCCGCGTGCTGTGCGTCATGCGCCACAGGCCGTCGTGGGCGTCGAAGTCGCCGTAGGCATGGCCCAGCGTGGCCAGGTGCTCGCGCAGCAGCGTGAAGTGCAGTGCTTCCTCCGATGCCACCTGCAGCCAGTCGCGGTAGAAGCCCTCGGGCATGCCGGGGAAGCGCCACACCGCGTCCAGCGCCAGGTTGATCGCGTTGAACTCGATGTGCGCGATGGCGTGCAGCAGCGCCGCCCGGCCGGCGAGCGTGAAGGGCGAGCGCCGCGGCACCTGGTCGGCCGCCACCAGGCGCGGCAGGGCGGGGCGGCCGGGCAGGGCGTCGTCCTCGGTGGCGAGCCGGCGCTCGGGGTCGACGTGCAGCGCGCCTTCGCGCAGCGCCGTCCACAACCCGCGCGCGGCGGCTGCCTTTTCCGCCGGCTCGGCGATCTGAAGCACCCGCAGGGCGCTGGGGCGAAGGTCCATCCCTAAAATGATACTTTTGCGAGCGCGAGGGCCGAATGGCTGTCTATCAACTCGGGGACCTGGCGCCCCGCATCGCGGCCACGGCCTGGGTGGCCGACAGCGCCGAGGTGATCGGCCAGGTGGAACTGGCCGACGAGGCCAGCGTCTGGTACGGCGCGGTGATCCGCGGCGACAACGACCGCATCAGCATCGGCCGGCGCAGCAACATCCAGGAGAACAGCGTGCTGCACACCGACCGCGGCATCCAGCTGACGGTGGGCGAGGACGTGACGGTGGGCCACCAGGTGATGCTGCACGGCTGCAGCATCGGCGACGGCTCGCTGATCGGCATCCAGGCCATCGTGCTGAACGGCGCGCGCATCGGCCGCCATTGCCTGGTGGGCGCCGGCACGCTGGTGCCGGAGGGCAAGGAGTTTCCCGACGGCGTACTGATCGTCGGCACGCCGGCCAAGGTGGTGCGTGAACTCACGCCCGAACAGATCGAGCGGCTCAAGGCGAGTGCCGCTCACTATGCAAGCTTGCAGCAGCGCCATCGATCGCTGCTAAAGCGGATCGCCTGACCTTCAGTTCCTGACCCATGGACCAGCTCCACAAGTTCCTGTTCGACGGCCTCGCGGTGCGCGGCATGCTGGTGCGCCTGGACGCCAGCTGGCGCGAGCTGCTGTCGCGCCGCACCAGCCGCGACGACGGCGGCCATGCCTTTCCCGCGCCGGTGCGCGCGCTGCTGGGCGAGATGGCGGCCGCCGGCTGCCTGATGCAGTCGAACCTCAAGTTCAACGGCGCGCTGATCCTGCAGGTGTTCGGCGACGGGCCGGTCAAGCTCGCGGTGGCCGAGGCCCATCCCGACCTGGCGTTCCGCGCCACCGCCAAGGTCGTCGGCCCGGTGCCCGCGACCGCGCAGCTGGAGGCGATGCTGAACGTGCACGGCCAGGGCCGCTGCGCGATCACGCTGGACCCCAAGGACCGCCTGCCCGGGCAGCAGCCCTACCAGGGGGTGGTGCCGCTGCATGGCGACCGGCGCGAGCCTTTGCAGAAGCTGTCGGAGGTGCTGGAGCACTACATGCTGCAGTCCGAGCAGCTGGACACGAAGCTGGTGCTGGCGGCCAACGACGAGGTGGCCGCGGGCCTGCTGATCCAGCGCCTGCCGGTCGCCGGCGACGCCAACCTGGGCGGCGCGGCGGCCGTGGCGCGCGACGAAGACCAGATCGGCCGCAACGAGGACTACAACCGCATCGCGATGCTGGCCGCGACGCTGACGCCCGAGGAGCTGCTGACGCTCGATCCCGAGGTGGTGCTGCGAAGGCTCTTCTGGCAGGAGAAGCTGACGCGCTTCGAAGCGCAGGTGCCGCGCTTTGCCTGCAGCTGCTCGCGCCATCGGGTGGCCGGCATGCTGCGCGGGCTGGGCCGCGAGGAGATCGAATCGATCATCGCCGAGCGTGGCGAGGTGGAGATCGGCTGCGACTTCTGCGGCCTGCAGTACCGCTTCGATCCCGTTGACGTGGGCGAGCTGTTCACGCCCGGGCGCGACCAGCCGCCGGTGAGTTCAGCGGTGCAATAGCGCCGAAAGGACGCGTCTTCTTCGCGGTCCCTGGCGTCGCTCCTGTGGCCGCGCCTTGCGGTTCACTCGACCCGCACGACCGTCGTATCGGTGTACATCTGGCGCGCGCCGGCCGGCGTGTCCAGCTCGGCGATCACCCGCACGGCCGTGCCGGGCGTGGTCTTCGCGTTGGAGCAGGCGCGCGCCGTGCCGCGGGCGGCGCCGCGGTCGGAGTCCGCGACCGTGGCGCGCCACACGTCTTCGTTGCCTTGGCGCAGCCGAATGGCGCGTACGCTGATTCCGGCGGGCACCGTGCCTTCGACCGCTTCCACCCACACGGGCACGATCAGGCCCTGGCAGCCAGCGCTGGTGCCTGGCATGTCGACCACCGTGGGCATGTGGTCTTCGTACGGCTGGGCATTCAACTTCAGCAGCGCGCTGCCCAGCGCCAGGCGATCGGTGGGCGCCTCGTTGTCTTCGTCGCTGCCGCCGCAGGCCATCAGCACGGCGGAAGCAGCCAGCGCGGTGGCGATCGTGGCGGCATGGACGAGGTATTTCATGATGGCTCCCGGGGCTTGTCGATTCGACAGCGCGAATTCTCGATAGCGCACGAGTGGCCTGGGGTGATGGCCGTCACAGTCGCGGGGACCAGCGTTCAGAACGCCTGTTCGATCTTCGCGTCGGTGTACAGCTGGCGCGCCCCGGCGGCGGTGTCGAGTTCGGCGATCACCCGCACCATCATGCCGGGCACGGTCTTCGAGGTCGGGCAGCCGCGGGCCGTGCCGCTGGCGGGTCCGCGGTCGGCATCGGCCACGGTGGCGCGCCAGACGTCCTCATTGCCGTTGCGCAGGCGCACCGCGCGCACCGTGATGCCGACGGGCACCAGCCCTTCGACGGCGACGACCTGCACCGGCACGATCAGGTTCATGCAGGCGGTGGAGCCGGGCGTGTAGGCGATCGGCATGTCGTTGCGGTAGGGCTGGGCATTGAGCTTCAGCACCGCGCTGCCGAGCGGCAGGCGATCGGTCGGCGGCGCTTCGCTGTCGGCATCGCCGCCGCCGCCGCAGGCCATCAACACGGCGGAGGCGGCCAGCGCGGTGGCCAGCGTGGTGGCGTGGATCAGGTGTTTCATGGGCGAGTCCCCGGGGCTTCGTTGTTCGAGAGCGCGGATTCTCGGCAGCCGCTGCATCGGCCCGAGGTGATGGCCGTCACAGCGCCGGGAGTCGAAATATTTCGGCGCTCAGCGCGGCGTGGCGGCCCCGGGCAGGCGGCGCAGCGCGTGCTCGCAGTCCGGCGCATCGCAGTTGTCGCAGCTCCAGCGCGCGGCGCTGGCTTCGGCATCGCGCGCGGCCAGGCGGGTGAAGAGGCCGCGCCGCGGCTGCGGCAGCCGGCGCAGTGGTGGTGCGATCGCGTCCAGCGCGGCTTCGAGCCGGCGCGGGCCGACGCCACCGATCGTCGCCCACGGCAGTTCGGCGCCGATCAGCAGGCCGCGCACCAGGGCGTCGATCGGCGCCCGCACGTGCGCGCCTTCGCGCATGTAGCCGTCGGCCTGCCAGGGCAGGTCCAGCGCGGTCACCAGTGTCAATGCGCAGCGGCGGTGCCAGGCCAGCGCGCCTTGGTGCAGCGAGCGGTCGCCGAAGACGAACTCGCTGTAGATGCTGACCATCAGCGGCGCGGTGTCGCACAGCACCACGTCGTGCGAGGCGGCCGCGGCATCGATGCGGCGGGCCTGCTCGTCGGCGATGCCGGCCTGCTCGTCGATGCGCGGCGTGCGGCCGGCTGCGTCGCACCACTCGCGCAGGTATTCCGGCACCCACGTGGCGCGCAGGCCGGTGTCGTCCTGCAGGCGCTGCACCAGCGCCTGCGCGAGCGCGGTCTTGCCCGTGCTCTCGGCGCCGAGGATGGCGATGCGCAGGCCCCCGTCCGCCATGCTCAGCTGCCCTGGGCGAAGTGGCGCAAGCCCTCGACGTCCAGCACCGTCAGGCCGCGCGCATGCAGCTGCACCAGGCCGGCATCGGCGAGGCGGCGCAGCGCCAGGTTGACGCGCTGGCGCGACAGGCCGCACAACAGGCCGATCTCGCCCTGCCGCAGGTCGACGAAGGGCGGCGGGTCGGGGTAGAGGTCGGTGTTGAAGAGCGCGGCCAGGCAGCGCGCCACCTGCGCATCGGCATCCAGCAGCCGGCCGTACTCCAGCATGCCGATGAAGAGGCCCAGGCGCGCGTTCAGCAGCGTCTGCAGGTAGTGGTTGAAGGGCAGGCTGCGCTGGCGCAACCATTCGAAGGTGGCCAGCGGCACCATCGCCAGCCGGCTGGGGCGCAGCGCGATGACGTCATAGCGGCGGTTCTCGCGCTTGATCAGCGAGCCTTCCCCGAACCAGGCGGCAGTGGTGACGCCCGACAGCGTGGACACCCGGCCGTCGGGCGACGTGACCGACATCTTCAAGAGGCCCTCGACCAGCCCGATCCAGTGCGTGGCGGGCTCGCCCATGCGGGCGGCGCAGCCCTGGGCAGGCACGGTGCGCTCGCTGGTGGTGGCGACGACGCGGTCGAACTCCTCGGGGGTCAGCAATCGGCCCCAGGTGCTGGCCTCGATCGTGCGCCGGATGCTGTCCATGGCCGGGCTCCTAACGCTCGTTCGCCGTGGCCAGGCGTCGCCACGTTCGCCAGCCTGCCAGTGCCATCAGCAGGAACACGGCGTACAGCAGCACCGTGAGCCACAGGCCCTTGGTGGCGAAGAGCGCGATGCTGACGGCGTTCACGGCTACCCACGTCGGCCAGTTCTCGACCAGCTTGCGGCCGAGCAGGAACTGGCCGACGAGGCTGCCGACGGTGGGCAGGGCGTCGAGGTAGGGCACGTCGGTGTCGGTGGCGCGGTCGAGCAGCAGGCCCAGCAGCGGCCACAGCGCCAGCGTCAGCGCGGCCAGCTGCCAGCGGCGGGCGGTGGACAGCACGTGCACGCGCAGCGGCTCGCCGTGCACGCCGATGCCGCGCAGCCACTGCCACCAGCCCCAGCCGGCCACGGCGATGAAGACGAGTTGCAGCCCCGCCTCGCCATACAGGCGGCTGCGCGCGAAAAGCAGCAGGTACAGCGCCGAGCTGAGCATGGCCAGCGGCCACGCCAGCGGGTTGACCCGCATGTTGCACACCACCATCCAGATGCCCAGCAGCACGGCCACGATCTCGAGCCAGGTGGCCGGGCTGCCCCACAGCGTGAAGGCTTCGGCGAAGAGGAGGCCGACGAGGGGGTGGTCGAGGAGGGGCGCGGCGGCCGCGAGCAGCTCGTTCACGCGCGGTGGGCGCCGGTCAGCGCCGCGTGACCTGGACGAAGACCTCGTCCGGCTTGACCATGCCCAGCTCGCTGCGGGCACGGTCTTCCACCATCTCCAGGCCTTCGCGCAGGTCGTCGACCTCGGCCTGCAGGCGCTGGTTGCGCTGGCGCTGCGCTTCGTTCTGCTTCAGCTGCGCGTCCAGCTGGCCTTGCAGCCGGCGCGCATAGGGCAGGCCGCCGTCGCCGAACCACAGCTCGCCCTGCACCAGGGCCAGCAGCAGCGCGAGCGCGAGCGTGACGAGGCGCATCGACGGGCGTGGCGGATCAGCGCAGGTTGTAGAACGCAGCGCGGCCGGGGTAGACGGCGATGTCGCCCAGGTCTTCCTCGATGCGCAGCAGCTGGTTGTACTTGGCCATGCGGTCCGAGCGGCTCAAGCTACCGGTCTTGATCTGGCCGGCGTTGGTGCCCACGGCGATGTCGGCGATGGTGGAGTCCTCGGTCTCGCCCGAGCGGTGGCTGATGACGGCGGTGTAGCCCGCGCGCTTGGCCATCTCGATGGCGGCGAAGGTTTCGCTCAAGGTGCCGATCTGGTTGATCTTGATGAGGATCGAGTTGGCGATGCGGCGGTCGATGCCTTCCTTCAGGATCTTGGTGTTGGTGACGAAGAGATCGTCGCCCACCAGCTGCACCTTCTGGCCCAGGCGTTCGGTCAGGTGCTTCCAGCCGTCCCAGTCGCCTTCGGCCATGCCGTCCTCGATGCTGATGATCGGGTACTTGTCGACCCAGGTCGCCAGGATGTCGGTCCAGGCCGGGGCGCTCAGCTTCAGGCCGCCTTCGCCTTCCAGCACGTACTGGCCGTCCTTGTAGAACTCGCTGGCCGCGCAGTCCAGGCCCAGGGCGATCTGCTCGCCGGCGGTGTAGCCGGCCTTGTCGATGGCTTCCAGGATCATCTGGATCGCCGCCTCGTGGTTCTGCACGCTGGGGGCGAAGCCGCCTTCGTCACCCACCGCGGTGCTCATGCCCTTGGCGTCGATGATCTTCTTCAGCGCGTGGAACACCTCGGCACCGTAGCGCAGCGCCTCGCGGAACGACGGCGCCCCCACGGGGATGATCATCAGCTCCTGCAGGTCGAGGTTGTTGTTGGCGTGCGCGCCGCCGTTGACGACGTTCATCATCGGCACCGGCATCTGCATGCCGCCCGAGCCGCCGAAGTAGCGGTACAGCGGCAGGCCCGATTCCTCGGCCGCGGCGCGCGCGACGGCCATGCTGACCGCGAGCATCGCGTTGGCGCCCAGGCGGCTCTTGTTCTCGGTGCCGTCCAGGTCGATCAGGGTCTTGTCGAGGAAGGCCTGCTCGGAGGCGTCCAGGCCCAGCACGGCCTCGCTGATCTCGGTGTTGACGTGTTCGACCGCCTTCAGCACGCCCTTGCCGAGGTAGCGGGCCTTGTCGCCGTCGCGCAGCTCGATGGCCTCGCGGCTGCCGGTGGACGCGCCCGAGGGCACGGCCGCGCGGCCCATGGTGCCGCTTTCCAGCAGCACGTCGCATTCGACGGTGGGATTGCCGCGGCTGTCGAGGATTTCGCGGCCGACGATGTCAACGATGGCACTCATGGGAAGAACTGCTCCTGCAGAGGTGAAAACCAGGGGGCCCGCATTGTGTCCGCCGAGGCGTTACAGGCAGGCATCAATCGGGTGGATGGACCGCGGCAGGCCCGGGGGATGCATCAGCCCGGCACGCCGTCGACGACGATCATGCGCATCACGCCCGCGCCTTCGCGCACGGTGCGGGCGTGGCTGTAGGTCTCGCTGGCGTAGAAGGCCTTGGCGGCGGCGCGGTCCTTGAATTTCAGCACCACCAGGCGGCTGGGTGTCCAGGGGCCTTCCAGCACCTCGAACTCGCCGCCGCGCACCAGCACTTCGGCGCCGTGCTCCTGCATGGCCTTGGTGCTCCACTCGCGGTACTTCGCCATCTTCTCGGCGTCGGTCACGGTCACGTCGGCAATGATGTAGGCGGCCATGTCGTTAGTGAGTTAGCGGGAGATCAGCAGCCGAAGTCGTTTTCCAGCAGCGGCTGGGTCTTCACGACCTTGTCGAGGGCCACGAGCTGTTCCAGCAGCGCCTTCATGTGTTTCAGCGGCACGGCGTTCGGGCCGTCGCACAGCGCGTTGGCGGGGTCCGGGTGCGTTTCCATGAAGAGGCCCGCAATGCCCACCGCCACCGCGGCGCGCGACAGCACCGGCACAAATTCGCGCAGGCCGCCGCTGCTGGTGCCCTGGCCGCCCGGCAGCTGCACCGAGTGCGTGGCGTCGAAGACCACCGGCGCGCCGGTCTCGCGCATGATCGCGAGCGAGCGCATGTCGGACACCAGGTTGTTGTAGCCGAAGCTCGCACCGCGTTCGCAGGCGAGGAAGCGGTCTTCGGAAAGGCCCGCTTCCTTGGCCGCCGCGCGCGCCTTCGCGATCACGTTCTTCATGTCGTGCGGCGCGAGGAACTGGCCCTTCTTGATGTTCACCGGCTTGCCGCTCTTGGCCACCGCGTGGATGAAGTCGGTCTGGCGCGACAGGAAGGCGGGGGTCTGCAGCACGTCGACCACCGAGGCGACCGTCGCCACCTCGGCTTCCGAGTGCACGTCCGTCAGCACGGGCACATTCAGTTGCCGACGCACCTCGGCCAGGATCTTCAGGCCCTCGTCCATGCCCAGCCCGCGGAAGGATGTGTCGCTGGAGCGGTTGCCCTTGTCGTAGCTGGACTTGAAGATGAAAGGAATGCCGAGCGCGCTGGTGATTTCCTTCAGCCGCCCGGCCACGTCGATCTGCAGTTGCAGCGATTCGACGACGCAGGGGCCGGCGATGAGGAAGAAGGGTCGGTCCAGGCCGACCTCGAAGCCGCAAAGTTGCATGGTCAGTCGGTTCCGGCGTCAGGCGATGGCGCGTTCGCGGGGCGCCGCACGGCGCGCCTTGCGCTCCAGTGCGGCCTGGATGTAGCTGATGAAGAGCGGGTGGCCGTCCCACGGCGTGCTCTTGAACTCAGGGTGGAACTGCACGCCGACGAACCAGGGGTGCTGTTCCTGCGGCAGCTCGACGATCTCGGTCAGCTTCTCGCGCTGGGTGATGGCGGAGATCACGAGGCCGGCCTTCTGCAGCTGCTCGAGGTAGTGCTCGTTGGCCTCGTAACGATGGCGGTGGCGTTCGTTCACCACCGGACCGTAGATCTTGTGCGCGATGGTGCCGGGCTTGACGTCCGAGCTTTGCGCGCCCAGGCGCATGGTGCCGCCCAGGTCGGAATTGGCGTGGCGCTTCTGGATCGTGCCGTCGCGGTCCTGCCATTCGTCGATCAGCGCGATGACGGGGTGCGGCGTGGTGGGCTCGAATTCCGTCGAATTGGCGTCGGCCAGGCCCGCCACGTGGCGCGCGAATTCGATCGTGGCCACCTGCATGCCCAGGCAGATGCCCAGGTAGGGCACGCCGTGCTCGCGGGCGTATTGCGCCGCGCAGATCTTGCCTTCGATGCCGCGCTTGCCGAAGCCGCCGGGCACCAGGATGGCGTCGTAGCGGTCCAGCGATTTCGCGGTCTGCGGGTTCAGCGTCTCGGAATCGACGTACTCGATGCGCACGCGCGCGTGGTGGTGGATGCCGGCGTGGCGCAGCGCTTCGTTCAGCGACTTGTACGAGTCCGACAGGTCGGTGTACTTGCCGCACATCGCGATGGTGACCTCGGTCTGCGGGTGCAGCACCTCGTGCACCAGGTGGTCCCAGCGCTTCAGGTCGGCCGGCTTGGTCAGCAGCTGCAGCTTCATGCAGATCAGCTCGTCCAGGCCCTGCTCGTGCAACAGGCGCGGCACCTTGTAGATGGTGTCCACGTCCCACATGCTGATCACGCCGTGCGCGGCGACGTTGGTGAACAGCGAGATCTTCTCGCGCTCGTCCGCCGGCACCTCGCGGTCGGCACGGCACAGCAGCACGTCGGGCTGGATGCCGATCTCGCGCAGCTTCTGCACCGTGTGCTGCGTGGGCTTGGTCTTCAGCTCGCCGGCGGCGGCGATGTAGGGCACGTAGGTGAGGTGCAGGAAGGCGGTGTTCTGCGGGCCGGCCTTCAGGCTCATCTGCCGCACGGCTTCCAGGAAGGGCAGGGACTCGATGTCGCCCACCGTGCCGCCGATCTCGACGATGGCGACGTCCACGTTCTCGGCGCCGCGGCGCACGAAGTCCTGGATCTCGTTGGTGACGTGCGGGATCACCTGCACCGTCTTGCCGAGGTAGTCGCCGCGGCGCTCCTTCTCGAGCACGCTCTTGTAGACCTGGCCGGCGGTGAAGTTGTTGCTGCGCTTCATCCGGGTCGTGATGAAGCGCTCGTAGTGGCCGAGGTCCAGGTCGGTCTCGGCGCCGTCTTCGGTGACGAAGACCTCGCCGTGCTGGAACGGGCTCATCGTGCCCGGATCCACGTTGAGGTAGGGGTCCAGCTTGATCAGGGTGACCTTGAGGCCGCGGGACTCGAGGATGGCAGCCAGCGAGGCCGACGCGATGCCCTTGCCGAGGGAGGACACCACACCGCCGGTGACGAAGACGTACTTGGTCATGTCTGAAGCATCCGGCGCCGGGGCAGGACGGGGGCCTGCGCGCACAAATGCTCTGGTGGTAAAGCGCGATTATAGGTGTCGGGCTCCAACGGTCCCGCCCGCTCGGCACCACCTGGGTGCGGTGGCAATGGGCTTGCGGAGCGTTCGCCGTTCCGGCATCGGGCCGGGGAGCGGTCCGGCGTGGCGACGCGCGCAGCCCCGCTGCTTCAGGCCGCGGCCAGCGCCGCCTGGTCGCCCTTGCTGCGCAGCCGGTAGCCCAGGCCCCGCACGCTCTCGATGTCGATGTCCGCCACGCCCAGCTCGGCCAGGCGCTTGCGCAGGCGGTGAACGTAGACATCGATCGAGCGTGCCGTGAGCGCGCCATCGCCTGCGACCTGCGCCTCCAGTTCGCCGCGCAGCACCACGCGGCCCGCCTGCGCCGCGAGCGCATGCAGCAGGGTGAACTGGCCGCTCGTCAGCTCGACCCGGCGGCCGGCGCGCGACAGCTGGCGCTGCTGCGGGTCCAGCACCCAGCCGCCGAGCGTGGCATCCGGCGTGCCGCCGCCGGCTGCTTCCGCGGCCGGACGCTGGCGCAGCAGCGCGGTCAGGTGGGCGCGCAGGAGTCGCGCGGACATCGGACGCGCCAGGAACTGCGAGGCACCATGCTCCAGCGCGACGATCTCGTCCACCTCACTGGGCCGCGGCGCGATCACCAGCATCGGCGCCGCGGCAGCCACGTGCAGGCCCGCCAGCGCCAGGGCCAGCGTCGGCTGCAGCACCGCGGCATCGATCACCAGTGCATCGAACTGGAGGTTGCCGCTGGCGGTGTGCGCTCCGTGCAGGTCGGCGACCGCGACGCAGCGCAGTCCCGACTGGCCCAGCAGCTCCGTGCACTCGGCATCGGGGCGCACCGCGGGGCCGACGAACAGCACCAGCGTGGGCGCATGAAGGCCGGCATCGAAGCCGCTCGCCGCCCAGCGGGCCGCAGCGGACGGCAGGGAGGCGAAGTGAGGCAACGCATGGTCGTCGCGGATCATGGTGGATGGATGATTCCCAGCCGTGAAGCCGGCCGCAAGGGCCAATTCGACAGCACCTGCCGCGCCATTTGCATGCCATTGACCGGCGCCGCGGGGGCGTTGCCCCGCGTTGCCGGCGGATGGGGATGGGGGTGCGCGCATGTGTGGAACAGGACACTAACGTGAAGCCCGCGTGGGCGGGCCGTCGTTGGTTCCCGTGTTCCCGCAGTTCGTCGCATCGGGCAGGACCCGGGTGGTCGGGCTGCCTACAGTCGACCGCCATTGCAGCAGCCGTCGCAGGCAGGGTCACGCGTGCGCAAGCAGGTCAGCGGTGTCTTCATCCAGTCCTTGCGGGACGCGGGCCCCGGGTGCGCCGCGCAGCGCATCCGCGTCTACCGCACGGTGCTGGAAGCACTGCAGGCAGGCACGCTTCGGCCGGGCATGCGGCTGCCGTCGGCGCGCCGGCTGGCGGCGGATTGCGGGGTGTCACGCGGGGCGGTGGACGAGGCCTTCGAGCAGCTGAAGGACGAAGGCTTCATCGCGCGCCGCGTGGGCGACGGCAGCTACGTGGCCGACCGGCTCCCCCTGCCGGCTGCCATCGCGCCGCCCGTGCGTCCGGCCAGCGCCTGCGCGCAACGCGTGATCGACCGCTTTGCCCCGCACCTCGGGCAGTGGTCGCGCCTGGAGGTGCCGACTGAACTCTTCGCGCTGCCCACCCTGCACCCGCGCAACGTGCCGACGCAGGACTTTCCGCTGGACGTGTGGCGGCGGCTGATGGCGCGCGTGCTGGCGGATGGCAACCGGCAGCACCTGAACTACGGCCCCTCGGCGGGCGTGCCCGTGCTGCGCGAGGCGATCGTGCGGCACCTGGCGCTGACGCGCGGCGTGCAGTGCAGCCCCCGCCAGGTGCTGATCCTCAACAGCCCGATGCAGGCGGTGGAGCTGATCGCGCGGGTGCTGCTGGAGCCAGGTGATCGGGTGTGGCTGGAAGACCCCGGCCACGCCAGCCTGCCGGTGCTGTTCGAGGTGCTGCGGGCGCAGGCCGTCGGCGTGCCCTTCGACGCGCAGGGCCTGGACGTGGCCACCGGCCGTCGGCGTGCACCGGATGCGCGCGCGGTCTACTTCCACCCGCTGGGCCAGCATCCCCTGGGCGTGCGCACGACCGCGGAGCGCGGCCGCGAACTCTTGGCCTGGGCCGCCGAGCAGGGCTCGTGGATCATCGAGGGCAACTACAACACCGAGCTGGTGCACGATGGCGCGCCGCCGCCGGCGTTGCACACGCTGGACGGTGGCGAGCGGGTGTTGCTGGTCGGCACCTTCGAGGGCGTGCTGTTCCCGTCCCTGCGCATCGCGTACCTGGTGGTGCCGGAGCAACTGGCCGACACCTTCGTCGCGATGCGCGGCCTGCTGGGCGAGCATGCGCACGTGGCGACGCAGCTGGCCCTGGCCGCGTTCATCGACGACGGCCACATGAGCGCCCATCTGCGCCGGCTGCGCCAGCGTTGCCGCGCGCGGCGTGCGGCGCTGCTCGAGTCCGCCGCGCGGCGCCTGCCGTCCTGGGCTTCTTTCGGGCCGACCGCCGAGGGCGTGCATGCCGCGCTGCACTTTCCGGCCGAGGTTCCCGACCTGGACGTGTTCCGGCTGATCCGCGAGCAGGGCGTGGGCGCGGTGCCGATCTCATCGATCTGCTGGCATGCACGCGGGCACAACGGTCTGGCGCTCGGCTATGGCGGGGCTGAGCCGCCGCAGATCGATGCCGCGCTGGCAGTGATCGGCGAGGCGTTGAGGCGGGTGCGGACGGGTGACCCGGCAGACGCGCCGAGCCCCCTCCAGGTGGCCGTCCCGCCGATGCGCGCCGCCGCTGCGGCGCACAACTAATCGTCGAAACTGGCGGCCTGCCGCGCCGCGCCTGTCGCGGCGGCGAAGCACCCGCTCGCTATAATTTTTAGCGCTTGTCACCGTTTGAGAGGGCGACCACGCGTGAGCGCGACCCGGCTGACCTGTGCGCTGTGTCTCACGCTGCTGCCCGCCTGGGCCGCTGCCCAGGCACCGGATTGCGCCACCACCACCGACCTGGCCCTGGCCGCCGACGTCAAGGCCGCCACCGCGCTGGCGCAGCGCGCCGCGCCCGAGGTGCAGGCGCAGCTTTTCGACGTCGCCATCGGTCTCTGGCGCCAGGCGGTCGAGGCCTGTACGGGCCGGGCGCGCGAGCGCGCCGAGCGCAACCTGGCCGATTCGCAGCAGGCACGTCAGGCGATTGCCGGCCAGCTGGCCCGCAACGAGCACTGCAACTCGGCGCAGGAGGATGCCGGCGCCATGCAGGGGCTGGCCGAGCGTGCAGAGGCGGACCAGCGCTGGCAGGAAGCGGCGCTGCTGTACCGCAAGGTCGAGATCACCTGGGAACTGGCGGCTGAACGCTGCGGCGGCAGCGCGCAGCGCCAGGCCCTGGCGCGGCGCGAAGCGGCCGTCGCCAGCGCGCAGGCCGCACGGCGCCGGGCCGAGGGCCGCGTGCCGCCGGCTCCTGAGGCCGCACCGCCGGGCGCCACGCCCACGGCTCCTGCGGCCGCGCCGCCGGCCGTCCCCACCGCGGCACCTGCTGCCCGCAACTCGGCCGCGGCGCCCGCGCGCAGCGGCAACGCCCCCGCGCCCATTGCGGCGGTGCTGCCGCCCGAGCCGCAGCAGGTCGACATCACGCTCGCCGGCGGCACCCGCATCGTCGGCGTCTTCGGCGCCGACCCCGGCGGCCAGACCTACAGCGGCCGCGGCCGCATCGTCTGGAGCAACGGCGACCAGTACGAAGGCACGGTGGTGCGCGGCGCGCGCCAGGGCCATGGCGAATTCATCTGGCGCAACGGCCAGCGCTACAAGGGCGTGTGGGTCGCCGACCGGCCCGAGGGCGACGGCGTGCTGCGCTTCGCCAATGGCAACGTCTACGAGGGGGCGGTCGTCGATGGCCAGCCGCACGGCACCGGCAAGATGGTGTTCGCCTCGGGCGATCAGTACACCGGCCAGTTCACCCGCGGCGAGCCGGAAGGGCAGGGCGTGTACCTGTGGGCCAATGGCCAGCGCTACGACGGCCCCTGGGTCGACGGCAAGGCCACCGGCTACGCCAGCGTGCGTTTCGCCAACGGCAACCTGTACGAGGGCGAGGTGGTCGACGGCCTGCCGCAGGGCGACGGTCGCATCGTGTTCGCGTCCGGCGACGTGTACCGCGGCCAGTTCTCGCGTGGGGTGCCCGACGGCGAAGGCGTGTACCGCTGGAAGAACGGTGACCAGTACATCGGCCAATGGCGCGCCGGGCTCAAGGAAGGCCAGGGCCAGCTGGTGTGGAGCAACGGCGATCGCTGGGAAGGCGAATTCCGCGCCGATGCGCAGACCGACAAGGGCACGCTGACCCGCAAGAAGTGAAGGCCGCGGCGGCGGCCCGGTGGCGCGGACGACCCGGGCCAGGGCCCGCGCCTCAGACGATGCGTTCGCCGGGGTGGCTGATCTTGCGCATCGGCTCGTAGCGGGCCGAGGGCGTGAGGATGGGATGCTCGGTGTCGCCGCCGTCCCAGCGCGGTTCGTCGATGCCCTCGAACACCTCGCGCAAGCGCTGGCCCCAGGTGCTGTGGATCATCTTGAAATACGGGTTGCGGTCGTCGATGCAGATGAAGTCGTTGCTCTGCAGCGCGCCGGCGCGGTAGACGAGCAGGTCCAGCGGCAGGCCCACCGACAGGTTGGACTTCAGCGTCGAATCCATCGACACCAGCGCGCACTTGGCGGCCTCGTCCAGCGATGTGGTCGGCGTCAGCACCCGGTCCAGGATCGGCTTGCCGTACTTGCTTTCGCCGATCTGGAAGAAGCAGGTCTCACGCGTGGCCTCGATGAAGTTGCCGGCCGAATAGACCAGGAACATGCGCATCGATTCGCCGCCGATCTGGCCGCCGAAGATCATCGAGGCGTTGAAGTCGACGCCGGTGGCTCGGAGCGAAGGGCCGTCCTGCTCGTACACGCGGCGCACCGCGGCGCCCAGCACGCGGGTGGCGTCGAACATGCTCTCGGCGTTCCAGATCGTCAGCGGCGATTCGTGCGGGCCACGGTCCACCTTCTCGACCTGCAGGATCTCGCGCACCGACTGGCTGATGCTGAGGTTGCCGGCCGACAGCAGCACCATGAAGCGGTCGCCCGGCTTCTCGTAGATCATCATCTTTCGGAAGGTGCTGATCTGGTCCATGCCCGCGTTGGTGCGGGAATCGGACAGGAACACGAGGCCGGCGTTCAGGCGGATACCGATGCAGTACGTCATGGGCCGTGAGCGTATCAAATCGCTTCGACCCGCCCGGCTGACCGCAAGGAGCCTGCGCGGCAGAGATCGGGGCCCGCGTTGGCCCGGCAAGGGGGCGAAGGCTAGCGGAAATGGCAAGCCACCGCGTGGCCATCGGCATCGGCCTTCAGCACCGGCGCCTCGGTGCTGCAGCGCGGGTGCTGCGCGATGGGGCAGCGGGTGTGGAAATGGCAGCCGGCGGGCGGCTTGATGGGGCTGGGCACGTCGCCTTGCAGCATGATGCGGCGGCGCTTGACCGTGGGGTCGGGGATGGGCACGGCCGACAGCAGCGCCTCGGTGTAGGGGTGGCGCGGCGCGGCGTAGAGTTTTCGCGAAGGCGCGATCTCCACGATGCGGCCCAGGTACATCACCGCCACCCGGTCGCTGATGTGCTCGACCACGGACAGGTCGTGGGCGATGAAGACGTAGGCCAGGCCGAGCCGCTCCTGCAGGTCGGACAGCAGGTTCACCACCTGGGCCTGGATCGACACGTCCAGCGCCGACACCGCCTCGTCACAGACGATCATCTTCGGATCCACCGCCAGCGCGCGGGCAATGCCGATGCGCTGGCGCTGGCCGCCCGAGAATTCATGCGGATAACGCCGCATGTGATCGGCCGACAGGCCCACGGTCTCCAGCAGCTGGACGATGCGGTCGGCGTAGGCCTGCGCCGTCGGCGCCAGCTTGTGGATGGTGAGTGCCTCGCCGACGATGGCGCCGACCGTCATGCGCGGGTTCAGCGACGCGTACGGGTCCTGAAAGATGATTTGCATGTGCCGCGCCATGCCGCGCAGGGCGGGCTTGTCGAGCGCGGTGACCTCGGTGCCTTCGAACCACACCTGGCCGGCGGTGGGCTCTATCAATCGAAGGACGCAGCGACCCGTGGTGCTCTTGCCGCAGCCGGATTCGCCGACCAGGCCCAGCGTCTCGCCGGCGTTCAGCGTGAAGCTGACACCATCGACCGCGTGCACCTTCTCCTGCGTGCGGTTGAGCAGGCCACCCTTGATGGCGAACTGCTTGACCAGGCCTTCGACCTTCAGCAGCGGCGTGGCGGTGGCGGCTGGCGCGGCAGCCATCGGCTCGGCGATCGCGTTCACGCGGACACCTCCGTGCCGCGCGCCGCGGTGTGGACCGCCCCGGGGTGGAATTTCATGCCGACAGCTCCGCGGGCAGGATGCAGGCCACCTTGTGGCCCGGGGCCACCTCGCGCAGCGGCGGCGTGGCGCTGGTGCAGGCCGACACCGCGTACTTGCAGCGCGGCGCGAAGCGGCAGCCTTCGGCCGGGCTGACCAGCTTGGGCACGACCCCGGGAATCGCCTCCAGCGCCTGCTTGTGCGTGGCCGCCAGGTCGATGCGCGGGATGGAGCGGATCAGGCCCTGGGTGTACGGATGGCGCGGGTGCGCGAACAGCTCGTGCACCGGTGCTTCCTCGATCACCTTGCCGGCGTACATCACCACCACGCGCTGCGCCGTCTCGGCCACCACGCCCATCGCGTGGGTGATCAGCATCACCGCCATGCCGAGCCGTTCTTTCAGCTCGTTGATCAGCTCCAGGATCTGGGCCTGGATGGTCACGTCCAGCGCGGTGGTGGGCTCGTCGGCGATCAGCAGCTTGGGATTGCAGGCCAGCGCCATCGCGATCATCACGCGCTGGCGCATGCCGCCGGAGAACTGGTGCGGGTAGTCCTTCACGCGGCGCTGCGGCGTGGGGATGCGCACCAGCTCCAGCATCTGCACCGCGCGGTCCAGCGCAGCGCGCTTGCCGAGCTTCTCGTGCAGCCGCAGCACCTCGGCGATCTGCTCGCCGACGGTGTAGACCGGGTTCAGCGCCGTCATCGGCTCCTGGAACACGATCGCGATTTCGCGCGCGCGCACCTGCCGCATCTCGTCGTTCGTCAAGGGCACCAGGTCGCGTCCCTGCCACAGCACGCGGCCGGCGACGATGCGGCCGGGCGGCATCGGCAGCAGTTTCAGCACCGTCATCGCGGTGACGGACTTGCCGCAGCCCGATTCACCGACCAAGCACACCGTCTCGCCGCGGTCGATCGCGATGTCGACACCGTCGACCGCGTGCAACCAGCCGTCGTCGGTGTGGAAGTGGACCTTCAGGCCCTCGATGCTCAGCAGCGCCATCGTGTCTAGAGCACCCGGCGCGGGTCCAGCGCATCGCGCAGCCCGTCGCCGATGTAATTGATGGTCAGCACCGCGAGGAAGATCGCGCAGCCGGGGAACAGCGCCCAGTGCGGCGCGATGTCCAGGTATTCCTTGGCGTCGAACAGGATGCGGCCCCAGGTCGGCACGTCGGGTGGGAAGCCCAGGCCCAGGAAGGACAGGGTGGACTCCGCGATGATCGCCGCGGCCACGTCGATGGTGCCGGCGACGATCACCGGGCCCAGCGCATTCGGCAGGATGTGGCGCACGACCTGGCGCGGTGTGGTGGCGCCCAGCGCCCGCGCGGCCTCGACGAATTCCTTCTCGCGCAGCGAGAAGAACTGCGCCCGCACCAGCCGCGCCACCGGCATCCAACGGAAGCCGCCGATCACCAGCACGATCAGGATGAACATGCCGACCTCGGGGCCGAAGAGGCCCTTGAGCCCGTCGCGGAACAGGTAGATGACGAGCAAGAGCAGCGGCAGCTGCGGCAGCGAGAGGAACAGGTCGGTCACCCACATCAGCGCCGTGTCCACCGCCCCGCGCGAGATGCCGGCGATGGCGCCGATGACCACGCCGACGAAGATGGCCATCATCATTGCCGCCAGGCCCACGGCCAGCGAGATGCGGCCGCCGTAGAGCACGCGGGCGAAGATGTCCTGCCCCAGGTCGTCGGTGCCGAAGGGGTGCGTGAGCGATGGCGGCGCCAGGCGGGCGCTGAAGTCGATGTCGTTGATCGGCACCTTCCAGACCATCGGGCCGAACAGGACCAGGCCGATCATCACGGACAAGAGCACCAGGCTGAGCACCGCCATCTTGTGGCGCCGAAAGCGCCGCCAGGCCTCCTGCGCCGGCGATACGCTGCGCCGGCGCGGTGCGGCGCCGCCTGCCGGGGCCGAGGCGCCGGGCGAGGCGTCCATCGGACGCTCGCTTTCAGCGGTAGGAGATGCGAGGGTCGAGCCAGCCATACAGCAGGTCGGCGATCAGGTTGAAGAGGATGACGAGGCAGGCGAACACGAAGGTCACCGCCATGATCACCGGCGTGTCGTTGCGCAGGATGGCGTCGATCAGCAGCGAGCCGATGCCGGGGATGCGGAAGATCTGCTCGGTGACGATGGCGCCGCCGAACACCGCCGGCATCTGCAGCGCCACCAGGGTGACGACCGGGATCAGTGCATTGCGCACCACGTGTTTCATGATCACCGTGCGTTCGGCCAGGCCCTTGCTGCGCGCGGTGGTGACGTGGTCGAGCCGGATCACGTCCAGCACGGCCGAGCGCACGTAGCGCGTCCAGCTGGCGCCCTGGAACAGGCCCAGCACCAGCACCGGCATGATCGATTGGCGGATGTGCTCCCACCACCACTGCCAGCCGCTGGCGTTGATGTCCGCCCGGTAGACGAAGGGCAGCCAGTCGAGCTTGATCGAGAACAGCAGGATCAGGAGCAGGCCGGTGAAGAAGGTGGGCAGCGAGAAGCCGATGAAGGCCAGCGTGTTGGCGACCTGGTCGAAGATGGAATAGGGCCGCGTGGCGGAGATGATGCCCACGGGCAGCGCGATGGCCAGCGCCAGCAGCTGCGACAGGCCGATGACGGCCAAGGTGACCGGCACGCGCTGCAGGATCAGCGTGTCGACGTCGACGCGGCTGATGAAGGAAAAGCCCCAGTCGCCCTGCAGCATCGCGGCCAGCCAGCGGAAGTAGCGCTGCCACACCGGATCGTCCAGGCCGAACTTGGCGCGCAGCATCGCGCGCACCTCGGCCGGCACGTTGGGGTTGGTGGCCAGTTCCTCGAAGGGGTCGCCGGGCGCCAGCGCCAGCACGGTGAACAGCACCACGCTGATGCCCAGCAGGCTGGGCACCGCGATCAGGAGGCGGCGGAGGATGTACGGGCCCAAGCGCGCTCGCTGGTCAGCTCAGCTCAGCAAAATGCAAGGCTGGCATGGCCGCTCATGCTTCGCGATACCAGTCGTGCAGCTGCGCGAAGTCGAGGTCGAAGCCCGACAGCACCGTCTGCAGCTTCAGGTTCGCGCCGCGCACCCGCGGGCGGCTGATGAGCGGGATGATGACGTGGTCCTTGCAGGGCAGGTCGTTCATCTGGATGAACAGCGCCGTGCGCTTCACCGGGTCCAGCTCGGCCTCGGCGGCGCGGAAGGCCTTGTCGTAGGCCTCGCTGGTCCAGCGGGTGATGTTGCGGCCCAGCCATTTGTTGGCCTTGGACGAGACTTCCCACGAGGTGTACTGGTCCATGAAGCGCTCGGGGTCGGGCTGCGTCATGGTGGTGGTGTACATCTGCATGTCGGCGTAGAACTTGCCGTAGGTGTCGGTGTTGGCGACGTCGGAAGAGAAGAAGACGCTGGCCGTCACCGACTTCAGCTCCAGGTCCACGCCCGCCTTCTGCGCCGCCTGCTTGACCACCGCCTGCTCCTTCTGGCGCAGCGTGTTGACCGAGGTCTGGAAGACGAAGCGCATCTTCTTGCCGCCCTTTTCGCGGATGCCATCCGCACCCTTCTTCCAGCCCGCGGCATCGAGCAGGGCACTGGCCTTGTCGATGTTGAACTCCATCTTCGTGTTCGGCGAGCGGTAGCGCGACGGGTTGTTCAGGAAGTTGGCCGTGGCGACGCCGGTGCGGCCGTAGATGAAGTCCTGGATGCTCTTGCGGTCGGCCAGCAGGCTCATGGCCTCGCGCACCGCGGGATCGCTGAAGGCGAAGTGCTTGGTCTTCAGGCTGGAACGCTCGCCGTCCACCTCGGCCACGGGGTCGGTGGGGTTGAGCTGGATGAACTCGATGTCGCCCGAGGGCACGATGTGCGCGCGGCCCTTGCCGCCGGCTTCCAGGCGCTTCAGCACCTCGTCCTCCACCTGCAGGTTCCAGGCGTAGTCGTACTCGCCGGTCTGCAGCACCGCGCGCGCGGCGGACGTGGGGTCACCGCCGCCCTTCATCTCGATGCTGTCGAAGTAGGGCCGGTTCGGCAGGTGGTAGTTCGGGTTCAGCTCGCCACGCACCATGTCGCCGGGCTTGAAGTCGACGAACTTGTAGGGGCCGGTGCCCACCGGCTTCAGGTTGGCCGGCGCCTCGCGCGACTTGGCGCCGGCGTAGGGGCCGAAGACGTGCCTGGGCAGGATCATCCCTTCGGCCGCGCAGAAGGTGGTGGCGAAGAACGGCGTGGGCTTGGAGAAGATGACGCGCACGGTGTGCGAATCCACCTTCTCGACCTTCACGTCCTTGTAGACGCCGCTCGTGATGGCCGCGGTGGCGGGGTCCTTCGCGTATTCCCAGGTGAAGACGCAGTCGTCGGCGGTGAAGGGCTGGCCGTCATGCCATGTGACGTTGCGTTTCAGCTTCCAGGTGACGGTGCGGCCGTCGGCCGACAGGCCGCCGTTGGCGCGGGTGGGCACCTCGGCCGCCAGCACGGGCACCATGTTGCCCTCGGCATCCCAGTGCGCCAGCGACTCGTAGAAGATGCGCGAGCCTTCCTGGTCCTTCGTGCCGTTGGCGAAATGCGGCTGCAGGTTGGTGGTGCCTTGCCACCACAGCACCTTCAGCGCGCCGCCGCCGCCCCGCTTGGTGGGCTTGTAGTTGAAGGCGGGGGCCTGCGCGAGGGCGACACCCGAGTGCATCAGCAGTTGGGTGGCCATCGGCGCCGTCAGTCCGACGGCGGCGAGGCGCCTGACGAATTCGCGACGGGGCAGGCTGCCCTCGCGGACGTGCTCGATCAGCGTGCGCAGTTGCTTGTGGTTCATGGCCTCGGCTCCAGCAGGGGGCTGTCGGCATGCTAGCCAGCGACCGCAGCCCGGCAATACGGGTTCATCCGGGAGGCCGGCGTTGCAGGAGCCGTGCCAGGGCACGCCACGTTGCCGGGCCAGCATCGGGCGCGCCGGCTGCTCGCGCGCGCATGAGCCGCCGGGCCCGCGCACGCGCCGGACCGGCGGTCCGGTTCAGCGCGGGGCGTCGACCAGGCCGCGCAATTTGTAGAGCGCGTCCAGCGCTTCGCGGGGGGACAGCTGGTCGGGGTTGATCGCGCGCAGGGCGGCCTCGGCGGCCGAGATGTCCGGCGCGGCCGGCGGCGGCGGCGCGGTGAACAGCTCGGCCTGCAGGTCGCCGGCGCGCGACTGGCCTTCCAGCGCCTCCAACGCCGCCTGCGCATGCCGCACCACGGGCGCGGGCATGCCGGCCAGCCGCGCCACCTGCACGCCGTAGCTGCGGCTGGCGGGGCCGGGCTCGATGGCGTGCAGGAAGACGATGTCGTGCCCGGCCTCGGCGGCCGAGACGTGCACGTTCAAGGCGCGCGGGTGCTTGCGCGGGAACTCGGTCAGCTCGAAATAGTGCGTCGCGAACAGCGTGAAGGCCTTGCTGCGGTCGTGGAGATGGGTCGCTATCGCACTGGCCAGTGCCAGTCCGTCGAAGGTGCTGGTGCCGCGTCCGATCTCGTCCATCAGCACCAGCGAATGCTCGGTCGCGCCGTGCAGGATGGCGGCGGCCTCGGTCATCTCCAGCATGAAGGTGGACTGCGCGTTGGCCAGGTCGTCGGCGGCGCCGATGCGGGTGTGGATGGCGTCGATCGGGCCCAGGCGGCAGGCATCGGCCGGCACGAAGGAGCCCATCGAGGCCAGCAGCACGATCAGCGCCACCTGGCGCATGTAGGTGCTCTTGCCGCCCATGTTGGGGCCGGTGATCACCAGCATGCGCGTGCGGGCGTCGAAGCGGCAGTCGTTGGCGATGAAAGCGGTGCCCGAGGTTTCCGCCAGGCGCGCCTGCACCACCGGGTGGCGGCCTTGCGCGATCTCGATGCAGGGCTGCGCGACGAATTGCGGCCGGCACCATTGCAGCGTGGCGGCACGCTCGGCCAGCGTGGCCAGCACGTCCAGCCCGGCCAGCGCCCGCGCGAGCGCGCTGAGCGCGGGCAGGTGGCCCTGCAGCTGGTCCAGCACCTGTTCGTACAACCACTTCTCGCGCGCCAGCGAACGTTCCTGCGCCGACAGCGCCTTGTCCTCGAAGGCCTTCAGCTCCGGCGTGATGAAGCGCTCCGCGTTCTTCAGCGTCTGCCGGCGCTGGTAGTCGGTGGGCACCTTGTCGAGCTGGCCCTGCGTCACCTCGATGTAGAAGCCGTGCACCCGGTTGAACTGCACCCGCAGGTTGGCGATGCCGGTGCGCTGGCGTTCGCGCACCTCCAGGTCGAGCAGGAAGGCATCGCAGTTCTGCGCGATGCCGCGCAACTCGTCCAGTTCGGCATCGAAGCCGGGGGCGATGACGCCGCCGTCGCGCAGCAGCACCGCGGGTTCGTCGGCGATGGCGCGCTGCAGCAGCTCGGCCAGCTCGGGCGGCGGCGACAGGTGCATGCGCATTTGCTCCAGCAGGGCCGAAGCGGGCGGCGCGGCGCGGCGCAGATCGGGCAGGCCCAGCAGCGTCGCGCGCAGGCCGGCCAGCTCGCGCGGGCGCGACTGGCGCAGCGCCAGGCGGGCGGTGATGCGCTCGACGTCGCTGACGCCGCGCAGTGCGTCGCGCAGCGGCTCGAAGCCGGCGTCCAGCAGCGCGGCGATGGCATCGTGCCGGGCCAGCGCGGTGGCGCGGTCGCGCTGGGGATGGGTCAGCCAGTGGCGCAGCGCGCGGCTGCCCATGCCGGTGCGGCAGGTGTCCAGCAGCGACAGCAGCGTCGGCGATTCCTCGCCGCGCAGGGTCTGCGTCAATTCGAGGTTACGGTGCGTGGCCGGCGGCAGGTCGATCAGCTCGTTGGCGCGGGCCACCTGCAAGGTGGCGACGTGGGCCAGCGCCTGGCCCTGGGTGTGTTCGGCAAAGCTCAGCAGCGCGGCAGCGGCGGCCTGGGCGGTGGTGAGTTCCTGGGCGTTGAAACCCTGAAGCGAGGCGACCTTCAGCAGCGCGCACAGCTTGCGCTGGCCCAGGGCGCTGTCGAACTGCCAATCCGGCCGCGCGGTGCGGGCAGCGCGATGCTGCAGCACCGCGCTGGGCAGGGCGGCTTCGCTGTCCTTCTGCGCGATCAGCAGTTCGGCGGGGTCCAGCCGCGCCAGCCAGCCGGCGAGTTCGGCCTCGCCGCATTCGCTGAGTCCCAGCTGGCCGCTGGTCAGGCCCAGCCAGGCCAGGCCCCAGGTGGCGCGGTGGCGGTGCAGGGCCACCAGCAGCGTGTCGGCGCGTTCGTTCAGCAGCTCGGTGTCGGTGACGGTGCCGGGGGTGACGACGCGCACCACCTTGCGCTCCACCGGCCCCTTCGCGGTGGCGACGTCGCCGACCTGCTCGGCGATGGCCACGGCCTCACCCAGCTTGATCAGGCGCGCCAGGTAGTTCTCGACCGAGTGCACCGGCACGCCGGCCATCACCACCGGTTCGCCGGCGCTCTGGCCGCGGCTGGTCAGCGTGATGTCGAGCAGCCGGTTGGCCTTGCGGGCGTCGTCGTAGAACAGCTCGTAGAAGTCGCCCATCCGGTAGAAGACGAGCGTGTCGGGGAAGTCCGCCTTGATGCGAAGGTACTGGGCCATCATCGGCGTGTGGGCGCTGGACCGGTCGTTGGCAAGTGCTTGATTCATGGGCCGGTTTGTCGTCAAGTCATTGACCTGCAAGAGAATTTTTGTTCGGGGGATCCCTGGCGCCTGCCTGGCCGGACGTCAAAGCACATCACCGTACTTGCGCTGCCGGCGTAACACTCACGTTCCCGGTTGAGGGATGCTACGCCGCGGCGTGACGTTGCCTGGCCCTCGATCGTGTTTGAAGGATGTCTTTCGACGCCTGTGGCGCCCGAGCCTTGAGAAAGGCCGGGCATCTTACGTTTGCCGCGACGATGCGATGAGCCCCGACGCGCCGGCCGAGCGACATCGATCCTCCGGAGATGAGCGCTCCGTGACGCTCAGCGGATGGGGGGGGATGGGAGCGGTCGGGCTGGGGAATGGGAGCACGGGGAACGTCGGGTGCGCGATCCTATCGCCACAAGTGATCGTGCACCATCGAGTCGACCCGCTGCATGCGGTTGCGCAGGCCGCGAGGTGGCGCCCGTGGACGGAAGCTTGCCAGGGACCTGCCATGACCGTCGGCAGCCGCGGCACATTGCCGATTGCGCTGACCGACGTCGCACCATCGCCCGCCGCGGCCACCACGGGCGACAGCAGCAGGCCGAGGAAGGGGTACAGAACACCGGCGGCCAACGGAATGCCCCCTGCGGCATGCGCGGCGAACCCGCCATGTTGCAAATGAACGATGATCGTGCTGCAATTGCGGCACTTCTTGGAGATCGCCGTGTCCACAACCGCTCGCGCAGAAGCGCTCGATGCCATCTGGGACATCCTGGGCGTTCCTCGTGGCCAGGACGCCTCGGCTTCGAAAGGCACGCGCCAGCAAGGCGTCAGGTCCGCCAGCAAGTCTGGGCCTGGACCGGCCACCGTGCGCGGTGCACCCGTGCCGATGTCCGCCGGAATGGCCTATAAGCTGGTGAGGCGCGGCGTGCCCAGCCGTTCGTTGGCGCCGCTGGGTGAGTATCTGGGCCTGGGCAAGGGGGCCGTGGCCGAGTACCTTGACCTGGACCGGGCCACGGTCCAGCGGAAGGTGGCCAAGGATGAGCCGCTGCCTACCCACGCCGCCGAAAGCATGCTGCGCCTGCTCGAGCTGAATCGCCTGGCCGAGGAGACGCTGGCCTCGCCGGAAGAGGCTTCTGGCTGGCTCAGGCGCGCGCATCCAATGCTGGATGGGGAGACACCGCTGGAGTGCGCAAAGTCGGCGTTCGGCGCCCAACGCGTGAAGGACATCCTGGTCGCGCTGAAGTACGGCGGGGTGGTTTGACCGTCGTCTACCGCATCGGTTACTGCCCCACGCCGGTGCCGCCGATGCCGGCGCTGCTTGCCTCGCTGGGCTTCGGGTCCACGCTTGGCAACGGACGCTGGCACACGCAGGGTCCTGCGCAGGTGGTCTATTGCGGATCCAGCCGGGCGCTGTGCCAGCTGGAAAAGCGCGTGCATGCGAACGGGGCCAACCTGAAGGACCAGGCGCTGATGCAGCTGATCCTGCCGGATGGCGCACCGGTGCAGCACGTCCGCACCCTTGGGCTTCCAGCGGACTGGCGGGCCAACGACGCCGCCACGCAGCAGATTGGCGACGCCTGGATCGCTTCCGCGGCGTCTCTGGGGTTGTGGGTGCCGTCGTATGTCGAGCCCAGCGAGGACAACCTGCTCCTGAACCCCGCCCATCCGTCGTACCCGGCCATGGCGCTCACGATCGAACGCAACCCGTTCGTGTTCGATCCAAGGATGTTCTGACCGCGCGGCGCATGAGCCCGGGGCTTGCCGCGGGACGATGCGCGGCACCGGAAGCTCAGCGCACCGCGTCCAGTGCGTGCAGCAGCGCCGCCGTCTCGGCATCGGGCGTGCCGTCGTGGCGGGCCGGCCGGTACTTCATCTGGAAGGCGGCGACCACGCGGCGCGTGGGTTCGTCCAGAACGCCATGCTCCGGCACCGCGAAGCCGTGGCGCGCCAGGGCCTGCTGGAACCAGGCCACGTCGGGCAGCTGCCGTTGATAACCAGGTAATGAAGCGGCCACGCGGGTGGGGTCCGGCCAGGCCACCAGGCCCTCCGCCGCCAGGCGGTGCCACGGGAACTGCGGACCCGGGTCCAGGCGGCGCTGGGGCGCGACGTCGCTGTGGCCGAGGACGTGCCCGGGCCGGATGCCGTGCCGCGCGACGACGTCCTTCACCAGCGCCACCACCAGATCGATCTGCGCCGGTGGGTAGGGTGCAAAGGCCTCGCTGCCGTCCGGCAGCGTGACGCGGCCGGGGTTGACGATCTCGATGCCGATCGAGCCCGCGTTGAGCATGGCATGCCCGTCCCAGCTGCTGGCCCCGGCATGCCACGCGCGGCGGCTTTCGTCGACGAGCCGGAAGATGCGTGGCGCCGGTTCGTCGCTGACCAGGTAGTGGGCCGACACGCTCCCCTGCGTCAGCAGCCGCACCGATTCGGCCATGGTCTCGTTGGTGAAGTGGAGGACGAGGAAGAGCACGCGGCTGTCCTGCGCGCGGGCGGCATGGGTGCGGCTGTCGATGGGCGGCCCGGATGGTCCCCCGGATGGCCCGGTCGCGCATCCTGACAACGCTGCCGCGAGAAGCAGGCAAAGCAGGGCCGGAAACAGCCGGCCCGGCACGCCGCGCGGCACCGCGCCGGAGTGACGTGGAAAGTGAGCGGGTGTGGTCATGCCTGGGCGTGGAGCGTCGCCGCATGGAGGCGGCCTGGCGGATGCAGTATGCCCCCGGCCGGGCGCGCAGGGCCCCCGAGGGGGATCGCGTTGCCGAGGCGGCCCGCCCGCGGCAGCCGATGCTGATCGCCTCCCAGATCACCGAGCCAGGCCACGGCACGCTGCTCGACAGCATGCTGATCCGCAGCGGCTGCGAGGGCGAGGCGGCGTGCTGCCCGGTGCCGCGTTTCGAGGTGGAGTTCGCGTTCGTGCTGGCGCGGCCGCTGAAGGGGCCGGGCGTCACGCTGTTCGACGTGTTCAACGCCACCGGCTACGTGGTGCCGGCGCTGGAACTGATCGATGCGCGCATCGAGCAGCTCGATCGCGAGACGCGGGCGCCGCGCAAGGTGGTCGACACCATTGCCGACAACGCGGCCAGCGCCGGCATCTTGCTGGGCGGCCGGCGGGTGGGACGGCATTTCCTGAGGAGGGTAGATCGTCTGAACAATGAGTGACTCCTCGGATTGTGGATCAGGACGAGCAGATAACGCGCAAGAGGCACGCATATCGCTAGCATTCGCGCCAGCTATCGAAGGAGGCGGTCGACCTTCATCACGGGGGCGACCCGCCGGTTGAATCCAGCGAGAGCAACATCTTGTCAAACAGGAAGGGATCCATGCAAGAGAGTCTGTTTGCGTCAATGGCTGCATTGATGTTTGTTGGCGTTCAAGCGGGGCTTCACCATCGTTGCCCGCGAAGGAGTTTCTCCCCGGCAAAGGAGTGATGCACCGATGGGTGGTCGACCCAAGCATCGTGCCGCCGGCCGTTTCACCCACGTCCGGCCCGGGCGGTCGGTTCGGTACTGGGGGGCGGTCGGGGGTACGATCACGACCCTCTCGGCCAACGACAGCTCGCCGTGCGCTGACCACGAGTTCGTTGCTGTTTCAAGCTCAGGCGCTTCCAATGCGCCACTCGTCAACCGACACAAGTCCTGCCAGGAGTATCAGAATCTGCCGGAAATGCTGAAGGTCGATCTCATGAGACGGACGATGGACAGCCAGTGGGAGTACTACCGGCCTGGCATTGCTGTCCATGAGCGTGGCACTTTCAACGTGGGGAAGATTGCGTTGAAAACGCGCGTCCACGCTTTCCTGGCGGGCGGCGGCCTCTCCAAGGCACACCAGATCGACGTCAATGCCGTCTCGTTTGAGTTCGCGCCGGAGTTTCCTGCTCACGCTTGACAGGAACAAGGCCTCCGGTTCGACCGGTGCATTTGACGTCACGTTCGACTGGACCTACACCGGTTCAGACCCGATGCAGAACTTCGCCCGCGTGGCGGTGGGTGTGCCGCGTTACCTGTATCAAATCAATAACACGCCGAACGCCGGTTTCGACGGTCTCCATTCCTTCGCTGCTGACAGCAGCGCTTCCTGGGCCTGGTTCCAGCAACTGCGTTGTGACAAGGGTGTGGCTAGTGGCGACGGAGCCCCAGCTGAGGGATGCATCTTCGTCGAGGCATCTCCGATCTTTGAAATCAGCGCCACGGGCGGGGCCGAGGAAGAAGCCATTCATATCTATCATGCCCAGCGCAACAGGGATGCCTACAAGACTCAGTTGTCGCCTGGCGTCTTCAAACCCAGCGCCGCTGCGCGGGCGGTGGCTGATGAGAGTGGTGGGGAACAGTACCTTGGACTTGAGCGAGGAACGGAAGATGACAGAAGGGTAAATGGCGCCGCTGCTTGCAAGGACCCCAATTGCGCGCTTATTAAAGTGCGCCCCTATTCTGGTTCTGAAAGCTGTCCGACGCCGTCCAGTCTCAATTGTGAATGCGATGAGTATCCGTTCGCTTCGACGAAACAAGGCGGGTACTACATGCCATCCGCTACGTCCGTTCGGCGGATCAATCTCACTCACAATCGATCTGGTGGCGGGCAGTTAATTGCTTTCTACAACTCCCAGCGCGTCATTCCAGGTGACAAGTTCTGGGTGAAGGTCACCGGGGTCCAGTAGTCTTCAATGTTTCCACGTGCACAGGGCCCGCCGGGGCCTTGTGCTTTCATCATTCTTGGAGCAGAACGTGCACGTACTCGAACGACTGCGGCAGTTCATGGCGTCTCAGCGTGGAACCACCGTCATGCTGAATGCGCCCGCAGATAACCATCAACTCACGGCGGCCGAGTCGGTGATGGGAATCAAGTTTCCTCGCGAAATCAGGGAGGCCTATGCCTGTTTCAACGGGGTGGTTCGCGACGAACCTCTCGACAAGCCGTGCGGTCGGCCGAGGGGACCGGAACTGTTCCTGGAAGGCTGCGACTGGGCGGACCTGGATCGTGTGGTGGCCGAATGGCAGGGCATGCGGAAAGTGGAGGCCGAACTGAAGGCCTCAGGGGTCTGGCGTGACGTGCCGGATCGCGAGATAAGTCACGGCCTCCGGATGCGGCCGGTCACCTGGCACCCAAAGTGGATTCCCATCGGCATTGGTGGAGGTGGCATCAACCTGGTGTGTGTTGACTTGGCGCCCACACGATCTGGAACTCCAGGCCAGCTCGTACACACCGGAGATGCCGGTCCCGTGATTGCTGCCAACAGTTTCTTCAGCTACTTGGAACGACTGTTCGACGCTGTCGACGAGGGGAAGCTGGTGGTCGATGAAAACGGAGCGTGGAGATCGCGTGCGGGTGCGGCGGTCTATCGCTTGTCGTCTGTCAGCGCTTAGGCGTCCGCCGGACGCGAGGAAGGCCCGCCGGTCCGTCGCTGCGGGTCACGTGCTCAGGTGCCTGCGCAGCAGGTCGCTCACCTCGCCCGGCGGCACGGGCTTGCTGAAGTAGTAGCCCTGGATTTCGTCGCAGCCGTGGTCGCGCAGCACGTTCTGCTGCTCGCGGGTTTCGACGCCTTCGGCGACGACGGTCAGGTGCAGTGTGCGGCCGATGGCGATGATGGCTTCGGTGATCGCGCGGTCCTTGCCGTCGCTGCCGACGTCGCGGATGAAGGAGCGGTCGACCTTCAGCGCGTCGATCGGGAATCGCTTCACCTGCGCCAGCGACGAGTAGCCGGTGCCGAAGTCGTCGATCGCGATGCGCACGCCCATCTGCTTGATGGCGTGCAGCTGCAGCAGGGCGCGGTCCATGTCGTGCATGACCATGCCTTCGGTGATTTCCAGCTCCAGCAGCGCGGGCGGCAGCCCGGTGTCCTGGAGCACGCGGGCCAGGTCGGCCAGCAGGTGCTCGTCCTGGAACTGGCGCGCGGACAGGTTCACCGACACCGCCATCGGCGGCAGGCCTTCGCGCTGCCAGGCCATGTTCTGCGCGCAGGCGGTCTGCAGCACCCAGCGGCCGATCGGCACGATCAGCCCGGTCTGCTCGGCCACCGGGATGAAGCGGGCCGGCGACACCGGTCCCAGCTCCGCGCTGTTCCAGCGCAGCAGCGCCTCGACGCCGGTGATGGTGTCGGTCTTCAGGTTCAGGCGCGCCTGGTAGTGCAGGCTCAGTTCGTCGCGCGCCAGCGCGCTGCGCAGCGCGGTTTCCAGCGCCAGGCGCTCGAGCGTCTGCGTCTTGAAGGCCGGCGAATAGAACTGGTAGTTGTTCTTGCCTTCCTCCTTCGCCTGGTACATCGCGATGTCGGCGTTCTTCATCAGCGTGGCTTCGTCGGCCGCGTCCTGCGGGTGCAGTGCGATGCCAACGCTGGCGGTGACGCGGCAGGTCTGCTGCTGCACGACGATCGGTTCCAGCACCGCCGCCAGGATCTTGCGCGCGACGATGGATGCGTGGTCCGGTGCCGGCAGCTCGGGCAGCAGCACGACGAACTCGTCGCCGCCCAGTCGGGCGACCACGTCGCTGGAGCGCAGGCAGCCCTTCAGTCGCCGCGCCACCTCCTTCAGCAGCTCGTCGCCGGCCTCGTGGCCGAGGGTGTCGTTGACCAGCTTGAAGCGGTCGAGGTCGATGAACAGCACCGCCAGCGTGCGGCCGTAGCGGCGGGCGGCGTGCAGCGCCAGCGCCACGAGCTCGCCGAACCAGGTGCGGTTGGGCAGGCCGGTCAGGCCGTCATGCGTGGCCAGGTACTTGATGCGTTCTTCGTCGCGCTGCTGGCGTGAGGTGTCGCGCGCCACGCCGCGCCAGCCGCACAGCCGCCCTTCCGGGTCGAGGATGGGCGCGCCGCTGACGCGCACGTGCATCAGCTCGCCGTCCGGCCGCGGCCGGCGCAGCATGCGTTCGCGATAAGGCTTGGGATCGGCCAGCATCTGCCGGAAGGCGTCCCAGCCGCCTTCGATGTCGAAGCCCAGTTCCCAGAAGGTGCGGCCCAGTTCGTTCTGGAACGCCGCCGGGTCGGTCTGGTGGTGGCCTTCGATGCGGGTGAAGCGGCCGGCCGCGTCCTGCTCCCAGAACCAGTCGGACGACAGCTCGGTGAGCTGGCGCAGGCGGGCCTCGCTCTCGCGCAGCGCGCGTTCCGCGCGCGAGCGCTGGGTGACGTCGGCGTAGACGGTGACCATGCCGCCGCCCGGCAGGCGGCGCCGGCGCACCTCCAGCACGCGGCCGTCAGCGCGTTCACGCAGCTGCTGCGCCGGGTCGCAGCGGCGCGCTTCGTCCATGCGCCGGCGCACGTGCAGGTCGACCTCGCCCGGGCCGTAGTCGCCGCGCTCGGCGCAGTGGCGCACCAGCAGCTCGAAGGGCGTGCCGCACTGGTACAGCGCGGCCGGCATGTCGAACAGCGCGCGGTAGCGCTGGTTCACCGCCACCAGCCGCAGGTCGGCGTCGAACACGCTGACCGCTTCTTCCATGGTCTCGAACATCGTGTCGAGCACGCCGCGGCTCTCGCGCAGCGCCTGCTCCATGCGGCGCACGCCGGCGGGGTCGCCGCCGTCGCGTCCGGTCCGCGCCTCGCCCAGCCGCGGCCGGCGGCCGTCGGGGCGGGGTTGCAGCCGGGCACGCCGGCTGTGCTGCCCGGGGTGGGAGGAGGGATGTCGCGGATTCGCCATGGTCGGTCTTCGGCGCCCGGGCGCGCTGGTTGAGGGCCGGGCGTGCGATGTCGGGCCGAATTCCACTTAATTCACAGGGCACCGGGTGCGATGGCCGGCTCCCGTGCTGCTCAACCCTCGCGGCGCAGCCACCCGGCGATGCGCTCGGCCAGCATCAGGCAGGCGAGCTGCGTGGGCGTGCTGGGCAGCGCCGGCATCACCGAGGCATCGGCCACCACCAGGCCAGGCACGCCGCGCACGCGGCCGTGGGCATCGACGACCGCGCCGGGGTCGTCTGCCCGGCCCATGCGGGCGGTGCCCGCGGCATGCCAGGTGCCGGTGGCCCAGCGGCGCACGGCGGCTTGCAGCAGGTCGTCGCGGGTGAGGTCGGCCTCGCTCCACAGGGCGATGCCGCGTACTTCGGAGGCCAGCGCCGCGCTGCGCGCCAGCGCCCAGGCGTGGCGCACGCCGGCGGCCAGGCCGGCGACGTCCTTCGGTTCGGCACCGATGTTGAGCGCGACGCGCGCTTCGCCGGAGTCGTCCAGGTCCACGCGACCGCGCGACAGCGGCCGCGCCAGCAGCACCGACAAGGCATGCGCACGCCGCGCGCCGAGCAGCGCGGCCAGCGTGGGCCGGCTGGTGATGTCGACGCTGGTGACCGGCAGCAGGCCCAGGGCCGCGGCCTCGCCGCCGGCGTCCAGGCGGGCCAGCACCTGGTGCTGCGCGAGCGCCGGATCGTCGGGCTCGGCGTCGGGCCCACGGCCTTCGCGCGGCAGCAGCCACAGCGTGACCGCGGCATGGTCCATCAGCCCGGCGCCGACCCCCGGCAGATCGGCCACGCAGCGGCCGGTGCGCGCGCGGCAGGCGTCGGCCGGGCCGATGCCCGATCGCAGCAGCAGGGCCGGCGTGTGGATGGCGCCGGCGCACAGCACGACCAGGCCGGCGTGCAGCGTCCGCAGGCTCCCGCCGGGTGGCAGCGCTTGTACGCCGATGGCGTGCTGCCGCTGGTCGAACAGCACCCGCTGCACGGTGTGGTGGCCGCGCACCACCAGGTTGGCCCGGCCGCGCGCCGGCATCCGGTAGGCCACGGCGCTGGAGATGCGCAGGCCGCCGCGGCTGTTGGCGGGCAGCAGCCCGATGCCGCTGTGCGCGCTGCCGTCGTTCAGGTCCGGCAGCGGCGGCAGCCCGGCCTGGCGGCAGGCGTCATGGAAGGCCTGCTGCAGCGGCGCCAGGCGGCGCGGGCGCTGCACGGGGATGGGCCCGGCGTCGCCGTGCGCGGGGCCGCCGCAGTCCAGGTCGTTCTCCAGGCAGCGGAAGACGGGCAGCACCTGGTCCCAGGCCCACTCGTCGCCGGCCGCGGCGGCCCAGTCGGCGAAGTCCTGCGGCAAGGGCCGCAGCGCAATCGCGGCATTGGTGGCCGACGAGCCGCCCATCACCTTGCCGACCGGGTAGGGGAAGCTGGGCCGCGCTGCCGCGCCGGGCGGGCCCAGCGCCGCCATGCGCGGCCAGTTGAAGCCGGCCATGACGGGCCCGCGCGCCGAGTGCAGCGGCGGCGGCAGGTCCTCGATGCACGCGTGGTCCGGCCCGGCTTCCAGCAGCAGCACGCGCCGCCGCGGATCCTCGGACAGGCGCGCGGCGACCACCGCGCCGGCGGTGCCGCCGCCGACCACGATGGCATCGAAGACCTCGTCCGCCGCGGGCGCGCTCATCCGCCGGCTCCGTGGCCGCGGAGGACCCGGGCTGCCGCGCACCGGCCGCACGGCTGGAGACGGGACGGGCTCATCGCGCTGTCAGCCCATGTACGCGCCGCGTTGCGCCGGCACGGGCGCCGCGGGCGGGCGCTTGCGCCCGGCGATCTGCCCGCTCGCGCTCAGCACGCCGAGCTGGATGGCCATCGCGATCGCCTGCTGCCGGTTCACCGCACCGAGCTTGCCGCCCGCGTTGCGCAGGTGATAGATCACCGTGTGCTCGCTGATGTCCAGCACGCGGCTGATCTCCCAGGTCGTCTTGCCCATTGCGGCCCAGGAGAGACACTCGGTCTCGCGGCCGCTCAGGCGCGGCGCGCGCCGCTCCTGCTCGGCCTCGATGAGGGGCAGGCAGGCCAGGTGCAGGTAGCGCGAAAACAGCAGGGCCAGCGCCTGCAGCGCGTTCAGGGCCAGGTCGCCGCTGGGGCGGCAGGTGGCCAGCGTGAGGCTGCCGGCCGCGCCGCCCGTGCCGGGCACCGGCACGCACAGGCCGCCCTGCACGCCGTGCTGCAGCGCGATGGTGCGGAAGCGTTCGACGCACTCCATGCCGCGCAGCGTTCCCTGCGGCGGCGCCGCGGTGTGCCAGGCGTAGGGGACGCCGTTGCGCATCCAGTCGAGCCCGCTGGCGTCGGACAGGCCGACGAAGCATTCGATGCGGGCATGGTGCAGCTGGCTCGGCAGGTTGCTCAGGGTCCACACGGCCTGCGCGCTTCGGGCCGGACCGGGCAGGCGCATCGCCAATGCCCAGTGGTCGAAACCCAGCTGCGCCGCGAACGCGCTGGCGGAGTCCGTCAACTCGCGTTCGTCCGCGCAATTCGCCAACTGCTCGAAGCACGTCATCCCGCCTCCTGCCGATCCGTCAACACGCGTCACAAGCTGCCCGTCGTTCGCCCCGGGGGACGCAACGCTAGTCCCGCACCGGGCATGCCGGTACTCGCAAGACTACGTACGTACAGCATGGAGCCTGTTCGGGTGCTGCTGCCGGTTGCCGCGTTCTTGGGGCGCTATCGGCCATGTCCCGAACGGGTTCGATTGTTGGTGCGGCGGTGCCGAATGGATTCGGGTCTTTCCCGCTCCCAAAGACGTGGGATGGCGCGCGGAATGGCGAGTGGAGCGACAGCCACGCGAAAGCCGCGCCGTGCTAGCGCAGCACCGCGTCCGGCGGTTCCGTGGCGGGCTGTCCGGAGGCCGGCAGGTCGTGCAAGCACGCAATCGGAGCGTCCACGGCGATGCTGCGGTGCGTGCCCGGCACGCGGATGCTGCGGACGCGGCCGCGGGTGAAGTGGCGCCAGCCCCAGTCCGGCGCGGCGGTCTCGGGGTGGCCGTCGAATTCGGCCACCTGCCCCTCGGAGGCCCGCAGCAACAGGATGCCGGCCTGCAGGGGTGGGGGGCCCGGACGGTAGCGCCGGGTCGCCTCGACCACGCCGCGGAACACGGCCTGCACCGCCTGCCAGGCCCCGGCCTGCAGCGCCGCGCCGCCGTGGGCTGCGCCCATCTCGGCGGCGAACCACTGCTGCAGCACGTCCGGCGGCACCGTGCCGTGCTGCATCGGTGCCGGGGTGTCGAGCATCAGCACCGGCTGCACCGTTTCGCCCTGCTGCTCGAGCTGGCGCGCCATCTCGAAGGCGATGACGCCACCGGAGGACCAGCCGCCGAGCCGGTACGGACCGTGCGGCTGCCGCCGGCGCAGCGCGCCGAGGTACAGCGTGGCGAAGGCTTCGATGCTGTCGAGCGCGGGCTGCTCGCCCGCCAGGCCGGGCGCCTGCAAGCCGTAGACCGGGCCGCCCCCTGCGCGTGCCAGCGTCGCCGCCAGGTCCTGGTAGCACAGCACGCCGCCGCCCGCGGGATGGACGAGGACCCAGGGCGCGCCCGGGCCCCCGCGTTGCAGGTCCACCAGCGGCGACCATGGCGCGGCGCGTGCGATGCGGCCCGCCAGGCCGGCCACCGTGCGGCCTTCCAGCAGCGCGCTCAAGGGCACGGGCTGGCCGAGTTGTTGGCTGAGCTGCGTGACCACCCGCAACGCGGCGAAGGACTGCCCGCCCAGCGCGAAGAAGTCTTCGTCCACGCCCACGCGCGGCAGGCCCAGCACGGCCTGCCAGGTGGCGGCGATCTGCGCCTCCAGCGCGGTGCGCGGCGGCACCGTGGCGGCGTGCTGCGCGCTGGCGGCCTCGCCGTGGCGCTGCAGCGCCTGCCGGTCCAGCTTGCCGGTGGCGGTGAGCGGCAGGCGATCGAGCGGAATCAGCGCCGACGGCTGCATGTAGGCCGGCAGGCACTGCCGCAGATGGTCCTGCAGCGCGCTGCCGGGCGGCGCGGCACCGGGCGCCATCACGACGAAGGCGACCAGCCGGCGGCCCGCACCACGGGCCGGTGCCGAGTCAACGGCCAGCACCACGGCCTCCTGCACGTCCGCATGCGCCCGCAGGGCCTGCTCGATCTCGCCGGGCTCCACGCGCAGCCCCTGCACCTTCAGCTGGAAGTCGCTGCGGCCGAGCAGCTCGATCGAGCCGTCGGGAAGATAACGCCCGATGTCGCCGGTGCGGTAAAGGCGTTCGCCGCTGCGTGGATGCGGCACGAAGGCCGCGGCGGTGCGGGCTTCGTCGCGCCAGTAGCCGCGCGCCAGGCCGTCGCCCGCGATGTGCAGGTGGCCGGGCACCCCGTCGGGTGCGTCGTGGCCGTCGTCGTGCAGCACGTGCCAGCGCTGGTTGGCCAGCGGCAGCCCGTAGGGAATGCTGGCCCAGTCCGGTGCCACGCGCTCCACGGGCCAATGGATGGACCAGATCGAGGCCTCGGTCGCGCCGCCCAGGCTGATGACGCGCGCGGCCGGCGCGCACTGCGCGATGCGTTCCGGCAGGCCGAGCGCGATCCAGTCGCCGCTGAGCATCACGGTGCGCAGCGCGGGCAGGCTGCCGCCGCCGGCCTCGGCCGCATCGAGCAGCAGCTGCATCAGCGCCGGCACCGAGTTCCACACCGTGGCCCCGTGCGTGCGCACGGCGGCGAGCCAGGCGCCGGGATCCGGCACTTCGCCGGCGGGCGGCAGCAGCAGCGTGGCCCCGGCGGCCAAGGTGCCGAAGAGGTCGTACACCGACAGGTCGAAGCACAGCGAGGAGAGGCCGAAGACCACGTCGTGCTCGCCGATGCCGAAGCGGCGGTTGATGTCGGCCACCGTGTTCAGCGCGGCGCGGTGCTCGACCATCACGCCCTTGGGTTCGCCGGTGGAGCCGGAGGTGAAGAGCAGGTAGGCCAGGTCTTCGGGTCGCTGCCGCTCGGGCGGCGTGGTGCCGGGCTGGCCGCCCAGCGCGCTGTCGTCGACGCACCAGGCGCGCACGCCCGCGGGCGCTTCGAAGCGGGCGGCGATGGCCTGCCGCGTGACGAGGTGGCGCGCCTCGGTGCTGGCCAGCAACCGCGTGATGCGCTGGCGCGGCCACGTGGGGTCGATCGGCACGTAGGCGGCGCCGGCGCGCAGTGCGCCGTACACCGCCACCGCCTGCTCCCAGCCCTTGTCCAGCAGCACCGCGATGCGCTCGCCCGGCTGCACGCCCGCGTCCAGCAGGGCATGGGCGAGCCGGTTGGCATGGCAGTGCAGCTGCGCATAGCTCATCGTGCGGCGGGCGTCGATCAACGCCGGCTTGTCGGGCCAGCGCCGCGCGCTGAGCGCCAGGCCTTCGTGCAGCAGGCCGGGCGGCCGCGGCGCGTCGCTGCGATTGGCCTGCTCGCGGCGTTGGCGCTGCTCGGCCGGCAGCAGCTCGTGCCGGGCCTGCTGCCATGCCGCGGCGTCGTCGGCCAGCGTGGCCAGCAACGCCTGGTAGGCCTGCCACATCGCATCGACCAGCCCGGGCGGGAAGCAGGCCTCGATCACGTCCCACACCGCCCACAGCCGGCCGTCCTGCAGTTCCCAGAACTGGTGGTCCAGCATCACCTGCGGGGTCTCCAGGCAGGTGAAGCCCGGGCGCGCCGCCGTGGGCATGAACAGGCCGCTGCCGACGACGAAGGGGCAGGGCGCGCGGCCCGGCGTGCGCTGCGCCTGGTTCAGCGCCTGCAGCACGCGCACGCCGCTGCAGTGCGTGTGCTGCAGGTCCCGCACGATCTGCTGCTGCAGGCGGCACGCCCGCGCCGCGAACGGCGCGGGGTCGCGCCAGTCCACCTCCAGCGGGTACAGCGAGGCGAAGTTGCCGAACACCTCGCTGACTTGCGAATGCAGCGGCAGCCGATGCGTGACCATGTTGTTCAGCAGGAAGTGGCGGCTGCCGCTCCAGCGGGCCAGCACCTCGGCATGCACGGCGAAGAGCGCGTTGCTCGGCGTCAGCCCGTGCTGCTGCGCCAGGGCCTTGAAGCGGGACCAGCGCGCCGCGGGCAGCAGCGTGTCGCGCCGCTCCAGCCGCGAGCGCTGGCGCGGGTCGAAGCCGCTGCGCACGGGGATGGGCGGTGGGCCGGGCAGGGCCGGCAGCCGCTGCGTCCAGTAATGCCACGAGCGCACCCCGGAGGCCGAGGCCTCGAGCCGCTGCAGCGCGAGCACGCAGTCGCGGTAGCTGATGCGCAGCTCGGGCAGCGCCGCAGCGGGCTCGTGGTAGAGCCGCTCGGCGTCCGCCAGCAGCCGTGCCGTGCCGTAGCCGTCGCCGAAGAAGTTGTTGTGGTTCCAGTGCAGGCGCACCTGGCCGTCGCCGTGCAGGCTCAGTGCGCACTCGAACCAGGGCCAGCGGTCCAGCGGCAGCGTGCGGCGCGACATCTCGGCCCGGGTGGCCAGGAGCATGCGCTGCTGCTCGTCCGGCGGCAGGCCGCGCAGGTCGTGTACCGGCAGGCTGACGGGGCGGAACACCGGTGGGCAGCGCAGCTGCATGTCGTCGCCCAGCACCGGCAGGTTGGCGCGCTGGCGCCGCAGCGCGGCGTTCAGCGCGCGCTCGTAGCGCTGCGGGTCCAGTCCGGGCCGGTCGGTCTCGACGTAGCAGTGCGGGCGGACGTGGAACTCCATCTGCTCGCTGTCGCCCATCGCGAACGCCGTCTGCAGGTCGCTGAGCGGAAACGGCTCGTGCCAGGCCGCGGGATCGGGCTCGATGGTGGGCAGCGGCGCTGTTTCCGGCGTGGCCGCGCCGCGGCGCAGCCCTTCGGCCAGCGCGGCCTTGTGCGCGCGCACCCGCTGCAGCAGCGCGGCGGTCAGGCCACCGCGCGGCCCGTTCAGCGCGATCTGCCCGTCCTCGTTCAGCGCCAGCCGCACGCCCTGGCGCGACAGCTCGGCCAGCAGCGCGGCCAGGTCGTCCTGCCCGGTGTCGCTCAGACCAGCCATGCTTCGCTCTCCTCGCAGCCATCGATGGGAGCCTCCGCCGCCGCCAGCCGCTGCACGGCCAGCTGCAGGTGCAGCCGCTGCGCCACCTGTTGCGCGGTGGTGCCGGCCAGCAGGTCTTCCAGCGGCACCTCCAGCCGCAGGCGGTGCCGGAGCAGGTTGCTGAGTTCCACGGCCGACAGCGAATCCAGGCCGGCCATGTTCAGCTGCAGCGGCCCGAAGTGCGGGCGCAGCTCGG
Source organism: uncultured Burkholderiales bacterium (assembly GCA_946480465.1). The sequence continues at coordinate 111,738 of CAMLJY010000009.1, forward strand.
CGCGGCGCGCGCCGTCCCACTTCAGGGCCTGGGCGGTGCAGTCGAACAGCAGGGCCAGCAGGCGCTGCAGGGCCTGTGCCGGCTCGGCCTGCAGCAGCGCCGCCAGGTCCTCGGGTTCGGCGGCGGCGTCGGCCGCGCCGGCGGCCCCGGCTTCGGCTTCGGCCTTGGCCGGCGGGGCGCTGGCGGGCTGGCTTTGCCAGGCGAAGAGCGGCTCGATGCCGCGTTCGGTGAACAGGCGCCGGCATTCGCCGCGCCGCAGCTTGCCGCTCGAAGTGAGCGGCAGCCCGCCCGGCCGCAGCAGCCACAACGCGTGCAGCGCCAGGCCGTGCCCGTCGAACAGCGCGCCGCGCACCGCGTCCAGCACGGCCTGCGCATCGAAGCCGCGCCGCTCGCCGCGGCACACGTCGGCCATCACGACGACGCGCTCTTCGCCATCCACGTCCACCGCGAAGGCCGCGGCGCGGCCCAGGGCGGCGTGGGCTTCCTGCACGCTGCGCTCGAGGTCGGACGGGTGGTGGTTCTGGCCGCGCACGATGATCAGGTCCTTCAACCGGCCGACCACGTACAGCTGGCCCAGGTGCCATGCGCCCAGGTCGCCGGTGCGCAGCCAGCTTGCCGTGCCATCGGCCGGCGTGCCGCCGTCCGGGTCCAGCCGCGCGCCGAAGCTGCGCGCGGTGTCGGCGGGCCGCTTCCAATAGCCGCTGGCGACCGAGGGCCCGCGCGCCCAGATCTCACCCACCACGCCTTCCGCGCAGCGTTCCATCGAGAGGGGATCGACGATGGCCAGCTCGTCGCCGGGCAAGGGAGCGCCGGCGGGCACCAGCGCCTTGAAGGCCTCACCCGGGCCCGCGGCGCGCACCTGGCCCGCCGCCAGTGCAGCGGCACTGGCTGGCAGCGGCGCCACCACCGCCTGCCCGGCCGCGGGGCTGATGCTCAGTTGCAGCGTGGCCTCGGCCAGGCCATAGCCCGCGGCCAGGGTCTCGGGGCGCAGGCCGGCGCCGCCGAAGCACCGGGCGAAGCGCTGCAGCGTGGCGGCGTGCACCGGCTCGGCGGCGTTGACGGCCACGCGCCAGGCCGACAGGTCCAGCGCCGCGGGCGGCGCGGCCTCGGCCGCCGCGCAGCACAGGTCGAACGCGAAGTTGGGCGCGTGGGCGATGGTGCCGCGGTGGCGGCTCAACGCTTCCAGCCAGCGCAGCGGGCGCTGCAGGAAGGCGGCCGGGGGCATCAGCACCAGCGTGGCGCCCAGCATCAGCGGCTGCAGCAGCTGCGCGATGAGGCCCATGTCGTGGAACAGCGGCAGCCAGCTGACGAACACGTCGCCACTGTGCTGCGCCAGCCCGCGGCGCATCTGCCGGAACTGGTGCAGCAGGTGGCGGTGGCGCAGCACCACGCCGCGCGGGTCGCCGGTGGAACCCGAGGTGTACTGCAGGAAGGCGAGGTCCTCGGGGCCGAGGTCCGGTGCGTGCCAGTGCTGCGCATCGCCTTCGTGCTCGTCCACCGCGATCCAGCCCGCCGCGGTAGCGCCATAGCGCCCGAAACGAGCGGCCAGCCGCGGCAGTGTGTGTGCCTCCGCCAGTGCCCAGCGTGCGCCGCAATCGGCCGCGATGCGCTCGATGCGCATGGCGTGGGCGCTGTGGCCGGGCGGGAAGATCGGCACCGGCACGGCGCCCGCGTACACGCAGCCGAGCAAGCCCACCGCGTAGTGGATGCCCGAAGGCAGCGGCAGCAGCACCGGCGCACCCGCGGCACCACGCGCCTGCAGGCACGCGGCCAGCGCGCGGCCCCGCTCGTCGAGCGCGCCGAAGCTGACCCGTGCGCTTTCGTTCTCGCCGTCGGCGAGGAAGATGATCGCGGTCTTGTGCGGGTCGCGCGCGGCCTGCCGGCGCACCGCCTGCATCAGCGACCGGGCCGGTGCTTCGACGGCGTGGTGGGGCTCGGGATCGCGCACGTGGTCCTGCACGTGGTCGCGCATGTCATCGCGCCTGGGTTCAGCGATGTCTCGTGGCGTCATGCCTGCACCCCGCGGATCAGCAATCCCAGTCCCACCAGCGCCATCGCCGCGCCGCTGCAGCGCAGCAGCTTGCAGGCGCGTTCGCGCCGCAGCGCGAGTTCGCCGATCAGCAGGCCGGCGACGTGCAGCAGCGCGGTGCTGGTGAGGAAGCCCAGGGTGTAGAAGGCCGGGCTCACCGAGCGCGGCATCTCGGCGCCGTGGGCATGGCCATGGCAGAGCCCGAAGAACAGCACGAACGGGAAGATCCAGTGCGGCCGCGCGTGGCGCCGGGCGGCGACCACCGCAATCCCGAGCACCACCACCGACACCGCGATGCCGGCCTCGCGCAGCGGCAGCGGCACCTGCAGCGCGCCGAGCAGGCCGCCCAGCGCCATCGCGATGACGAAGGCCAGCGGCACGCGCCACAGGCTGGCCGCGCCCAGTTGCGCGCTGACGATGCCCACGCTCACCATCGCCAACAGGTGGTCGAAGCCGAACACCGGGTGCAGCAGGCCGCTGGCGAATCCTTCGCCGTCGTCCGCGCCGTGCGCGGCGCACAGCGCCGGCAGCGCGCCGAGCACCAGCGCGAAGGCGAGCGCGCGCCCGCGACGTGAACCGCTCTTCACGATCGGATCCATGGCGAGGGCGGGGCTCAGCGCGCCGCGGCCAGGGCCGCGGCGGCGGGCGCGTCGTCGGGCTCCTCCTGCTGGGCCCAGCGCGTCGTCAGCACGATCACCCACAGCGCCAGCGCGTGGTGCAGGAAGTCGAAGGCGTGGATCACGTCGAAGGGCCGGCTCGCGGTCAGGGCGTGGGCCACCTGGTGCGCCAGGATGAAGAGTCCGCAGAAGCCGGCCAGCCCCGCGGCCAGCCAGCGGAACCAGCGCGCGTCGACGTGGCGCACCAGCATCGGCATCGCGACGTAGAGGGCCAGTAACACCGAAACGACGCGCAAGCCGATCGGCCCCGGGTCGCCGGCCCAGCGGCTGAAGTCGTTGCCGACCGCATCGCGCACCAGCGCCATCAGGAACATGGCGGCGAGGCTGGCCGTCATGGCCAGCCAGCCCTGGGCGATGCGGGCGGGGAGTGTGTCGTCGTGGTGCATGGGGCTGATCTCCTCGCCCCAATGGTGTGCATAAACGGCGGCGCGCGCACCTCCAAGATCTGTGAGTTGGCGGCGCGCGGCCGAACTCCTACCCTGCGGCCCGTTCCTGCATACCGGCCGCTGTCCATGCCCCTGCTTCGTTCGATGGCCCTGCCATCCACCGTGCTGTTCACCGCGCTGCTCGCGGTGCCGTGCGCCCCCGGCGCGGCCCGCGCCGCCGGCGGCACCGACGCCACCGAGGTGCTGCGGCGCGCCGAGGTGCGGCTGTGGGGCAAGACCTTGCTGACGGAACTGGACATGCGCATCGTCACGCCGGCCTGGTCACGCACCTTGTCGCTGCGGGTGTGGATGAAGCGGCCCGAGCGCTCGATGCTGCGCGTCACCGGGCCGGCCAAGGACGCGGGCATTGCTTCGCTGCGGATCGGCACCGAGATGTGGAACTACGTCCCGGCGATCGAGCGCACGGTCAAGATTCCGCCTTCGCTGATGCTGCAGCCCTGGCTGGGCAGCGATTTCACCAACGACGACCTGGTGAAGGAAAGCAGCGTCGTCGACGACTACACCCACACGCTGCTGGAAGCGCCGAAGGCGGACGGCAGCGGCCAGTACGTGGTGCGCGCCGACCCGAAACCGCAGGCGGCCGTGGTGTGGGGGCGCATCCACTACACCACGCGCGCGGACTTCCTGCCGCTGAGGCAGGAGTTCTTCGACGAGCGCGGCCAGCTCGTGCGCACGCTGAGCTATTCGGACGTGAAGCGCCTGGACGGCCGCGAAGTGCCCACGCGCTGGGAGATGAAGCCGGCCGACAAGCCGGGCAAGTCCACCACCATCGTCATCCACTCCGCGCGTTATGACCTGGCGCTGGACGAGCAGCTGTTCTCGCTGCGCGAACTCGTGAAAAGGAACTGAACGCATGCCGGCCCCCGCCCCGATCGTCGAACTGCGTGACGTGAGCAAGACCTACGTCGAAGGCACGCAGCGCGTGCAGGCGCTGCGGCACGTCGACCTGGTGGTGCAGCCGGGCGAGTTCATCGCGCTGGCCGGCCCGTCCGGCTCGGGCAAGACGACGCTGATGAACCTGGTGGGCGCGCTCGATCGTCCCAGCAGCGGCTGGGTGTCGGTGGGCGATCTGCGCTTCGACGCCGCCTCGCCGGTGCGCCTGGCGGAGCTGCGGCTGCGCCGCATCGGCTTCGTGTTCCAGGACTACAACCTGATGCCGGTGCTGTCGGCGATCGAGAACGTCGAGTACGTGCTGCTGCTGCAGGGCGTGCCCGCGGCCCAGCGCCGCCGCCGTGCCGACGAGGCGCTGTGCCTGCTGGGCCTGGACGGCTGCCAGCACCGCCGGCCGGCGCAGTTGTCCGGCGGCCAGCAGCAGCGGGTGGCGATCGCACGGGCGCTGGTGGGCGACCCGCTGCTGGTGCTGGCCGACGAGCCGACGGCCAACCTCGATTCCGAGACCGGCCAGGCCCTGATCGATGCGATGCGCCGGCTCAACCGCGAGCAGGGCCGGACCTTCATCCTGTCCACGCACGACGAGATGGTGATGCGCCAGGCCTCGCGCCTGGTGCGGCTGAAGGACGGCTGCATCCAGGCCGCCGATGTCCATGCCCTGGCTTGAGCTGGCCTGGCGCAACCTGCTGCGCCACCGCTGGCGCAGCGTGCTGACCGTGGCGGTGGTGGCCATCGGGGTGGCGGCGCTGGTGTTCGCCTGGGGATTGTTCGACGGCGCCAACGACCAATCGGTGCGTGCGATGACCGACGGCTTCACCGGCCAGGTGCAGATCCGCCGGCAAGGCTATGGCGCCGATCCCAGCCTGGACCTGCACTTCGAGGCCGCGCGCCTGCCGCTGGATGCGGTCGAAGCGCGGCCGGGCGTGCGCGCCGCCGCGCCGCGGCTGCAGGCGCCGGTGATGGCCAGCACCGACGCAGCCACGCGCGGCGTGCTGCTGGTGGGCATCGACCCGGCGCGCGAGGCGGCCGTCACCTCGCTGCACCAGCGCCTGGTCCAGGGCCGCTGGCTGGATGGCGCGGAATCCGGCGGCATCGTGCTCGGCCGCGCGCTGGCCCAGGCGCTCGGCACGCCGGTGGGCGGGCAGGTCGCCGTGTTGACGCAGGGCCTGCAGGGCTCGATCGGCGCGGCCCGCTACACCGTGGCCGGCATCTACGACAGCGGCAACGAGATGGTCGACGGCCTGCAGGTCTTCGTCTCGCTGGCGGATGCGCAGGCGCTGCTGGCGGCCCCGGGGCGCCTGACCGCGGTGGCGCTGCGGCTGGGCCACTACCGCGACAGCGCGCAGGTGGCGTCGGGCCTGCAGGCCGGGCTGGGCGCCGGTTTCGAGGTCGAAGGCTGGACCGGCCTGCTGCCCGACCTGGCGCAGAAGGTGGCCTTTCACGAATGGATCGGCCGCATCGTGATGGTGATGCTGTTCGGCATCGTGATGGTCGGCGTCGCCAACACGCTGATGATGTCGACGCTGGAACGCCGCCGCGAGCACGGCGTGATGTTGGCGCTGGGCACGCGGCCGGCGCAGCTGTTCGGCGTGATCGTGCTGGAGGCGGCCTTGATCGGCCTGCTCGGCTTCACGATCGGCCTGGCGCTGGGCGGCGCGGCGGTGGCCTGGTTCGGCAGCGTCGGCCTGGGCTTCGCCGAGCAGGCGCAGGCGCTGCAGCAGATGCCGGGCGTCTCGACCCGGCTGCATCCGCAGCTGTCGGTTGAACGCATGCTGTTCATCGGCGCGGCGGTGCTGCTGCTGGCGCTGCTGGCCGGGCTGCTGCCGGCCTGGAGGACGGCCCGGCTCGACCCGATGCAGGCGCTGCGCAGCGGGGCGCAGCAGCGCCGCCGCGCACCGGGCGGCGCACCCGCGGCCGCGCGCTTCCTGGTCGTCGCGCTGGCGCTGCGCAACCTGGGCCGCCACCCGCTGCGCACGATGGGTGGCGGCTTCGGCCTGATGTTCGCCACCGCCAGCTTCGTGTTCCTGGCCTGCTTCATCAACGGCTATGCAGCGCAGGTGGTGGAGAACGCCATCGGCTTCATCGCCGGCGATGGCCAGGTCCAGCACCGCGAGTACCGCGCCCGGCTCGATCCGGCGCTGGCGCTGGCGGATGGGGAAGGGCTGCTGCGCACACTGGCCGACATGCCGGACGTGCAGGCCGCCGCGCTGCGCGTGCAGGCGCCGGGCCTGGTGGCCTCGCCCCAGGGCGCCGAGCCGGTGCAACTGGTGGGGGTGCAGCCCGATCGCGAGCGCGGCGTCAGCTTCCTGCACAAGGCCGTGCGCATCGGGCGTTATCTCGACCCGGCGCGCGACCATGAGGTGGTGCTGGGCCGCACGCTGGCGCGGCGGCTCAAGGTGCAGACCGGCGACAAGGTGGTGGTGACCGCGCAGGACGTGCACGGCGCGCTGGCGGCCGAGGCCTTCGTCGTCGTCGGCCTCTTCGACACCGGCAGCCACGGCTTCGACGAGACCCTGGCCCAGCTGTCGATGCCGGCGCTGCAGCGCCTGCTGGGCCTGGGCGGGCGCAGCACCAGCGTTGTCTTCCGCGCGCGCCCGGGCAGCCCGGTGCCGGCGCTGCTGGCCGGGCTGCGCCAGCACCTGCAGGCGCAGGGCGACGATCCGGCGGCACGCGTCTACGCCTGGCAGGAGCTGCTGCCCGAGGTGGCGCAGATGACCGCCTTGCTGCGCGGCAGCCTGTGGCTGGTGATGGCGCTGGTCTTCGGCACGATGGCGCTCGTGCTGCTGAACATGGTGCTGATGTCGGTGCTGGAGCGCACGCGCGAGTTCGGCATCCTGCTGGCCATCGGCACGCCGCCATCGCTGATCGTGCGGGTGGTGCTGATCGAGGCCGCGGTGCTCGGCAGCGCCGGGGCGCTGGCCGGCCTGGGCCTGGGCACGCTGGCGGCCTGGGTGCATTCGCAGACGGGCATGAGCATGCGCTCGCACGGCCTGTCTTCGCTGCCGGGCACGACGGACGTCGTCTACCCGCAGCTCAGCTTCGGCGCCACGCTGCTGCCGGCGCTGGCGATGGTGGCGCTGGTGGTGCTGGTGTCGGCCTGGCCGGCCTGGCGCGCGGCACGGCTGCAGCCGGTGGCGGCGCTGCGCGCGGGCTGAAGCCATGCCATCACCCTGGCCCCTCGCGCTCGCCGCCGCCGCCTGCATCGGCACCGCCCAGGCCGGCGGGCTGCAGGTGGCGGGCTACGTGAAGTCGCTCGCCATCGCCTCGCACAACGCGGACGAGGCAGGCCGGCCCACGCGCCTGCTGCTGAACCGGCTGCGCCTGAAGCTGGACCTGGCGCCCGCGCCGCACTGGGACCTGCACCTGGAGAACGACACCGAGTTCCGCTGGGGCAATGCCGCCGGCGCGGCACAGTGGCGGGCCGAGGATGCGCAGCCTTCGCGCCGGACCTGGCACTGGCGGTCCACGGTGTCCGACGGCACGCGCACGCAGCTGCGCAACGACGTGTTCCGCGCCATCGCCCGGCTGTCGCTGCACGACACCGACCTGCGCCTGGGCCGCCAGCGCATCGCGCTGGGCACCGGCCGGCTGTGGAGCACGCTGGACCTGCTGAACCCGCTGAATCCGCTGCAGGTGGAGCGCGACGAGTACGTCGGCGTCGATGCCTTGCGCGTCGACCAGCGCCTGGGCGAGCTCAGCGCGCTGACCGCCGTGTACGCGCCGATGCCCGGTGGCGGCAGCCCGCGCTGGGTGCTGCGCGGGCGTGGCCATGCGGCGGGTGCGGACCTCGGCATCACGCTGGCCCGCTACTGGGACGATCGGCTCGCCGGCCTGGACGTGGCGACGCAGTGGCAGGGCATCGGCCTGCGCGGCGAGCTGACGGCGGTGCGCGCGGGCAGCGGGATGGTGGCCGGGGCGGCCGAGGGGCGGCACCACGTCGCGGCGCTGCTGGGGGCCGACTACGCCTTCGCCAACACGCTGACGCTGTCGGTCGAGGCCTACCTGAGCACGCAGGACGAGGCGCAGCGGCGCCGCCAGTTCGCGGCCGACCGGCTGCGCGGCCAGGTGCAGCCGCCGGGCACGCGCTACGTGGGCGTGGTCGCCAGCTGGGAGTTCACGCCGCTGCTGAAGGCCACGCTCGTCGGCCTGGTGCAGCCGCGCGACCGCAGCCGCTTCGGCGCCGCATCGCTGGCCTTGTCGCTCGACGAGGACCTGGTGCTGCAAGGCGGCGTGCAGGGCTTCGGCGGTCCGCGTGATGGTGAGTTCGGCCGCGCCCGGTCGCTGGGCTGGCTGCAGCTGCAGTGGTTCTTCTAGGAGATGCGATGGAGCCGATGGACCCGGTCGACCCGATGGACGCGATGGACGCGATGGACGCGATGGACGCGATGGAGCCCATGCAGCACTTGCTGGCCGAGCTGCAGGGCCGCGGCATCCGCCTGTGGGTCGATGGCGACACGCTGCGCGTGCAGGGCGCGGCGCCGGACGACGGCCTGCGTGCCGCGTTGCGCGAGCACAAGGCTGGGCTGATCGCGCTGCTGTCGCGGCCCCAGGCCGCGCCCGCGCTGGTGCACGATGCCGCGGGGCGCCACCAGCCGTTTCCGCTCACCGGCCTGCAGCGCGCGTACTGGCTGGGGCGCGACCGGGCGATCGAGCTGGGCGGGGTCGCCACGCACCTGTACCTCGAGTTCGACTGCCGCGGCCTCGACCTCGACCGCCTGAACGCCGCGCTCGTGCGCCTGATCGAGCGCCACGACATGCTGCGCGCCGTGCTCGACGGCGAAGGCGGCCAGCGCGTGCTGCCGCAGGTGCCGGCGTACCGCATCGCGGCCGCCGACCACCGCACGTCGGACGACGAGGCAGCACAGGCCGCCGCGCTGGCCACGCGCGAGGCCTTGTCGCACCAGGTGCTGGAGCCGTGCGCGTGGCCGCTCTTCGACATCCGCGCGACGCTGATGCCGCAGCAGGCGCTGCGGCTGCACGTGAGCCTGGACCTGCTGGCCATGGACGGCTCCAGCATCCAGCTGTTCTTCGCCGAATGGCATGCGCTGTACCACGGCCGGCCGCTGTCCGCGCCGCCGGCGATCGGGTTCCGCGACTGCGTGCTCGATCGCCTGGCCGAGCGCGAGCGGCCCGCCGGCCGGGCCGCGCGCCGCTACTGGGCGCAGCGCCTGGACACGCTGCCGCCCGCGCCCGAGCTGCCCTTGCGCCAGGACCTGGCCGCGCGCCGTGCGGTGCCGCGGTTCAGGCGCCGCTCGATGCAGCTCGCGGCGCCGCGCTGGGCGGCCTTGAAGCAGCGCGCGGCGCAGGCCGGCGTCTCGCCTTCGTGCCTGGTGCTGTGCGCCTTTGCGGAGCTGCTCGCGCGCTGGAGCCGCGCGCCGCGCTTCACCATCGCGCTGACGACCGGGCTGCGCGAAGGCCGGCATCCGGACCTTGCGCGGGTGCTGGGCGACTTCACGTCCGTCGTGCTGCACGAGATCGACCGCGCCGACGCGGCGGAGGGCCTGCTCGGCTTCGCGCAGCGCCAGCAGCAGCGCCTGGCGCAGGACCTGCAGCACCGCGCGCACGACGGCATCGAGGTGCGCCGCGAATGGGCGCGCCGGCGCGGCATGGGGGCGCAGGCGGCGATGCCGGTGGTCTTCAGCAGCGGGCTGGGCTGGGGCGGCGCGGAGGGCTGGAACCTGGCGCAGTTCGGCCCGTGCGTGTTCAGCGTCAGCCAGACATCGCAGGTCTGGCTGGACCACCATGCCACCGAGCTGCACGGTGCCCTGGTGCTGGTGTGGGACGCGGTGGACGCGGTGTTCGAGCCCGGCGTGCTCGATGCGATGTTCGAGGCTTACGGCCTGCTGATCGAGGCCCTGGCCGAGGGCCACCCGTGGCCCGTGGCCACGCTGCCGCCCGCGATGCAGGCCCGGCGCGACGCGGCCCGGCCCGCGGCCAGCCCGCTGCCGCAGCAGCCGCTGCATGCCGCCGTGGTGCAGCAGGCGCTGCGCCGGCCGCAGGCGCGCGCGATCGTCGCCGCCGGGCGGACGCTCACTTTCGGTGATTGGCTGCACGAAGCCGCGGCGGTGGCCGACCAGCTGCTGGCGCAGGGCCTTGCGCCCGGAGATCTGGTGGCGATCGTGATGCGCAAGGGCTGGGCGCAGGCGGTGGCCGCGCTGGGCGTGCTGCTGGCGCGCGGCGCCTACGTGCCGATCGATGCCGACCTGCCGCCGCGGCGCCGCGAAGCGCTGCTGCAGGCTTGCGGTGCCACGCAGGTGCTGGTGGAGCCGGACGCGTCCGGCGCGGTGCCGGGCCGCACCCGGGCGGCGCCTGGCGACACCCGTGCGGTGCCTGGGGACGCCCGGACGACGCCCGGCGACATCGTGGTGCATGAGCTGCGCGCCGGCGCGGCCGCGGGCTTCAGCGACGTGCATGCGCTCTCGCTGCAGTCCGACCCGGCCCGCGCCGCGTACCTCATCTTCACCTCGGGCAGCACCGGCGAGCCCAAGGGCGTGCTCATCGAGCATGCGGGCGCGGCCAACACGGTGCTCGCCGTCAACCGCCTGCTCGCGGTGGGCGAGGGCGATGCGGTGCTGGGCGTCTCGTCGTTGGGCTTCGACCTGTCGGTGTACGACCTGTTCGGCGTTCCCGGCGCCGGCGGCGCGCTGGTGCTGCCGGACGCGCGGCACGCCCACGATCCCGGGCACTGGGCGGCGCTGATGCGCGAGCACCGCGTCACGCTGTGGAATTCGGCGCCGCAATCGCTGCGCATGCTCCTGGACACGCAGCCCGCCGGCGCGCCGCTGCCCGGGGCCCTGCGCCACGTGCTGTCCAGCGGCGACTTCCTGCCGCTGGACACGCTGCAGCGCCTGCGCGGCCACGGTTGCGGTGCGCGGCTGTTCAGCCTGGGCGGCGCCACCGAGGCCTCGATCTGGTCGGTCGTGCACGAGGTGCAGGCCGTCGACCCCCGCTGGACCAGCATCCCCTACGGCCGCGCCTTGCCGAACCAGACCGCGCAGGTGCTCGATGCCGCGCTGCGGGAGACGCCGGACCACGTGCGCGGCCGCATCTACATCGGCGGCATCGGGCTGGCGCGCGGCTACCTGGGCGACCCGCAGCGCACCGCCCTGCGCTTCATCGTCCATCCCGCCACCGGCGAGCGGCTCTACGACACCGGGGACATCGGTTGTTACGACGACGAGGGCCGCATCCTGATCCTGGGCCGCGACGACGGGCAGGTGAAGATCCGCGGCCACCGGGTCGAGCTGGGCGAGGTCGAAGCCGCGCTGCTGCGCCACCCGGCGGTGGACCAGGCCTGCGTGCTGGCGCCCGCCCCGGGCGGCGGCGCGCGCAGCCTGGCCGCGTTCGTGCAGCTGCGCGCCGGCGCGGCCACGACGCCGCAGGCGCTGCGCGCCCACGCCGCCGAGCTGCTGCCCGACTACATGCTGCCGCCGCGCATCACGCTGCTGCCGCGCCTGCCCGTGTCGGCCAACGGCAAGATCGACCGCCGCGCCCTGGCGGAGTGGCCGCAACAGAACGCGCAGGACGTGCAGGTCCCGCGGGACGTGCAGAGCGCGCCCAGCCCCCCGGTCCGCAGCGACACCGAGCGCCTGGTCGCCGCCGCCTGGGCGCGCGTGATCCCCGGCGTCGCGCTCGGCATCGACGACAACTTCTTCGACGTGGGCGGCGACTCCGTGCTCGCCACCGAACTGCTGCGCGAACTCAATGCCGCGCTGCCATTGCCGCTGCAGATGCACGAGCTGTTCGAGAACCTGAGCATCGGCGCGCTGGCGCGCTGGGTCGACGCGCGCGGCGAGGCCGCGGCGGCGGACGGCGGCGGCCGGGCGCTGGCCTCGGCGCAGGTGCTGGCGGCGGACGTCGAACGTGGCCTGGAGGCGCTGGACGCCGGCTTCGGCGGCGCGCCGGGCCGTGCGGCCGAGCGGGGCGCTGCGCTCGATGCCGGGCCTCGCGCCGGCGCGGCCGACGTAGCGTCGCCGCGCTGCGTGCTGCTCACGGGTGCCACCGGCTGGGTCGGCGCGCACCTGCTGGCCGAGCTGCTGCGCGGCACGCGGGCCGAGGTCGTCTGCCTGGCCCGGGGCGGGCCGGCGCAGTCCGCGCGTGACCGTGTGCTGGCGCGGCTGCGGCAGGTGGCGCCGGACGCCGATGCGCGGTGGCTGCCGCGCGTGCGCGTGCTGGCCGGCCGGCTGGACGCGCCGGCCTTCGACCTGTCGCCCGAGGACTGGGCCGACCTGGGCCAGCGCATCGACCGCATCTACCACCTGGCGGCCTCGCTGAACCTGGGGCTCGACTACGCCGCGCACCGGCGCCACAACGTGCTGCCGCTGCTGGAGCTGCTGCATTTGGCCGGCAGCACGCGCATCAAGCCGGTGTTCGTGCTGTCGCCGGCGGCGGTGTGCCGGCGCGTGCTTGGCGGCCGGGTGCAGGTGCTGGGGCAGGCGCGGGTGCACGAGGGCGCCGAGGGCCTGGCCTCGGCCTACGCGCAGTCGAAGTGGGTGGCCGAGCAGCTGTGCTGGGCCGCGGCGCAGCGCGGCCTGCCGGTGCGGCTGTACCGCTGCTCGCACGCGCTGCCGGCGGCCGGCACCGGGCTCGCGCCCGGGCACGACAGCCACCTGATCGCGCTGCGCGCCGCCGCGCTGGCCGGCGTGCGGCCGCCGGGGTCCGCGCGCCTGCACGGCCTGCCGGTCGATGCGCTGTGCCGGGCGCTGCTGGGTGACTCGCTGCAGCGGCCCGGGCAGTCGGCCGTCGTGCACCTCGAGCATCCTGCGCCGCCAGCCGTCGCCAGCGTGCTGCGCGGGCTGCGCGAGGCCGGCTTCGGCGCGGCCGGCGAGGGGGTGGGCGGCGAGGTGGTGGGCGGCGAGGTGGTGGGCGGCGAGGTGGTGGGCGGCGAGGTGGCGGGCGGTGAGGTGGCGGGCGCCGATGTGGTGGCCGGCTGGCCGCAGTGGCTGCGCCGCTGCCGGGATGCAGCGCGTCATCTGCCGGCGGATCAGGCCGCGCTGGCGGCCGTGCTGTTCGAGCCGCGCGACGGCGTGGCTCCGGTGGAGCTGATGTTCGGCGCGCCGGCGCTCGATCCCGGGGACGACGCGGCGGCGCTCGCCGGGCAGGGGGTGCCGGACCTGGCGGTGGCCTGGCGCTGCCTCGCGCTGGACTGGCTGGGCGGCGCGCACGAGCGCGGCCCATGCCCGTCCGCGGCAGCGGCACCGCTGGTGCAGGCCTGATTCCATGGATGAGCGTCCACCGGCGCGCCAGCACCATGACGTGCTGATCGTCGGCGCCGGCTCCGCCGGCTGCGTGCTGGCGCGCCGGCTCAGCGAAGGCGGGAAGCGGCGCGTGCTGCTGGTCGAATGCGGCCCGCAGCGGCCCGCCGCGCCGGCGCTGGCCGCGGTGCAGGATGGGCGGCAGCCCGCGGTGATGCCGGGGCTGAACTGGACGTACCGCTGTGCCATCAAGGGTGAAGCGCCGGCGCAGGCCACGGGCGGCGCCGGAGTCTTCGATTTCGAGGCCGGCCGGCTGGTCGGCGGCTCGTCGGCCGTGAACGCGGCGCAGGCGCTGCGCCCATCGCCGGCCGACCATGCGCGCTGGGCGGCCGCCTGCGGGCCGGCCTGGTCCTGGGACGCCGTGCTGCCCGCCTACCGCGCGCTCGAGGATGACCCGCTGGGCCCCAGCCCGCTGCACGGCCGCGGCGGGCCGCTGCCGATCCGGCGCGACGAGCCCGGCGCGCTGACCGCCGTGCATGCCGGCTTCGCCGAGGCCTGCCTCGCGCATGGCTTCGGCATCACGCCGGACCTGAACGACCCGGCCACCTCCGGCGTCGGCCTGATCCCGAAGAACGTGGTCGACGGGGCACGCGTGTCCGCCGCGGACGCCTGGCTGGCGCCCGCGCTGGCGCGCGACAACCTGCAGCTGCTGGCCGGCGCGCAGGTTTTGCAGTTGCTGTGGCGCGGTGCAGGGTGCTGCGCGGGCGTGCGCGCGCTGGTGGACGGCCGGCTGCAGGACCTGCAGGCCGACGCGGTGGTGCTGTGCGCCGGCGTGATCGGCACGCCGGCGCTGCTGATGCGCTCCGGCGTGGGCGAGCCCGATCACCTGCGGGCGCTGGGCCTGCCGGTGCAGCTGCCGCTGCGCGGCGTGGGCGAGCACCTGCTGGAGCACCCGGTGATCGGGCTGTGGGCCTGGCCCCGGCCCGGCGTGGTGCGCCAAGGCGAACCGATGCGCCAGACCCTGCTGCGCTGCGGCGCCGATGGCGGCGCCGGCGAGGAGCTGCACCTGTGCGTGATGAGCGGCATCGACGTGCGGCGCCAGTTCCCCCGCCTGGCGGCGGCCGCGCCGCAGGACGCCGCGGCCGGCCTCACCATCACCTTCAACCGCCCGGTCTCCCAGGGGCGCGTGCGCCTGGCCGGTGCCGACCCGGCGCTGCCGCCGCGCATCACGATGAATTGCCTGGGCGACCGGCAGGACCTGGCGCCGCTGTGCAGCGGCGTGCGCCTGGCCTGGTCGCTGCTGCAGCGCCCGCCGCTGCGCACGCTGTTCCAGGACCTGCTGGCGTGGAACGACGGCATGCTGCGCTCGGCCGCCGCGCTGGAGCAGGCGGTGCGCGCCTTCGTGCGCCCGGCGGCCCATGCCTGCGGCACCGCGCGCCTGGGGCCCGACCCGGACGGCGGTGACGTGGCCGCGCCCGATGGCCGCGTGCACGGGGCGGAGAACCTGTGGATCGCCGACGGCTCGGCCATTCCCAGCCTGCCCAGCGCGCCTCCGCACCTTGCGGTGCTGATGCTGGCCGAGCGCATCGCCGGCCGGGTCGGCGCCCGCGCTTGACGGCTGGGTGGGCGTGGGGTGCCGCTGATAACGTTGAATAGACGCGGCCTCACCGGATGCAGGGTGTCAGCGGTCTTCGCCGAACAGCTCGAAGAACAGGCCGCGCAGCCACTGGTTGGCAAGCGAGCGGTGCACCTTGGCGTGCCAGAAGACGTTGATCGGCACTTCGGGCAGGGCCACCGGGTGGGGCCGCCAGGCCAGGGCGAAGGGTTCGGCCAGCCGTTCGGCGAGCTTGCGCGGCACGGTGGCCACCAGGTCGGTGCCCTGCAGGATGTGGCCGACGCTGACGAAATGGGGCACGGTCAGCCGCACGCTGCGCTGGATGCCGGCGCGGCGGATCAGCTCGTCGACCTTGCCGTGGCCGGTGCCGGCCGACACGATGACCAGGTGCTGCGCGCGGCCCAGGTCGGCCGCCGTGAGGCGCTTGCGGTCCAGCGCGTGGCCGCGGCGGAAGAGGCAGACGTAGCGCTGCTGGAACAGGCGCCGCTGGAAGAAGCCGGCCTTCAGCTGCGGCAGCAGGCCGACCGCCAGGTCGACCTTGCCGGACTCCATGTCGTCGCGCAGGTTCACCGCGGTGTTGCGCACGGTGTTCAGCGTGATGCCCGGGGCCTCGCGGGCCAGCCGCTCGAGCAGCGCAGGCAGGAAGACGATCTCGCCGATGTCGGTCATGCCCACCGTCATGGCCCGCTTTTCCTGGGCGGGATCGAAGCCGGTGCGCTGGTTCAGGCCGCTGTGGATCATGCCCAGCGCGTAGCCGATGGGCTCGGCCAGCTGCTCGGCGAAGGGCGTGGGCACCATGCCGGAGGGCGTGCGCAGGAACAGCTCGTCGCCGAGCAGGCGGCGCAGCTTGGCCAGCGAGTTGCTCACGGCCGGTTGCGTCAGCCCCAGCTTGTCGGCCACCTTTGACACGCGGCGCTCCACCATGAGCTGCTGGAACAGCACGAGCTGGTTCAGGTCGATGTCGGTCAGCTCCATGGCACCCCTTCATCACTGCCGATGATGTCGAACATTCAGTGCATGTTATTGGCTGATCTGGCGGAAGCGGGAATGATCCACCCGAACCGCCAGCCGCCATGGAAATCCTCGTCCAGCCCTTCAACCGCGCGATCCGGGTCGAGCCCGGCGCGAACCTGCTCGATGCGCTGCTGGCGGCGCAGGTGCCGGTGTCGCATTCGTGCCGGGCCGGGCGCTGCGGCACCTGCCGCTGCCGCGTGCTCGACGGCGAGGTGCTGGACGGCGGCCGCCCTCTGCCCCGTCCGCTCGACGAGCGCGAGGCCTGCGTGCTGGCCTGCCAGACCTTCCTGACCGGGCCCTGCACGATCGAGCTGCCCGAGCCGGACGAAGTCGTGGTCCACCCGGCGCGGACCGTCAAGGCGACCGTGGCCGCGATCGAGGACCTCACCCACGACATCAAGCGGCTGGTGCTGAAGCCGGCCAAGCCGATCGAGTTCTCACCCGGGCAGTACCTGCAGCTGCAGTTCACGCCGGAGCACGTGCGGCCGTACTCGATGGCCGGGCTGTGCGGGGACGGCAGCTTCGAATTCCACGTGCGCCGGGTGCCGGAGGGGCGTGTCAGCGGCTACGTCGCGCAGCAGCTGAAGGTGGGTGACGCGGTGAAGCTCAGCGGCCCGCTGGGCTCGGCCTACCTGCGGCGCAAGCACCCGGGGCCGGTGTTGTGCGTGGCCGGCGGCACCGGCCTCGCGCCCATCCTGTCCATCCTGCGGGCCAGTGCCGAAGCCCGGCTGCCGAATCCGATCCACCTGTACTTCGGCGTGCGTTCGCCGCGCGACGTCTATGGCCTGGCCTGGCTCCGGCAACTGCGCCGCGAGTGCGCGGCACTGACCGTGCACGTGGTGGTCGCTTCCGGCGGCGATCCGGCCACGCAGCGCTGCGGGCTGGTGACCCAGGCCATCGAGGACGACCACGAGGACCTGAGCGGCTGGCGCGCCTACCTCTGCGGCTCGCCGCCGATGGTGGAAGCGGTGGCCGCGCTGGCGCGCCGCAAGGGCGTCGCCGCCGACCACATCCACGCCGACGCGTTCTACGCGCAGGGCGCCTGAAGACACCGAATTGCCGAGCCGAGGAGACGCCCGCATGCAGGCCGCCACGCCATCGTCCGTGTTCCCGACCGAGCCCGCCTGGGAAGGCGAGGGCACGCACCGCATCCCCTTCGTCGCCTACACCAGCGAGGCGCTGTACCGGCGCGAGCTGGAGCGCTTCTTCTACCGCGGCCATTGGTGCTACGTCGGCCTGGAGGCCGAGGTGCCGAACCCGGGCGATTTCAAGCGCACCGTGATCGGCGAGCGCTCGGTGATCCTGGTGCGTGACGCGGAGGGCGCGATCAACGTCGTCGAGAACGTCTGCGCGCACCGCGGCATGCGCTTCTGCCGCGAACGGCATGGCCGGCGCAAGGAGTTCGTCTGCCCCTACCACCAGTGGAGCTACACGCTGAAGGGGGACCTGCAGGGCGTGCCGTTCCGGCGCGGCGTCAAGCAGGACGGCCAGGTCCACGGCGGCATGCCGGCGGACTTCAAGACGGGCGAGCACGGCCTGGCGAAGCTGAAGGTGGCCACGCGCGGCGGCGTGGTGTTCGCGTCCTTCGATCCGCAGGTCGAGGCCTTCGAGGATTTCCTCGGGCCCACCATCCTCGGCTACTTCGACCGGCTCTTCGACGGCCGGCGGCTGAAGATCCTGGGCTACAACCGCCAGCGCATCCCGGGCAACTGGAAGCTGATGCAGGAGAACATCAAGGACCCCTACCACCCGGGCCTGCTGCACACCTGGTTCGTCACCTTCGGCCTCTGGCGAGCCGACAACAAGTCGCAGCTGCGCATGGACGGGCGGCACCGGCATGCGGCCATGATCTCCACCCGCGGCAGCGCGGGCCGGGCCGAGCAGGTGACGCAGGTGTCCAGCTTCAAGGAGACGATGCAGCTGCACGACCCCGGCTTCCTGGACATCGTGCCCGAGCCCTGGTGGGGCGGCCCCACGGCCGTGATGACCACCATCTTCCCCAGCGTGATCCTGCAGCAGCAGGTCAACAGCGTCTCCACCCGGCACATCCAGCCGAACGGGCACGGCAGCTTCGACTTCGTGTGGACGCATTTCGGCTTCGAGGACGACGACGAGGCGATGACGCGCCGCCGGCTGACGCAGGCGAATCTCTTCGGCCCGGCCGGCTTCGTGTCGGCCGACGACGGCGAGGTCATCGAGTTCTCGCAGCAGGCCTTCGAGAGCAAGCCCTTCCACCGCACGCTGGCCGAGCTGGGCGGGCATGCGGTCGAGGACACCGAGCACATGGTGACCGAGACGCTGATCCGCGGCATGTACCGCTACTGGCGCGACGTGATGGAGGACTGAGCGATGGCGCCGCACATGAGCTTCGAGGACTGGCTGGCGCTGACGCAGCTGTACGCCGACTACGCCGGCGCGGTCGATTCCGGCGACTGGGACCGCTGGCCCGGGTTCTTCACCGAGGACTGCGTCTACCGCCTGCAGCCGCGGGAGAACCACGAGCGCGGCTTTCCGCTCGCGACCTTGTCGTTCACCAGCCAGGGCATGCTGAAGGACCGGGTCTACGGCATCAAGGAGACGCTGTTCCACGACCCGTACTACCAGCGCCACGTGGTGGGCACGCCGCTGGTGCACGAGGCCGGCGGCGGCCGGTTCCGCTGCGAGGCGAACTACGCGGTCTTCCGCACCAAGCTGTCGGAGCCGAGCACGGTGTTCAACGTCGGCCGCTACCTGGACACGGTGGTGCGGACACCGCAGGGGCTGAAGTTCGCGTCGCGCGAGTGCATCTACGACTCCGAGCTGATTCCCAACTCCATCATCTATCCGATCTGAGACCGCCCATGAGTGAATGGACCGATGCGATCGCCGCCGACGAACTGCCCACCGGCGACGTGCTGGGCGTGCTGGTCGGCGGCAGGGACCTGGCGCTGTACTCCGTGGGCGGCCAGCTCTACGCCACCGACAACACCTGCACCCATGGCCAGGCCCGGCTGTGCGACGGTTTCCTGGACGGGCACGAGATCGAATGCCCGCTGCACCAGGGCCGCTTCGACGTGCGCGACGGCCGCCCGACCTGCGAGCCCGTCACCCAGGCCTTGCGCAGTTATCCGGTGAAGATCGAGGGCTCGCGGGTCTTCGTGCTGCTCGATTGAGGAGCCGCCGCACCCCTGCAGGCGGCGGGCCGGGGCGGCGAAGCAGCCACCCGCGGCGGGATCAACCGGCGCCGCCGACCTCGGCCAAGGTGCCCCGGCACGCCGCCGCGCCGCAGGCGCAGGGGTAGTCGCGCGGATCCTCGTCGCCGATCTGCAGCGCGTAGTCGATCGTCAGCTCTTCGCCGGGGGCGATGGCGCGCAGGGTTTCGATGACGAGGCCGAGCGAACCGTCCTCGGCGTCGAACTCGAAGGCCTGGCAGTTGGGCTCGCAGGCGTGGTTCAGGTGCCGGGTGGCGTTGCCGCCGGCGGCGCCGTCGATCAGGGTGCCGTCCGACAGCGTGAAGAGGTAGGTCAGCGCCCGGTTCCAGTCGCGCTGCGCGGCCTCTTCGGCGGAATAGCGCCGCCCTTCGTAGTGCCCGACCACCATGCCGGGTCGCAGCGCCACCGAGGCGAATACGCCCTGCCCATGAAGCGGGCTTTGCTTGACGTGGATCCGCTCGGACCGCGGGCCGCTCTTCTGTCGTGTTGTCATCCGGCCATTCTGGCCCGGCTTCGGCGACCGCGCGGCCCGTCTGGCGGCAAGCCCCCCGGGAAGGTGCCAGGCGTCCCTGCTGTCAGCATGCCCTGGCCAGAAGAGCCCGCAGGGCTGCGGGGCGGGGGCTGCTGGCCTGGTCTAGGCCGCGGCCGCCACCACCCGGTTCCGGCCCGCGCCTTTCGCGCGATAGAGCGCGGCGTCCGCCTGCTGCACCGCCTGCTCGAAGGGGACATTGACCGGCAGCGGCATCACGCCGATGGAGATGGTCACGGGGATGGCGCGGGTGCCGATGTCGCAGGGCGTGCCGGCGATGTGCTGGCGCATGCGCTCGCACAGCTGCGCCGCGCCGTGGGCATCGCAGCCCGGCAGCAGCAGGATGAATTCCTCGCCGCCCCAGCGGCCGATCAGGTCGCTGCCGCGCAGCTGGGCGCGCAGCTGCGCCGCCACGTGCTGGATCACCCGGTCGCCGGCGTCGTGGCCATGCTCGTCGTTGACCCGCTTGAAGTGGTCGATGTCGGCCATCACCACCGCCAGTGGGTGACCCAGGCGCCGGGCCTGCTCGACCTGGCCCTGCGCCAGCACCAGGAAGTGGCGGCGGTTCCACAGGCCGGACATCGCATCGGTGGTGGCCATCTCGCGCAGCCGCGCCTCGGCCTCGGCGACGCGTTCGATGTAGTAGCGGCCGGTGTAGCCGAACATCACGAAGACCACGCTGATGCTGAGCCAGCGCAGCGCGGTCGTCACCCCGGGCGACAGCGGGTAGCGCACCGGGATCAGCTGCGTCGCCAGGTCCAGCCCCAGGTAGGCCAGCAGCAGGAAGGCCAGGGCCGCAATCGCATGGCGCGCCGACCGGCTGACCGCCACGGCGGACAGGAACACCAGCAGGAAGTAGTGCACGCCGCTGTCCCAGCCCAGCAGCACGGTGCACACGCCGGCGTGCACCATCACCTCGGTCCACATCAGCAGCACCGCCGGCAGGTTGCGGCGCTGTCCCAGCAGCACCCAGGCGGCCGCGTACATGCTCAGGCTGACCAGGTTGAGCAGGGCCATCACCGGCATGCCGAGTGCGAAGAAGACCCCCAGGTAGATCAGGTCGACGCCACCGGCGATGACGGCGATGCGGCGCAGCATCAGCCAGAAGGCGGCGCGCGACATGCCGGTGACGGCTGCGGCGGCGGAGGGTGTAACGGACTTCATCGGACAGCGCGGGCAACGCGGGCGGGCTGATCTGGACTTCGGCATTCCAGGCCGCGGCAGGAGTGCCGGCGGTGCGCGCCGGTGCCCTCCGGCGTGAGGTTCTGCCGCAATGGCCGCCGGCGTGCCGGGCCGCCGGCGCCAAGTCCCTGTCGCCCAGGGGCCTGCCCGCTGCCGTGCGGCAGTCGCCGGGCGGGGCAGCACCGAGCTGTTTGCGACGCTGGCGGTGGCTGCGCGTGGGGCGGGAGGCGGTGCCTTGACGTGCGGGCCGGGCGGGCCCCTCAGCCCCTCCACCCCCGCACGTAGGCCGGCGGCTCCGCGCTGCCGGCGCCATCGCGCACCGGCTCGCCGTGCACCGTCAGCAAGGGCAGCACGCCGGCCCATACCGGCAGGCCGAGGTCGCCTTCGTCATCCTGCGGGCCGCCGGACCGCACCTTGGCCGAGGCTTCGGCCAGCGGGATGCGCAGCACGGTGGTGGCGGCCAGTTCGGTGGCGTCGCCAGCGCGGGCCTCGTGCCGGCGGCCGGGCGCGAGGTGGTCCATCAGCCGGTGCAGCGCTTCGGCCTTCTGTCCGGCCGGCAGCGCCTCGAAGCGGCCGTGCACGACCACCGAGCGGTAGTTCATCGTGTGGTTGAAGGCCGAGCGCGCCAGCACCAGGCCGTCCAGGTGGGTGATGGCCACGCAGGCCTCGCCGTCCAGCAGCGCCTTCAGCATGCGGCTGCCGTTGGAGCCGTGGATCAGCAGGTGCTCGTCCTCGCGCCAGCAGGCGGTGGGAATGCAGTGCACGCCGTGGGCGTCGCGGAAGGCGACGTGGCAGAGGTAGGCGGCGTCGACGATGGCGTGCACGGTGGCGCGGTCATAACGCGCATGTTCAGCGGCGCGGCGGATGCGGCTGCGGTCGGACGGGGGCGGGGTGGTCGTCATGGCGGCGATCGGATGGGCAGGACAGGGTGAAGGGGAAAGGCGCGCAGCGTAGAGCCGGCGTGGCTCCCGGGATAGATCCACAATCGACACCCTGGAGGGAGCCACGATGATCGACCTGGGGCCGGTTCTGAAGGGGCGGCTGGCCGCGCCGGACACGCGCCCGCTGCGCCGCCGCCTGGCCGCTGCGCTGAAGCAGGCGGTGCTCGACGGCACGCTGGGCGCCGCCAGCGTGCTGCCGGCCTCGCGGGTGCTGGCGCGCGAACTGGGCTGCGGCCGCAACACCGTGCTGCATGCCTACGAGGAGCTGGCGGCCGAGGGCTACGTGGCCGCCGACCGCCAGGGTACGGTGGTGAATCACCTGCCGGGCGCGTCGGCCGCAGCCGCAGCCGCAAGCGGAAGCGCGAGCACCGGCACCGGCGCAGGCGCAGGCGCAGGCGCAGGCGCAGGCGCAGGCGCAGGCGCAGGCGCGGGCGCGGGCGCGGGCGCGGCGCCGCGCTCGCCCGCGCGCGGCCTGCCGCGGCTGTCGGCACGCAGCGCGCTGCAGTTGCCGCCCACCGAGACCGAGCGGGAGAACCTGGCGCCCCTGATGCCGGGCGTGCCGGCGCTGGCGGACTTTCCGCTGCGGCGCTGGCAGCGCCGCGTCGGGCAGGCGTGGCGCGCGCTGTCGGCGGCGCAGCTGGGTGGCGGCGGGGCGGCCGGCGCGCCGCTGCTGCGCGCGGCGGTCGCGTCCTACCTGCGCGCCGCGCGCGGCGTGCGCTGCGATGCGGCGCAGGTGGTGATCACCAGCGGCACTCAGGAAAGCCTGGCGCTGTGCGCGCAGCTGCTGGCCGACCCCGGCGACCGGGCCTGGATGGAGCATCCCGGCTACGTCGGCGCGCGGGCGGCCTTTGTCGCCGGTGGCCTGCGCGCGGTGCCGGTGCCGGTGGACGCGCAGGGCCTGGCCCCGCCGCCGGGGCTGTGGAAGCGCAGTCCGCCGCGGCTGATCTATGCCACGCCCTCGCACCAGTACCCGCTGGGCGTGGTGCTGTCGCTGCCGCGCCGGCTGGCGCTGATCGAGCAGGCCCGCGCGGCCGGTGCCTGGATCCTCGAGGACGACTACGACAGCGAGTTCTGCCGCGGCGTGCCGCTGTCGGCCATGCAGGGCCTGGTGCCCGATGCACCGGTGGTCTACCTCGGCACCTTCAACAAGACGATGTTCCCGGCGCTGCGCCTGGGCTTCATCGTGTTTCCTCAGG
Organism: uncultured Burkholderiales bacterium; assembly: GCA_946480465.1. The sequence goes on from CAMLJY010000009.1 coordinate 134,643, forward strand.
CGGCGCTGGACCGGGTGGGGCCGGCGCTGGACTGGCGGCTGGTGGCCGGCCGGCCGGTGGAGCAGGAGGCGCTGGCGGCCTTCATCCAGGAGGGCGACTACACCGCGCACCTGAGGCGCATGCGGCGCCTGTACGCCGAGCGTGAACAGGCGCTGCGCCAGGCGCTGCAGCGCCGCTGGCCGCTGGCGTTCGCGCTGTCGCCGGGGCATGGCGGCATTCACCTCGCGATGACGCTGCCGGCCAGCGTGCCGGACCAGGCGCTGGTGCGCGCCGCCTGGGGCCGCGGGCTGGCGCCGCGCGCGCTGTCCAGCTTCTCGGTCGGCGCCGCGGCGCCGGTGAACGGACTGGTGATGGGCTATGCCAACGTGGCGGCCGAGGCCGCCGATGGTGTGGTCGAGGCGCTGGCGCGGTTGCTCGGGCGCGGCGCGGGCGGATAGGTTTCTCGCGGCCACGGCGCACCGGCATGCGCCTTGCCCGCCCCGGGCACCTGAGCAGCACGGACGCCCGCCGTGGTGACAGGCCTCAGCGAGCGCCCCATGGCCATGCCCGACATCACGCTCCCGGCCTCGGTCTACGAGTCGGTCTTCCGCAGTTCCAGCGTGGGCAGCTACCTGCTCTCCGCGACGCCCGACTTCGTCATCCTGGACGTCAACGACGCCTTCCTCGTCACCGTCGGCCGCGCCCGCGAGGACGTGCTGGGCCAGAAGCTCTTCGTCGCCTTCCCGGAAAGCCCGGAAGACCCGGAAGGCGTGGCGGCGCTTCGCCGTTCGCTGCAGGAGGTGCTGGCCAGCGGCCGGCCCGATTCGCTGCCGCTGCAGCGCTATCCCATCCCGGTGCGGGGCGAGGATGGCGCCGAGACCTTCGTGGTCCGCTTCTGGAGCGCGATGAACACGCCGATCCGCGATGCCGCGGGCCGGCTCGTCTGCATCGCCCACAGCACCATCGACGTGACCGACCTGGTGCACCACGAACCCGCCGCCGCGGCTTCCGAGGCCGAACTGGACCAGCGGGCGCAGGTGGGCGCGCGCATGCTGACGCGGGCGCAGGTGATGCAGGAGGTGAACCGGGCCCTGGAAGCCGAACGCCTGCGCCTGATGCACCTGTTCGAGCATGCGCCCGGCGTCGTCTACTTCACCAGCGGGCCCGAGCACGTGATCGACCTGGCCAATGCCGCCTTTTACGACCTGGTCGGACAGCGCGACGTGCTGGGCAAGCCGCTGCGCGAATCCTTCCCCGAACCGGAGGTGCAGGGTTTCATCGACCTGCATGACGAGGTGTTCCGCTCCGGCCGCCGGAAGGTGCTGCCGGAGGCGCAGGTGCGCTTGAGGCGCCCGCCTGGCGGCCTGCTGGTGGAGCGTGTCGTCGACCTCGTCTACCAGCCCATACGCGATGCGGCGGGCCGGGTCGTCGGCATCTGCGGCCAGGCCAACGACATCACCGAACGCCGGCGCGCCGAGGCGGACGTGCAGCTGGCGAGCCGCCGCAAGGACGAGTTCCTGGCCACGCTGGCGCACGAGCTTCGCAACCCGCTGGCGCCGATCCGCAACGGCCTGGAGATCCTGAAGCTGGCCCAGGCGCCGCAGGCGCCCGCGCAGCGCACGCTCAGCCTGATGGACAGGCAGCTGTCGCACCTGGTGCGGCTGGTGGACGACCTGCTCGACGTCGGCCGCATTAGCGCCGGCAAGGTCCGGGTCGACATGCGGCCGATCGCGCTGCGCGACGCCATCATGCGCAGCGTGGAGGCGACGCAGCCGCTCATCGATGCCAGGCAGCACCGGCTGGTGATCCACCTGTCCTCCGAAGACGTCCGTGTCGAAGGCGACCTCGACCGGCTGGCGCAGGTGTTCGCCAACCTGCTGTCCAACGCCGCCAAGTACACCGAACGGGGCGGCCGCATCGAGATCTCGGCGGTGGCGCAGCCCGATCAGGTGGTCGTCAGCGTGATCGACAACGGCATCGGCATCCCGGCGCACGACCTGTCCCGCGTCTTCGAGCTGTTCTCGCAGGTGCGTGCGCACCAGAACCACTGGGAAGGCGGCCTCGGCATCGGGCTGGCGCTGGTGCACCGGCTGGTCGCGCTGCACGGCGGCAGCGTGGAGGTGGACAGCGCCGGGGCCGGCCAGGGCAGCGCCTTCCGCGTGCGGCTGCCGCGCACCACCACGCCGGCGCGGCACCTCGGCCCGGCCGAAGCGGCGGGGCCGTCTCCGGCGGCCTCATCCGGGCGGCGCATCCTGGTCGTCGACGACAACGTGGACGCGGCCGAGTCGCTGGCGGCGCTGCTGAAGACGCTGGGCCACGAGGTGCAGGCCGCCTTCGACGGCGAGCAGGCGCTGGTGCGCTTCCAGGCCTGGGGACCGCAGGTGGTGATCCTGGACATCGGCATGCCGCGGCTGGATGGCCTGGCGGCCGCCCGGCTGATCCGGGCGCTGCCGGGCGGCCGGTCGGTCCGGCTCATCGCGCTGACCGGGTGGGGGCAGGCGGGTGACCGCGAACGCAGCCGCGAGGCCGGCTTCGACCACCACCTGGTGAAACCCGTGGAGCGGGCAGCGCTGGTGGAGGCGATCGGTCCGGACCCGGTCGGCGACGGGAAGGGCTGAAGAGCCTGTGAGGCCGTTCGGTGCCGCCTGCCTCCGCGGGCGCCCTCCGGTCAGCGCGAACTCCACGTGCGGCCGCGCCCTCGATCCAGTCGGCGGCCGGGCGTTGGCGCGGGGCCGTGTCATCGGCGGCAGCGGCGACGGAGACGCCGAATCGGCTCGGGCGGTGGTCCTTCAGGCGGTGAGGCAGCGCAACCAGCCGACCGACATGCGGGCGAGCGCCGGCAGGCCTTGCACGGCCATGGCCAGGCCGTCCGCCAGCACGCGGGGCATCGGGGCGCCGGCGCGGACGTCGCAGCGGACGAGGCCGATGGCGCAGGTGGCCACGTCGAATGCGAGGTAGGCGCTGGCCAGGACCAGCGCCAGCAGGCGGCGCAGCCGGCCGGCGCCGCCGCATTCCGCGGCCAGCAGCGCGACGTGGCAGTGGCCCAGTTCTTCGCGTGCATGCCATCGCCACAGCCGCGCGGGCAGCGAGGCCGCGTCCGCGTGCAGCAGGAAGCGCCGCTGCAGCAGTTCACGCGAGACGACGGCCGTCAGCAGCTCGAAGGCCGCGCACAGGGCCAGCCGCATCGGAAGCGAGAACTGCGCCAGTTCGTCGGCCGCCCGTTCGGCGCGGCGCGCCGCGGCCCCGGCGGCCGGCACGGCCGCCAGCAGCGCGGCGTTGAAGCGCTCGTGCGCACGCTGGTGGGCCTGCTCCTCGCGGATGAAGCGGTCGATCTCGGCCTGCAGCCCCGGCGGCATGCGGTGGCCGGCGCCAGCTCGCCACTCGTCCAGCGTGGCGATCACGAAGCGCTCGCCGGCCGGCAGCAGCAGCGACAGGGCATCGAGCAGCCGCGTGCGCGGCACGGTGCCGTTCCAGGGGGCGGCGGTGGGTCGCGCGGTCATCGCGGGCGTCCTCCTTCGGCCATGGTGGCCCGCCGGCGCCGCGGGCTGGGCGGTGGCCAAGGCGCCCGGCAGCGGAGGGCGGGACCCGCTTCGCTCACAGCAGCGCCGCCAGTCGCGCGGTGACGCGCCGCGTCACGGCCATGGGCATGGCCTGCCACAGCGGCTGCAGCGCCGACAGCGGGACGGTGCCGCGCAGCAGCACGCCGTGGTCCAGCGAGGCGGGGTGAGGGAAGTAGCCCGGCTTGAGGGCCACGATGCGGTCGAAGCCGCGGCGGTGGTAGTAGCGCAGCTGGGCGTCCAGCGGCAGGCCCTGGCGGCGGGTCAGCACGTAGTCGATGGGCTGGCCGTTTGGATGGCGTGTTATCCAAGCGGCCAGTCCCGGCACCGGCGAGCCCAGGAAGATGTGGCGCCAGCCCGCCCGCAGCGCCCGCGGCCAGAAGAAGCGCAGCAGCGCGTCCACGCCGGCGGGATCGCGGCTGCTGAGGCTGATGCCGAAGAGCGAGCGGCTGCGTGCCGGCACGGCGAGCTGCACCGCCTGCTCCCAGGTGTCGACCCGCTGCGCGAAGTCGTCGGGCACCGGCTTCAGGAAGAGCGACGCGAGCAGGCGGCCGCTGCGCGGACAGAAGCTGCCCATGGACAGGCCGGGGTAGGCCGCGATGCGGGCCTGCAGTTCCGCGGCCGGCGCGGCCTGGTCCGCGGCCCACTTGGCCTGCTCCAGCTCGAGCAGGGCGGCGGTGTCGCTCAGGGTCAGGAAGCGGGTGCGTGGACGTGCACCAGGGATCGGGCCGGAGTCGGATCGGGCCAGGACGTGCAGCGCGTGGTTCATCAGCCGCGGGAGCAGGCAGTCATCGTGGGTGGGGATTTCGCCAAACGTCGATGTCACCGGCGTGACGGCCAGGGGCCTGCGGAGCAGGCGGCAGCCCGGGCGTGTGGGCAGCCGCGGCGGTGGTCCCCGGCGCCAGGGCCGCCGCGGGCTCCGCCAGGTCGCGCAGCTGCAGCCGCGGGCGCAGGGCCACGGCCTCGATCGTGCGCAGCTCGGGCAGGCACAGCAGCTGGTCGCGCGCGATCGTGTCCAGCGTCAGCAGGCCGATGCCGACCAGCTTGGCGCCGACGCGCGCCTGCAGGCCGTCGCTGAAGACGAAGCTGCAGGAGGGCACCCACACATGCCGCACGCGGCCGGCCGACCAGCTGAGCGCCTGCTGCAGATGGCCGCTCACCACCATCTCCAGCGACACGGCCAGCGGCCCGTCCAGCAGCCGCCGCGCCGCCGCCAGCGGCACATAGCGCCCGAGACGCGCGCCGCCGTCGCCCCAGGCGCGGGCCAGTGGCCGGTGCGAGAACAGCACCGAGCGCGATCCCGGCGCCAGCCCGGCCGCGGCATCCTCGAGCCAGCGCCACTGTTCGGCCTCGGCGCCGGTGCGGCTGCCCAGCAGTTGCGCGTTGATGCCGAAGAGGTTCCAGCGCCCGGCCCGTACGTGCCAGTGGTCGGTTCCTAACGCGTCGATGCAGCGGCCCAGCGCGGCATGGTCCAGCGGGCGTTCGCCGCTCGCGTCACCCATGTCGTGGTTGCCCGGCAGCACCTCGACCGAGCCCGGCCAGGCCTGCAGGCGCTCCGCCGCATGCGCCAGGTCTTCGCGGCGCCGTGCGCCGTCTCGCGTCACGTTGCCCAGGTGCACCGTGGCGTCCGGGGCCAGCGCCCGCACGGCCGCCGCGGCGGCCTGCCAGTTGCGCTCGTCGGCCCGCGGGGCGAGGTGGCTGTCACTGATGAGGGCGATGCGCATGCGCGGCGGTCCGGCTGGAGCCGCCGACGCTAGCCGCGGCCGATGTCCGCCGCGTGACGGCCCGCCGTCACCATTGCGTCATCGCCATTCACCAGACTGGGCCGCTTTTGCGAGGACGAGGACGGTTCACATGAAGGAGACGCGCATGGCAAGCCCGGCGATCGCGGCGGCGGTGCTGGTGGCGCTCGGGGCGCTCGGGGCGATGGCCGGCTGCGGCGGCTCGGACGACGCGCCACCGGTGCAGGGCCGGCTGCTGGACGCGGCGGTCGAGGGCCTGTCGTACCAGGCCACGCCCTCGGGTCGCCGCGGCAGCACCGATGCGCAGGGTGGCTTTTCCTGCAGCGAAGGGGACCGGGTGGAGTTCGCGCTGGGCGCGGTCGTGCTGGGCAGCGCGCGCTGCGCGGCGCTGCTGACGCCGCTGGACCTGGCTGGGACGCAGTCGCTGTCGGATGCCGGGCTCGTCAACCGCTTGCTCTTCCTGCAGGTGCTGGACGAGGACGACCGGCCGGCCAACGGCATTCGCCTGGCACCCGCGCTGGCAGCGGCCTGGGCCCGGAGCCCGCTGGACTTCTCGGCGCCCGCCGCCAGTTTCGATGCGGCATTGGCCGCCGCCTTGCCAGCCGCGGTGATGGATGCCCACGGCCAGGGCTATGCGGCACGCACGCTGGCGGACCGGCGCGCCGTGGCCGTCGAGCACTTCGAGGGCACGCTCGCCAGTGCACTGGGCCAGACCGGTACCAGCGCCAGCACGCAGGCCACGGCCCAGGGAGCGGTGGTGATCACGAAGCACGACCTGCAGGCGGCGGACGCGCTTTTCGTGCCTTATGAAGGCGCGAACGCCGCGGCGCGCCGGGATTTCCCGGCCGGCTTCTTTCCGGCCGTGGGTTCGGGCCTGGCCTTCAAGGGCCGCGCGGCCGACGGCAGCCTGGCGTTCTGGGGCATCACCGACCGCGGCCCGAACGGCGACAGCCCGAACGCGCCGCTGCCGTCGGATCCGGCGACGGCCGGCGCGACCAAGATGTTTCCGGCGCCCGGCTTCACGCCCTCGATCGGCGTGATCAGCGTCGGCCGGGACGGGGCCGTGCTGAAGTCGCTGTTGCCGCTGAAGGGCGCGGGTGGCGCCCGCATTTCCGGCCGGCCGCTGCCGGCAGGCGCGGTCGGCAGCTCCGGCGAGGCGGCGGTCACCGATGCCCTGGTGCACGACCCGGCCCGGGTCGGCTTCGACCCCGAGGGACTGGACAGCGAGAGCCTGGTGTTCGACGCGGCCCGCAAGGCCTTCTGGACCTCCGACGAGTACGGCCCCTTCATCGTGCGCATCGACGCCGAGACCGGCGTGATCCAGCGCCGCTACCAGCCCGGCACCGGCGCTGGCGACCTGCCGGACGTGCTGAGGCACCGGCGCGCCAACCGCGGCATGGAAGGCCTGGCGATGGATCCGGCCACGGGCCGCCTGCACGGATTCCTGCAAAGCCCGATCGATCCACTGGATGCCGCGGGCAAGTCCATCGAGGCCGTCGACGCGCAAGACATGGACCGCGACGGCAAGGCCACCGACAAGGTGCGCCTGCGCGACCATGCGCCTTTTGCGCGTTGGGTGGAGTTCGATCCCGCCACTGAGCGGTCCCGCCTCTTCGCCTACCCGCTGAGCCATCCGCTGGCCGCGGCCGGCGGCAGCTGGGACCGCCACCGCACCGGCAGCGCCAAGCTGGGTGACCTGGTGGCCCTGGGCGGCGGCAAGTTCATCGTCATCGAACAGGGGTCCGATGCCGCGGGCAAGGTGCGCAACTTCCTGATGCTGGTGGAGCTGCCTTCGGCCGCCACCGACGTCGCCGCGCTCGGCATCGAGCTGGAGCGCAACGCGATCGACGGCAGCACCGCTTCGGCCATTTCCTGGGCCCAGGTGGTGCCGCTGCGCAAGACGGTTCTGCTGGACCTGAACGCGGCCGGCTGGCTGGCGGAGAAGGCCGAGGGGCTGGCGCTGGTCGACGGCCAGACGCTGGCGCTGATCAACGACAACGACTTCGGCCTGCGCAGCATCCTGGTGGATGCGGCCGGCCAGCCGGTGGATGGCGACCCGACCGATTGCACCGTCACTACGGCCGGCCGCATCGTCGCCGATGGGAGCTGCGCCGCCGGCGCGGTCGGCGTGCGCGTCACCCGCGGCCACAACGCCGAGCGGCCGACGCGACTGTGGCTGCTGAAGTTCCCGAAGGCGCTGTCGAGCTACGGCGTGGGCTGAAACAGCGGTCGGCACCGCCGCCGGATGCGCCGGCCGGTGGGCTCGCCGGGGTGCGTCCGGCATTCGTCCTGGGCTGGCCCGGTGGTCCGGCGGCTCAGGCCGGCGAGCCCAGGCCGATCACCGCGCTGCTGTCGTGGGGCAGCAGTCGCTGCGGCACCTGCTGGAAGCGCCAGCCTTGCACACCGCGCTCGAGCACCCACAGCAAATCGAAGCGCGATTTGTCCCAGTCGGGCACCGGCACGTCCTCGTCCAGCAGCAGGCGGGCCAGGGTCGGCAGGTGCTCCTGGCGCCAGCTGACCAGTGCCACGGCGGCGCTGGCCTTCGCGTGTTCCACCAGCGCGGCTTCGTCGGCACCGGAGTCGTGCTGCACGCTGATCGGCAGGTCGAGCGCATCGGCCAGTTCCAGCAGGGTCTGCAGCGGCCGCTGGCTCTTCGACAGCGGCGAGGCGGCGAACAGGGCGTCCGGGGTTTCCAGCACCGGATGGGCGAAGACGCCGTTCAGCGGCGCGAACCATCGCACCAGGGCCGCCGCACGCTGCCAGCCGCGCACCGACAGGCTGCGCCGGTCGGGCCGGCCGTTCAGGTCCACGCCGCCGATGCCCAGCTCCGGCACCGGCTTCTCGGCATGGCGGATCAGCAACAGCTTGCGCAGCGGCGGCGGCATCTCGTCTCCTTCGACCGGCGCGGCGCGAGGGGCCGCGTTGGCAAGCGCGGCCGAGGCCGTGCCTTTCGTCGGGGAGGCAAACAGCGCGCCCGGCACGGTGCCGCCGCGGGCTGCGCGTTGCGCCGTGTGACACTGTGGCCGCCAGCGGCGGCCAGTGGCTGTCAGTGGCCGACCAGCAGCACCGCGGCCAGCACCAGCAGGTAGGGCGTGAAGCCCAGCGCCAGCTCGGCCAGCAGCGTTCGGCCACGGGCCGGCGTGCGGGCCGCTGCGGCGGCGGTTCGACCTTGGAATCCGGAGAAGAATGCATGCATCGGGGCACCCTTCCTTTCGCAATAACAGAAGCGATGCGCGGAGTGTGCGCCGTCCGGGTTTCAGCTGCGCTTCAGCCAGCGCGTTCCGGCGCTGGCGATCGTGGGCAAGTTCACGCCGCGCGCCTGCACGTTTTCTTACCGGGCGGGGGCCGTGGCCATGCGTGAGCTGGAGCTGAAGTTCGGCGTTCCCGAAACGACGCGGCCGGCGCTGCTGCGCGAGCTGCGCCGGCTGGGCGCGCGGTCCACCCGCATGGTGGCGCGCTACTTCGACACGCCGGACGGGCTGCTGGGCCGGCACCGCATCTCGCTGCGGCTGCGCCGCGAGGGCCGGCGCTGGGTGCAGACGCTGAAGGCCGCGGGCGCCAACGTGCTGGACCGCCTGGAGCACAACGCCGTGCTGGCGCCGGCGGCCGGCCCTGAGCCGGCGCTGGACCTGTCGCGCCACGACGGCACCGAGGCCGGCGCACGCCTGCGCGAGGTGCTGGCCGGCCGCGAGCACGAGCTGCTGGAGCGCCATGCGACGGACTTCGTGCGGCGCGCGGTGCGCCTGAGCTGGCCCGGCAGCGCGGTGGAACTGGCGCTGGACATCGGCAGCATCCGCGCCGGCGAACGCTCGCTGCCGCTGTGCGAGCTGGAGATCGAGCACCTGGAGGGCCGGCTCGACGAGCTGTTCGAACTGGCCATGCTGTGGCGCCGCCATGGCAGCCTGTGGCTGGACACCCGGTCCAAAGCCTTGCGTGGCGCCTTGCTTGCCGAGGGGCGGCCGTGGTCCGAGCCGGCCAGGGCGCGCGCGGTCCCGTTGCCGCCCGCGCCTTCGGGCGACGAGGTGGTGCGGCGCGTCGTCGATGTGGTGCTGGACCAGGTGCTGGCCAACGCCAGCGAGCTGGCCGCCGGCAGTGACGACGCCGAGCACCTGCACCAGCTGCGCATCGGCCTGCGGCGCCTGCGCACCGCGCTGCGCGAGCTGGGCGCGCTGGCTTCGGGCATCGATCCGGGCTGGGAACCCCGCCTGGCCGAGGTCTTCGCGCAGCTGGGCGCGATCCGCGACGACTCGACCGTGGCCGCCGCCGTGCAGCCCCTGCTCGAGCAGGCCGGCGCCCCCATCGCGGCCTGGCCCGCGGGCGTGCCGGCGGCGCCGGCGGGCGAGGTCGTGCGTGGCGATGCGTTCCAGGACACCGTGCTGGCGCTGCTGCGCTGGACGCTGGGTCCCGTGCCGGCGCCGGAGCCCACCCCCGTGACCTCGGTGGCCGATTGCCGCGCGGCCCTGGCCCGGCGGCTGCACCGCCTGCACCGGCAGCTGCGGCGTGATGCCGGCCGCTTCGCCGAGTTGCCGACCGCGGCCCAGCACCGCGTGCGCAAGCGGCTGAAGCGCCTGCGCTACCTGGCCGAGTTCGTGGCCGCGCTGTGGCCGGGCAAGGCCGTGCGGCGCAGCATCGCCGCGCTGGCGCCGGCCCAGGACGCGCTGGGCCACCACAACGACGTGCTGGTCGCGGGCGAGCGCTTCCTGGCGCATGCCGCGGCCGACCCTACCGCCTATTTCGCGGCCGGCTTCCTGCGCGGCCATGCCGAGTTGACCGGGCGCCGCGCGCGGCGGGCGCTGCGCAAGGCGCTGGCGCCGAGGCCGTTCTGGGAGGACGGCAGCGCGGGCTGAGGGTGCACACCCCTGGCGGGCGGTGGCCGGTGCCCGGCAAGGTGGCGTGCGCGGTGCGCAATCCGGCACGCTGTCATCGATCGGCCCGCCAGCTGTCGCTGAACCGTCATCGAACGCGGCCAGCATGGCCCGGTGAAACCATGCCGCCCCTTGCCATGCAGCCCCCCGGCGCCGGGATCGCGATGAGCGCCGGCACCGCGCCACCCGCCGCCGCCGACGCCGACGCGCCGCTGGAACAGGTGCTGGACCGCCTGATCGCCGGCGGCTGCGCCGAGCTGTCGCAGCATTTCCAGCCCATCGTCGATGCGCAGGCCGCCCGCATCGTCGGCTTCGAGGCGCTGACGCGCGGGCCGGCCGATTCGCCGCTGCACTCGCCGCTGGTGCTGTTCGAGGTGGCGGCGCGCAGCGGCCGCCTGGTGGAACTGGAACGGCTGCTGGTGCGGCGCGTGATCGCGCGGCACCGCGAACTGGGGCTGGTCGGCAAGCTCTTCATCAACGTGTCCACCGACACGGTGCTGAGCGTGGCGGACCAGCATGCCGACCTGGCGCAGGAGTTCGCCGACTCGGGCCTGCCGGCCTCGGCCATCGTGATCGAGATCACCGAGACCCGCCCCGCCGGTGATCCGGCGCGGCTGTACGAGGCGGTGCGGGTGCTGCGCTCGGTGGGCCTGGTGATCGCCATCGACGACCTCGGCGCCGGCTTCTCCAGCCTGCGCCGCTGGGTCGACCTGCGGCCGGACTACGTGAAGATCGACCGCCATTTCGTCGACGGCATCGCCTTCGATCCGGTGAAGCAGCAGTTCGTCCGCTCGATCCGCGAGATGGCGCGCACCAGCGGCTCGGTGGTGGTGGCCGAGGGCATCGAGATCGAGGAAGACCTGCGCGTGCTGCACGGCATCGGCGTCACCGTGTGCCAGGGCTACCTGCTGGCGCGGCCGCACCCGCAGCCGCGCAACTCGCTGCACCCGGACGTCGAGCGGCGCCTGGCCAGCCTGTCGCCCTCCGGCGCGGCGCAGCCGCGCGCGGACTTCTCCGCCGCCCGCCTGGCCCTGCCCGGCCCCAGCGTGACGGCGGATGCCACCTGCCTGCAGGTGCTGGAGATGTTCCGCCGCGACGAGCGCCTGCGCTCGATGCCGGTGCTGGACGGCGAGCAGCGGCCGCTGGGCGTGCTGCGCTCGATGCAGGTGGCCAAGCGGGCCACGCAGCGCTACTTCATCGAGCTGTTCGGCAATGCCAGCTGCGTGCAGCTGATGGATCCGCATGCGCTGGTGTTCGACGAGGCCACCAGCCTGCACGGCATGAGCCAGGCCGTCACCGGCATCGACGACCACCTGCTGATCGACGGCTTCATCGTCACGTCGAATGGACGTTATGTGGGCAGCGGCCGCGTGACCGACCTGCTGAAGGCGGTGTCGGACCAGGAGGTGGCGGCGGCCCGCCACGCCAATCCGCTGACCGACCTGCCGGGCAACGTGCCGATCGACCGCCACCTGGAGTCGCTGCTGCGGCAGCGCGCCGATTTCGTCGTCGCCTACTGGGACCTGAGCGACTTCAAGGCCTACAACGACGTCTACGGTTATCGCAAGGGCGACGACATGATCCGCCTGGCCGCGGCGCTGATCGTCGATGCCGCGGCCGGCCCGGCCGACTTCGCCGGCCACATCGGCGGCGACGACTTCGTCACCGTGATGCAGGGCAGCGACTGGGAGGCGTCCATCGCCTCGGCCTGCATGCGCTTCGACGGCGAGGTGGCGCGCCTGGTGCGCGAGGAGCACCGGCAGGCCGGCGGCTACGAGACCGTGGGGCGGCAGGGCGAGCGGCTGTTCCATGCGCTGCCCCGCCTGGCGGTCGGCGTGCTGCGGGTGGCGCCGGGCCAGTTCGACGACGTGCACCAGCTTTCCGCGGCACTGGCGGAACCGAAGCGCCAGGCCAAGCGCGGGCGCGCCGGCAGCGGCTACTTCGTCGAGCGGCGCGGCGCCGTGCTGCCGCGGACCGGCCTGGCGGCGGTGCCGCGCGCTGCCGTGCCACTCGCCCAGGCCTGCCGCGGATGACGGCGGCCCGCGGTGCGGCCGCCCCCGAGCGCCTGGCGCTGCAGTTCGGCGCGGCGCAGGACGCGTTGATCTGCGGCTACCTCTTCGAGCCGGGCCGCGCGGGCGAGCCGATCGGCTCGCTGGCCGCGGCGGCCGAGCTGCTGGCGCGCCGCGGGGCCGATGCCGGCTTCGCCTGGCTGCACATGAACCTGAGCCATGCCGGTGCGCGGCCCTGGCTGCGCGCGCATGCCGGCCTGGCCGACAGCTTCCACGAGGCGCTGGACGAAGGCTCGCGCTCGACCCGCATCGAGCGCGACGGCGATGCGCTGTACGCGGTCGTCAACGACGTCACCTTCGACTTCAAGTTCGACGCCGCGGACGTGGCCACGCTGTGGGTCGGCGTGCAGCGCCAGCTCGTCGTCACCGCACGCCGCCACCCCCTGCGCGCGGTCGACCGGCTGCGCATGGCGGTCAAGCGCGGCGAGGTGCTCGACTCCAGCGTCGCGCTGCTCGACCACCTGCTGCGCGACCAGGCCGACGAACTCCAGCGCATCGTGCGCTCGACGGTGGAGCGCATCGACGACATCGAGGACGAGCTGCTGGCCGCCAAGGACAGCGGCCCGGAGCGGCACGACCGCGAGCTGGCCCGGCTGCGCCGGCTGACGGTGCGGCTGCAGCGCCTGCTGGCGCCCGAGCCCGCGGCGCTGGCGCGCACGCTGTCGCGGCCGCCGGGCTGGGTGTCCGCGGAAGACCGGCAGCACCTGCACCGCGCCAGCGAGGAGTTCGGCGTGGTGCTGCGCGACATCGCCGCGCTGCAGGAGCGCATCAAGCTGATGCAGGACGAGGCGGCGGCGCGGGTGGCGACGCAGAACAACCGCAGCCTGTTCACCTTGACCATGGTCACGGTGCTGGCGCTGCCGATCAACCTGGTGTCCGGGCTGTTCGGCATGAACGTCGGCGGCGTGCCGCTGGCCGGGCATGGCTTCGGCTTCTGGATCATGGTGGCCATCATCGGCAGCCTGACCGGGGGCATCGCGGCGCTGGCCGCCTTCGCGCTGCGGCGGCCGCGCTGACGGGCGGGGCTGCCGGGGACTGCTTCTACGGCCTGACACCGGCCGCGGCAGCGCTGCCGGGCCTGTCGAGCCTGTCGAGCCTGTCGAGCCTGTCGAGCCTGTCGAGCCTGTCGAGCCTGTCGAG
>CAMLJY010000010.1 GCA_946480465.1 uncultured Burkholderiales bacterium
TGCTGGAGGACTGGGTCTACGACAAGCAGGTGCTGAAGCTCTTCGGCGAGGTGTGTCCGGCCTGCAAACCGGTGCCGGACGCGCTGATCGACCAGGCTCGCGCCGCGCGCGACTACGGCAAGGGCGTGTTCCAGAGCCGGCAGCACCTGTACGCCACCTACGACCTCTCGCTGTACAGCGGCGGCGCGCGCGACCCGATGGCGCTGTGGTCGCAGATGGAAGGCGCGACGCCGCTGGGCCACGTGCAGGGCACGATGTTCCCGGCCGGCTTCAGCCACATCGCCACCAATTACTCCGCGGGCTATTACGGCTACCTGTGGAGCCTGGTCGTGGCCATGGACATGCGCACCGCCTTCGATGGTGGCAAGCGGCTGGACCCGGCGGTCGGCCGCCGCTACCGCGACATCGTGCTGGCGAACGGCAGCCAGAAGCCGCCGGCAACCCTCGTGCGCGAGTTCCTCGGGCGCGACTTCAATTCGAAGGCCTTCTTCGACGACTTGAAGCGCTAATCTACAGCCTGAGCGACCGTGAGGTCGCCCTGACTGGGAAGGCGAATGCAGGATTCCGATGCGCTCCACGCGCGCAAGTTGAAGGTGCTGATCGACATCACGAACAAGTGCAACCTGCGCTGCGTGATGTGCCACTTCAGCTTCGACAAGGTGTTCTATCGGGCGCCGGAGCACATGACGCCCGAACAGTTCGGGCGCATCGCTGAGGCGTTGTTCCCGCTGGCGCACACGGCTGTGCTGTCGGCCGGCAGTGAGCCAACGGTGTCGCCGCACTTCGAGCGCATCCTGGAAATTGCGGGTCGGCATCGCCTGCCGGCGCTGCAGTTCCTCACGAACGGCCTGAAGCTCGATGGGCGTCGCGTCGACGCCGTGCTGAACGCGGGCATCACGCAGATCGACGTGTCGATCGACGGCGCGACTGCGTCGACCTACGAGCGGATTCGGCGCGGCGGCCGCTTCGATGTCCTGGTATCGAATCTGCAGCGCCTGCGTGACGAGAAGCGCCAGCGCGGGCTCCACCACCCGCTGGTGCAGTTCAACCTGACGCTGATGCGCTCCAACCTGCACGAATTGCCGGCCTTCGTGGATCTGGCCGAAGCCTGTGGCGTGGAGCGCATTGGCGCGCGGCACTTGATGCCTTATGCAGGGCTCGACGTGGCAAGCGAGTCGCTGTCGAGCGTGGCCGTGGAAGCCAATGCCGCTTTCGAGCGCTTCTTCGCTCGCATTGAAGCATCCCGGTCGGTCCAGCTCATCACCTTCCCGGACCTGTTCTGCCTGCCGGACGCTGGGCATGGCGCAGCGCTGCCGGAAAGTCTCCTGGCGCACCGCCGGGCGCACGTTGTCGAGCCCGGGACCGCTGGCGCGCCCTTCGGCTACGTCGATCTGCCATCGATCGACGACAGCGGCGACGGCGAGGTGGTGGAGTGGGCTGGGTGGGCGCTGGACAGCGAGGCTGTGGACGGCGTCGTGCTGGCTGTACCACGTTCGCCCAGCAGCCGGCACCGGGAATACCAGAGCGAAGGGCGCCTGGATGGGCGCTGGCAGGAATTGGCGCGCGCGCAGTTCATCAACGGCTCGCGGCCGGACGTGGCGGCATGCTTCCCTGGGCTGCCGGGCAACAGCCGCGCTGGCTGGGTCTGTGCATTGCCGCGCAGCAGCCTTCCAGCAGGCGGGGAGGCGGCAGTCGCCGTCCACGCGCTGGCGATGAACCGGGCCGGCACCGTGACCAGCCTGGGCACACGACTGCTGCAGCGCGTCCGGCCGAATGCGTCACCGCCGGTGTGCTGTCCTAAGCCGTTCGACAGCATCTATGTCGACGCCAATGGCGACGTGTACCCCTATCCGGACTGCCGCCCCGATCGTCCGGCAGGCAACCTGCTGCGGGGCGACAGCCTGGAGGCCTTGTGGCAGGGTGCCGAACTGGCCGGGTTGCGTGCTGCTCTGCGGGCGGGGCGGCCGCCCGCCATGTGCCGCGACTGCCCCAACCTGATCAACCGCCATGTCGACGACGGCGTGTTCTTCCGGGAGCGCGCCGTGGAAGAACGCTACGCCGCCATCGCGATCGAGCGCCTGCCGACTCGCGGCAGGCGCTGACCCCGCCCAGCGCGGCTTGCCGCCCTACAGCACTTCTGACGCGAAATCCGCCAGGCGCGAGCGCTCGCCGCGCGCCAGCATCACGTGGCCCGAATGCGGCCAGCCCTTGAAGCGGTCGACCGCGTAGGTGAGGCCGGACGAGCCCTCGGTGAGGTAGGGCGTGTCGATCTGCGCCAGGTTGCCCAGGCAGACGATCTTGGTGCCGGGGCCGGCGCGGGTGATCAAGGTCTTCATCTGCTTGGGCGTCAGGTTCTGCGCCTCGTCGATGATGACGAACTTGTTCAGGAAGGTGCGGCCGCGCATGAAGTTCAGGCTCTTGATCTTGATCTTCGAGCGCACCAGGTCCTGCGTGGCGGCGCGGCCCCATTCACCGGCGGAACCGTCCCCGCGCGCCAGCACCTCCAGGTTGTCGTCCAGCGCGCCCATCCAAGGGCCCATCTTCTCTTCCTCGGTGCCGGGCAGGAAGCCGATGTCCTCGCCCACCGGCACCGTGACGCGGGTGACGATGATTTCGGTGTAGCGGCGCTCGTCCAGCACCTGCGACAGGCCGGCAGCCAGCGTCATCAGCGTCTTGCCTGTGCCGGCGGTGCCGGTCAGCGAGACGAAGTCGCACTCCGGATCCATCAGCAGGTTGACGGCGAAGTTCTGCTCGCGGTTGCGCGCGGTCACGCCCCAGACGGAATTCTTGGCGTGGGTGTAGTCCTTCAGCGTCTTCAGCACGGCGGTCTTGCCGGTGATCTCGGTCACGCGCGCATACAGCGGCGAGGCGCCCGGCGACTCGAGGAAGACGAACTGGTTCACCATCAGCGCGGGCACCAGCGGACCGCTGATGCGGTAGAAGGTCTGGCCGCCTTGCTGCCAGCTCTCCATCGTCTTGCCGTGCCGGTCCCAGAAGTCACCCGGCAGCGGCAGCACGCCGGTGTAGAGCAGGTCGCCGTCCTCGAGGACCTTGTCGTTGAAGTAGTCCTCCGCCGGCAGGCCGAGCGCCCGGGCCTTGACGCGCATATTGATGTCCTTCGACACCAGCACGACCTCGCGGTCCGGGTGCTGCTCGCGCAGCGAGGTGACGACGCCCAGGATCTGGTTGTCGGCCTTGCCTTGCGGCAGGCCGGTCGGCAGCTTGAAGTCCAGCAGCGTGGTCTGGAAGTACAGCTTCCCGCCGGCGTCCTTGTGGCCGGTCTTCGCGAGCGGAATGCCTTCCTTGGGATCGAGCTTGGCCTCGCCGCCGGCCAGTGCATCCAGCTCCCGGCTGACCTGGCGGGCATTGCGCGCGACCTCGCTCATGCCCTTCTTGTGCCCGTCCAGTTCCTCCAGCGTGATCATCGGCAGGAAGACGTCATGTTCCTCGAAGCGGAACAGGCTCATGGGGTCGTGCATCAGCACGTTGGTGTCGAGCACGAACAGCTTGGCCGGACCGCTGCCGCGCGGCTTGCGTGCCCGCGGCTTGGGTGCAGGCACCGCTGCGCTGGCGGCCTTGACCGGCAGGGCGCCGGCGGCGGGCGGCTTGGCGCTGCTCTTCGGCGGCGCGGCCATGGCCGCAGAACCATCATGCAGGTTCAGGGCCGCCGCGGCCGGTTCGGCCGCGGCGCTGGGTTTCAGGCTTTTCTTGTCAGTCCGGGGCGCGGCCTGGGCCTCGAAATCGGCGGGGGTCAGCAAGGCGGCTTTGGTGGCAGGCGGCTTCGGCAGTGGCATGGAGCTTTCAGCAACAGCGGGCGGACAAACAAAAAAGCCGCACAGTCGGCTGTGCGGCTTTCGCGGAGACGGTGAAACGCGTTGGGCGACTCACGGGCATGGGCCGACTATACACACCTGCCGCGCGCTGCCGATGGCGGCGCTGTGACAGAGTTTCCCGGCCCAGCGGGAAAAGTCTTGCCGCCGCTCAGGCGGCCTTCTTCAGGTCCTTGACG
The DNA here is from genome assembly GCA_946480465.1 of uncultured Burkholderiales bacterium. The sequence continues at coordinate 4,010 of CAMLJY010000010.1, forward strand.
GCCTTCAGCACGTCATCGACGTGGCCGGCCACCTTGATGCCGCGCCATTCGGCCCGGAGGACGCCGGTGCCGTCGATCAGGAAGGTGCTGCGCTCGATGCCCTTGACCTTCTTGCCGTACATGATCTTGTTCTTGACCACGCCGAACATGTGGCAGAGCTTTTCTTCGGTGTCCGCGATCAATTCGAAGGGCAGCTCCAGGTTCTGGCGGAACTTCTCGTGCGAGGCCATGTTGTCGCGCGAGACGCCGAACAGCACCGCGCCGGCCTTCTGGAAATCCTTGTACTTGTCGCGGAACTGCATCGCTTCCGTGGTGCAGCCGGGCGTGTGGTCCTTCGGGTAGAAGTACAGCACGATCGCTTGGCCTGCGAAAGCCTGGGGCGTGAATTTCACGCCGCTGGTGGCTTGCGCTTCGAAGTCGGGCAGGGCTTTATTGAGGACAGGCGTCATGAGCGGTGAGGAGTTCTGTCGTGGCGCCCCGCGCCCCATCGGCGCAAGGTGAGTTGGGGCGTAGCCCGTGATTATAAAGTTCCGGCGTGACTTCCTTTCGCGGCAGGCTCAAGAGATTCCCTCAGGCTGCTGGTTCGACCAGCAATGCCGCGACCGCGGAGCGCCCCTCGGCCACCAGCACGTTGTAGGTGCGGCAGGCCGCGGCGGTGTCCATGGTCTCGACGCCGATGCCGCGCTCGATCAGCGAGCGGATCAGCGCTGGTGAGATGAAGCGGATGCGCGGCCCGGAGCCGAAGATCACCAGCTCGGGCCGAAGGGCCAGCACCTGCTCGAAATGCTCGGCCGACAACTGCTCGACGGCGGCCGGTGCCCACGCCTTCACCTCGCCGCGCCAAGGCACCAGCACGCTGCGGTCGAAGCGTTGGTTACCGACCCACATCGCACCAGGTTCGTGTCGGGTGATGGCATTGGTGCCGGCAAGATGGTCGGGCTGGAATTTCACGGGAGGGCGGTGGCGTAGACCGGGTAGTGCACCAGATAAAATTCTACTTTTTGGCGGCAGGAGCCCCGGTATGAGCAAGGGCATGGCCGCACTTGGAGCCCCACGTTGAATCCCATCACCAAGTCCAGCAAGCTCGCCAGCGTCTGCTATGACATCCGCGGACCCGTGCTGGACAAGGCCCGCCAGATGGAGGACGAGGGCCACAAGATCATCAAGCTGAACATCGGCAACATCGCCGCCTTCGGCCTGGAGCCGCCGGACGAGATCGTCCAGGACATGATCCGCAACCTGCCGCACGCGGCCGGCTACACCGACAGCAAGGGCCTCTTCGCGCCGCGCAAGTCGGTCGTGCACTACAGCCAGGAGAAGCAGATCGCCGGCGTCACGGTCGACGACGTGTACCTGGGCAATGGCGCCTCCGAGCTCATCACGATGAGCCTCAATGCGCTGCTCGACAACGGCGACGAGATCCTCGTGCCGGCGCCGGACTACCCGCTGTGGACCGCGTCCGTCTCGCTGTCCGGCGGCCGCCCCGTGCACTACCTGTGCGACGAAGGCGCGGGCTGGCTACCCGACCTGGACGACATCCGCCGCAAGATCACGCCGAACACCAAGGGCATCGTCGTCATCAACCCGAACAACCCGACGGGCGCGCTGTACCCCACCGACCTGCTGCAAGCCATCGTCGAGATCGCGCGCCAGCACCAGCTGATCGTCTTCGCCGACGAGATCTACGACAAGACGCTGTACGACGGCAACACCCACACCAGCATCGCCTCGCTGGCCGACGACGTGCTCTTCGTGACCTTCAACGGGCTGTCGAAAAACTACCGCTCCTGCGGCTACCGTGCGGGCTGGATGATCGTCTCGGGCGACAAGCGCCACGCGGGCGACTACATCGAGGGGCTGAACATGCTCTCGTCGATGCGCCTGTGCGCCAACACGCCGGGGCAGCTGGCCATCCAGACCGCGCTGGGCGGCTACCAGAGCATCAAGGACCTGGTGGCCCCGGGCGGCCGGCTTTGCCGCCAGCGCGACCTGGCCTACGAGCTGCTGTCGCAGATCCCGGGGGTCAGCGTCGTCAAGCCGAAGGCCGCGCTCTACATGTTTCCGAAGCTGGACCCCAAGGTCTATCCCATCGCCGACGACCAGCAGTTCGCCTACGAGCTGCTGGCGGAGGAGAAGGTCCTGATCGTCCAGGGCACCGGCTTCAACTGGGTGAACCCGGACCACTTCCGTCTGGTGTTCCTGCCCAATTCGGACGACCTGACCGAGGCTGTCGGCCGGATCGACCGATTCCTGGCGCACTACCGAAAACGCCATTCCGTTTGACGTGGCCGCGCCCATTGCCGTGTAGTTGAAAGTGAAGCAAGGACTATGAAACCCATCCAGGTCGGCCTTCTGGGCATCGGCACCGTCGGCTCCGGCACCTTCAAGGTGCTGACGCGCAACCAGGCCGAGATCCGGCGCCGGGCCGGCCGCGGCATCGAGATCGCGATGGTGGCGGACCTGGACACCGCCCGGGCGAAGAGCATCGTCGGCGACGGCGTCGAGGTCGTGGCCGATGCGCGCGCGGTGATCGCCAACCCCGCGATCGACATCGTGGTCGAGCTGATCGGCGGCTACGGCATCGCCAAGACGCTGGTGATGGAAGCCATCGCAGCCGGCAAGCACGTGGTCACGGCCAACAAGGCGCTGCTGGCCGTGCATGGCACCGAGATCTTCGCGGCCGCGCGCGACAAGGGCGTGATGGTCGCCTTCGAGGCCGCGGTGGCCGGCGGCATCCCGATCATCAAGGCGCTGCGCGAGGGCCTGACCGCCAACCGCATCGAGTGGATCGCCGGCATCATCAACGGCACCACCAACTTCATCCTGAGCGAAATGCGCGACAAGGGCCTGGACTTCGGCACCGTGCTGAAGGAAGCCCAGCGCCTGGGCTACGCGGAAGCCGATCCGACCTTCGACATCGAGGGCATCGACGCCGGCCACAAGGTGACGATCATGAGCGCGATCGCCTTCGGCATTCCCGTGCAGTTCGACAAGGCCCACGTCGAGGGCATCACCAAGCTGCAGGCCGCCGACATCCGCTACGCGGAGCAACTGGGCTACCGCATCAAGCTGCTGGGCATCACCAAGCGGCGCGACGACGCGGGTGGCTATGAACTGCGCGTGCACCCGACGCTGGTGCCGGCCAAGCGCCTGATCGCCAACGTCGAGGGCGCGATGAACGCGGTGGTGGTGCAGGGTGATGCCGTGGGTTCGACGCTCTATTACGGAAAAGGAGCGGGTTCGGAGCCCACCGCTTCGGCCGTGGTGGCCGACCTGGTGGACATCACCCGCCTGCACACCGCCGACCCCGACCACCGCGTGCCGCACCTGGCCTTCCAGCCGGACGAACTGCACGACACGCCGATCCTGCCGATCAGCGAGGTGGTCACGTCCTTCTACCTGCGCCTGCAGGTCGCCGACCAGACCGGCGTGCTGTCGCGCATCACCACCATCCTGGCCGAGCACGACATCTCGATCGACGCCGTGATCCAGCGGGAGAGCGCGGAGGGCGAAAAGCAGACCGACGTCATCATCCTGACCCACGAGACCGTCGAAGGCCGCATGCGCCAGGCGCTGGCCAAGATGCAGGCCTTGCCCACGGTGCTGGCGCCCATCGTCAACATCCGCAAAGAAGAATTGAACTGAAGGTACACGGATGAAATACATCAGCACCCGCGGCGACCAGACCGAACGCGGCTTCTCTGAAATCCTGCTCGAAGGCCTGGCGCCGGACGGCGGCCTGTACGTGCCCAAGTACTACCCGCGCGTCAATGGCTTCACGCTCGCGCGCTGGCGCGGTCTGTCGTACCGGCAGCTGGCCTACGAGGTCCTGTCGCTCTTCGTCGACGACATCCCGCGGCCAGACCTGGCCGCGATCGTCGAGCGCACCTACACGAAGGAGGTGTTCGGCACCGACGCCATCGTGCCGGTGCGCCAGCTGGAAGACGGCCTCTTCATCGAGGGCCTGTCCAACGGCCCGACGCTGGCGTTCAAGGACGTCGCGATGCAGCTGCTGGGCAACCTGTTCGAGTACGAACTGGCGCGCCGCGGCGAGACGCTGAACATCCTGGGCGCCACCTCGGGCGACACCGGCAGCGCGGCCGAGTACGCGATGCGCGGCAAGCAGGGCGTGCGCGTCTTCATGCTGAGCCCCCATGGCCGGATGAGCCCGTTCCAGCAGGCGCAGATGTTCAGCCTGCAGGATCCGAACATCCACAACCTGTCGATCGAGGGTGTGTTCGACGACTGCCAGGACATCGTCAAGGCCGTCAGCAACGACCTGGAGTTCAAGCGCCTCCACAAGATCGGCACGGTGAACTCGATCAACTGGGCGCGGCTGCTGGCCCAGGTGGTCTACTACTTCGCGGGTTATTTCCAGGTCACGAAGAGCAACGCCGAGAAGGTCAGCTTCGCCGTTCCGTCGGGCAACTTCGGCAACGTCTGCGCCGGCCACGTCGCGCGCCTGATGGGCCTGCCGATCGACCAGCTGGTCGTCGCGACGAACGAGAACGACGTGCTCGACGAGTTCTTCCGCACCGGCACCTACCGCGTGCGCGGCAGCGCCGAGACCTACGAGACCTCCAGCCCGTCGATGGACATCAGCAAGGCGTCCAACTTCGAACGCTACATCTTCGACCTGGTGCAGCGCGATGGTGCGCGCGTCGCGGAACTGTTCGGGCCGACGCTTGCGAAGCAGGGCGGCTTCACGCTGACGCCGGCCGAGGTCGAGCTGATCAAGGTGACCGGCTTCACCTCCGGCAAGAGCACCCATGCCGACCGGCTGCAGACCATCCGCGAGACCTGGCGCCAGCACGACGACATGATCGACACGCACACCGCGGACGGCCTGAAGGTGGCCCGCGAGAAGCGCAAGCCCGGCGTGCCGATGATCGTGCTGGAGACCGCGTTGCCGGCCAAGTTCGCCACGACGATCGAGGAGGCGCTCGGCCGCCAGCCGGCACGCCCGGCATCGCTGAAGGGTATCGAGGCGCTGCCGCGCCGCTTCACGCTGATGCCGGCGGACGTGGCGCAGGTCAAGGACTACATCGTGCGGCACACCGCCGAATGACCGCCGCGGCCGGATGCGTGGCGGCACGGGGCCGGGCATGAAGGTGCTCGGCTTCTGCGGCCCGTCGGGCGTCGGCAAGACGACGCTGATGGAGGCCGTGATCGCGGGGCTGAAGGCGCGCGGCCAGCGCGTCTCCGTGATCAAGCACGCCCACCACGCCTTCGATCTCGACACGCCGGGCAAGGACACCTGGCGCCACCGCCAGGCCGGGGCCTTCGAGGTGCTGATCGCCTCCGGTTCGCGGCTGGCCAAGATGCGCGAATACGAGGTGCCGGGCCAGCCCAGCGTGCACCAGTTGATCGCCGAGATGGTCGAGTGCGACTGGCTGCTGGTCGAAGGCTTCAAGCACGCGTCCATCCCGAAGGTCGAAGTCTGGCGCGCCGCCTGCGGCGAGGCGCCGCTGTACCCCGACGAGCCCTACGTCGTCGCCGTGGCCACGGACGTGCCGGCCGGGCTGCCGGTGCCCACGCAGCGGCCGGTGTTCGACTTGGCCGCCTCCGCGGTGCTGGTTTCGCACCTGCTGGGCACTGCCGATCGCTTCGACTACGACCCAGAGATCCATGGCTGAATCCCGCCCCGCCTTGCAGGCCCTCGACGACGTGCTGGAGCGCGTCCTCTCGGTGGCCGCCCAGCGCCGCATCGCCGAGACCGAGCGCGTCTCCACCTTGGAGGCGCTTGGCCGGGTGCTGGCCGAAGGCGTGCGTTCCGGACTGGACGTGCCGCCCGCCGACAACACCGCGATGGACGGCTACGCGCTGCGGGCAGCGGACGTGCCGGCGGCCGGCACCCTGCTGCCGGTCAGCCAGCGCATCCCGGCCGGCGTCGTCGGCACGCCGCTCGCGCCCGGCAGCGCGGCGCGCATCTTCACTGGTGCGCAGGTGCCGGCGGGCGCCGATGCGGTCGTGATGCAGGAGCAGTGCGAAGCCGTCACGGGCGAGGACCTGGGTGCGGTGCGCATCAACACCGTGCCCGGCACCGGCCAATGGATCCGCCGCCGCGGCGAGGACGTGCAGCACGGCGCCGAGGTGCTGGCCGCCGGCGCGCGGCTGAGCCCGCAGGCGCTGGGCATGGCGGCCTCGGTCGGCGCGGCCGCTTTGACGGTGCGCCGGCGGCCGCGCGTCGCGCTGTTCTCGACGGGCGACGAACTGGTGATGCCCGGCGAGCCGCTGAAGCCGGGCGCCATCTACAACTCGAACCGCTTCACGCTGCAGGCCCTGCTGCAGGCCGCGGGCTGTGAAGTGGTCGATCGCGGCATCGTGCCCGACCGGCTGGACGCCACACGCACCGCGCTGCGTGAAGCCGCTGCCGGCGTCGACCTGATCCTCAGCTGCGGCGGCGTGTCGGTCGGGGAGGAAGACCACCTGAAGCCGGCGGTGCAGGCCGAGGGCTGGCTGGAAGCCTTCCAGATCGCGATGAAGCCGGGCAAGCCGCTGGCCTTCGGCGCGGTGAAGCGCGCGGCGGGCGACACCCTCTTCATCGGGCTGCCCGGCAACCCGGTGTCGGCCTTCGTGACCTTCCTGCTGATCGTCGCCCCCGCGCTGCGCGCGCTGCAGGGCTGCACCAGCGCGATGCCGACGGCGGTCACGGCGCGGGCCGACTTCGACTGGCCAAAGCCGGACCGCCGGCGCGAGTTCCTGCGTGCACGTTTCAATGCCCAGGGCGGCCTGGACCTGTTCCCGAACCAGAGTTCGGGCGTGTTGACTTCGGCCGTGTGGGCCGATGGACTGATCGACAACCCTGGCGGCCAGGCCGTCGCCCGCGGAGACGGCGTGCGGCTGCTGCTGTTGTCCTCGCTGATCGGAGCGTGAGGGGCGTTGCGATGGCCACTGTCAACGTGCGTTATTTCGCATCGCTGCGCGAGGCGCTGGGCAGCGTTGAAGCAGTCGAGTGGGCCGAGGGGATGACGCTCGGCGAGCTGCGCGACCGCCTGATCGCCCGCGGCGGCGCCCATGCCGAGGCGCTGGCCCGGGGCCGCGCGCTGCGCTGCGCGCTGAACCAGGTGATGGCGGCAGAGACCACGCCGGTGCCGGCAGGCGCCGAGGTGGCCTTCTTCCCCCCGGTCACCGGCGGTTGAGCGAGGCACGCCGCCGGGCGTGCGCGCCAGGCCGACCGGGGAGCCGTTGCCCGGTCGGCGTCTGAGCGGCCGCGCGCCACCGGAGCCGGCGACCGGTCACGCCGGCCAGTCCGCCTGCAGGCGCACCAGCTCCGCATCCACCCGCGCCAGGGTGGCCGCCGATGCCGGCCGCATCGGCGCCCGCAGCGCCGGCCCGATCAGCCCCTGCCGCGCCAGCGCGCCCTTGACAGGCGCCGGGTTCGGCTCGGCGAACAGCGCCGCGGTCAACGGCCGCAATGCGCGCCACAGGACCTGCGCCTCGTTCAGCCGCTGGTCGTGCAGCAGGGCATGCAGGCGCACGAAGAGGTCCGGCCGCAGGTGGGCCGACGCGGCAATGCCGCCGGCCGCGCCGAGCGCCATCTGCGCGAAGAGCTCGTCGTCATTGCCCGCCAGCAGGGCGAGCCGGCCGTCCCGCAACAGCGCCAGCGCGGCGTCCGGGTCGCTGCTGCAGTCCTTGACGGCGCGGATGCGCGGATGCGCGGCCAGCGCCAGCAGCGTCTCGGGCGCGATGCGCACCGCCGTGCGGCCCGGGATGTCGTAGGCGACGACGGGCACCGGCGAGGCATCCGCGACCGTGGTGAAGAAGTCCAGCAGCCCGGCCTGGTTCGGCTTGACGTAGGCGGGCGCACTGACCAGGAAGCCGGCAACCGGAAAGTCGCGCGCCAGCTGGCGGGCCCGCGCCGCCACCCGTGCCGGGCGCACACCGGCCAGGCCCATCAGCACCGGCTTGCCGCCCGCTCCTTCGATCACCGAGGCCAGCACGGCCGCTTGTTCGGCCTCATCCAGCATCGCCGCCTCGCCGGTGCTGCCGCAGGCCACGAAGCCCGCCACGCCGTGCGACGCGAGCCGGGTGGCAAGGCGGGTCAGCGCCGCCGCATCCACGGCCGGCTCGTCACCCGCGGCCTCGCGAAAGGGCGTGACCAGCGGCACCCAGATTCCTGAAAAGTCGAGCATTCGTTTCTCCATGCGTGTGCAGACCGTCGGTCGAACCGCCGCGGGACGCGCGAAGAAGGGCTTGTCGGGAACCGTGGGCCGCGGAGGCCCGGTAGACGCCGGCTCGCACCGGCTGCCGTTCCATCGCTCATCCGACGACGGAACAGCAGCTCCGGTCAGACGAGCGGCTGTTTGGGGGCTTTCTCCAGCACCGGTGCGCAGCGCGGCGCGGCGAGTAGCCGCGAGGCGAGGGCGGAGCGCAGGGCGGGGGACATGGGGCGCGATGGTAGCCGATGCATCGGGCAAACCCACGGTGCCACAATGCCCGGCATGTCCCGCGTCAGCATCCAGACCGCCGATTTCGACCTGTCGGCCGAAGTCGCCGCGCTGCGGGCCGAGGACCACGGCGTCGGCGCCGTCGCCAGCTTCATCGGCACCGTGCGTGACCACAACCCCGGCCAGCCCTCCATCAGCGCGATGGAGCTCGAGCACTACCCCGGCATGACCGAGGCCGCGATCGAAGCCATGATCGACGAGGCCTGCCGCCGCTTTCCGCTGCGTGCGGTGCGCGTCGTGCACCGCGTCGGCCTGCTGCAGCCGGGCGACCAGATCGTGCTGGTGGCGGTCAGCTCCCAGCACCGCGGTGCCGCCTTCCAGGGCTGCGAGTTCCTGATGGACTACCTGAAGACCCAGGCGCCGTTCTGGAAGAAGGAAACCACGCCCGAGGGCGCGCGCTGGGTGGACGCCCGCGTGGCCGACGACGAGGCGCTGGCGCGCTGGGGCATCGCCTCCGGCAATGCCGGGGCGGCCGGATGAACCCGCGCGATCTCGCGGCCGGGGCTGTCGCGCCGGGCCGGGGCGACCCGGCCTTGCCGGTGCCGACGCCGCAGGCGCTGCGCACCGCATTGGGCCGCTTCGCGACCGGCGTGGCGATCATCAGCTGCGTCGACGGCGAAGGCCGGCGCGTCGGGCTGACGGCCAATTCCTTCAGCGCCTTGTCGCTCGATCCGCCACTGGTGCTGTGGTCGCTGCGGCGCAGCAGCCCCAGCCTGCCGGCCTTTCGCGCGGCCGCTCACTTTGCCGTCAACGTGCTGGCTGAGTCGCAGGTGGAGTTGTCGCGCCGCTTCGCCTCGCAGGTGGCGGACAAGTTCGCGCAAGGCCACTGGGCCGAAGGTGTCGGCGCCGCCCCGGTGCTGGCCGGCTGCGCCGCGGTCTTCGAGTGCGCCACCGAGCGCGAACTCGATGGCGGCGACCACGCGCTCTTCATCGGCCGGGTGCTGCGCATCAGCGACGTCGGCGTAGCGCCGCTGCTGTTCCAGGGCGGCCACTACCGCATGCTGGGAGAAGTGCTGTGATCGACGCGCCACCACCCGGAGCGGATGCCGCTGCACGCACCCGTTATCAGCCTTCGCACATCGCCGGCGATGCGCGCCGCTTGACCGAGCGCCAGCGCGAACTGGTGGCCCGCGCCGCCGCGCTGGGTCCGCGCTTCGCCGCACGCGCCGCCCGGCACGACCGCGAGGCCAGTTTCCCCGCCGAGAACTACGAGGACCTGCGCCAGAGCGGCCTGCTGGCCATTTGCGTGCCCGAATCGCACGGCGGCCTGGGCGCGGACTTCGAGACCTACATGCTGGTGGCGGCCGAGCTGGGGCGCTGGTGCGGCTCCACGGCGCTCAGCTTCAACATGCACACGCAGTCCAGCCTCTGGGCCGGGGTGGTGGCCGATGCGCTGGAGATGACGCCCGAACAGCGCGCCGACCACGAGCGGCTGCGGGCACGCCACTTCGAGCGCATCGCGCGCGGCGGCTGGATCCATGCGCATCCGTTTTCCGAAGGCGGCGCTGCGGCGGCCGGTGCCGCGCCCTTCGGCACCGTGGCGCACCGCGTCGAAGGCGGCTACCGCATCAACGGCACGAAGATCTTCGCCTCGCTGGCCGGCGTCGCCGACGGCTACAGCGTGCTGTGCACGCTCGAGCACACGGGACAGGCCGCCGGCGGCACGCTGCGCGATGCGCTGTACCTGGCGGTACCGGCCGATGCACCAGGGGTCAGCGTGTGGGGCGACTGGGACCCGCTGGGCATGCGCGCCACCGTCAGCCGCAACCTGCGCTTCGAGGACGTCTTCGTGCCCGACGAAGCGCGCCTGCTGCCCGAGGGCCTGTGCTACCAGGCCGCGCGCCGCTTTCCCCACATGTTCTCGACCTTGTCGACGACCTACATCGGCATCGCGCAGGCCGCCTACGACTTCACGGTGCAGTACCTGCGGGCCGAACTGCCGGGCATGCCGCCGGTCAAGCGCCGCATGTACCCGACCAAGCAGTTCGCCGTGGCCGAGATGCGGGTGAAGCTGGAGGCCATGCGCGCGCTGTTCCTGCAGACCGCGCGCGAAGCCCGGATCGACCCCGACCAGGATGCGCGCATGCGCCTCTATGCCGCGCACTACACGGTGATGGAGCATGCCAACGAGCTGTGCCGGCTGGCGATCCGCACCTGCGGCGGGCAGTCGATGCTGAAGTCGCTGCCGCTGGAGCGGCTGTACCGCGATTCGCGCTGCGGTTCGCTGATGCTGCCGTGGACAGCCGAGCTGTGCATCGACCGCCTGGGCCGCGAATGCCTCTACGAGGCCGGCGAATCCGACGAGGCCATCGAACCATGACGGCGAGGACCGCGGCATGCTGCTGAAGGTGGGCGAGCTCGCCAGGCACAGCGGGCTCACGGTGCGCACGCTGCACCACTACGACAGCATCGGCCTCTTGCGCCCCTCGGGCCGCAGCGACAGCGGCTACCGGCTGTACAACGGCGCCGACGTCGAGCGCCTGCACGGCATCCAGGCCTTGCGCGGGCTGGGCCTGCCGCTCGAAGAGATCGGTCAGCTGCTCGGTGACGGCGGCGCCAGCATCCCGGCCATCGTCGACCGCCAGCTGCAGGCGCTGGACCAGCAGATCGAGCAGGCGACCCGGCTGCGCCAGCACCTGCGCCTGGTGCAGCACAAGTTCGCGCACGGCGACCAGCCGGCGCTGGACGACTGGCTGGAAACACTGGGGCTGATGTCCACCAGCGGCCGCTACTTCAGCCCCGACGAGATGGAGCTGATCTTCAGTGGCTGGCGCAACGTCGAGGCCGACTGGCGCCGCCTGGTCGAAGACATCCGCGCCGAGATGGCGGTCGGCACGCCATCGCTCGACGTCCGCGTGCAGCCGCTGGCGCAGCGCTGGATGACGCACATGCACGGCTGGATGCAGGGCAACTTCGACCTGATGGAGCGCTGGGGCCGCATGTACATGGCCGAACCCAGCATCCAGAACCGCGCCAGCATGGACCGCGCGGTGGTGGACTTCATCGAGCCGGCGGTGCAGCTGCGCCTGTCGCTGTACCGCCGCTACCTGACCGACGAGCAGCTGCGCAGCCTCGGGCACGTGCCAGTGGCCGAGTGGCATGGGCTGCGGGACGCGGTGCGAGCGCTGCAGGACGCGGGCGTGGCGCCCACGCACCCCGCGGCATGGAGCCAGGCGCAGCGCTGGATGCAGCTGGTCAATCGCGTGGCCCGCGGCGACGCCGCGCTGCGCGAGGCGCTGCTGCGCGCCAGCACTGAAGAGCCGATGCTGCGCGCCGGCGGGCTGCTGCCGCTGGCGCAGCGCGACTACCTGATGCAGGCGGGCGTTGCCGCGCAGGCTGCCGCGGCTGACCAAGCCGCACCGGCCGCCAGCCCTTGACCCTCACGCAGCGTCAGGCCGCACAGTCCGGGCCCATGACGACGCTACGCAACCCCACTGCGCCGGCCGGGGCCGGCGAGCCGCTGCGCCATTCGCTGCTCAAGGATCGCAACTTCACCTGGATGATGAGCGGTGGCCTGCTGTCGATGCTGGGCGACCAGTTCACCTTCGTCGCACTGCCGTGGCTGGTGCTCAAGATGAGCAGCGATCCGCTGGTGCTGGGCATGGTGATGGCGATGATCGGCGTGCCGCGCGCGGCCTTCCTGCTGATCGGCGGTGCACTGGTGGACCGCTACTCGCCCAAGCAGGTGATGATGGTGACCAAGTACGTCAACACCGCGCTCCTGGGCGCGCTGGCGCTGCTGGTGTGGACGGGTGCGCTGACGCTGCCACTGCTGTGTACGCTGGCGCTGGGCATCGGCCTGGCCACGGCCTTCAGCGTGCCGGCGGGCACGTCGATGCTGCCGCGGGTGGTGGCGCCGGCGCAGCTGGCCGCGGCCAACGGCTTGATGCTGGGCCTGCGCCAGGCCACCTTCTTCCTCGGGCCGCTGCTCGCGGGCCTGATGTTCGCGCTGTCCTCGGGCAAGGCCGAAGCGCCGGGGCAGATCGCCGATGCCGGCGCGCTGACCGTGGCCTTCGGCTTCGATGCACTGACCTTCGTGGTCTCGGCCTGGACCCTGTCCCAGGTCGTGCAGCGTCCGCTGGAAGGACCCGCCAGGACCGGCGAAGCCGTGCTGGCGGCCGTCGCGGAGGGCCTGAAGACCTTCTGGCGCGACGTGCCGCTGCGCACCTGCCTGCTGTACTGGTCCGCCGTGGCGCTGCTCATCACCGGACCCATCCAGATCGCTCTGCCGCTGCTGGCCGACAGCATCCCCACGCTTGGCGCCGCCGCGCTCGGCAGCATGCTGGCCGCGCATGGCGGCGGCACGCTGCTGGGCATGGCAGTGGCGGGCAAGCACCCGACCTGGCGGCTGAAGAACCTGGGCCTGACCATCCTGGCGGCCGATGCGCTGGTGGCACTGCTCTTCATGCCCATGGGCTCCATCACGGCCACCTGGCAGGGCGGGGCGCTGCTGCTGGTCATCGGCCTGCTGGGCGGCTTCATGCAGGTGGCGGTCTTCACGTGGATCCAGCGCCGCGTGGCACCGGCGATGATGGGGCGTGCGATGAGCCTCTTCATGTTCATCTTCCTCGGCCTTGCGCCGCTGTCTTCGGCCGTTACCGGCTGGCTGATGCGCGGCATCGCGCTGCCGCAGCTCTTCCTGGGCAGCGGGGCCTGCCTGCTGGCCATCGTCGCGCTGGCGCTGGCCGTGCCGCGCATGCGGCAGGTCAGCGACGCACCGCAAGGAGCCTGAGCCATGCAGGCCTCCTTGACCCGCCTGTACGCCCTCGACAACCTGCGCGCCGTGATGATGTGGCTGGGCATCGTCATCCACGTGGCGGTGATGCACATGGAGGGCACGTCGCCGGTCAGCTGGCACGACCCGGCGCGGACCCGCCTGGCGGACCTGGCCGTGGCCTTCATCCATGTGTTCCGGATGCCGGTGTTCTTCATCGTGGCCGGCTTCTTCGTGGCCATGCTGATGGAGACGCGCGGACCGGCCGCGATGCTGAGGCACCGCTTCAAGCGCATCGCGCTGCCCTTCCTGCTGTTCTGGCCGGTGCTGTTGGTATCGGCCGCGATCGCGCTCCTCGTGCACTCCCACGTCGCGGCCCGCGGGACGATCGGTCTCGACCCGACCTTGCTGCCGCCGCCACCGCCCGGCAGGCCCAAGCTCAACACCATGCACTTGTGGTTCATCTACCTGCTGTGGTGGTTCGCGGCCGGCACCGCGGCGCTGGCGGTGCTGGCGCGGCGGCTGCCGCCCAGCTGGCAGGCCGCAGCGGCGCGCCTGCTGCAGCGCCTGGCCGGGGCCTGGTGGGGGCCGCTGGTGCTGGTGCTGCCGCTGCTCCTGGCCAGCCTCGGCCACCTGAACGGCATCGTCGCGCCGCATGGCTCGCTGCTGCCGCACTGGAGCGAGTGGCTGCACAACGGGTTGTTCTTCGCGCTCGGCCTGGCGCTGTACGGTGCGCGGGCGGTGCTGCTGCCGCTGTACACCCGCCGCGCCTGGTGGTGCGTGGCGCTGGGGCTGCCGTTCTTCCTGGCCGCGATGGTCCTGGGCGCCCTGCGGCAGGGCGGCGTGGCCGTGCCGCACGCGGACCTGTGGATGGCGGCCGTCTACAACCTCGCCAGCTGGTGGTGGTCAGCGGCGGCCATCGGCCTCTTCCTGCGGCACCTGCCGGCGCAGCGGCCGGCGCTGGCCTACCTGTCCGACAGCGCGTACTGGGTCTACCTCGTGCACTTCCCGCTCACGGTCGCGTTCGGCGCGCTGCTGCTGCACGCGCCGCTGAACGCGCTCGCGAAGATCCTGCTGAACATCGCGATGACGACGGCGGCGTGCCTGGCCAGCTACCAGTTGCTGGTCCGCGGCCGCTGGATCGGCCGGCTGCTGAACGGGGATCGGGAGGCTCGCCGGCGAAAGGCCGCCGACACCGCGCCCCGCGCTGCAGCGGTTCCTTGAGCCAAAGCAAGCCGCGCACCCGCGAGGCCGGCGGGGTCTCTTGATTTCGGAGGCCGTTCCCCAAGATCCTTCGCATTCGGAGGAACCGCCCCATGCGTCTCGACAAGCTCACCACCGCTTTCCAGCAGGCCCTGGCCGAGGCCCAGAGCCTGGCCGTCGCCCGTGACAACCCCTACATCGAGCCCGCCCACGTGCTGGCCGCGATGCTGACCCAGCCGGATGGCCCCAAGGCCCTGCTGGACCGCGCCGGCGCCAACAGCGCCGCGCTGGCGAAGGCGATGGACACCGCCATCAACGGCCTGCCCAGCGTGCAGGGCGGCGGTCCGGTGCAGGCCGGGCGCGACCTGGTGCAACTGCTGCAGGCGGCCGACAAGGAGGCCACCAAGCGCGGCGACAACTTCATCGCCAGCGAGATGTTCCTGCTGGCCCTGGCGGATTCCAAGACCGACCTGGGCGGCATCGTGCGTGGCCATGGCCTGACCCGCAAGTCGCTGGAAGCGGCGATCGACGCGGTGCGGGGCGGCGCCAAGGTCGATTCGGCCGAGGCCGAAGGCCAGCGCGAGGCGCTGAAGAAGTACACGCTGGACCTGACCGAGCGCGCCCGCGCCTCCAAGCTCGACCCCGTGATCGGCCGCGACGACGAGATCCGCCGCGCCATCCAGGTGCTGCAGCGGCGCAGCAAGAACAACCCGGTGCTGATCGGCGAGCCGGGCGTGGGCAAGACCGCGATCGTGGAAGGCCTCGCGCAGCGCATCGTCGCGGGTGAAGTGCCCGATACGCTGAAGGACAAGCGCGTGCTGTCGCTGGACATGGCCGGCCTGCTCGCCGGCGCCAAGTACCGCGGCGAGTTCGAGGAGCGGCTGAAGGCCGTGCTGAAGGAAGTGGCCGCCGACGAGGGCCGCATCATCCTGTTCATCGACGAGTTGCACACCATGGTGGGCGCCGGCAAGGCCGAGGGCGCCATCGACGCCGGCAACATGCTCAAGCCCGCCCTGGCTCGCGGGGAGCTGCACTGCATCGGCGCCACCACGCTGGACGAGTACCGGAAATATGTCGAAAAGGACGCGGCCCTCGAGCGCCGCTTCCAGAAGGTGCTGGTCGACGAGCCCAGCGTGGAGGCCACCATCGCCATCCTGCGCGGCCTGCAGGAGAAATACGAGGTGCACCACGGCGTCGAGATCACCGACCCGGCCATCGTGGCCGCCGCGGAACTGTCGCACCGCTACATCACCGACCGCTTCCTGCCCGACAAGGCCATCGACCTGATCGACGAGGCCGCGGCCAAGATCAAGATCGAGATCGACTCCAAGCCCGAGGCGATGGACAAGCTCGACCGCCGCCTGATCCAGCTGAAGATCGAGCGCGAGGCGGTGAAGAAGGAGAAGGACGAGGCCTCGCAGAAGCGCCTCGGCCTGATCGAGGGCGAGATCGGCAAGCTCGAGCGCGAGTACGCCGACCTGGAAGAGATCTGGAAGGCCGAGAAGGCGACCGCCCAGGGCTCGGCCCACGTCAAGGAAGAGATCGAGCGCATCAAGACGCAGATCGAGGACCTGAAGCGCAAGGGCGACTTCAACAAGGTGGCCGAACTGCAGTACGGCAAGCTGCCCGAGCTCGAGAAGACCCTGAAGGAAGCGCAGGCCAAGGAGGCCGGCAAGAAGGAGGGCGGCAAGGCACAGCTGCTGCGCACCATGGTCGGCGCGGAAGAGATCGCCGAGGTGGTGGCGCGCGCCACCGGCATTCCGGTGAGCAAGCTGATGCAGGGCGAGCGCGACAAGCTGCTGCGGATGGAGACCAAGCTGCACGAGCGCGTGGTGGGCCAGGACGAGGCCATCACCGCGGTGGCCGATGCCATCCGCCGTTCACGCGCCGGCCTGTCCGACCCCAACCGGCCGCTGGGCAGCTTCCTGTTCCTGGGCCCCACCGGCGTCGGCAAGACCGAGCTGTGCAAGGCGCTGGCGAACTTCCTGTTCGACAGCCCGGACCACATGGTGCGCATCGACATGAGCGAGTTCATGGAGAAGCACTCGGTCAGCCGCCTCATCGGCGCGCCCCCCGGCTATGTGGGTTATGACGAGGGCGGCTACCTGACCGAAGCAGTGCGCCGCAAGCCCTACAGCGTGCTGCTGCTCGACGAGGTCGAGAAGGCGCACCCGGACGTCTTCAACGTGCTGCTGCAGGTGCTGGACGACGGCCGGCTGACGGACGGGCAGGGCCGCACGGTGGACTTCAAGAACACGGTGATCGTGATGACCAGCAACCTGGGCTCGCACCTGATCATGCAGATGGCCGGCCAGCCGTCGGACGTGATCCGCGAGGCGGTGTGGGCCGAGGTGAAGCAGCACTTCCGGCCCGAGTTCCTGAACCGCATCGACGAGACGGTGGTGTTCCACGCGCTCGACCAGAAGAACATCGAGTCCATCGCCAAGATTCAGCTGAAGACGCTGGAGGACCGCATGGCCAAGATGGAGATCAAGCTGGACGTGTCGCCCGCGGCGCTGGCCGAGATCGCCAAGGTCGGCTTCGACCCGGTGTTCGGCGCCCGGCCGCTGAAGCGCGCGATCCAGCAGCGCATCGAGAACCCCGTGGCCAAGCTCATCCTGGAAGGCCGCTTCGGCCCGAAGGACGTGGTGCCGGTGGACGTGCAGGACGGCGTCTTCAGCTTCGGGCGCACGGTGCACTGACGCGTATTTTGCGCATCAGCATGATGGCCGGCTGCATCAGAAGGCGTAGCCGGCTTGAACCGTGAAGGATCGGCCGGCCTGCGGAAGGTCGTTCGGCATCAGGCCGGGCGCGAGGTTGGGCTCGCGCACGTCGACGTCGAAGACGTTGCGCAGCACTGTGCTGAAGCGCCAGCCGCGCGCGACCGGCGCCGTGCCCAGCGCCAGGTCGACGGTGGTGTAGTCCGGCACCGGGGGCCGCACGTCGCCGGATACGCGGCGCCGGTCCGCCACGTGATTCAGCGCCGCATCCAGGCGCCAGCCGCTCGCCAAGCGCCAGTCGACGCGCAGGAAAGCATCGCGCCGCGGCACGTTGCCGACGTCGGCGCCAGTCGCGGGATCGGTCGCACGCGCCAGCGACAGGTGCCCGCTCAGCCGCAGCTGTCGCGTCACGTCCAATTGCGCCTCGATCTCGACGCCCCGCCCATGCTGCCGGCCCAGGTTGGTGTACGTGGTGCCAGGCGCCGGTGGTGGGTTCGGCACGGTGCGCACGATGTCGCGCATGCGGTAGCCGTAGACGCTCACATTGAAGCTCAGGCTCGGCGTGGCGCTCCAGTTCGACACCGCCTCGAAGGTGCGCGTGGTCTCCGGCTTCAGCGCGGGATTGCCGCGCGCGATCGGGTTGTTGGTCGAGTACAACTCGGAGAAGCTCGGCGCGCGGAAGGCCTCGCCGTACAGCAGCTTCAGCGTCCAGTCCACTGCCGCGTCCCACACCAGCGCCAGGCGCGGGTTGGTCGTGCCACCGACGTCGGAGTAGCGGTCGTGGCGCACGCCGGCGGTCAGCGTCCAGTCGGGGTGCAGCCGCCACTCGTCCTGCACGAAGGCGTAGTCGATGCGGCGGCGCTGCGGGTAGATGAACGGGTGCGGCGCCCGCGCCACTGCGCCAGCCGGAATCGGCACGCCGCTGGGCGAATAGCTGAAGTTGTTCGTGTCGCGGGCCAGGTACATGTGGATGTCGTCATGCCCCAGCCCCAGCCGCAGGCCGTGGCCGGCCCAGCCGGTGTAGGTGGCATGCGCCTGCAGGCGCAGCGCGCGCTCGGACACCTCCGGCGCGCCGACCATGCCCTCGGGAAAGTCGCCGGTGGGCAGGCGCGCACCGGGCGGAAAGATCTGCGCCGGCACGGGGTAGCGCTGGTGATAGTTCATCCAGGCGATGCTGGCGCCCGGCTGCCAGTGGTTCCGTGCCGCGGGTGACCAGGCCAGGTCGGTGACGAAGCGGTGGCTGGCGCCACGGCCCACCGGGTCCAGCGCCGAGCCCAGCCCGGCGTAGGTCCCCAGGTCGGTGCGGCCCTTGTAGATGCCACGCCAGCGCCAGTCGCCACCCGCCAGGTCCAGGCCCGCATCGGCCTCGTCGCCGCCGGCGCTGACGGGGCCCGGCGCACGGCTGGCCCGCGTGCCGAAGCCGCGGTCGTTGCGGGTTTGGGCGTCGGCCTCGATGGTGCGGCGGAAACCGTCGCTGCGGGCCAGCTTGGCGAAGGCCGCCCAGGCCAGTCCGCCTTCGGCGCCGGCGTGGCGCAGCCAGGCGGCGACGCTGCCGAAGGAGCCGGCGAGCAGGCCCGTCTGCAGCCCCGGCGACTCGCCGGCACCGCGGGTGATGATGTTGACGACGCCCGAGAAGGCATCGGCCCCGTACAGAGCCGAGCCGGGGCCGCGGATGACCTCGATGCGGGCGATGTTCTCGACCGCCGGACCGCCGGACAGGTTGCCGCGGCCGCCGGTCAGCAGCACCGTGATCGGCACGCCGTTCTGCAGCACGAGCACCTGCGGCGTCTGCAGGCTGAAGACGCCGCGGATCACGTAGAGCCGGTTGCGCATGCTGGGCGCAACGTTCACGTGCAGCCCGGCGACGGTCTCGAGCACCTGGTCGAGGTCGGTCGCGCCCATGGCCGCGATGTCCTCGGCGGTGACCACGGTGGCCACCGCAGGCGCACGCCGCAGCGGCTGTCGCGCGCCGGTGGCGAGGCTGATCGTCGCATCGTCGCCGTAGGCCTGGGCGAGGCTGGCCTCCTCGTCGTGCACCGCGCCAGCCGCAGCGCCGGCTGCAGCCCAGGCTGCCACCACCGCCAGGCACCACCAGCGGATGTGCATGTTCGAGTTTCCCAACTGCTTTCCCAGCGACTGCTGGCGGGAGCATAGCTCGCGGCCCTCGCCGCGGGAGAAGCCGCGACGCGATGCGGCCCTTAGAATCCGCCGCCTCGATGGAGACACGCAATCACCCGGTGGTCATCGTCGGCATGGGCCTCGCCGGCCTCAGTGCCGCGCTGAAGCTGGCCGAGCACGGGCCGGTCACAGTCCTCGCCAAGCGCAGCCTCACCGAAGCGGCGACGCGCTGGGCGCAGGGCGGCATCGTCGGCGTGCTGGGCCGCGACGACAGCATCGCCGCCCACGTGCGCGACACGCAGGAGGCGGGCGCCGGGCTGGTCGACGAGACCGCCGCGCGTTTCGTCTCCGAACACAGTGCCGAGGCCATCGAATGGCTGCTGGCCCAGGGCGTGGTGCTAACACCTGACGCCGATGGCCCGCTCGGCCTGCATCTGACGCGCGAGGGCGGCCACGGCGTGCGCCGCATTGCCCATGCGGCCGACGCCACCGGACAGGCCATCCACGACGCCCTGCTGGCGCGCGCGCGTGCCCACCCCAACATCACCCTGCGCGAGCACACGATGGCGGTGGACCTGATCACCAGCCGCCGCCTGAACCAGCGCGGCCCGGTACGCTGCCTGGGCGTGTACGCACTGGACGTGGGGCGGCGCGAGGTGCTGACGCTGCCCGCCGCCGCCGTGGTGCTGGCCACCGGCGGGGTCGGGCGGGTGTACCGCTACACCTCGAACCCGGACACGGCAACCGGCGATGGCGTCGCCATGGCCTGGCGTGCGGGCTGCCGGGTTGCGAACATGGAGTTCATCCAGTTCCACCCGACCTGCCTTTACCACCCGCAGGACCGCCGCTTCCTGATCACCGAGGCCCTGCGGGGCGAGGGGGGGCTGCTGCGCCTGCCGATCCCCGACGCCGCCGAGCCCTGGGGCCCGCGCTTCATGCCCGCGCACGACGAGCGCGCCGAACTGGCCCCGCGCGACATCGTCGCCCGCGCCATCGACTTCGAGATGAAGAAGCACGGCGTCGACCATGTGTGGCTGGACGCCACGCACCTGGGCGAAGCGGCGCTGAAGGCGCACTTCCCGACCATCCATGCGCGCTGCCTGGCGCTCGGCATCGACATCGCGAAGCAGCCCATTCCCGTGGTGCCGGCGGCGCACTACAGCTGCGGCGGCGTGGTCAGCGACCTGCACGGCCGCAGCGACCTCGGCGGCCTCTACGTCGTCGGCGAGACCGGCTACACCGGCCTGCACGGGGCCAACCGCCTGGCCAGCAACTCGCTGCTCGAGTGCATCGTGCTCGGCCATGCCTGCGCGGCGGACATCCATGCGGCCGATGCCCAGCCCTTGCCCGCGCTGCCGGCCTGGGACGAAAGCCGTGTCGAGGATGCCGACGAGCAAGTGGTGATCGCGCACAACTGGGACGAACTGCGCCTCTTGATGTGGAACTACGTCGGCATCGTCCGCAGCCGCAAGCGGCTGGAGCGGGCGCTGCGCCGCATCGCGCTGCTGCAGGGCGAGATCCACGAGTACTACGCCAGTTTCCGCATCACGCCGGACCTGCTGGAGCTGCGCAATCTGGCCGATTGCGCCGAGCTGATCGTGCGCTCCGCGCTGGCCCGCCCAGAAAGCCGGGGCCTGCACCAGAGCCTGGATTACCCCGGGCCGCTGCCGGTCAGCTTTCCCACGGTGCTGCCTGGGCGGGCTGCGTCGTTCGAGGCGTAGCCTGAAGCAGGGCGGGCTCGTGACACGGGCCCGCAGCGCCGAGCTATCCGGCCGCGGCCTGCGGACCCCGGACCCCGGGCTGCGGGCTGCGGGCTGCTGACAAAGTCCCTCGTCCCACGCGCAACCTTTTGCGCGCGGCCCGGCACTCACGACGACCTTGGACTTTCACCTGCAGGGGAATGCAATGACCTCTCGATTTCATTCATGGCTGCGCCGTCTGGCGCTGCTCGTTCTGGCGATGCCGCTCGGCAATGTCTGGGCGCTCGGCGCCACGTTCGACGGCGCCCGGGGGGTCCTGACCCTGCCCGACGTCAAGGTCGGCGACAGCACCTATGCCAACGTGCTGCTCGACGTGATCGACCCCGCCACGCTGACCTTCAGGCTGCGCGAGGCCACGCCGACACAGGCCGCGGGTTCGACGAACATCAGCTTCGATCCGGCCTCGGGCCTGCTGACGATCCCCGAGGTCAGCGTCAGCGGCGACACCTACAGCGCCACGCTCGTGCTCACCGACGCGGCCACCTACACCTTCGTGCTGAGCTCGGCCACCCGGATCGCGCAGGCCGCGCTGCTGTCGCAATTGCAGGCCGAGGTCTTCACGCCACGCTGCTCCTTCTGCCATACCGGTGGCGGCAATTCCTTGCCGGCGGCCTTGAACCTCACAGCCGGCAGTGCCTTCTCGAACCTCGTGAACGTCGACTCGCGCCAAAGGCCCGGCAGCGCGCGGGTCGTTCCTGGTGATGCGACCAACAGCTACCTGATCCGCAAGCTCGAGGGCACCGACATCGGCGGCTCGCGCATGCCGCTGGGCGGACCGTTCCTGGATGCGGCGACCCTGGCGCGCATCAAGTCGTGGATCGACAGCGGGGCGCCCAACAACTGATCAGGTGCCGGTCAGGCGCGCCGGTCCGCGCGCCCATCGCATCAAGTTCTGGCGGCCGCCTCTGCCTGGTCCCTGGCGCTGTTGCTGGTGCGGCCCGGCTCGCTCCAGTGCAGCGCAAAGGCGCAACCACGACCGCCCAGGCCCGCATTGAGCGAGACCTCGCCGCCGAGCCGCGCCGCGGCTTCGCGCACGATGGCCAAGCCAAGGCCCGAGCCCGGCGCCTCCTGGTCGCGTCCGCGCCAGAAGCGCTCGAAGACCCGCTCGCGGTCGGCTTCGGCGATGCCCGGCCCGTCATCGGCCACCCGCAGCAGCCAACCGTCGCGGTCCTCGTGCAGTTCAACCACGACCTGGCCGCCATCGCGGCCATGCCGAACGGCGTTGTCGACGAGGTTCTGCAGCACGGACTGGAAGGCCGGCACGTCGATCTGCTGCCAGAGTTCGTCGGGTGCTTCGAGCGCCAGTTCGATGCCGCGGGCAAGCGCGCCCGGCGCGACACCTGAAATGACTTCGCGGGCGCACTGCGCCAGATCGATGAGCTCGATGCCGTAGCCGCGGCGCCGGTCCATGCGCGCCAGCTGCAGCAGTTGCTCCACCAGGTGCGAGGCGCGGGCGATGGCCCGGTCCATGCCGCGTTCGGCCTCGCGGCGTTCGCCGGCGCCGGCGGCCAGGCTCAAGGCATGGGCCTGCGCGGAAATGATGGCCATCGGTGTGCGCAGCTCGTGCGCAGCGTCCTGCACGAAGCCGCGCTCGCGCTCCACCATCACACGCAGCCGCTGCAGCAGGTTGTCGAGCGAATGGGTCAGCGGTATCAGCTCGGCGTGCGTCGGCACGAGACCCAGCGGGGACAGGTCGTCGTCGCTGCGCGCGGCCAGCCGCTCCGACAACTTCCGCAGCGGCTGCAGCCCGCGCCACACCACCCAGGCGATCGGGAGCATGAGCGGAAGGACGAGCAGCATGTTGGGCAGCAGTTCCTCCGCCAGCCGCTGCAGCAGCCAGTTGCCCTCGTGCATCGGCTGTCCCAGGCGCAGCGACCAGCGCGGTGTGTCCACCGCCAACACGCGAAAGCTGCGGCCATCGATCACGTGCACCGTCTGCATCCGAGCGTCGCCCGCCATGGGGGCGGTGTCGGCCGCGCCCAGCGGCAGGAAGACCGGCAATTGCGTCTGCCGGTCCCACACCTGCACCAGCAGCGAGCCGGTCAGCCGTTCGGCATGGCGCATGCCGTTGAAGATGCGCTCGACTGTCAGGCCCACCGCCCGGGCTTCCTCCGGTGAACGCGCCTCGTTCAACGCCTGCAGCACCTGGGCGCCCACCATGCGAAAGCCGTAGCCCGCCTTCTCCGCACGGCGGTGCTGCTGGAATTCCGAAGCGATCAGCACGACGTAGGCAAGCGCGAAGCAACCCAGCAGCGCCAGCGAAACGCGGCGCAGCAGCGTGCGCTGCCACAGGCTGGCAAAGAAGCTCCGGCGGCCGAGCTGGCGGAACCGGCGGACCATCATCACGCCTGCAGCATGTAGCCCACGCCGCGCACCGTGCGGATGCGCTCGCTGCCGATCTTGCGACGCAGGTTCGACAGGTGGACGTCGAGCGTCGCGAAGTCAACCGGGTCGCCCAACGGCGCGATGCGGTGCGCCAAGCTGCCCTTCGGAACGACCGAGCCGGCGTCGGACGCCAGCTCCAGCAGGATGCTGAACTCGCGCGGCGACAGGCCGGCATCGGTGCCGTCGACCAGCACCCGGTGCCGGTGCGGTTCGATCTGCAGGCCGGCAACGCTCCACACCTCGTGCACCTGCTGGGCGCAGCGCCGCAGAACCGCCCGCATGCGCGAGACCAGTTCGGCGGTCGCAAAGGGCTTGACTATGTAGTCGTCGGCGCCGCCGTCGAGGCCTTGCAGCCGGTCTTCCAGCGCCGAATGCGCGGTGATGATGAGGATGGGCAGCCTCACGCCCTGGCGGCGCCACCGGCGCAGCAGGTCCAGGCCGGTGCCGTCCGGCAGCGACAGGTCCAGCAGCACGCAGGCCGCGGCGGCATCGTCGGGTGAGGTGGGGGCATCGGCCGCCCGGCGCAGCCACTGGCTGGTGATGCCTTCGGACTTCAAAGCGGCCTGCAGCGCGCGGCCGAGGTCGAGGTCGTCCTCGATGAGCAGGATGTGCATGGTTGCGGATTGTCGCCAGGGGGTCCTTTAGGTTTTCTGAAGGTCACGTTCGCAGACTGCGCGGCTTCATCACTCTGGATCCCCACTCCATGCTTCTCCGCTTCTCCCCGATCCTGGCGTGCCTGGTGCTGACCTGCGGCGTGGCCGCCGCCTCGACCGACGCGACGCCGCCCGGCGCTGCCGCCGGCAACCCGCCTGCCGACGGCGCCGACCCGCCTCCGGGCTGGTCCGGACGCGTCGTCGCCGGCGCGGCAGCGGTGCCGGATTTCCAGGGCAGCCGCAGTTCGCGCAGCGGTGCCTTGGTCGGCCTGGACGCCGCCTACACCACGGCGGCGGCAGGCACCTGGCACCTCGGCACGGCCGGCCTGGGCTGGTCGCACCGGCTGGGCGATGTGCGATTCGGAATCGGATTGGGCGGGGACCGGGGCCGCCGCGACGACGGCGGCCATGGTGGGCGACCGGAGGCAAAGCCCGGCCACGCGCGGCTGGCCGGCTTGGGGGACATTGACGGCACCCCGGTGGTCACGCTGTTCGCTGGTACTCGCCTGGGCGCGGTGCCGGTGCAGCTGAGCCTGGCCAAGGCCACGCGCAGCCACCGTGGCACGCAACTGAACCTGGCGCTGCCGCTGCGGTTCACGCTGAACGACGCGCTCACCCTGGGCGTGACGCCGGCGCTGACCTGGGCCGACAGCCGCTACACGCAGGCCTTTTTCGGCGTCAGCCCTGAGCAGGCCGCGCGGACCTCCTATCGCGCATTCGACGCGAGCGCCGGGCTCAAGAGCGCCAGCCTGGACCTCGCGGTGGACTACAAGCTCGGCGGCGGCTGGGGCCTGCATGCCGGCGCCTCGTTCAGCCGGCTGCTGGGCGACGCGGCGCGCAGTCCGGTGACCGAACGGCGGCGGCAGATCCGGTCGATGCTGGCGCTTTCGTATCAGTTCTGAGCCGGCGCCGGCCCGACCACCCGCATCGAGAAGTCCACTGCCTTGACGTCCTTGGTCAAGGCGCCGACCGAGATGCGGTCGACGCCCGTTTCGGCGATGGCGCGCAGCTGGTCCAGCGCCACGCCGCCGGACACCTCCAGCAGCGCCCGGCCGGCGGTGAGGGCCACGGCCTCGCGCATCAGCGGCAGCGTGAAGTTGTCGAGCAGGATGCTCTTGGCACCGGCGGCAAGGGCCTCGGCCAGCTGGGCCAGCGTCTCGACCTCCACCTGGATCTCCACGCCGCTCCCGAGCGCGAAGGCCGCCTCCAGCGCGGCCGTGACGCCACCCGCCGCCGCGATGTGGTTTTCCTTGATCAGGATGCCGTGCCACAGCGCCAGGCGCTGGTTGTGGCCGCCGCCCACCCGCACCGCGTACTTCTGCGCAAGACGCAGGCCGGGCAGCGTCTTGCGGGTGTCGAGCACCACGCAGCCGGCCGGATTGGGCGAGGCGCCGTCGATGGCACGGGCGTGGGCGCGGGCCTTGGTGGCCACTGCCGACAGCAGCTGCAGGAAGTTCAGCGCGCAGCGTTCGGCGGAGAGCAGGGCGCGGGCGTCGGCCTCGATCTCGACCACGGTGGCGTCCGGCGAGACGTCGGCGCCTTCGTCCAGCTGCCACGTCAATCGGGCGTTGGGATCCAGCGCCTTCAGGCAGCCGTCGAACCAGTCGCGGCCGCACAGCACGGCGGCCTCGCGGCAGACCACCCGGGCCCGCACGTGGCGGCCGGCGGGCACCAGCTGGGCGGTCCAGTCGCCGGTGCCGATGTCTTCGGCCAGGGCCTCGCGGATGTTGCGTGCGCGGGCGGATTCCAGCGTCTCGTTGTGTTCGGCGAACTTGATCATCATGCGGCGCCGATCTTCGGCACGAAGCCGCTGGCTGCGGTCGCCTGCCCGGGGCTGGCCTGCGCGGCGGTGAAGTCCAGCATGCGCTGGATGCAGCCCTGCGCACGGGCGCGGATGTCCTCGTCCAGCGTGATCTCGCCGTGGCCGCGGTCCAGGCAGTCCCGCACGCCGATCAGGCCGTTCATCGCCATCCAGGGGCAGTGCGCGCAGCTCTTGCAGGTGGCGCTCGTGCCGGCGGTGGGCGCTTCGATCAGGGCCTTGCCCGGTGCCAGCTGGCGCATGCGGTGCATCAGGCCGTTGTCGGTGGCAACGATGTAGGCCGGTGCGTTGCCCTCGACCACCGCCTTCAGCAGCTGGCTGGTCGAGCCGACGACGTCGGCCTGCGCCACCACGCCCTCGGGCGACTCGGGGTGCACCAGCACCATCGCACCCGGGTGCTCGCGCTTCAGCAGTTCCAGCTCCAGGCCCTTGAACTCGTCGTGCACGATGCAGGCACCTTGCCACAGCAGCATGTCGGCGCCGGTCTCGTCGGCGATGTAGCGGCCCAGGTGCTTGTCGGGCGCCCAGAGGATCTTCTTGCCCTGGTCCTTCAGGTGCCGCACGATGGGCAGCGCGCAGGCGCTGGTGACCATCCAGTCGGCGCGCGCCTTCACGGCAGCGCTGGTGTTGGCGTAGACCACGACGGTGCGGTCGGGGTGAGCATCGCAATAGCGCGCGAAGTCATCGGCCGGGCAACCCAGGTCCAGCGAGCAGGTGGCATCCAGGTCGGGCATCAGCACGCGCTTGTGCGGCGACAGGATCTTCGCGGTCTCGCCCATGAAGCGCACGCCGGCGACGATCAGCGTCTGGGCGGGATGGTCGCGGCCGAAGCGCGCCATCTCCAGCGAATCGGCGACGCAACCGCCGCTGGCCAGCGCCAGGTCCTGCAGGTCGCCGTCCGTGTAGTAGTGGGCGATCAGCACCGCCTCGCCGCTGCGCAGACGCGCGGTCAGCGACTGCATCAGCGCCACGCGCTGGTCGGGTGCGGGCTGCTCGGGAACGCGGGCCCAGGCCTGGGACACGCAGCTGGCGCCACCGGCTTGCTGGCGCAGATAGTCGAACGAAACGCGGGTCACGACGGGCACCCAGGGGGCGACTGGCAAAAGGGGCGCCATCGTAGCCCAGGCACGGCGCCCGGTCGGCCGAGGGGCCGAACGGAAGGCCCGGTGTCTGCGTCCGGGCGCGCCGGGGAGGACGGACGAGGCGCCTGCCTCGGTGCCCCTCAGTGGTCGGCGAAGGGGCTGCCCGGGTCCAGCCGGTGCAGCTTCATGCGCACCAGCGTCAGGTTGGCCAGGTGCACGTCCAGCACGGCGTGCAGCGCCAGCCCGGGGTGCTGCGCCAGAGGGTGCAGGATCAGGTGGTGCTCGGCCAGGGTCAGCGCCATCTCGGGCTGGCCGGGGGCCAGGCCCAGGCTGCGCGCGGCGTGGCACAGCGCCTCGTACATCGCGGCGCCTTGCGCGGCCAGCGCGGCCGGGCCGGGGCGGTTGCCGGCATGGGCCAGCGGGCGCTCGCTGGCCAGGTCGAAGACGCAGCAGCTCAGCATGCCCGGCAAGGTGGCGCATTCGCGGACGTAGGCCGCCCAGTCGACGGCCGGGGCGGGCGGTGCCGCGGGGGCCGCCTGGCCCAGCGTGCCGCGCAGCGGCGGCGGCGCGGGATTCGCGGCGGGAAGAGTCGAGGGCTGGAAGTCCGCGCGCTGCGGCACGGAGGCCGGGCGCACGCTGGCCAGCGAAGGCGCAGGCACCGCGGCGCGCATCGGCGGCATCGCCAGCCCATCGGCGGCATGCGGGTCCTGCGGCGCATGGCGCAGCCGGTCCCAGAGGGCGGTGATGACCGGCCAGGCCTGGCCCAGGTCGGCCTGGGCCGGCACCGTGTGCACCTGCACCAGGCTCTGCCGCCCGAGCAAGGGCGTGGGTGCCACCGCGGCGGCTTCAGCGCCGACCGGAACCCACAGCAGCTGGCGGTTTCGCCAGCCGGGCTCGTTCAGCGCGTTGGCCAGCGGTCGCAAGCGCGCTGCCGCATCGTGCACCGCCTGGGCACCCACCAGCACCACGCCCAGCCGGGCGTGTCCCAGCAGCGTCATGGCCAGCGCCGTGGCCTGCCCCGGATCGGCGGCCTCCACCTGCGCGCTGTAGATGCGCACCGGTGGGGCCGCGCCCGTGGCCGGCAATTCGGCGAAGCGCAGCGTCGCCAGGGCTGAGCCATAACCCTGGCGCCGCACCACCAGTTGCTGCACCGGCCGCTGCGTGGCCGCGGCGACGCCCTGCAGCAGGCGCGCGGCACCGTCCAGCCCCAGGTCGTGCAGCACGATGAACTCGGGCGCGTGGTGCTCGAACTGCAGTTGCAGCGCCTCGGCCGGATCGCAGACCACGAACAACTCGTGGCGCTCGGCATCGATGCGGCGGCCGATGGCGCGGCGGGTGGTCGCGAGGTAGTCCTCCTCGTCGCCCATCACCTTGGTCGCCAGGTTGGCGGCGGCGCGGGTCTCGGCCCAGGAGTCGTCATCGCCGGCTGCGCGGCGGACAGGCGGATTCATCATGACCAGGCTGGTCAGCGGCGCGCGGCCATCGCGTGGCGGGCCTGCACGAAACCGAAGGCATGCTCGACGGCGTCCCGGATGGCGCGCTCGTTGTCGGTGCGCTCGCGCTCGGTGAGGAAGAAGGCGAGGTCGACGTCGTGGCGGATGTAGCGCGGGGCCACGCGGTTCAGCGCGACGCAGGCCACGTCGGCCAGCAGGTCCGGGCTGCTCGACAGGCCGGGGTAGTTGGGTGCCGCGGCCATGACGGCCTCGAACACGGCGGATTCGTGGATGTTGTGGACGGACGAGAAGTCCATGGCGCAGCCTCGCAGCAGTCAACCGATGGCCGTCACTATCGGCGATGCGGCGGACCTGCTGCAGCGCCCCCGTACCCGCGACGCCGACGAAACTGCGCTTATGCCAAGTGCTTCTCGGCTTCCAGCATGCGGAAACGCAACAGCGACAGGTTGGCCTGCTGGCGATCGAGCAGCGCCACGATGCCGACCAGCGCCCCGGCCGCGGGCAGGGTGCGCAACAGCACCTGGCTGGGGCCGGCGGTCACCAGCAGCTCGTCCGGCGGCGGGCTGCCTGGGCCCGCGGTGGCCACGTGGGCCTGGTGCGCCGCGCACATCGCGGCGGCCATCGTGGCCAGGCGGGCCTGCGAGCCGTTGCGGCTGTCGCTGGCGATGAGGTCGCCACAGGCCAGGTTGACCAGGCCGCAGGCGAGCAGCCCTTCGGTGCGGCTGACGAGGCCCAGCGCGCGTTCCACCGCGTCCTGCTGCAGCAACGGTGCCATGTCGGTGTTGCCGCTGCCTTCGCCGCCGGCGGCCACCGGGCCTGCCGCGGCCGCTTCCCAGGCGGTGAGCACGGTGTTCCAGACGCTGGAGGCGCTGGTCAGCGATTCCGCCATCGCCGCCACGCGCACGCTGGACGGCC
Source organism: uncultured Burkholderiales bacterium (assembly GCA_946480465.1). The sequence continues at coordinate 33,283 of CAMLJY010000010.1, forward strand.
AGTCCTGGTCCAGGATGCGCTGGCGCAGTCCGGACGATCCCGGCGGCAGCAGAAAGACCAGCCAGGGGCAGCGCCATTCGGGCTGGCGCGTGGCGGCCAGCATCGAGCGCAGCAGCGCCATCACCGCGTGCGGCTGCATCGCACCGATGACTACCGCGGTGAGGTGGCTGCCCTCGGCCAGGGCGTTGGCGATCTCTTCCTGCTCCAGGCCGGTGGCGCGGATGTCGGCGTGATAGACCTTCAGCGGCGTGGACTGGTGGCGCGGCACCACGGTGCGCTCGATCACCGCCAGCGTGCGCAGCGTGCCGCGTTCGCGCAGCGCCACGCGCTCGACCGGCTGGTTGGCCGCATCGGACAGGGCATGGATGACCTGGGCGGCCCAGAGGCCCGAGGGGTCGAGCAGCGTGATCATCGCCCCCGCGTGGTCCAGGTCGGCGCGGGTGGCGGCGAAGTGGGCGCGCATCGCGGCAGCGGGCGAGGCATCCACGACGACATCGGTGGCGCCGTCGCGCAGGCCGCGCACGCTGGCACGCCGGTCCTGCAGCACGGCGCTGCCGTGCGCGCCGTCATGCAGCGGGGCGGGGGTGGTGGTCGGCGGGTCGGACGGGGAGACGCGGCGAGGCGCCAGCTCGCCGAACAGGGTGCGCAGCATCGAAAGCTCCGGGCAGGTGCCTGCCACTGTAGAGCCCGCGCCGCGGCGCTTGGTTTCTCAATGTAGGCAAGACGGTTCAGGCCGCCGTGGCAAAAAACCGCCGCGGCGGCTGGCCCACGCTGCGCCGGACCATGGCAGTGAACGCGCTGGCGCTGGCATAGCCCAGCTCGGCGGCGATGCGCGCCATCGGCCGCCCCTCGGCCGCCATGCCGAGCGCGCGCGACAGAAACACTTGCTGACGCCATTGGCCGAAGCTGACGCCCAGTTCGTCGCGGAACAAGCGCGCCATGGTGCGCGGGCTCGCGCCAGCATCGCGCGACCAGGCTTCCAGCGTGCGGTGCCGGGCCGGGTCGTCCAGCACGGCCTGGCACAGCGCCCGCAGCCGCTTGTCGCGCGGCAGCGCCACGCCCAGGCGCAGCGCCGGGGCGCGGCGCAGCTCGTCCAGCACCAGCGCGGACAAGAGGCGTTCCCGCTTCAGCACGTCCGCCGCGAGCATGCCCGCGCCATCGGGCGTCAAGTCCATCTGGGCGACCAGTGCGCGCAGCAGCTCCGTCACCTCCATCACCCGGCATTCGCGCCAGGGCGCCTGCTCGGCCGCCGGCAGCAGGCCGGGGCCGCAGCGGCCGCGCGGCTGGTGCAGGTAGAGCGTCAGCAGCGTCGCGTCTTCCACCACCGTGACCGCATGCTCGACGTTGGGCGGTATCCACAGCGCACGCGACGGCGGCACGAGGTAGCTGCCGTGCTCGACGGTGAGCCGCGTGATGCCGGTGGCGGAGAAGGCCAGCTGCGCCCAGGGGTGGCTGTGGGGCAGCACGCGCTGCTCTGTGGTCAGGCGGTGCACCTTGGCGCGCACCGGTCGCTCGGCGGTCGGCGAGAACAGATGGGGCGTCAGCGGGCCGATGGCGGTTCCGGGCACGTACCCGGACAGCAGGGCGGGGCCGGACGGCTGGGCAGGGGCGCCCCTCGGTCCGCGGCGGCGCTGCGTGGCCCGTGCTCGTCCGGCAAGCCTTGCGGGCTCTTCGGCAGGGGCCGGGTGATCGGCAACCCATCTTTCGGCGGCGTTCGGCATCGTTGGCAGGATCTCGACAGAACTTGTCCGAGTATCGCAATCCAGCCGCCGGACCGCTGCCTAACATGCCTGCTCGACTCCACGGACATCCCATGAACTCCCAGGCCCTGGCCGCCCCCATGCCTCCCCACCCCTTGCGGCAGGACGCCGCCGTGATCGGCCTGGTCGGGCTGGCGCACGGCGTCAGCCACTTCAGCCAGTTGCTGCTGCCGCCCCTGTTCCCGTGGCTGAAGGAGTCCTTCGCGGTGAACTACACCCAGCTCGGTCTGCTGCTGACGATCTTCTTCGTCGTGTCCTGCGCGGTGCAGACGGCCTCCGGCTTCATGGTGGACCGCTTCGGACCGCGCCCGGTGCTGATGGCCGGCCTGGCGCTGATCGGGCTGGCCGCGCTGGGCTATGCGCTGGCGCCGAACTACGCGGTGATGGCGCTGTGCGCCGCGCTGGCCGGCGTGGGGAACGGCGTGTTCCATCCGGTGGACTACACGCTGCTGAACGCCAAGGTGCACAAGACGCGCCTGGGCCATGCCTACAGCGTGCATGGCATCACCGGCAGCCTGGGCTGGGCGCTGGCGCCGGCATTGATGGTGCCGGTGGCCGTGGCCGCTGGTTGGCGCGCCGCGCTGCTGAGCGGCGCGGCGGTCGCCTTCGGGGTGCTGGCGGTGATCTTCTGGCAGCGCCGGCGCCTGCACCTGGCCGTGGCGCAGCCCGCACCCCACGTGGCCGCCGGCCGTCCCGCCGAGGGCACCTTCGACTTCCTGCGCCTGCCCGCAGTGTGGATGTGCTTCGGCTTCTTCTTCTTCTACGCCGGCGCGCTGAGCGTCGTGCAGACCTATGCGCCCGAGGCGGCGCGCCTGCTGCATGGCGTGCCGGTGCACCTGGCCGCGGCCTGCATCACGGTCTACATGGTGGGCGCCGCGGCCGGCATGGTGGCGGGCGGATTCCTGGCCACCGATCCCTCGCGCTGCGAGCGCATCGTCGGCATCGGATTCGGCATCGCCGCGTCACTGGCCCTGGTGATCGCACTGGGCCAGTTGCCGCCGCTCGCGGTGCCGGTGCTGTTCGGTGTGATGGGGGTGGCCGCCGGCATCGCCGGGCCCTCGCGCGACCTGCTGGTCAAGCGCTCGACGCCGGAAGGCGCGACGGGGCGCGTCTACGGCGTGGTCTATTCGGGCCTGGACATCGGCCAGGCGCTGACCCCGCTGGTCTTCGGGCTGCTGATGGACGGCCATGCCTACCAGAGCGTGCTCGTCGGCCTGGCGCTGCTGCAACTGGTGCTGATCGCCAGCGCTTTCAACGTGCGTCGGGTGGGGCGTCGGCCGGCGGCACTGCCGGCGGTGTAGCGGCAGGCACGCACCCGAGGCTGGGGTGCCGCCGGGCTGGGCCTGTTCTCCGCTGGCGTCGCGCGGGCCCGGCCGCGGCCTTCGGGGCACGGGGTGGGTCAGGTCGGCACGTTCGCGGCCCGGTGCAGGGCGTGCCGGGCACTGGCCAGCGCCGCCAGGCGTTCGGACAGGTAAGTGGCCAGGCGCGGGTTCTGGCTCTGCGTGACGTTGAAGCGGATGTGCAGGTCCACCTCGTCGCGCGGGCTGAAGGTGGCGCCGCGCGCCAGCAGGATGCGGTTGTGCCAGGCGTCCTTGACCAGCCCGTCCACGTCGGTGCCGTGCGGCAGCGCGCCCCACAGGAACAGGCCGCCTTCGGCCGGGTGCTCCAGCAGGATGCCCGCCGCGCGCAGCTGCCGGGCCGTGGCATTGCGGGCCGTCGCCAGCTTGCGCTGCAGCCGGTCCAGGTGCTTGCGCCAGCGGCCCGCGGCCAGCAGTTCCAGCAGCACCAGCTCATTCAGCGCCGGCGTGGTCAGCATCGAATAGATCTTCTGGCGCAGCAGCGGCTTCAGCAGCGCCGGCTGCGCCGCGATGTAGCCGATGCGAAGCGCCGGACTCAGCGCCTTGCAGAAGCTGCTGTAGTAAATGACGCCCTCCAGCCCGCCCAGCTGCGCCAGGCGCGTCGGGTTGCCCGGATGGAAATGGCCGTGCACGTCGTCCTCGGCCAGCAGCATGCCGTGCTGGTGCGCGATGACCAGCACCTTGTGCAGGTTGGCCGGCGTGCTGCCCCAGCCGGTGGGGTTGTGCAGCACGCTCTGCACGAACATCAGCCGCGGGCGGTGCGCGCGGCAGGCGGTCTCCAGCTCGTCCAGGTCGATGCCGTCGTGGCGCCGGGTGATCGGCAGCACCTTCGCGCCCAGGTCCTGCAGGCGGCCGACGAGCAGGAAGTAGCCGGGATCTTCCACCAGCACCGTGTCCCCCGGCTGCACGAAGGCGCGGCAGATCAGGTCGATGGCATGGGTGCCGCCGGCGCTGGTCAGCACCCGGCCAGGATCGACCGCGATGCCTTGCCCGCGCAGCAGCGTGGCGATGCGGTCGCGCAGGTCCGGCAGGCCCTGCGGCGGGCAGCGCGTGGCCATGCCGTGCGCGCTGTGCGACAAGGCGCGCGCCACCAGCGAGGCCGGCACCGCATCCTCCAGCCACTGCGGCGGCAATGCACCGCTGCTGGCCAGCAGCACGCCGGGGCGCTGGTCGCTGGCCTGCTGGGCCAGCCACACCGGTTCCTGTTGCTCGCCGGCTTCGAGCACGGCGTCTTCGGGCAATGGTGCTGGCGGCGGATTGACGAAGAAGCCGGCGGTGGCGCGTGAATCGATCAGCGCCGCAGCCACCAGCCGGTCGTACGCGGTGACGATGGTGTTGGCGCTGACGCTCAACTGCTCGGCCAGCTGCCGGATCGACGGCAGCCTCGTGCCCGCGGGCCAGCGGCCGGCCTCGATCAGCGCGCGCAGCTGCGATTCGACCTGGTCGGCCAGCGGAACCTGCGACGAGCGGTCGAGCGAGAACATCAGGGTTTCAGGAAAGCGAGAGCGAGGACGACGAGGCTGCCGGCCATGATGACATTGAACACCTGGCGCCGGCGCAGGTCGGTCAGCAGCCGGCGGATCGCGACGCCGAAGAGCGCCCACACCGACACGCAAGGCATGCCGATGGCGACCGTGATGACGGTGACCAGCAGCGTGCCCGGCACGATGCCCATCCCCGTCGGCATGAAGACCGAGGCGATGGTGATCGACTTGATCCAGCTCTTCGGGTTGACCGCCTGGAAGGCCGCGGCCTGCCAGAAGGACAGCGGACGTGCCAGCGAGACGTCCGCGATGGCGCTGCCGGCCAGCTTCCAGGCCAGCACCAGCAGGTACAGCGCGCCGGCCACGCGCAGCACGTCGTGCAGCGCGGGGAACGCGACGAACAGCGATCCCAGGCCCAGGCAGGTGACGATGGTCTGCACCGTCATGCCGGCGCTGATGCCCAAGATGTGCGGCAAGGTGCGCCGGAAGCCGAAGTTGGCGCCCGAGGTCGTCAACATCAGGTTGTTCGGGCCGGGGGTGCTCGACATCACGATCGAGTACGTCACGAGAGGCAGCAGTTCGGTCATGCGGCGCATCGTGCGCGGACGGACGGCGGCTGAACAGACACAGTGCCGGCGGCTTTCAGGCGCACTGTGTGCATCGCGTGATGAGCACAGTTTCAAGCCCGCGCTTCGCCGCTACCGTGGCGGCCATGACGAACCTTGCGATCTCCTTCGACGACGTGGCCGCGGCGCGCGAGCGCCTGCGCGGCATCGTGCACCGCACGCCGGTGCTGACCTCGCGCACGGCCGATGCGGCCACCGGCGCCAAGCTCTTCTTCAAGGCCGAGAACCTGCAGCGCGTGGGGGCCTTCAAGCTGCGCGGGGCGTACAACGCCATCGCGCAGTTCACGCCGGCGCAGCGCGCGGCGGGTGTGGTGACTTTCTCGTCCGGCAACCACGGACAGGCCATCGCGCTGGCGGCGCAACTGCTGGGCGTGAAGGCGGTGGTGGTGATGCCGCTGGACGCACCGGCCGCCAAGCGCGCCGCCACCGAGGGCTATGGCGCCGAGGTGATCGGCTACGACCGCTATGCCCAGGACCCCGAGCAGGTGCTGGCGGCCGTGGTCGAGGCACGCGGCCTGACGCCCGTGCCGCCCTTCGACCATCCGCATGTGATGGCGGGTCAGGGCACGCTGGCGCTGGAACTGGTCGAGGAGGTGGGCCCGCTGGACCTGCTGGTCACGCCGCTCGGCGGCGGCGGCATGCTCTCGGGCTGCGCGACGGCGCTGACCGGCGTGGCGCCGGAGTGCCGGGTCTTCGGCGTCGAGCCCGAGGCCGGCAACGACGGCCAGCAAAGCCTGGCCCGCGGCGAGATCGTGCGCATCGAGACGCCCAAGACCATCGCCGACGCGGCGCAGAGCCGCAACCTCGGCCGCCACACCTTCCCGGTGCTGCAGGCCCTGGGGGTGCGCGTGGTCACGGCCAGCGACGCGCAGCTGATCGACACGATGAAGTTCTTCGCGTCGCGCATGAAGCTGGTCGTCGAACCCACCGGCTGCCTGGCGGCGGCCGCGGTGATGAACGGCGCGATCGACGTGCGCGGGCTGCGCGTGGGCATCGTGCTGTCGGGCGGCAACATCGACCTGGGGCGCTTCGCGTCACTGGTCGGCGCCTGACGCGCCGTCCGATGCGCCGGCCCGCGGCGGAGCGGGCCACGGGTATTCCAGCTGCAGGCCGACGAACTCCGCGGTGCGCCGGCCGTACCGCTGGCCGATGTCGTCCAGCGCCCGGTCCAGCGCGCGCAGCGGGGCGACGTCGATGGCGGCCGGCAGGGCGCCGACGCGGTCCGGCAGCACGCGCAACCCATGGCGCATGCGCACCGGCCCGGCGGCCGCGGCCACGGTGCGCGCGCGGCTGCGGTAGGTGCGCGACCAGGCATCGGCAGCCAGCGCCAGCGCGATCTCGTCGGCGCCGTCGGCCATCGGCAGCACGACGTCTTCACTGCGCGAGAACCAGGCATTGGCCGCGTAGGTCAGCATGTGGCGGACGCCCAGCTTGAACGGCGTGCTGTCGTGGTCGGCGCTCCAGTGGCCAGCCCCCAGCGCCTGCGCCACCTGGTGGGCGCGGGTGCGGCCGCCCAGCGCCTCCACCAGGGCCAGTGCGGTGGGAATCGCGGCGCTGACCCCGGCGCTGGACACCACCGGCCCATCGGCGACGTAGCGCACGTTCGTCAGCCAGCGGGTCTCGGGATGCTCGCGCTCGCGCTGGGCTTGCGTGGCCCAGTGGCCGGTGGCGCGCCGCCCCTTGAACAGCCCGGCATTGGCCACCACCAGCGCGCCATCGCAGATGCTGGCGATGGTCGCGCCCTTGGCCGCCTGGGCACGCAGCCAGCCCAGCAGCGCGGGGTCGGCGGCGTGCCCCTCGGCCACCGCGGGGACCACGACCAGGTCGGCGCCGTCACCGAAGCGCTCGTCGAACTGCGCGATCGTGGCGTGCGGCTCGACCGTCAGCGCCGGCCGCATGCTGATCGGGCCCGGACCGGTGGCCAGCGCGAAGACCTCCGCGACACCGGCATGCGCCAGGATGCCGTAGGGCACGACGAAGTCGGTCACCTCGGTGCCCGCATTCAGGCCCACCACGGCCACGACCGGCTTGCTGCGACCGGCCCGCGCGGCCAGCGGCGCGATGGCGGAGCCAGTGGCGCCAGGGCCGGGCGGCAGCTCGGCTGGCGCGGCGGCCGCGCCGAAGCCGGCGAGCAGGCCGAACACGCAGCACAGCCGGCGCAACGAGGGGAATGGCTTCATCGAAGAACGGCTCCAGCACGACGACAAGGCCGCGCAGTCTCGGTCCGCGAGCCTTGGCAGAACAGACCATCAACCCTGCATTCCTGCCAAATTGCGCGGCCATGCCCGTGCACAATCGCCGCCCGATGGCGCATCGCATCGTGATCGTCGGCTTCCCGCCCGCCCAGCTGCTGGACATCGCCGGCCCGCTGGACGTCTTCGCGGGCGCCAACCTGCTCGCCGCGATGGCCGGCCGCCCGCCGGCCTACGAGGTTCGGCTGGCCGCGCCCCAGCCCGGGCCGCTGGCGACCACCGCCGGGGTGCCGCTGCTGGCCAGTCACGGCCTGCATGGCCGCGGCCTGCGGGCCGACACGCTGCTGATCGCCGGCGGCCCCGGCGCCCGAGCGATGGTGGGTGACGCGCCGCTGGTGCAGGCCCTGAAGCGCCTGTGCGGGCGAACGGCGCGCGTCGGTTCCATCTGCACCGGTGCCTTCCCGCTGGCCGCCACGGGCGCGCTCGACGGCTGCCGCGCCACCACGCACTGGGCCCACTTCGACGAGTTCGCGGCGCTGTTCCCGCAGGTGCAGATCGACCGCGACGCGCTCTTCGTCGCCGACGGCCGCCACCACACGTCAGCCGGCATCACCGCCGGCATCGACTACGCGCTGGCACTGGTCGAACGCGACCTCGGCCGGCGCGAGGCGCTCGAGGTGGCACGCGGGCTGGTGATGTTCCTGAAACGGCCCGGTGGCCAATCGCAATTCAGCACCCAGCTGGCGGCGCAGGCCGAGGCACCCGGCGGCGCCGAACGCTTCGCCGAGCTGGCGCGCTGGATGGCGGCGAACCTCAGGCGCGACCTCGGCGTCGAACGCCTGGCCGAGCGCATGGCGATGAGCCCGCGCAACTTCGCGCGGCGTTTCGCCGAGGCGATGCAGGTGACGCCGGCGCGCTACGTGCAGCAGCTGCGCATCGATGCCGCGCGGCGCCTGCTGACCGACGGGCAGCAGCCGGTGGCGCGCATCGCCGAGCGCTGTGGCTTTGCATCGGCAGAGGCGATGCGCGTCGCCTTCCAGCGCCATCTCAAGGTCGCGCCGGCCGCCTTCCGTGCGCGTTTCCGCGGGGCCTCGCGGCGCTGAGCGCCCGCCCATAATCCCGCGCACCTTCACCCCACGGGGCCCCCGGACCGCGCCACGAGCGCCACCGCCCGGCCGGCTCCTTTGCAGCCTCAGGAGAGCGTGCACATGACATCCCGCCTGGCCGGCCACGCGCTGGTCGAATGCCTGATCGCGCAAGGCGTCGACACCGCCTTCGGCGTTCCCGGCGAAAGCTACCTGGCCGTGCTGGACGGCTTCCACCAGCACCGCGAGCACATCCGCTTCATCGCCTGCCGGCAGGAAGGCGGCGCCGCCTTCATGGCCGAAGCGCAGGGCAAGCTGAGCGGCCGGCCCGGCATCTGCTTCGTCACCCGCGGTCCCGGGGCCACCAATGCCAGCATCGGCCTGCACACCGCGTTCCAGGACTCGACGCCGATGATCCTCTTCATCGGCCAGGTCGCCAGCGACCAGCGCGACCGCGAGGCCTTCCAGGAGGTGGACTACCGCCAGATGTTCGGACCCGGCACGCTGGGCATGGCCAAGTGGGTCGGCGAGGTGCACGACCCCCACCGCCTGCCCGAGTACGTGGCCCGCGCCTTCCACACCGCGCTGCAGGGCCGCCCCGGCCCGGTGGTGCTGGTGCTGCCGGAAGACATGCTGACCCAGCCGACCGGCGCCGCCGTGCTGCCGCGCGTCGAGCCGGCCCAGGCCTGGCCCGCGCCCGGCGGACTGCGCGACCTGCGCACGCTGCTGCTGGCGGCGCAGCGGCCCTTCGTCATCGCCGGCGGCAGCGGCTGGGACGCCGAGGGCGCGAAGGCGCTGGAGCGCTTCGCCGAGAACTGGAACCTGCCAGTCGGCTGCGGCTTCCGCTTCCAGGACTGCTTCGACAACCGGCATCGGCTGTACGCCGGCGACGTCGGCATCGGCATCAACCCCCGGCTGGCCCAACGCGTGAAAGACGCGGACCTGGTGATCGCGCTGGGCGTGCGCCTGGGCGAGATGACGACCAGCGGCTACACCCTGCTGACGCCTCCACGGCCGAAGCAGAAGCTGGTGCACATCCACGCCGGCGCCGAGGAGCTGGGCCGCGTCTACAGCGCCGACCTGATGCTGCAGGCGGCGATGCCGGCCGCCGCGAAGGCGCTGGAATCGCTCACGGCGCCGCCCACGCTGCCGTGGGATGACTGGACCGCGTCGGCCCGTGCCGACTACGAAGCCAACCACGCGGCGCCCGCCGTCGAGCCAATGGACATGGCGGTGGTGATGAAGACCGTCCAGCGCCTGGCGCCGGCCGACACGGTCTATACCAACGGCGCCGGCAACTACAGCGGCTGGCTGCACCGCTACGTGCGCTACTTCGGCCTGCAGCACCATGGCCGCACGCAGCTGGCGCCGACCTCCGGCGCGATGGGCTACGGCGTGCCGGCCGCGGTGGCCGCGGCGCTGCTGCATCCGGAACGCACCGTCGTCAACGTGGCCGGCGACGGCGACTTCCTGATGACCGGCCAGGAACTGGCCACCGCCACCGGCTACGGCGCCAACCGCGGCGCCGGCCGGCTCATCAGCCTGGTGGTGGACAACGGCACCTACGGCACCATCCGCATGCACCAGGAGCGCGAGTACCCGGGGCGCGTCAGCGGCAGCGATCTCTTCAACCCGGATTTCGCGGCGCTGGCGCTGGCCTATGGCTGGCGTGCCACCCGTGTCGACCGCACGGCCGACTTCGAAGCCGCCTTCAGCGAGGCTTTGAAGCCCGGCGCGCCGATGCTGATCCACATGAAGCTGGATGCAGACGTCAGCACCTCGCGAACGACGCTGGCCGCCATCCGCGAGGCCGCGCGCCAGCAGGGGCGCTGACGCGCGAAGGGCGCGGCAGCGGTGCCGCGCCAGGCATTGCGGCGCTGACGCTCGCGAACGCCGGCGGCGCCGTTCAGCGCTTCGCCCGCAGCAGCAGCACCACGCCGAGCAGGATCACGCCGGCCGCGGCCCACTCGAGCGGCGTGATGCGCTCGCCAGCCACTGCCACGCCCAGCAGCATCGCGATCACCGGGTTCACGAAGGTGTAGCTCGATGCCAGGCCCGCCGAGGCATTCGCCAGCAGCACCATGTAGGCATTGAAGGCGATCAGCGAGCCCGCCACCACCAGGTAGACCCAGGCGGCGATGGCCCGCGGCTCGATCTGCGCGGGCAGCGTCTCGCCAGTGGCGGCGGCCAGGCCCATCAGCACCACGCCACCGCAGATCATTTCGCTGGCGAAACCCATCGCCCCCGGCGCCAGCGGCAGGCTGCGCTGGCTCAGCACGCTGCCGAGCGACCACGTGACGCAGGCCGTGGCAATCGCCGCCAGCCCGGCCGGCGAGGCCTGGAAGCCGGCGCCGCGCGTCAGCAGCAGCACGCCGGCCAGACCGACGGCGATGCCGGCCAGTTCGCCGCGCGCCGGCTTGACGCCGTACACGCGGCTGATCAGCGCGATCATCAGCGGCACCACCGCGATGAAGGCCACCACCAGGCCCGAGCCCACGCTGACCTCGGCGAGCGCGGTCCCGCCCATGCCGCCGCCCAGCATCAGTGCGCCGACGATCGCCGCGTTCCGCCACTGCACCGCGCTGGGCAGCGGCGTGCCGCGCCACAGCATCCAGGCCATCAGCACGCCTCCGGCGACCAGGAAGCGGCTGCCCATCTGCAGGAATGGCGGCAGGCTGACGAGCGCGACCTTGATCGCCAGGTAGGTGGAGCCCCAGATCAGCCAAGTGGCGGCGAGGCAGGCGATGACCAGCGGCGGCAGGCTGGCGCTGCGAGGCGTGGAGGCGAGGGCGGTGTTCACGGGTTGACCTTCGGGCAGGGCTGCCCGCCGGGAACGGGCGGGCTCATGGGATGGCTTCGGGCTGCGCCCGCCGGTAGTCGCCCTTGGCGCGGCCCGGCGAGCTCCTGGAGCTTGAATCGTAGAAGCGGTGCCCGCACCCGGCCAGAGCGCATTCAAGAATCAACCGCGCATTCACCGTTGATTTCAAGGCAAAGCCGCTGTTAGGCTTTGAACATGCCGCAAGCCACCGCACTCGACGCCTACGACACCCGCATCCTGGCCGAACTGCAGGCCGACGCCCGCATCTCCATGTCCGAACTGGGGCGGCGGGTGCACCTGTCGCAGCCGGCGGTGACCGAGCGCGTGCGCAAGCTGGAGGCCGCCGGCGTCATCACCGGCTACCGCGCCACCGTCAGCCTGGGCGCGCTGGGCTACGGCATCCGCGCCATCGTGCGCGTGGCCCGGGCGGAGTACGCGCGGGTGGTCAAGCTGATCCAGCAGACACCCGAGGTCGTCAATGCCTTCAACGTCACCGGCGAGGACAGCTGGATCCTGGAGATCGCGGTGATCGACGTGCCGCACCTGGACGCGGTGGTGACCCGCTTCTGCCTGCTGGCGGAGACCTCGACGTCCATCATCCTGAACGCCCCGCGCGAACACCAGGTGATGCTGCCGCCGCGGGCGGAAGACGTGAAGCCGCCGATTCGCAAGGTAACCAACGCCTGACGCCTGGGTGCACCCGGCCAGGGCGCGCCTATCATCGACCGCAGACATCCGACTTCAGAGAGGACCCGATGCCCTTGTTCGCCACCTGCGACCTCTGCGACCTGCACAAGAACGACACCGACGGCCAGTTCCGCGTGTTGCCTCCGGTGTTCAAGGACTTCGGCGCCCGCGCCGTCTTCAGTGGCGAGGTGGCCACCGTGCAGTGCTTCGAGGACAACACGCCGGTGAAGGCCGCCGTCGAATCGCCCGGCAACGGCCGCGTGCTGGTGGTGGATGGCGGCGGCTCGCTGCGGCGGGCATTGGTGGGCGGCAACCTGGCGGCGGCAGCGGCGCGCAACGGCTGGGCCGGCATCGTCGTCGACGGCTGCGTGCGCGACATCGCCGAACTGCAGCAGACCGACCTCGGCATCCGCGCCCTGGCACTGATGCCCCTGCCCACGGAGCGCCGCCTGCCGGGCCGCAGCGACGTGCCGGTGCAGGTGCAAGGCGTCTGGGTGCGCCCTGGCGACTGGCTGTACGCCGACGCCGACGGCATCGTCGTGATGGCCGAGCCGGCCTGACCGGCGGGCTCGAAAACGAAGAAGGGCCAGCGGCCCACGGCCGGCTGACCCTTGTTGATCTTGGTCGGGGTGAGACGATTCGAACGTCCGACCCACTGCTCCCAAAGCAGTTGCGCTACCAGGCTGCGCTACACCCCGAAGCGGCGGATTCTAGTCCCGCCGCGCGCGGGGTTGCCGATCGGGCCGTGAAGAAGGCGCGCGCAGCACCCGCTCAGCCCCCTTCGGCCGGAAAGTAGGTGAGCCCGTTCTGCACCACGCCCACGATGTCGATGCTGCTGGCATTGATGTCGGCCACCGCGGCCAGTGCGCCGAGCGCCACCTGCGTGGCCTGGCCGCTGTCCAGCAGGCCGACGTAGAAGCCCAATGCGTCCGGGGTGGGCGCCAGGCCGACGACGTTGCGGTAGACCAGCTCGACGAAGTCGGTGTTCGAGCGCGAGCCGGCCAGTTGCAGGAAGGCGCCACCGGCCACGATGGACGCGACCACCTCGTTCATCGATCGCCCGGCATCGAAGAGGCCCAGCACCTGGCCGGCCGCCGCCGGGTCCTGCAGGTAGCGCGTGCCGGCCAGCGCGCGCAGGGCCAGTGCGGCGCTGTGGGCGTGGCCGCCGGGTTGCGTGTCCAGCGCGATGGCGCGGTCCAGGAAGTCGGCGCGCTCGACCTCGGCCAGCGTGTCCTCGCCCTCGGCCCCGCCGAGATCGCGCACCCGCCAGTCCGCACCGCTGCGCTGCACCGCGTAGCCAGCGCGGGCCGACTGGAAGATGGCGGTGTCGATGCCCGTCCCGCCGCGCAGGCTGTCGTTGCCACCCGCGCCGTCGAGCATGTCAGCGCCGGCGCCACCGACGATGCGGTTGTCGAGGCCGTTGCCGATCACCGTGTCAGCCTGCGCCGAGCCGTTGAAGTTCTCGTACTCGCCCCACAGCCAGGTCCAGCGCGTCGGGTTGTAGCCGAAGGTGGCCAGGCCGAGCGCATCGGCCGCGGTGGTGATGAAGCCAACGTTGTGGTTGCGGATCCCATTGCTGGCCTCGCTGCTGCCCAGGTCGATCAGGACGCCGAAGGGCAACTGTGTCGCGTCCAGCGTGTCGGCCCCGGAAGAATCCCACAGCGTGTTGTAGTACTCGCCCAGGTACAGCGACAGGTCGTGGCTGCTGTCGCCCGCGCTGCCGCTGGATTCGCCGTACAGGTACTGCAGCGCGATAACGTCCATGATCATCGGCGCGATCGGCATCGAGCCGTCGTACGCGCCATCGCCGCCGGTCTCCAGCCGGTCGTAGGACATCACCGAAATCCACTGCCGGTCGGCGAAGGGCATGTCCAGGTCGGCATAGGTCGGGCGGCCGGTGCCGCCGTCGTCGTGCGGGTGCTTCAGGCCCAGGCCGTGCAGCACCTCGTGCAGCAGCAGCGCGAAGCCTTCGCTGCCGACCTCGTAGTCGAGCGAGCGGATGAAGGGGTTGTTCCAGTTCAGCCAGGTGTCGCCGGCGGCGCCCCGGTACGGCCCCCCGTCGTTCGCCTGCGAGGGGAAAAGGCAGAACGCGGTCTGCGCGGCGTTGGTGAACATGCCGTCCCGGACCATCTGGCCGCTGCTGGACTGTCCGTCGTACGCCATCGAGATGTTGAGGTTCGAACCCGCGGCCTGCGCCGCCTGGTAGCCGGTGCGGCCCGCGCTGGACTCGAAGTGGCCGAGGAACTGGAAGCGCGCGTCGATGTAGTAGGAGACGAAACTGAAGAGCGTCTTGAAGTCTTCCTGCGTCTCCGCGGACTGCAGCACCGGATGGTTCCACTGCGAGCCGGATACCGACCAGGTCAACACGCGGGCGCTGCCCGGCGTGAAGTTCCAGCGGTATCCGTTGATCGTGGCTTCCACGTCGACGAACGGGGTGATGGGCAGAGGGGTGGTGGAGGGGTAGGCGCTCATGCTGCGGGCGGTTCACGAAGAGTGGGCGGCACCGCGCGCCGCGGGCACGCACTTTGCCCGTTAGCGGCCTTGGCACTGCGGGCACAGGGTCTAGGCGGCAGCCGTGAACGCGCTACTGTGCCGGCCATACCCCGAGGCGTCATCCCTCCCGGGATGGAACAGGCGATATCGGATTGCAACTGCCATCACGAGGGGTTGCGGCGAGGAGGTGTCAGCTTGCCGCAGGACGCTCACCTTAGGAGATAGCAAACAGCGTGCGGTGCCGGCGCGCCTCAACGGTGCCGGGAGCGTCCCACTCCAGCCTGCGTCAAACGCTTGAACAGCCGCCGCCCGACCGGCAGCAGCACCTCGACGACGAGCAGCACGAACGCGACCGTCACGGCGCACCCCGGTGCAGTGCGGGCTCGCGCGCCAGCTCGGTCGCGATCGTGTCGATCAGCTCGCCATCCACCGCGAGCGGAGACAGCGAGGCCTTGAGCCCGAGCCCGACGGGAAAGCACGAGCCGTTCGGCCGCACTTCGGTGATGAAGCCTGCGCTGTCCTTGCGGTACTGCCTCAGCAGCCACCTGCCGTTGGGCTGGAGGCGCTCGACGAGCACGTCGCCGCCGGGCTGGGGCGTCACTCGCGTGGTAGGTCTGGTGCGGGCGGGATTCGTTTCGGTCGTGGTCATGCAGACAGGGTAGCCCCACCCTGGTTCAAGGCATGAGCCTCGCCCACAGGGCATGCATGCGCAGGCACACCCGTGCGGGACGCGGGCTGCCGCCTAGAATCCGCAGCTTCTGCCCGTAGCTCAACTGGATAGAGCAGCTGCCTTCTAAGCAGCAGGTCGGGGGTTCGAGTCCCTCCGGGCAGGCCAGCGGAAGCGCCTGAAGCGCCTGCCTCGCTCGCCCGCACCACGGGCGCCCCCGCCACGCAGGCGCGCTGGGGGCGGCGGCACGCTGGTCAGTGCCGCTTGTACTGCTCGTCGCCGAACAGGATGCTGCGCGCCTTGTCGTCCGTCAGCGGCTTGCGGCGCTCGGCCAGCACCTCGACGCCGCGCTTGACCGCGGGGCGACCGGCGATCTCGTCGAACCAGCCCTTCAGGTTCGGATAGTCGTTCCAGTCGATGCCCTGGTTCTTCCAGGAGCGCAGCCACGGGAAAACCGCGATGTCGGCGATCGAGTATTCCGGACCGCCGAGGTACTTCGACCGCGCCAGCCGCTTGTCCATCACGCCGTACAGCCGCTTCGCCTCGTTCGTGTAGCGGTCGATGGCATAGGGAATGCGCTCTGGCGCGTAGACGCGGAAGTGGTGCGTCTGGCCCAGCATCGGCCCCACGCCCCCCATCTGAAACATCAGCCACTGCAGCACCTCGTACTTGGCGGGCACGCCCTCGGGCAGGAACTTGCCGGTCTTGCCGGCCAGGTAGAGCAGGATGGCACCCGACTCGAAGAGGCTGATGGGCTGGCCCTCGGGCCCATCAGGATCCACGATGGCCGGGATCTTGTTGTTCGGGCTGATCGCGAGGAAGGCCGGATCGAACTGCTCGCCGGCGCCGATGTCGACCGCATGAACGCGGTACGGCAGGCCACATTCTTCGAGCATCACGTGAACCTTGTGTCCGTTCGGCGTGGCCCAGGAATACACTTCGATCATTCTTGTCCCCACAAATCGGCCGTCGTTTGGGCTGACTCTAAACCATGCTGGATTCGCTTCGGCGCCTGTGGAACAAAGGTCCCAAACAGACTGATCTGTCGGCGTTCCAAGCCTGGGCCGAAGGGCGTGGCTACCAGCTCAAGCGCATCCGCGATGCCGACGGCTGCATCATCGAGCCCCCTCATGCAGGCGATAACGCCTGGCGCATCGAATGGGGCGAATCGCAGCGCAGCTACATCACGACCCGCGAAGTGCGCCTGTCGGCCGAGATCGGCACGCCACGCGAGATGCTGGTGCTGGTGCTCAACCGCGAGCTGATGGAGACGATGGAGAAGGCGGTCTTCGACCAGTACGTCGAGGACGTGCAGACCCGCATCGACACTGAAACCCCGCCGGAGATGCGCTGGCTGGTGATGTTCCCCAAGCTCACCGGCAGCGAACTGGGCAGGCTGAAAGACCGCTACGCCGCCATCGCCAGCATCAAGCCCTGGCTGCAGCTGTGGCTGGGGAGTGGGCTGGAAGCTTCGCTGACCGAAACCATCGAGGGCGTGGACGCCGGCACCCCGGTGGCGCTGACGGTCACACGCGGCCGGCTGACGCTGCGCACGTCGATGCCCGAGCCCGATCCGCAGACGCTGAACCGCTGGTTCTCGGCGTTCCAGAAGATCCTGCCTTCGGCCCGGCAACTGGCGCGGGACTGGAGCGATGCCTCTGCCGGCGGCGCCACCGGCACGCTGCGGCCATCGGTGTGGCCACCGTCGCGCCCGACGGAAGACGAATAGCAGCAGGCACCGTGAGCAAAGGGGCACCGCGGTGCCCCTTCGTGTTTCCATCGGACCCGCCCCTCGGCCTCTCAGGCGACCTCTCAGGCGTGGCGCCCCAGTTCCAGCTTGGCGATGGCATTGCGGTGCACTTCGTCCGGGCCGTCGGCGAAGCGCAGCGTACGCACCTGGGCGTAGTAGTGGGCGAGCGGAAAGTCGTCGCAGACGCCGGCTGCGCCGTGCACTTGCATCGCCCAGTCGATCACGCGCAGGGCCATGTTGGGGGCCACCACCTTGATCATTGCGATCTCGGCCTTGGCCGCCTTGTTGCCGGCCACGTCCATCATCCAGGCGGCCTTCAGCGTCAGGAGGCGGGCCTGCTCGATCATGCAGCGGGCCTCGGCGATGCGCTCCTGCGTCACCGTCTGCTGCGCCACTGTCTTGCCGAAGGCCACCCGCTGCGTGGCCCGGCGGCACATGAACTCCAGTGCGCGTTCGGCGATGCCGATGGTGCGCATGCAGTGGTGGATGCGGCCCGGGCCGAGGCGCCCCTGCGCGATCTCGAAGCCGCGGCCTTCGCCGAGCAGGATGTTGGACACCGGCACCCGCACGTTCACGAAGTCGATCTCCATGTGGCCATGCGGCGCGTCGTCCCAACCGAAGACGGGCAGGTGGCGCAGGATCTTCACCCCCGGCGCGTCCATCGGCACCAGGATCATCGACTGCTGCGAATGCCGGGGCGCTTCCGGGTCGGTCTTGCCCATGAAGATCAGGATCTTGCAGCGCGGATCCCCGGCGCCGGAGGTCCACCACTTGCGGCCATTGATGACGTACTCATCGCCGTCGCGCTTGATCGAGGCCTCGATGTTGGTGGCGTCGGATGACGCGACCGCGGGCTCCGTCATCGCGAAGCCGGAGCGGATCTCGCCCGCCAGCAGCGGCTCCAGCCAGCGCTTCTTGTGCTCGGCGCTGCCGTAGCGTTCCAGCACTTCCATGTTGCCGGTGTCGGGCGCGGAGCAGTTGAAGACCTCGCTCGACCACAGCACACGGCCCATCAGCTCCGCCAGCGGCGCGTACTCCTGGTTGGTCAGGCCGCTGCCGCGTTCGCTCTCGGGCAGGAACAGGTTCCACAGGCCGGCGGCACGGGCCTTGGGCTTCAGCTCCTCGATCAGCGGCAGCGGTTGCCAGCGGTTGCCGGCCGCGGTGTTGGCGGCCTGCTCCTGGTGGTAGCGCTGCTCGTTCGGGAAGATGTGTTCATCCATGAACGCCATGACGCGTTCGCGCAGGGCCTGGGTCTTCGGGGAGTAGCTGAAGTCCATCGTTGACCTTTCCGTGGCGGTCGGTGAAGGGAAGGGGTGTGCCGTGGCTTCCCGCCGGGTGGTGGCTCAGGCCACCTGCGCGAACTGCCAGGCCATCTCGGCCAGCTTGGGCGTGGCGGCGCCCGTGGCCTTGGCCTGGGCGCTGGAGGCAATGCCGTCGACCACGCGCTTGGCGATGCCCTGCGTGATGGCGGCCAGGCGGAACAGGTTGTAGGCGAGGTAGAAGTTCCAGTCGGCCAGCAGCTCGTCCGGCGTGCCGCGGCCGGTGCGCTCGCAATAACGCCGGATGTACTCGCGTTCGGACGGAATGCCGAGCGCTGCGAAGTCCAGCCCGCCGATGCCGCGGAAGGTGCCCGGCGGGATGTGCCAGGCCATGCAGTGGTAGCTGAAGTCGGCCAGCGGGTGGCCCAGCGTCGACAGCTCCCAGTCCAGCACCGCGGTGATCCGGGGGGCGTCGGCATCGAAGATCAGGTTGTCCAGGCGGTAGTCGCCGTGCACGATGGCCACCTGGCTTTCGTCCATCGCGCTGCTGGGCATGTGGGCGGGCAGCCAGTCGATCAGGCGATCCATCTCGGGGATGTCCTGCGTCACCGAGGCCAGGTACTGCTTGGACCAGCGCCCGATCTGCCGCGAGAAGTAGTTGCCGGGTTTGCCGTATTCAGCCAGGCCCACGGCCTTGACGTCCACCGAGTGCAGCGTGGCGATCACGCGGTTCATCTCATCGTAGATGGCGCCACGCTGCTCGCTCGTCATGCCCGGCAGCGACTGGTCCCACAGCACGCGGCCGGCGACGAACTCCATCACGTAAAAGGCGCGGCCGATCACGGACTCGTCCTCGCACAGCACGTGCATGCGGGCCACCGGCACGCCGGTGAGGGCGAGCGCGCTCATCACGCGGAATTCGCGCTCGATGGCGTGGGCCGAAGGCAGCAGCCTGGCCACGGGGCCCGGCTTGCTGCGCATCACGTACGCCCGGGCGGGCGTGATCAGCTTGTAGGTGGGGTTGGACTGGCCGCCCTTGAACTGCTCCACCGACAGCGGGCCTTCGAAGCCGGGCAGCCTGTCACGCAACCAGGCTTCGAGCTTCTCGACGTCGAAAGCATGCTGCGACGACACCGTGCGGGTGCCGGTGAACTGTTCCATGGTCAGCCTCCGCGGCGGCCGCGGCAGGCCGCCCCGCTCAATGCTCCGAAATCGCCAGCAGCTTCTCGCGCGACAGCACCACCAGCCGCGTGGGCTCCACCCGCACCGCGCCGTCGCGCTCGAAGCCCTTCAGTTCCTGGTTCACGCGCTGGCGCGACGCACCCAGCAACTGCGCGAGGTCTTCCTGCGCCAACTGCAACCCGATGCGGATTTCCTCGCCTTGCTCGATGCCGTAGCTTTTGGCCAATAGCAGGATCTGCTTGGCCAGGCGCGCGGCCAGCGGCTTGGTGTTGAGGTCCTCGAACTGGTTGAACATCAACCGCAGCCGGCGGCAATTCAGGCGCAGCAAGGCCTCGTACAGCTCGGTGTGCTGCGCCAGCAATTCCTTGAAGTCGGCCTTGCGCACGCACAGCAAGGTGGTTTCGCCATGCGCATCGGCATCGTGGGTGCGCGGCAGGCCGTCGAAGAGGGCGATGTCGCCGAACCAGGTGCCGGGCTCGACGTAGGTGAGCGTCACCTGCTTGCCCGACAGCGATACCAGCGACACGCGCACCGCGCCCTTGGCCACGCCGCACCAGTCCTCCGCGGGCGTGCCGCGCGAGGCCAGCGGCGTTCCGTCGCTCAATCGGCGCACGTACGCACGCGACAGGATCGCATTGCGCAGCGGCTGTGAGAGCTTGGAAAACCACGAGGCGGACTCGATGTTGTGACGCTCTTCGATTGTAAGAACCGGGGTATTCATGGCTTGTCCCAGGCGCGACAGCAGCGCCACCATCGTGTCCCTATTGTCCACGCGCAAATCCGCAGACGCACCACAGGAGCAATTCCCATGGCACAGCCGATTCTCGAACTTCCGTCGCACCGCGATCAATACACGCCCGAGGAATGGCAGACCCGCGTGGACCTGGCCGCCGCCTATCGGCTGGTGGCGCTGTTCCGCTGGGACGACCTGGTGTTCACCCACATCAGCGCACGGGTACCCGGCACGGAGGATCAATTCCTCATCAATCCGTATGGACTGATGTTCGAGGAAATCACCGCTTCCAGCCTCATCAAGGTGGACCTGCAGGGCAACAAGCTGGAAGAGTCAGCGTTTCCGGTCAACCCGGCGGGTTTCACGATCCACAGCGCCATCCATTCCGCGCGTCACGACGCGGCCTGCGTGCTGCACACGCATTCGATCAACGGCATCGCGGTGTCGGCACAGAAGGAGGGGGTGCTGCCGTTGTCGCAGCATTCGATCTTCGTGCTCGCGAGCCTCGCGTACCACGACTACGAAGGCGTGGCGCTGCGTGATGACGAGAAGCCCCGCCTGGTGCGCGACCTGGGCGACAAGAACTACCTGATGCTGCGCAACCACGGCCTGCTGACCGTCGGGCCGACGATTGCGGACGCATTCCTGGCGATGTACTTCTTCGAGGCCGTATGCACCATCCAGGTCCGCGCCCAGGCTGGCGGCGAACTGGTCCAGGTGCATCCCGAGATCATCGCCACCGCGAGCCAGCAGGCCAAGGTGGTCACGCGCGGGCAGGGCGCCGGCGCCTTGTCGTGGCCTGGCCTGAAGCGCCGCCTCGACCGCCAGATGCCGGGATACGACGCGTGATCAGAGCCGCGCCAGGCGCGCCAGCGCGGCGTTCAGGGTCTCGTCCCGCTTCGCGAAGCAGAAGCGCACCAGGCCCTGGTTGCGGCCGTCGCCATAGAAGGCGGACAGCGGGATGGCGGCGACGCCGATCTCGCTGGTGAGCCAGCGGCAGAAGGCCTCCTCGCCCAGGTCGCTGATGGCGCTGTAGTCCACGCACTGGAAGTAGCTGCCTTCGCTGGGCAGCAGCTTGAAGCGCGTGCCGGCGAGGCCGGCGCGGAAGAGGTCGCGCTTGCGCTGGTAGAAGGCGGCCAGCTCGCGGTGCGGCCTGGGGTCGGCCATGAAGCGGGCCAGGCCGTGCTGCATCGGCGTGTTCACCGTGAACACGTTGAACTGGTGCACCTTGCGGAACTCGGCCATCAGCGGCGCGGGCGCCGCCACGTAGCCCACCTTCCAGCCGGTGACGTGGTAGGTTTTGCCGAAGCTGGAGATGGCGAAGCTGCGCGCCGCCAGCTCGGGCAGCGTGGCCACGCTGGCGTGCGGCTCGCCGTCGTAGACCATGTGCTCGTAGACCTCGTCCGCGATCACGACCACGTCGGTCGGGCGCAGCAGCTCGGCCAGCGCCTGCAGGTCCGCCCGGCGCCAGATCGTCGCGCTGGGGTTATGCGGCGTGTTGATCATGATTGCGCGGGTGCGCGGCGTGATGGCGGCAGCGATGGCCGGAAAGTCGGGCCGGAAGCTGCCGGCCGTCAAGGGCACGCGCACCACGGTGCCGCCGGCCAGCTGCACGTTCGGCACGTAGCTGTCATAGCAGGGATCGAGGACGATCACCTCGTCGCCGGGCCCCACGGTGGCGAGCACCGCCGTCAGGATGGCCTGCGTGGCGCCGGCGGTGATGGTGATTTCACTCGCCGCGTCATAGCGCTTGTGATACTCGGCCTCGATCTTGGCCGACACCGCCTCGCGCAGCGGCGCCACGCCCGTCATCGGCGGGTACTGATTCAGGCCTTCGCGCATCGCGCCGTTCACCGCGTCCGACAGGCGCGGGTCGCAGTCGAAGTCCGGGAATCCCTGGCCCAGGTTGACCGCGCCATGCTCGGCGGCCAGCGCCGACATCACGGTGAAGATGGTCGTGCCTACGTTGTGCAGGCGGCTGGGGAAGATGGGGGTGCGGAAGCTCATGGCTGCGTGAAGCTCAAAGGTCGTAGTGAGCCGCCTCGCCGGCCATCGCGCGCTCGAGCAGCGGCCGGGTCAGGCGGTCGGAGAGCAGCTCGGCGAAGGCAAACACGAAGTGGCGCAGGTAGGCGCCGCGCTTGAAGGCAACGCGCGAGGTGTTGGGGCCGAACAGGTGGCCGACAGGGCGCGAGGCCAGGTCACCGCCGGGCGGGTCGTCGCGCACCGCCATCTCGGAGACCAGGCCCACGCCCATGCCCAGCCGCACGTAGGTCTTGATGACGTCGGCGTCGATGGCCTCCAGCGCCACGTGCGGCTCCAGCCGCGCGCGCTGGAAGGCGGCGTCGATGCGCGAGCGGCCGCTGAAGGTGGGGTGGTAGGTGACCAGCGGCTCGGCGGCCAGCTGCTCGAGCGTGGGCCGCTCCACCGCCGCCAGCGGATGCCGCGCCGGCACCACCAGCACGTGCTGCCACTGGTAGCACGGCAGGCTGACCAGTCCTTCGACGTCCGCCAGGGCCTCGGTCGCCAGGCCGATCTCGGCCACGTCGTCGGCCAGCATGCGCGCCACGTCGGCGGGCGTGCCCTGGTGCAGCACCACCTGCACCTTGGGAAAGCGCTTGCGCAACTGGGCCACCGGCTCGGGCAGGAAGTAGCGCGCCTGCGAATGCGTGGTCGCGATGGACAGCGTGCCCGCGTCCTGTTTCGAGAACTCGTCGCCGATGCGCTTGAGGTTGGCCACCTCGCGCATGATGACCTCGATCGACTTCAGCACCAGCAGCCCCGGCTCGGTGACGCGGCGGATGCGCTTGCCGTGGCGGGCGAAGATGTCGACGCCCAGCTCCTCCTCCAGCTCGAGGATGGCCTTGCTGATGCCCGGCTGCGAGGTGTGCAGCGCCTTGGCGGTCTCGGTCAGGTTGAGGTTGCGGCGCACAGCCTCCTGCACGAAGCGGAACTGGTGCAGGTTCACCGGACGCTCACTTCGGGCAGCAGCGCGGCGTCCAGCGCCACGCTGGCCATGGCCGCGACGACACCTTCGGCCTCGCCGACCGCCGGGTGCAGGCGCCATTGCACCGCCGGGTGCTCGGCCTGCAACTGCGCCATCAGCACCGGGATGTCCTTGCGCACGTGGCCGCCGGCCCCCAGGAACAGCGGCAACACGTCCACCGCGGTGCAGCCCGCCGCGGCGAGCCGCGCTCCGGCCTGCACGAGGCCCGGGACCATGAACTCGAGGAAGGCCAGCTCCACGGGCATGTCCGGCCGCGCGGCACGGCAGCGCTGCGCAACCGCGTTGAAGGGCCGCGCCCAGGCGGGATCGCGGGCGCCATGGGCGAACAACAACAGCCCGTTCATGTCCGGCGCCACTTCGACAAAGCCTCGGAGCGCAAAGGCGCGGCTTTCCAAGCAGGCGCCGCGGAACCTGCCTGGCCGGGCCGCTGGCATCGCGCAGCTTGGGCGGAGGCGCCAAAGGCGCTTCGGGGGAGGGTCATCTGTACCTCACGAGCCACGCGAAGGCGGCCATCGACAGCAACAGGAACAACAGACTCGGCGCGCCGGCCACCATCCACGGCGTCCACTGCTTCAACAGGCCCAGGTGGCCGCTCACGTTGTTCAGCAGCACGAAGGCGATGCCGAGCATGATGCCGCCGAACACCTTGTAGCTGATGCCGCCTGCGCGCGCGTGCAGGTAAGCGAAGGGCAGGGCCAGCGCCACCATCACGATGCAGGCGAGCGGATAGAAGGCCTTCTTCCAGAACTGGATCTCGTGGCGCTGCGTGGCCTGGTCCTGGTCGGTCAGGTGCGCGCTGTAGCGCCACAGCTCCACCGTGGACATGGTCTGCACCGGCAGCAGGGCCGCGGCCACCACGTTGGCATCCAGCGTACTGCGCCAGTGCATCTCGGCCTGGTTCTGCATGGCCAGCCGGGCGTTGTCGTGCGCCTGGTCGGGCACCGGCCAATCGGTGCGATGCACCTGCCGCAGCCGCCACTCGCCGCCGGGAGTCACGGTGGCGCTCATCGCGCCGATCTGCGTGCGCAGGCGGCCTTCGGCATCGAACTCGTAGATGCGGATGCCGCGCAGCTCGCCGCTGGTCGCGATGCTCGCGACATTGACCGAGACGTTGCGAACGCCTTCGGGGCCGTTGCGGCGTTCCTTCAGCCAGGCGCCGCCGCGGCCCGGGGCCACGCCGCCCACGGCGCGCGCGGAGCTGCGCATCAGCACCGCCTCGCGTTCGCTCGCGGGCGAGACGTAGTCGCCGACGACAAAGGTGATGGCCGCGAAGGCCAGGCCCGGCACGGCCAGCAGCCCCAGTGCCCGCCCCGGTCCAAGGCCTCCGGTGCGCAGGATCGTGAACTCGGAGGACTGCGCGAGCCGCGCCATCGCGTAGATGGTGCCGATCAGCACCGCGATGGGGAACAGCTCGTAGAAGTGGCCTGGCACTTCGAACACCGCGCGCGCCATCGCCAGGCCGACGGTGTAGCCGTCGCGGCCGACGTTGTCGAGCTCGTCGACCACGTCGATGAAGAAGAACAGCGACAGGAAGGCGATGGCGACGAAGGCCACCGACCAGAGGATGTCGCGGTAGAGCAGGCGGCGGACGGTCTTCATGCGGCGGCCGCCTTGCGCGAACCGGCCATCAGCGACGCGCCGTTGTCACGCCACCAGATCAGCCCCAGGGCCAGCGCCAGACCGGAGC
Source organism: uncultured Burkholderiales bacterium (assembly GCA_946480465.1). The sequence continues at coordinate 58,068 of CAMLJY010000010.1, forward strand.
CGTGCAGCAGCAGCATCATCGGCCCGAAGCCCAGGCGGCCGCCGGCGATCCAGGCCTGCGACAGGTTGATCAGGTTGAAGTAGACGACGAAGGCCAGCAGCGCGAACAGCAGGTTCCAGTTGCTGGCGCGGCGGGGGTTGGTGGCGGCCAGGCCGATGCCCAGCAGCAGCAGGTTGGCTGCGGCGAACAGCAGGCCGAAGCGCCAGGCGAGCTCGCCCTGGTGGCGCGGCGTGGGTTCGCGCAACAGCTCCAGCGTGTCCAGCGTGCGCGGCGGGCGCGTGCTGGCTTCGCGCGAGGAACGTTCGTCGACCAGCACGCGGTAGTCCTCGAAGGAAGCCAGCGTGCGCGAGCCGTTGCCGTGGTCCACCTCGTTGCGCTGGCCGTTCTCCAGCACCAGGGTGCGGTCCTTGCCGCTCACTTCGAGCCGGCCGGTGCGGGCGGCGGTCACCGACTCCACTTGCGCCTTGCGTGTCAGGATGAACACGTTGTGGCCATCGTGGCCTTCCTGGCTGGCGCGGTCGACGAAGAAGACGCGGTTGCCGTCGCGCGAGGTCTGGAAGACACCGGGCGCGACGCGCGACAGGTCGGACCGCTGCTCGTAGCGCTGGCGGATCTCGGTGCTGCTGCGGTTGCCCCAGGGCCAGACGAAGATCAGCAGCACGCCGATCACCAGCAGCACCGGCCAGGCCATGCGCAACACCGGCGCGCCGAAGCGGGCGAGGCCGATGCCACTGGCGAACCACACCGCCATTTCGCTGTCTCGGTACATGCGGCCCAGCGACAGCACGACGGCGATGAAGAGGGACAAGGCCATCATCGTCGGCAGGTGGCCCAGCGCCGCGTAGCCCAGCACCAGCACGACGTCTTCCGGCGCCACCACGCCGCCGGCGGCCTGGCCGACGGTGCGGATCAGCATCGCGGTGATCACGATGGTGAGGATCACCACCAGCGTCGCGCCGAAGCTGCGGCCCAGCTCTCTGCGCACAGTTGAATCGAATAACATCGTCCGCCCAGTCAACGAGGGGCCATTCCCGAGTTGACTGATCCCCTCGGGTGGCGGCGGCGGGCATTGCCGCCGCTCGGGGGCCCCACAACAAACCCTGAGTGATTATGGACTTCCGAACTCAAGTGATCGCACCTGGGGCCACGAGCCGCCTGGCCGCCGACGCACTGCTGATCGTGACGACCGGAGACAAGCTCGCAACCGGCCTGGACGCCCCGATCGAGGCCGCCATCCAGCAGGCCATCGCGGCCGAGGACTTTGCGCTGAAGAACGGCAAGCTCGCCTACCTGCGCCAAGTTGATGGCGTGAAGGCGCCGCGCGTGGCGGTGGTGCACGCGGCCAATGGCAGCGCCAAGGCGCTGAAGGGCGCGGCCGCCGCCGGGCTGGGTGCATTGAAGGGCATGGCCGTGAAGCACCTGGCCGTGCAATTGAACGGCTTCGGCAGCCTGATGGGCGCGCATGCGGAAGCCATCGCCGCCGCGGCCGGCGATGCGGTCTACGTCTACCGCACGACCAAGCCCAGCGCGCCTCCCGCGCCGAAGCTCGAGAAGCTGACGCTGCTGGTGGCCGACAAGGCCGAAGCCGCCGCGGCCAACGCCGGCCTGCAGCGCGGCGCCGCCATTGCCGAAGGCGTGACGCTGGCGCGCGAGCTGGCCAACCGCCCCGGCAACCACTGCACGCCCACGCTGCTGGCCGAGGAAGCGCGCAAGATGGCCAAGGCCCACGGCCTGCGCATCGAGGTGATGGACCGCAAGGCGATCGAGAAGATCGGCATGGGCTCCTTCCTCGCCGTGGCGCAGGGATCGGACGAGCCGCCGCGCTTCATCGTCATGCACTACCAGGGCGCGTCCAAGAGTGCCGCGCCGGTGGTGCTGGTGGGCAAGGGCATCACCTTCGACACCGGCGGCATCTCGTTGAAGCCCGGCGCCGAAATGGACGAGATGAAGTTCGACATGGGCGGCGCCGCCAGCATCATCGGCACCATGCGCGCCATTGCGCAGCTGAAGCCCAAGCTCAACGTCGTGGGCATCGTCGCGGCGACCGAGAACATGCCCGGTGGCCGCGCGGTGAAGCCGGGCGACGTGGTGACCAGCCTGTCGGGCCAGACCATCGAGATCCTGAACACCGACGCCGAGGGCCGGCTGATCCTTTGCGATGCACTGACCTACGCCGAGCGCTTCAAGCCCGCCGCGGTGATCGACATCGCCACGCTGACAGGCGCCTGCGTGATCGCGCTGGGCAACGTGCGCAGCGGCCTCTTCAGCCCCGACGACGTCCTGGCCGCGGAGCTGCAAGCCGCGGGCGATGCGGCGCTCGATCCCTGCTGGCGCATGCCGGTGGACGACGACTACGACGAAGGGCTCAAGAGCAACTTCGCCGACATGGCCAACATCGCCGGCCGCGCCGGCGGCGCGATCACCGCGGCGATGTTCTTGAAGCGCTTCACGTCCAAGCTGCGCTGGGCGCACCTGGACATCGCCGGCACGGGCTGGAAGTCCGGCGCGGCGAAGGGGGGCACGGGGCGCCCGGTCGGCCTGCTGACCCACTACCTGCTGTCGCAGGCAAAGTAGGCGGCCGCGCCCACCGCGGATGCCGGACATCGCGTTCCACACCGGGCTCGCCGACAAGGCGACCTACACCTGCCGCCTGTTGCGCAAGGCCTGGCGGCAGGGCGCGCGCGTGGCCGTGACCGGCGCGCCCGAACTGCTGAACCGGCTGGACGTGCTGCTGTGGACCTTCGAGCACGAGGAGTTCGTGCCGCATGCGCGACTGCGCACCAATGCGCGGCCCGATCCCGCGCTGGCGCGCACGCCGATCTGGTTGATCGACGACGCGCAGGCCTGCATCGACCCCCAGGTGCTGGTGAACCTCGGGCCCGCCCCCGCGCCGGGATTCGATCGCTTTGCGCGGGTCATCGAGATCGTTGGCGAAGGGCCCGAGGACGCGCAGGCGGGCCGCCAGCGCTGGCGCCATTACGTGGCCGCCGGCTTCAAGCCGGTGCTGCACGAGGCCACCGGGGTTTCCCGAGGTTCGGCCCATTGAGTCGGCGGCGCCGAATCGTGCCGCGTTATGCCATTCACGGCCCCCCGGCCGCCGGTGACGCGACCGTGTTCGCGCATGGGGTTTGCGATCCCTGGTCCCCGAGGATTCCCGATGTGGGGTGTCTAGACAATTGGAGTATGGTTCCGACCCGTTGACCGAGCCCCCCCGTGCCGGGTTCGCCCGGCACGCCCCACGGGGGTCAAGGAAACTCGGGGCGGCCCGGCACTTCCTTGAATCCATCCCCCGGACGACCTCGAAGTCTCAACCTGTTCCCCTGGAGGTTTTTGCATGCAATTCCAACTCAAGCTCCTTGTCGCCGCCGCTGCCACGGTTCTTGCCGGAACCGCTTCCGCGCAGGACATGGTCGTCAAGATCGGCCACGTCGGCCCGGTCTCCGGCGCCCAGGCCCACTACGGCAAGGACAATGAAAACGGCGCCCGCATGGCCGTCGAGGACCTGAATGCCAAGGGCGTGACCATCGGCGGCAAGAAGGTCAAGCTGGAACTGGTGGCCGAGGACGACGCCGCCGATCCGAAGCAAGGCACCGCCGCCGCGCAGAAGCTGTGCGACGCCAAGGTGAACGGCGTGGTGGGCCACCTGAACTCCGGCACGACCATCCCCGCTTCGACGATCTACAACAACTGCGGCATCCCGCACGTGACCCCGTCGGCCACCAACCCCAAGCTGACGCAGCAGGGCTACAAGACCACGTTCCGCCTGCTGGCCAACGACAACGCGCTGGGCGCCGGCCTGGCCCTGCACGCGGCCAACAACCTGAAGCTGAAGAAGATCGCCATCATCGACGACCGCACCGCCTACGGCCAGGGCGTGGCCGACGTCTTCAAGAAGACCGCGGCGCAGAAGGGCATCCAGATCGTGGACGAGCAGTTCACGACCGACAAGGCCACCGACTTCATGGCGATCCTGACCGCCATCAAGTCGAAGGCGCCGGACGGCATCTTCTACGGCGGCATGGACCCGCAAGCCGGTCCGATGCTGCGCCAGATGGAGCAGCTGGGCCTGGCCAACGTCAAGTTCTTCGGCGGCGACGGCATCTGCACGGCCAAGCTGGCCGAGCTGTCCGGCGGCGCGAAGACGCTGGGCAACGTGGTCTGCGCCGAAGGCGGCGCATCGCTCGAGAAGATGCCCGGCGGGAAGACCTGGAAGGAGCGCTACGACAAGAAGTACCCGGGCCAGTTCCAGGTCTACTCGCCGTACACCTACGACGCGGTGCACGTGCTGGTCGATGCGATGGTGCGCGCCAAGTCGGCCGATCCCAAGGTCTACACGCCGTTCATCACCAAGGCCAACCTGCAGGGCGTGACCACCAAGATCGCGTTCGAGGCCGATGGCGAGCTGAAGAACCCCGCGATGACCCTGTACTCGTACAAGGACGGCAAGAAGGTTCCGCTGAACTGATCAGGCTTTTCCCGAGCCAGAACCCTGAAGGGGCGCCGCAAGGCGCCCCTTTTTTCTTGGCCGGGCGCCCGCTTCAGCGCACCGGCGCCACGTTCCAGATGCGCTCGGCGTACTCGCCGATCGTGCGGTCCGACGAGAAGGGCCCCATGCCCGCGACGTTCAGGATCGCCATGCGCGCCCAGGCGGCCGGGTCGTGGTACAGCGCATCCACCCGCAGCTGCGTGGTCACGTAGTCCTCGTAGTCGGCCAGCAGCAGGTAGTGGTCGCCGCCCCACAGCAGCGAATCCACCAGATCGCGATAACGCGCAGGTTCCTCGGCCGAGAATGCACCGGAGGCGATGCCGTCGAGCACGGCCTTCAGCTGGGGGTTGCTCTCGTAGATGCGCATCGGCTGGTAGCCGGCAGCGCGGATGGCGGCCACCTCGTGCGTTCGCTTGCCGAAGATGAAGACGTTCGCGTCGCCCACCTGCTGGCGGATCTCGATGTTGGCGCCATCGTCGGTGCCGATCGTCAGTGCGCCATTGAGCGCCAGCTTCATGTTGCCGGTGCCCGAGGCCTCGGTGCCGGCGGTGGAGATCTGCTCGGACAGGTCGGCACCGGGCATGATCACCTCGGCCGCGGCCACGCCGTAGTTCGGCACGAAGGCGATCTTCAGCCGGTCGCCGATGCGCGGGTCGTGGTTGACGACGCGGCCGACGTCGTGGATGAGCCGGATGATCTGCTTCGCGCGGTAGTAGCTGGATGCGGCCTTGCCCGCGAAGATCACCGTGCGCGGCTGCCAGTGCGCATGCGGCTGCGCCAGGATGGCGCGGTAGCGCGTGACCGCGTGCAGCAGGTTGAGAAGCTGGCGCTTGTATTCGTGGATGCGCTTGACCTGCACGTCGAACAGCGACGCCGGGTTCACCACCAGCCCCGTCTCGCGGTGAATCAGCGCGGCCAGCCGCTCCTTGTTGCGCTGCTTGGCCGCCATCACCGCCTGCTGCAGCGACGGGTCGTCCGCCATCGGCGCCAGGCGCTGCAGTTGCGACAGGTCGCGCCGCCAGTCGGTGCCCAGGCGCTCGTCCAGCACGGCGGCCAGTGACGGGTTGGCCTGCGCCAGCCAGCGCCGCGGCGTCACGCCGTTGGTGACGTTGCAGAAGCGCCGCGGCCAGAGGCTGGCGAAGTCGGAAAAGATGGTGTGGACCAGCAGCTCGCTGTGCAGCGCGGAGACGCCGTTGACCTGGTGGCTGCCGATGATGGCCAGGTGCGCCATGCGCACTCGCCGCTCGCCGTGCTCGTCGATCAGCGACACGCGGCGCAGGAACTCCGCATCGCCAGGGCGATGGGCGCCCGCTTCGAGCAGAAAGTCGTGGTTGATGCGGAAGATGATTTCCAAATGACGCGGCAGCACCTGCTGCAGCAGGCCCACGCTCCAGGTCTCCAGCGCCTCCGGCATCAGCGTGTGGTTGGTGTAGCTGAAGATGCGCCGCGTCATGGCCCAGGCGGGTGCCCAGCTGAAGCCCTGCTCGTCCACCAGCAGGCGCATCAGCTCGGCCACGCCGATGGCCGGATGGGTGTCGTTCAGGTGGATGGCCGCGTGTTCGGCCAGGTTACCGAGGTGGCCGTGCTCGGCCAGGTGGCGCGCCAGGATGTCCTGCAGCGAGGCGGAGGTGAAGAAATACTCCTGCCGCAGCCGCAGCTCGCGGCCGGCGGGCGTGCTGTCGTTCGGGTACAGCACCCAAGAGATGTTCTCGTACTCGTTCTTGAACTCGGCCGCGCGGGCGTAGTCGCCGCTGTTGAACGCATGCAGGTCGATGTGCGCCGGGGCCGCGGCCTTCCACAGCCGCAGCGTCGCGACGCGCTCCGTCCCGTGGCCGGGAATGACGTGGTCGTAGGCCTTGGCGCAGACCTCGCCGGCATGGCGCCAGATGGGCGGGCTGTCGGGCGATTCCGAGCGCTCCACCCAACCGCCGAAGCGCACGCGGTGCACCACCTCGGCACGCGGAAACTCCCAGGGCGTGCCGTCGGCCAACCAGGGGTCCGGGTGCTCCACCTGGGCGCCGCCCTGGATGCTCTGAGAGAACATGCCGAACTCGTAGCGGATGCCGTAGCCGAAGGCGGGCAGGCCGACGCTGGCCATCGAATCGAGGAAGCAGGCCGCCAGCCGGCCGAGGCCGCCGTTGCCCAGCGCGGCATCGGGCTCCTGCGCCTGCAGGTCTTCCAGCCGGCGCGCATGCCCGGCCGCCGCGTCGGCTGCCTCGCCCTCCAGGCCCAGGGCCGCCAGCGCGTTGCCCAGGCTGCGGCCGATCAGGAATTCCATCGACAGGTAGTACACCCGCCGGGCGCGCGCGGCCGAGTCGGCCCGCGCGCCGGCGACCCAGCGGCGCGACAACTCCGCCCGTGCCACCTGCGACAAGGCCTGCGCCAGCTCGCCGGTGGACGCCTGGCCGGGCACCACGCCGACGGTGTCCAGCAGGTGGCGGTCCAGGCGCGCGATGAGGGGAGCGTTGCGGTCAGTGGTGTCGGGTGCGTTGGCCATGGCCGATCCTCGCTCCAGTGCGTCCCGGTGGACAGTCGAAATGCATTATTGATGCGCAGGCCGGGAACGCCGCATGCCGGCATGGCACCATCGGGCGCGAACGCCGTTCGCCCCGACCCACCCCGCGAAAGAGGAGACGCCCGCCATGCCCTCGATCGAACTCGCTTCCAGCCTGGACCTGCCCAAGCGCGCCGTCGCGCTGGTGCTGGCCGGCGGGCGCGGCAGCCGCCTGAAGGCGCTGACCGACCGCCGCGCCAAGCCGGCCGTGTACTTCGGCGGCAAGTTCCGCATCGTCGACTTCGCCCTGTCGAACTGCCTCAACTCCGGCATCCGGCGCATCGGCGTCATCACCCAGTACAAGAGCCACAGCCTGCTGCGCCACCTGCAGCGCGGCTGGGCTTTCCTGAAGAGCGAAATGAACGAGTTCGTCGACCTGCTGCCGGCGCAGCAGCGCATCGACGAAGAACACTGGTACCGCGGCACCGCCGATGCCGTCTACCAGAACCAGGACATCCTGGCCGCCTACGGCGCGGACTACGTGGTGGTGCTGGCCGGCGACCACATCTACAAGATGAACTACGCGCTGATGCTGGCCGACCACGTGGCCCAGGGGCGCGAATGCACGGTGGGCTGCATCGAGGTGCCGCGCATGGAAGCGACCGCCTTCGGCGTGATGCACATCGACAACCGCCGCCGCATCATCGACTTCGTCGAGAAGCCGGCCGACCCGCCGGCGATGCCGGGCAAGCCCGACCGCGCTCTGGCCAGCATGGGCATCTACATCTTCAATGCGCGCTACCTCTACAAGGAGCTGGAGCGCGACATGGCCGATCCGAACTCCAGCCACGACTTCGGCAAGGACATCATTCCCGCAGCGGTGCGCAACGGCCACGCGGTGGCCCATCCGTTCGACATGAGCTGCGTCGGCCCCAAGCCGGGTGGGGCGCCGTACTGGCGTGACGTGGGCACCATCGACGCCTACTGGGACGCCAACATCGACCTGACCGCCACCGTGCCCGAACTGGACCTGTACGACACCCGCTGGCCGATCTGGACCTACCAGCCGCAGCTGCCGCCGGCCAAGTTCGTGCACAACGAGGACGACCGGCGCGGCATGGCCATCGAGTCGCTGGTCTCCGGCGGCTGCATCGTCTCGGGCCATGCCTGGCGCACCTTGCTGTTTTCCAATGTACGCGTCCATTCGCGGGCGCAGGTCGAGTGGTCGGTGCTGCTGCCCGGCGTCACCGTCGGCCGCGGCGCCTGCCTGCGGCGCTGCGTCGTGGACCGCGGCTGCACGATCCCGGACGGCCTGAGCATCGGCCACGACCCCGAGGAAGACGCAAAGCGCTTCTACCGCAGCGAGAACGGCATCACGCTGGTCACGCGCAGCATGCTGGACGGGCTGGCTTCGTGATGCGGGTGCTGCATGTCGCGGCCGAGGTCTACCCGCTGGTCAAGACCGGCGGCCTGGCCGACGTGGTCGCCGCGCTGCCGCCGGCGCTCGCCGCCGCGGGCGCGGACGTGCGCCTGCTGCTGCCCGGCCTGCCGCCGATCCTGGATGCCGTGCAATCGGCGCGGCCGGTGCTGGACATCGGCCCGGCCTTCGGCGCGCTGCGCGTGCGGCTGCTGCTGGCGCGCATGCCCGGCACCGCGCTGCCGGTCTACCTCGTCGATGCGCCACACCTGTACCGCCGTGGCGGCGGGCCCTACCAGGCCGCCGACGGCAGCGAGTGGCCGGACAACATCCGCCGCTTCGCGCTGCTGGGCTGGGTGGCCGCGCATCTGGCCGCCGACGATGCCGACCCGGACTGGGTGCCCGACGTGGTGCATGCCCACGACTGGCACGCGGCCATGACCTGCGCCTACATCGCCGACCACCCGCCGACCCGCGCCGCCTCGGTCTACTCGGTGCACAACATGGCCTTCCAGGGCGTGTTCCCGCCGCACGACTGGGGGCTGCTGGGCCTGTCCTCGCGCTTCATGTCGCCGTCGGGCCTGGAGTACCACGGGCAGATCTCCTTCATGAAGGCGGGCCTGAAGTTCGCCGACCGCGTGACGACGGTGAGCCCGAGCTACGCGCATGAAATCTCCACGCACGAGTTCGGCTGCGGCCTGGATGGCGTGATCCGCGGCCGCGGGGCGGCGGTCAGCGGCATCCTCAACGGCATCGACGACACAGTGTGGAATCCCGCGACGGATGCCGCGCTGGCCGAGCGTTATGACGCTCAGCGCCTGCAGGGCAAGCGCACGTGCCGCCGCGCGCTGCAGGCGCAGCTGGGCCTGGCGCAGGACGACCACGCGCTGCTGGTCACCGTGGTGAGCCGCCTCACCTCGCAGAAGGGGCTGGACCTGGTGCTGGCGGCCCTGCCGATCCTCGTGCGCGAGGGTGTGCAGTTCGCGGTGCAAGGCACCGGCGAGCCGACGCTGGAGGCGGCCTTCCGCATGGCGCAGGAAATGCACCCCGAGCGCGTGCGCGTGCACATCGGCTACGACGAGGCTCGCGCGCACCAGCTGATCGCCGGCGCCGATGCCATCGCCGTGCCTTCGCGCTTCGAACCCTGCGGCCTGACGCAGATGTACGGCCTGCGCTACGGCACCGTGCCCATCGTGCGCCGCGTCGGAGGCCTGGGCGACACGGTGGCCGATGGCCGCAGCGGCATCGTCTTCGACGCTACGACACCGGCCGCGTTCGAGGCCGCCGTGCGCCGCGCGGCCGCGCTGCTGCGAGATGTCGCGGCCTGGAACGCCATGATGCGCGCTGGCATGGCGCAGGACCTGTCCTGGGCGCGACCGGCGCGTGAGTACCTGGCACTCTATGCCGAGGCGCGGCGGGCCCGCGCGGAATCTCCGCGGCTGGCGGCGCGTTGAACGGCGCCCGGCCGCCGTTCCCGGGCGCCGCCGCTACAGGAAGCCCAGCCGCCGGACGCTGAAGTTCGGCAGGTTCGGCGCCACGTCCACCAGGTCGGCATCCGGCACCCCCAGCCAGGCCGCCAGCGTCGCGCTGAACTGGTCGACCGAGGTGGTGGGCAGCAGCCGACCCTGGCCGATGTCGTCCGGGCCGTTCACCGCGATCGCCGGGTGCCGGCCATGGAAGCTGCGGCCCTTCACCGCGCCGCCGATCACCAGGTGGTGGGCGCCCCAGCCGTGGTCCGAGCCGTCGCCGTTGCAGGTGAGAGCACGGCCGAAATCGGAGGCGGTGAAGGCGGTCACCTGCTGGGCGATGCCCAGCTCCTGCGTCGCATCATGGAACGCGCGCAGCGCCTGGCCCAGTTGCGCCAGCAGCATCGGGTGCGTTTCGAGCAGGCCGTTGTGCAGGTCGTAGCCCGCATGCGAGACGAAGAAGACCTGCCGTGTGACGCCGAAGCTGCTGCGCGCCGCGATCATGCGCGCCACCGTGCGCAGCTGCGTCGCCAGCGGATGGCTGGGGAACGGCGTGGCCAGCGGCGGCAGGGCGCCCAGTGCCTCGGTGATGCGGACCTCGGCGTCCATGGAGCGGCGGGTGGTGGCCGTGTAGGCGTTGCCGAACAGGTGCGCGTGCGGCAGCGTGACGATCTGCCGCAGCGCGGCCTGCGCCGCCAGCGAGCCGTACAGCGATCGCTCGATGCCGCGGATCGGCACCGCGCCCTGGGCGCCGAGCTGGTACTGCACCGCCGTGCCGCCGGCAAGAAACACCGCATTGCCGGTCACCGAGGTGCAGGTGAAGAGGCTGCCGCCGTTGCCGGACAGCAGCAGGTCGCCGATGCGGCCGCCCCAGCCGGTGGCGGCGCCTTCGGCCAGCGCCGACTGCCAGATCGACTGCTGGTCGTTGTGCGACATCAGCTTGGGCGGCAGCGGTACCGATCGCGCGTGGTATTGCGCCACCGAGGTGGGCACCACCAGCGGCCCGACGTTGAGCTGCACCGCCATGTCGCCCGCGTTCCACAGCGGCAGCAGCGGCGCCAGCTGCGGCGCAAGAGCCAGACGCAGGCCGCCGGGCAGGGGAACCGCCGGAACCAGGGTGGTCGCCTGCAGCGCCGCACGCGGCGTGGCCAGGGGACCGCGCACGCGCGCATAACTTGCATGATGCGCGTCATCGACCGGAACCACCGTGTTGGCATGGTCGTTGCCGCCGTAGAGGAAGACGCAGACCAGCGCCCGGTAGCCGGCGGCCCCCGAGGCCGCGGCGGCTTCGCCCATCAGCGACAGGTTCATGGCCATCGGCCCGGCCGTGCCGGCCCCGGCGAGCAGGCCGGCACGGCGCAGCAAGGCGCGCCGGGCGTGATCGATCGAAGCGGCGGGGCGGGCGGGCGTGATGGTCATCGCTGCACCAGGTAGTCGGCCGAGGCCATCACCAGCATCACCGCGGCCTGTGCGCGGTGCCGCCGGTGCTGCGGCGAGGCGCCGGGCATGGCCTCCACCGCATCGACGATCAGCCGCCGTGTCGCGGCGCCGAGCTGGCCGGCACACAGCAGCAGGTTCAGCCGATCCAGCAGCAGCGCGGGCCGGTCGGCCAGGGCCACCTCGGCCGCGTAGTCGGGCCTCAGGTCCGGGTGCAGCCCACCGATGGCCGCCTGCATGAAGTTCAGGTAGCCGGCGACGCTGGATTCGTTCACCAGCTGGAATTCCGGCGCCACCATGCCCTTGGTCGCAATGGGAGTGTTGGGCGGCGAGTAGCCGGGTCGGAAGAAGTTGAAGACCGAGGGCGAACGCATCGGGCTCTGGCCGAGGCTGGTCGCCGGATCACTGGTGTTGCCGGCATTCCAGGTGCCGGACAGCGAACTCGCCTTGAACAGCCGCGCCCAGTGCACGAAGCGCAGCACCGGTTCGCGCAGCTTGCCGAAGGCCGGGTCGGCCAGGCCTGCGTCGCCGCGCGCCTCGTGGTCGAGCAGCACCGCCCGCAGCACCGCCTTCAAGTCGCCGCGCACGCCTTCACCGTTGTTGTCGAAGGCCGAGGCCACCCGGCGGACGTAATGCCGGCTGGGGTTGCTCGTGACCAGGCGCTGGATCAGCTGGCGCCCGATGAAGGGGCCGACGTTGGGGTGCTCGAACAAGGTGTCCAGCGCCATCGTCAACGCCTGCCGGCCCGGCGTGTTCGCGGGGATGTTCCGGCCCAGGAAGCTCACCGGCTGCGGCGAATGCTGCGCCGGGTCCAGCACCATCGGCCGCCGCGCGAAAGCAGGGCCCGCTTCACCCGGAGGCCGCCGGATGTGCCACCCGGTGAACACGCGTGCCAGCTGCGTGACCGTGCCCTGGTCATAGGTCTCGATGGGCTGGCCAGCGGCGTCCCGCTTCGGTGTCCCGTCCAGGTTCAGCTCGTGCAGGCCGATGGTGAAGAGCTGCATCAGCTCCCGCGCGAAGTTCTCGTCGGGCTGGCGGCCGGTGGCCGGGTCCTCCTTCTGGTTGCCGGCCATGTTCAGGTACAGGCCCATGGCCGGGCTCAGCGTCACCTTCTCGAGCAGCCAGCGGAAGTTGCCGAAGGCGTGGCTGGCCAGCAAATCCCAGTAGCCGGCCAGCATGAACTGCCGGTAGGCGCCGGTCACGCCATCGAACGCCACGACGAAGATCTCCGACAAGGCCAGCGTCACGCGCTGGCGCAGCGCGTCCGGTGCCGTCAGCAGGCGCTGCCAGACCTGGGCATCGACCCCCATCGGCACCAGCGCGGCATCGGGATTCGCCGCCATGCCCTTGTCCACCAGGTAGTCCCAATTGCCGCGCGAAGCGGGCTGGGCAAGGGCCTGGTCTAGCCAGGCCGCGTAGCCCAGGCGGCGCACTGCGGCGATGGCCGCCTCGCTCGGCGCGAGGGTGGCATGCATCAGGAAGCGCGCCGCCTGCTCGTCGCTGTACGCCCACTGGTTGGCCAGCGCGCGCGGCGTGTAGTCGGCCAAGGTGCCGAGCTTCAACAGCCGGCCGCCGGACACCGGCCCCAGCACGTACAGGTTGCCCGCGGAGACGCCAAGGTAGTTGCGCGTGACCGGGTAGTACCGATAAATCTCATAAGGCGCGGCCACGCGATCCTGGACCGGACCGGGAAACCATTGCGGGTGGCGCTGTTCCGCCCAGTCCAGCACCTGCGGCCCCGTTGCCACGCGCGTGCCCGCCGCTTGCCCCACCCCAGCCTGCATCGTCGTATCGATCCGCACCCCACCGCGAGGCGCGCGATGCTGCACCGACATCGGACCCTGATGCGAGCATGTTTACGCCTGCCGCCGGAACGGCAACACACCGCAACAGTCGGCAGCTGCGAAAGGAGCTAAGGGCGTTCGCGGGGCGCTGGGGAGGGCGCTGGACGCCAGGGCCGCCGCCGCGGGCGACGGGCCTGCGCGGGCAGGAAAGACGACGGGCCCCGCAGGGCCCGTCGATCAGCAACTTGGCGGAGGGAGCGGGATTCGAACCCGCGGTGGGCTGTTAACCCACACACGCTTTCCAGGCGTGCGACTTAAACCACTCATCCATCCCTCCAGGAAGGAAGCCCGCGATTCTAGCCCACGACTTCAGCGGTTCGGTGCGGCCGTCGTGCCGCCGCGTTGCATCACCGCCATCGCGGTCGCGATCAGGCCCGAGACCTCGGTCATGTTGCCGGGCACGATCATCGTGTTAGTCGTCTTGGCGAGCTGCCCGTAGGCGTCGATCGCCTTCTCGGCCACCTTCAACTGAACCGCCTGCCCACCGCCGGGCTCCTCGATCGACGCGGCGATCTTGCGGATCGCGTCCGCCGTGGCGTCGGCCACGGCGGTGATCGCGGCGGCCTCGCCAAGCGCCTTGTTGATCTCGGCCTGCTTCTCGCCCTCGGAGCGGGCGATGGCCGCCTCGCGCTCGCCGGTGGCGATGTTGATCTGCTCCTGGCGACGGCCTTCGGACGCGGCAATCAGCGCGCGCTTCTCGCGCTCCGCCGTGATCTGCGCCTGCATGCTGCGCAGGATCTCGGCCGGCGGCGTCAGGTCCTTGATCTCGTAGCGCAGCACCTTCACGCCCCAGTTCAGCGCCGCCTCGTCCAGCGCGGCCACGACGGCCGCATTGATCGCGTCACGCTCCTCGAACGTCTTGTCCAGCTCCATGCGGCCGATCACGCTGCGCAGCGTCGTCTGCGCCAGCTGGGTGATCGCGACGATGTAGTTCGACGAGCCGTAGCTTGCCCGCATCGGGTCGGTGACCTGGAAGTACAGGATGCCGTCGACCGTCAGCTGCGTGTTGTCCTTCGTGATGCAGACCTGGCTCGGCACGTCCAGCGGGATCTCCTTCAGAGAGTGGCGGTAGGCCAGCCGGTCGACGAAGGGCACGAGGAAATTGAGGCCGGGCGTCAGCGTCGCGTGGTACTTGCCCAGGCGTTCGACCACCCAGGCGTTTTGCTGCGGCACGACCTTGATCGAGCGGACGATGAAGATCGCCGCGACGATCAGGATGACCAGGGCAATGGCTTCCATCAGATTTCTCCGGAGAGTGTTCAGGAGGGGAGGCGATCGAGCATCAGCTCGTTGCCATGCACCGCGCGGATGACGTGCTCGCCGGGCGCAGGCGCACCGCCGCCGGCAAAACGCGCGTTCCAGCCCGCGCCGCGGTACTGCACGCGGGCCGTGCCCTCGGCGGACCAGGCCTCGACCCGCACGCGGCTGCCGACATCGATGTTGACGTCGGGGTTCGATGCGACGTCGGCACTGCGCCGGGGCCTGCGCTTGTGCCAAAGCGCGATCGCCGCGACGCCGACCGCGGCCCCGACGATCAGTTGCGCGCTGAGCCCCAGGCCGGCATGCGCTGCCAGGGCCGAGGCCGCGGTGCCGACCGCGAGCATCAGCAGATAGAAGGTGCCGGTGGCCAACTCCGCTGCGACCAGCGCTGCCGTCGCGATCCACCACCACGTCGACGTTGTCCAGTCCATCTCATCTCCTCCATCCGCCGCAGGCCGCGGCAGTGTAGCGAGCGGCCGCGCGCTCGCGGGGAAGGTCGTGCGCGTGCAACCGCAGCGTCATCGGCGCTGGCGCAATCGGTCCTACACTTCGCGCTCGCAAAATTCCCGACCCCCACGAGCAGAGCTGGCTCTGCCGGGCTGCTCGACCCCCGCGAGGGGAAGCGGCCACGCCACCAGGGGGCGCTCACTCTGGAGCCCGTCGATGCTTCGCCTCCGCTTTCCGATCGTCATCATCGACGAGGACTACCGTTCCGAGAACACCTCCGGCCTGGGCATCCGCGCGCTGGCGGACGCCATCCAGAAGGAAGGCTTCGAGGTGCTGGGCGCCACCAGCTACGGCGACCTGTCGCAGTTCGCGCAGCAGCAAAGCCGCGCCTCGGCCTTCATCCTGTCGATCGACGACAACGAGTTCACCTCCGGCCCTGAACTCGACCCCGCGGTGTTGAGCCTGCGCAAGTTCATCGAAGAGATCCGCTTCAAGAACGCCGACATCCCGATCTACATCTACGGCGAGACGCGCACCAGCCAGCATCTGCCGAACGACGTGCTGCGCGAGCTGCACGGCTTCATCCACATGTTCGAGGACACGCCGGAGTTCGTGGCCCGCCACATCATCCGCGAGGCCAAGAGCTACCTCGACGGCCTGGCGCCGCCCTTTTTCAAGGCACTGATGGACTACGCGCAGGACGGTTCGTACTCCTGGCACTGCCCGGGGCATTCGGGCGGCGTGGCGTTTCTCAAGAGTCCGGTCGGCCAGATGTTCCACCAGTTCTTCGGCGAGAACATGCTGCGTGCGGACGTCTGCAACGCGGTGGAAGAACTGGGCCAGCTGCTGGACCACACCGGCCCGGTGGCGGCCAGCGAGAAGAACGCCGCGCGGATCTTCAATGCGGACCACTGCTTCTTCGTCACCAACGGCACCAGCACCAGCAACAAGATGGTGTGGCACCACACGGTGGCGCCGGGCGACGTGGTGGTGGTGGACCGCAACTGCCACAAGTCCATCCTGCACTCGATCATCATGACCGGCGCCGTGCCGGTGTTCCTGACGCCCACGCGCAACCACTTCGGCATCATCGGCCCGATCCCCGAGAGCGAGTTCTCGCCCGAGACCATCCGCCGCAAGATCGCCGCGAATCCGCTGCTGGCGGGCGTGGATGCTGGATCAGTCAAGCCACGCATCCTGACGCTGACGCAGAGCACCTACGACGGCGTGCTCTACAACACCGAGACCATCAAGGCCAAGCTCGACGGCTGGATCGACACGCTGCACTTCGACGAGGCCTGGCTGCCGCACGCAGCCTTCCACAAGTTCTACGGCACCTACCACGCGATGGGCAAGGGCCGGGCGCGGCCGAAGGACGCGATGGTCTATGCCACGCAGAGCACGCACAAGCTGCTGGCAGGCATCAGCCAGGCGTCACAGGTGCTGGTCCAGGACTCGCAGAGCAGGAAGCTGGACTTCCACCTGTTCAACGAGGCGTACCTGATGCACACCTCGACCTCGCCGCAGTACTCGATCATCGCCAGCTGCGACGTGGCCGCCGCGATGATGGAGCCGCCCGGCGGCACCGCGCTCGTGGAGGAAAGCATCGCCGAGGCGCTCGACTTCCGCCGCGCGATGCGCAAGGTCGAGAAGGACTTCGGCAAGGACTGGTGGTTCAAGGTCTGGGGCCCGGACAAGCTGCCCACCGAGGGCATCGGCCGCGCCGATGGGTGGCTGCTGAAGGCCAACGAGAAGTGGCACGGCTTCGGCAACCTGGCGCCGGGCTTCAACATGCTCGACCCCATCAAGAGCACCATCATCACGCCCGGGCTGGACGTGAACGGCAAGTTCGCCAAGACCGGCATCCCGGCGTCCATCGTCACCAAGTTCCTGGCCGAGCACGGTGTCGTGGTCGAGAAGACGGGGCTCTACTCGTTCTTCATCATGTTCACGATCGGCATCACCAAGGGCCGCTGGAACACGCTGGTGACGGCGCTGCAGCAGTTCAAGGACGACTACGACAAGAACGCGCCGCTGTGGCGCATCCTGCCGGAGTTTTGCGCCGCCCAGCCGAAGTACGAGCGCATGGGCCTGCGCGACCTCTGCCAGGCCATCCACGAGACCTACGCCAAGGGCGACATCGCACGGCTGACGACCGAGATGTACCTGTCCGACCTGCAGCCGGCGATGAAGCCCAGCGAGGCCTATGCCCGCATAGCCCACCGCGACACCGAGCGGGTGGACATCGACCAGCTCGAAGGCCGCATCACCACGTCACTGCTGACGCCATACCCGCCGGGCATCCCGCTGCTGATCCCGGGCGAGGTGTTCAACCGCAAGATCGTGCAGTACCTGCGCTTCACCCGCGAGTTCAACGCCCGATTCCCGGGCTTCGACACCGACGTGCACGGCCTGGTCGAGGTGGACGACGGCCGGGGCGGTACGCGCTACGCGGTGGATTGCGTGCGGGCCCCGTAAGCAGGAGCCGCGCGAGCCCGGCCGGGCGGCCGGCCCGCGGCTTCAGTCCCCGCCCGTCAAGGCAACCTGGCTGAAGCCGCCGTCGACGTACATGATCTCGGCGCTGACACCGGCGGCCAGGTCCGACAGCAGGAAGGCAGCCGCGTTGCCGACGTCGTCGATCGTGATCGAACGGCGGATCGGCGCGGTCGCGGCGAATTCAGTCAGCAGCTTGCCGAAGTCCTTGATGCCCGATGCCGCCAGCGTCTTGATCGGTCCGGCCGAGATGCCGTTCACCCGTATGCCCTTGGCGCCCAGGCTTTGCGCGAGGAAGCGCACGCTGGCTTCCAGCGAGGCCTTGGCCAGGCCCATGGTGTTGTAGTTCGGCACGTAGCGCACGGCGCCCAGGTAGCTCAGTGTCAGCAGCGCCGCACCCGGGCGCAGCCGGGGGAGGGCGGCCTTCGCCAGAGCCGGAAAGCTGTAAGCCGAGATTTCGTGCGCGATGCGGAAGTTCTCGCGGGAAAGGCCGTCGAGGAAGTCGCCGGCAATGGCCTCGCGCGGAGCGAAGGCGATGGCGTGCACGAAGCCGTCGAACTGGTCCCAGCTCTCGCCCAGCTCGGCGAACAGACGCTCGATCTGCGCGTCGTCGGCGACGTCGCATTCGAAGACCCGGTCGGAGCCAAACTCCGCGGCAAACTCGGTGATTCGGTCCTTGAAGCGCTCGCCTTGGTAGCTGAAGGCCAGCTCGGCCCCTTCCCGGTGGCAGGCACGCGCGATGCCGTAGGCGATCGAGCGGTTGTTCAGGACCCCGGTGATCAGAAGTCGTTTGCCGACGAGAAAGCCCATGTGTTCGTCCCGTGTGTTTCTGGTCTCGAAGAAGCCCGTGATTCTCGCACGCAGGAGTTCGCCCGACCCCGAAGGCTTGTCGGCATGGTTCCTGCGGGCTACAATTCGCGCTTTCGCTGTTGAGCTGAATTGGGCGGATTCATCCAGCCCATTTTTTTTGCTCGACCGCGTTTTTCGTTTTCCGGGGCACCTAGAAGTCACCCAGCCACAAGGCTGGAGGCCCCAGCCACAAGGATTTGAAGCGGTCACGATGAACTGGCAGGCAGCGGTGGAGCGCACCGTCACCGGCATGGGCTACGAGCTCGTCGACGTCGAACGTTCGGCGGGCGGTCTGCTGCGCGCCTACATCGACCGCCTGCCCGGCCGGACCTACGAAGCCGGGCCCGGTGAATCCGTCACCGTGGAAGACTGCGAACTCGTCACCCGCCAGCTGCAATACGTGCTGGAAGTGGAGGCGGTCGACTACGCCCGGCTCGAGGTGTCCTCGCCCGGGCTCGATCGGCCGCTGAAGTCCCCCGCCGACTACCAGCGCTTCGCAGGCCATGAGGTCGAGGTGACGCTGCGCCAGGCCTTCCAGAACCGCAAGAAGTGGCGCGGCACGCTGCAACAGCGTGCCGACGGCGGCTGGTGCCTTGTGCTGCCGCCGGCGCAGCCCGAGGGCAGCAAACCCGGCAAGACCGTCAAGCCGGGCAAGAAGGCGGCTGCCGCGGCGGCCGCGGAACCCGAACAGGCATTCGAATTCGCGCTGGACGAAGTGCGCGAGGCCCGGCTGGTGCCGGTGGTCGACTTCAAAGGTCGCCGCCGCGCCGT
The DNA here is from genome assembly GCA_946480465.1 of uncultured Burkholderiales bacterium. The sequence continues at coordinate 77,032 of CAMLJY010000010.1, forward strand.
CACCGAGCCCCAAGAGACAGACGGAGGTCAGAACTGATGAACCGCGAAATGTTGATGCTGGTCGATGCCATCTCGCGCGAGAAGAGCGTGGACCGCGAGGTCGTGTTCGGCGCCGTCGAGGCGGCGCTGGCCCAGGCCACGAAGAAGCTGCACGGCGGCGAAGTCGACATCCGCGTCTCCGTCGATCGCGAGACCGGCGACTATGAAACCTTCCGCCGCTGGCATGTGGTGCCGGACGAGGCCGGCCTGCAGCTGCCCGATTCCGAGATCCTGCTGTTCGAGGCCAAGGAGCAGATCACCGACATCGAGGTCGACGATCACATCGAGGAGCCGATCGAGTCGGTGCCGATCGGCCGCATCGGCGCGATGGCAGCCAAGCAGGTCATCCTGCAGAAGATCCGCGACGCCGAGCGCGAAACGCTGTTGAACGACTTCCTGTCGCGTGGCGACAAGATCTTCGTCGGCACGGTCAAGCGCCTGGACAAGGGCGACATCATCGTCGAGTCGGGCCGCGTCGAAGGCCGCCTCAAACGCAACGAGATGATCCCGAAGGAGAACCTGCGCACGGGCGACCGGGTGCGGGCCTTCATCGCCGGCATCGACCCCACCGCGCGTGGCCCGCAGATCATGCTGTCGCGCTCGTCGCCCGACTTCATGAAGGAGCTCTTCGCGCAGGAAGTGCCCGAGATGGAACAGGGCTTGCTCGAGATCAAGAGCTGCGCCCGCGACGCCGGCTCGCGCGCCAAGATCGCCGTCGTGTCGCACGACAAGCGGGTCGATCCCATCGGCACCTGCGTCGGCGTGCGCGGTTCGCGCGTGAACGCGGTGACGAACGAGCTGGCCGGCGAGCGGGTCGACATCGTGCTGTGGTCGGAAGACCCGGCTCAGTTCGTGATCGGCGCGCTGGCGCCGGCCAACGTGCAGTCCATCGTCGTCGACGAGGAAAAGCACGCGATGGACGTGGTGGTCGACGAGGAAAACCTCGCCATCGCCATCGGCCGCGGCGGCCAGAACGTGCGCCTGGCGTCGGAGCTGACCGGCTGGCGCATCAACATCATGACCGCCGAGGAATCGCAGGCCAAGCAGGCCATCGAGAGCGATTCGATCCGCAAGCTGTTCGTCGAGAAGCTGGACGTCGACGAGGAGGTCGCCGACATCCTGATCGCCGAGGGCTTCACCAGCCTCGAGGAAGTGGCCTACGTGCCGCTGCAGGAGATGCTGGAGATGGAGTCCTTCGACGAGGACACCATCAACGAGTTGCGCACCCGGGCCAAGGACGCGCTGCTGACGATGGAGATCGCGCACGAGGAGTCGGTCGAGCAGGTGTCGCAGGACCTGCGCGACCTGGAAGGCCTCACGCCCGAGCTGATCGGCAAGCTGGCCGATGGCGGCGTGCACACGCGCGACGACCTCGCCGACCTCGCGGTGGACGAACTGGTCGAGATGACCCAGGTCGACGAAGCCGCCGCGAAGGCATTGATCATGAAGGCGCGGGAGCACTGGTTCACGGCGTGATGCACCCGAGGACCGCCCCCAACGCCCGCACCGAAGTTCACGCAAGGAAACCGCCAATGGCCGTGACGACCGTCGCCCAGTTCGCAGCCGAGCTCAACCGTCCTGCCGGGACGCTGCTCGAGCAGCTGCAGTCTGCCGGTGTCGCGAAGAAGTCTCCCGACGACGCGCTGACCGAGGCCGACAAAATGCGCCTGCTCGACTACCTGCGCACGGCGCACGGTACCGGCGGCGCCGATCGCAAGAAGATCACGCTGACGCGCAAGTCGACCTCCGAGATCAAGCAGGCCGATGCCTCCGGCAAGGCCCGCACGATCCAGGTGGAAGTGCGCAAGAAGCGCGTGCTGGTCAAGCGCGACGACACCCCGTCGACGGCCGAGGCCGCCGCCGCGGCCCACGCCGAGGAAGAGGCCGAACTGAAGCGCCGCGAGGAAGAAGCCCGCGCCCAGGCCGAGGCCCTGCGTCGCCAGGAGGAAGAACTGGCCGCGGCCCAGCGCAAGCGCGAGGAAGAAGAGCGCCAGGCCCGTGAAGCGGCTGAAGCAGCCGCCGCCAAGGCAGCCGCCGAAGCCGCCGCGCGCGAAGCCGCCGAGGCCGCCGCGAAGGCCGCCGCCGCGGCAGCGATCGAAAAGGCCTCGACTCCGTCAGCCCCTGCGGCGAAGCCGGCTGCTCCGGCGGCGGCGCCCGCTGCCGCAGCGCCTGCCACGCCCCCGGCACCGCCCGTCGAGGCCCCGAAGCCCGGGCTGCGCGTGGTCAAGGCCGGCACTGACGAGGCTGCCGAGAAGCAGCGCCTGGCCGACCTGGAGAAGCGCCGCAAGGCCGCCGAGGCGGAAGCCGCGGCGATCCGGGCAATGATGAACGCGCCGAAGAAGGTGCTGACCGCGAAGAAGCCGGAGGAAGCGAAGCCGGCCGCCGCGAAGGAAGGCATCACCGGCACCATCCACAAGCCCAAGGGCGCTCCGGGTGCCGCGGCACCTGCCGCTCCGGGCAGCACGGCAGCCAAGCCGGGCGACAAGAAGTCGGTCAAGTCCGAGAAGCTGTCGTCCAGCTGGGCGGACGACGCCGCCAAGAAGCGCGCCGCGCTGAAGGGCCGCAGCGACTCCGGTGGTGCCGGCCGTGCGGGCTGGCGTGCGCCTCGAGGGGGCCGCCGTGGCGACCGTGGTGACGACGCCCCGGCCTACAACGCGCCGAGCGAACCGGTGGTGCAGGAAGTGCACGTGCCGGAGACCATCAGCGTCGCCGACCTGGCGCACAAGATGTCGGTCAAGGCCAGCGAGGTGATCAAGCAGCTGATGAAGCTGGGCCAGATGGTCACGATCAACCAGCAGCTGGACCAGGAGACGGCGATGATCGTCGTCGAGGAAATGGGCCACAAGGCGCTGGCGGCGAAGCTGGACGACCCGGAAGCCTTCCTCGAGGAAGAACACGCCGCCACGCAGGCCGAGCTGCTGCCGCGCGCGCCGGTGGTCACCATCATGGGCCACGTCGATCACGGCAAGACCTCGCTGCTGGACTACATCCGCCGCACACGCGTCGCCGCGGGCGAGGCGGGCGGCATCACGCAGCACATCGGTGCCTACCACGTCGACACGCCGCGCGGCACGATCACCTTCCTGGACACCCCGGGCCACGCCGCCTTCACGGCCATGCGTGCGCGCGGCGCCAACGCCACCGACCTGGTCATCCTGGTCGTGGCGGCGGACGACGGCGTGATGCCTCAGACCAAGGAAGCCATCCACCACGCCAAGTCGGCCAAGGTGCCGATCGTCGTGGCGATGAACAAGATCGACAAGGCGGAAGCCAACGTCGAGCGCCTGAAGAGCGAGCTGGTGGCCGAAGAGGTCGTGCCGGAAGACTTCGGTGGCGATTCGCCTTTCGTGCCGGTGTCGGCCAAGACCGGCCAGGGCATCGACGACTTGCTGGAGCAGGTGCTGCTGCAGGCCGAGGTGCTGGAGCTGAAGGCGCCGGTACAGGCCGCCGCCAAGGGCCTGGTGATCGAAGCCAAGCTGGACAAGGGCCGCGGTCCGGTGGCCACGGTGCTGGTGCAGTCCGGCACGCTCAAGCGTGGCGACGTGGTGCTGGCGGGTTCCAGCTACGGTCGTGTGCGCGCCATGCTGGACGAGGACGGCAAGGCCATCCAGGAAGCCGGCCCGTCCATCCCGGTCGAGATCCAGGGCCTGACCGAGGTGCCGCAGGCCGGTGACGAGTTCATGGTGCTGACGGACGAGCGCCGCGCCCGCGAAATCGCGACCTTCCGCCAGGGCAAGTACCGCGAAGTGACGCTGAACAAGCGCCAGGCCGCCAAGCTCGAGAACATGTTCGAGAACATGGGCGAAGGCCAGGCGCAGACGCTGGCGCTGATCATCAAGGCCGACGTGCAGGGCTCGCAGGAAGCGCTGTCGCAGTCGCTGGTCAAGCTGTCGACCGCCGAGGTCAAGGTGCAGATCGTGCACGCGGCGGTCGGCGGCATCAGCGAGTCGGACGTCAACCTGGCAATCGCCTCGAAGGCGGTCATCATCGGCTTCAACACGCGGGCCGACGCCGGCGCGCGCAAGCTGGCCGAGGGCAACGACGTCGACCTGCGCTACTACAACATCATCTACGACGCGGTGGATGAGGTGAAGGCGGCGATGTCCGGCATGCTGGCGCCGGAGCAGAAGGAAGAAGTCATCGGCTCGGCCGAGATCCGCACGGTGTTCGTGGCCTCCAAGATCGGTACGGTCGCGGGCTGCATGGTCACCTCGGGCGTGGTTCGCCGCAACGCACGTTTCCGCCTGCTGCGCGACAACGTGGTGGTCTACACCGGCGAGCTGGAATCGCTCAAGCGCATGAAGGACGATGTCCGCGAAGTCAACGAAGGCTTCGAATGCGGTATCAAGTTGAAGAACTTCAACGACATCCGCGAAGGCGACCAGCTGGAAATCTTCGAAGTGAAGGAAGTGGCCCGCACGCTGTAAGGCGGATCCGCCCGGTGAATCCCGGCCCCGCCTTCCACAAGAAGGCGGGGTTTGCACTTCATGGGCCCCGCGAGAGACCGCCGGCAGACCGGAGAACCGACATGCGCCACAAGCGATCCATCCCCAACCGCAGCTTCCGCGTTGCCGACCAGATCCAGCGTGACCTGGCCGAGCTGATCCGCGAACTGAAGGACCCGCGTATCGGCATGGTCACCTTGAACAACGTCGAGGTGTCGCCGGACTATGCCCATGCGAAGGTCTACTTCTCGCTGCTGATCGGCGACCCGGCCGAATGCGAGGAAGCACTGAACGAGGCTGCCGGCTACCTGCGCAACGGCCTCTTCAAGCGCCTGCAGATCCACACCGTGCCCACCCTGCATTTCCAGTTCGACCGCACCACGGAGCATGCCGCCGAGCTGAGCGCGCTGATTCGCCAGGCGAACGCGACGCGCGCCAAGGAAGACTGAGCGTTCCGATGAACAGGCCCGTGCGCCAACGCCAAGCCCGCCGTGCCCTGCACGGCGTGCTGCTGCTCGACAAGCCGCTGGGCTGGACGAGCAACGACGCGCTGCAGAAGGCCAAGTGGCTGCTGCGCGCGGAGAAGGGCGGCCACACCGGCACGCTGGATCCGCTGGCCACCGGCCTCTTGCCGCTGTGCTTCGGCGCGGCGACCAAGTTCTCGCAGGTCAGCCTGGATGCCGACAAGGCCTACCGCGCGACGCTGAAGCTCGGCCAGCGCACGAGCACCGGCGACCTGGAAGGCGAGGTGATCGAGCAGCGCCCGGTGGTCGACATCGACCGCGCCGCGATCGACGCCGCCTGCGCCCGCTTCACCGGCACCATCGACCAGGTGCCGCCGATGCATTCGGCCCTGAAGAAGGACGGCAAGGCGCTGTACGAATACGCCCGTGCCGGCATGGAGGTGGAACGCGCGCCGCGCCGCGTGACCATCCACGCCATCGACGTCATCGACTGGCAACCGGCCGATGCGATGCTGGTGCTCGACGTGCGCTGCAGCAAGGGCACCTACGTCCGGACGCTGGCCGAGGACATCGGTACCGCCCTGGGCTGCGGCGCACACCTGGCGGCGCTGCGCCGCACCGGCACCGGGACGCTGCGCGTCGAGGACGCACTGACGCTGGACCAGCTGGAAGCGATGGACGAGTCCGAACGCGAACAGCGCCTGCTGCCGCCCGACGCGCTGCTGGCCGACTGGCCGGCCATCGCGCTGGACCAGGCCGAAGCCGGCCGCTTCCTGTCCGGCCTGCGCCGCCGCCTGCACCGCCCCGACGCGCCCGCCGTGCGCGTCTACGGGCCCGAACCGGGCGCCTTCCTCGGCAGCGCCCACATCACCGCCGGCGAGTTGATCGCCGACCGCCTGTTGAGCCCGCCCGAGGTCCAGGCATTGCTTCAGCCCCTGCAATCCCTGCAAGCGGCAAGCGCCTGACCGCCCGAAAGACGACCATGACTTCCCAGATCCGCAACATCGCCATCATCGCGCACGTCGACCACGGCAAGACCACCATGGTCGACCAGCTGCTGCGCCAGAGCGGCACCTTCGCCGACCACGAGAAGGTGGTCGACACCGTGATGGACAGCAACGCCATCGAGCGCGAGCGCGGCATCACCATCCTGGCCAAGAACTGCGCCGTCAGCTGGCAGGGCACGCACATCAACATCGTCGACACCCCGGGCCACGCCGACTTCGGCGGCGAGGTGGAGCGCGCGCTGTCCATGGTCGACGGCGTGCTGCTGCTGATCGACGCGCAGGAAGGCCCGATGCCGCAGACCCGCTTCGTCACGAAGAAGGCGCTGGCGCTGGGCCTGCGCCCCATCGTCGTCGTCAACAAGGTCGACAAGCCGGGTGCCAACTGCGACAAGGTGATCAACGCCGCCTTCGACCTGTTCGACAAGCTGGGCGCCAACGACGAGCAGCTCGACTTCCCGGTGGTCTACGCCTCGGGCATCAACGGCTGGTCGTCGCTGGAAGAGGGCGCGCCGGGCGAGCAGTGGGGCCCGGACATGTCGGCGCTCTTCGAGACCATCCTGAAGCACGTGCCGGCGCACGAAGGCGACCCCGGCGCGCCGCTGCAGCTGCAGATCTCGGCCCTGGACTACAACAGCTTCGTCGGCCGCATCGGCGTGGGCCGCATCAACGCCGGTACCCTGAAGCCCAGCCAGGACGTGCTGGTGATGGAAGGTCCGGACGGCAAGCAGTTCAAGGGCCGCGTCAACCAGGTGTTGTGCTTCGAGGGCCTGGACCGCGTGCAGGTCACCTCGGCCCGTCCGGGCGACATCGTGCTGATCAACGGCATCGAGGACATCGGCATCGGCGTCACGGTGACTGACGTCGCCAACCCGCAGCCGCTGCCGATGCTGAAGGTCGACGAGCCGACGCTGACGATGAACTTCTGCGTCAACACCAGCCCGCTGGCCGGCCGCGAAGGCAAGTACGTCACCAGCCGCCAGATCTGGGACCGGCTGCAGAAGGAACTGCAGAGCAACGTAGCGCTGCGCGTGAGCGAAACCGACGAGGACGGCGTGTTCGAGGTCTCCGGCCGCGGTGAACTGCACCTGACCATCCTGCTGGAGAACATGCGCCGCGAAGGCTACGAGATGGCCGTCTCGAAGCCGCGTGTGGTGTTCCATAACGTGAATGGTGAGCGCCACGAGCCGATCGAGCTGGTGACGGTGGACGTCGAGGAACAGCACCAGGGCGGCGTGATGCAGGCCCTGGGCGAGCGCAAGGGCGAGCTGGTGAACATGGAGCCGGACGGCCGCGGCCGCGTGCGCCTGGAATACCGCATCCCAGCGCGCGGGCTGATCGGCTTCTCCAACGAATTCCTGAACCTCACCCGCGGCTCGGGCCTGATCAGCAACATCTTCGACGGCTACGAGCCCTACAAGGGCGAGGTGGCCAGCCGCAAGAACGGCGTTCTGATCAGCATGGACGACGGCGAGATCTTCACCTACGCGCTGGGCAAGCTGGACGACCGCGGCCGCATGTTCGTGCGGGCCAACGACCCGGTGTACGAAGGCATGATCGTCGGCATCCACAGCCGCGACAACGACCTGGTGGTGAACGCCACGCGCACCAAGCAGCTCACCAACTTCCGCGTCAGCGGCAAGGAAGACGCGATCAAGATCACGCCGCCGATCGACCTGACGCTGGAGTACGGTGTGGAGTTCATCGAGGACGACGAGCTGGTCGAGATCACCCCGAAGAGCATCCGCCTGCGCAAGCGGTTCCTGAAGGAGCACGACCGCAAGCGAGCGCAGCGCGAAGCTGCTTGATCAGGGCCCACGCGGGCGGTCCTTGGGCCGTCTGCTTCCTGGCGCGCGCCGTCATGCGCTTTGCGCATCAAAGCCATGCGGCAATCTCACGCGCAGTGGTTGGTGCCAGCCCTACGATCGTCGGCTTTTGTTCCCTGAACTAAAAGCCATGACTCATTCGCGGGCGGTGGGCTTGATGGTGCTGGTGACCCTGATGTGGAGCATCGCGGGAGTCGTCACACGGCACCTGGATTCGGCGCGCAGCTTCGAGGTGACCTTCTGGCGCAGCCTGTTCAATGCGCTGGCGCTGATTGCTGCGCTGTCGGTCATGCGCGGGCCCGCGCTGTGGCGCACCATCGCGCGCGGCGGCTGGCCGCTGTGGACCACCGGCCTGTGCTGGGCGGTCATGTACACCAACTTCATGGTGGCCATCACGCTCACCACCGTGGCCACGGTGCTGGTCACGATGTCGGTCGCGCCGCTCGTCACGGCGCTGTTCTCGCGGGTGTTCCTGCACCACAAGCTGCCGCTGCGCACCTGGAGCGCCATCAGCGTCGCCGGGCTCGGCATCGCCTGGATGTTCGGGCGCCAGGCTCTGGAAGGCGGCTCCTCGCTCACCGGCATCCTGGTGGCGCTGGGCGTGCCGCTGGCCGGTGCCGCCAACTGGACGCTGTTGCAGTACATCCACCAGCGGCATGAACGCGATCCGTCGATCGAAGAGCCGGACATGCTGCCCGCGGTGCTGATCGGCGCGCTGCTGTCCGCCGCAGTCACGCTGCCGCTGGCCTGGCCGCTGTCGGCCACCCCGCATGACCTGGGCCTGCTCGGGCTGCTCGGCGTCGTGCAGCTGGCGATTCCCTGCCTGATCGCCGTGCGCCTGGCCAAGGTGCTGCCGGCGCCCGAGATCTCGCTGCTGGCCCTGCTGGAAGTCATCTTCGGCGTGCTGCTGGCCTGGGTCGGGGCCGGCGAGGCACCGGGCTCGACGGCCCTGGCCGGCGGCGCGCTGGTCATCGGCGCGCTGCTCGCGAACGAGGCGCTGGGGCTGCATGCCCGGCGCCGCGCGCTGGCCTGAACGACGTTCCAGCCTGCTACGCTCACGCGGCATGTCAGCGGCGCGGCCCCTCGGCGACCTCTACGAACCCCACACAGACGACCCGGATGCCCCGGTCGTCGTCCGCTTCGCCGCCGTTGGCGACGTGGTGCTGCTCACGGTGCTGCTGAACGCGCTGGCGCAACGCTACGGGCGCCCAGTGCACGTGCTGTCCTCGGGTGACTGGACGCCGGTGCTGCTGGGCCATGACCGGGCGGTGTCCGAACTGCGCCTGGTCACCAGCCGCCGCTCGCCGCACTGGCTGACACCCTCGCGCTGGGCTGCGGAGCGCTGGCTGCGCGCGCACCGCGGACCGGTCTACCTCTGCGATCCGGACGTCTATGGCGAGCGCATCGTCGAACGCGCCCGCATTCCGGAAGAGCGTCTGGTGCGCGCCTGGAAGCACTGGCCAGGCAACCACATCCACTGGGCCGACTGGTGGCCGCAGATCGCCCGGCTGGACGCACCAGCCTGCCCCGGCCCGGCGCGCGAGGTGGACGTGCCTGCGCGGCCCCGGCTGGCCGTCCCGCCCGAGTGGCATGCCGAGGCCGCGGCCTGGCTCCTGCAGCACGGCATTGCCGGCCGCCCGCTGGTGCTGGTGCAGGCCGGCCACAAGAAGACGCACAAGCGCGGCCGCGTCGGCACCGAGACGCACGACAAACACTGGCCGGCCCCGCGCTGGGCCGCGGTGATCCGCGGCGTGCTGGCGACGCTGCCGGAGGCCGCGGTGCTGGTGTGCGGGTCCAGCCGCGAAGCCGGGCTCGCGCAGGAGATCGTGGACGCCGCCGGCCCCCTGGCGGGCGAAGGACGCGTCATCAACGTGGCGGCGCGCCGGCCCACGCTGCAGCGCCTGGTGGCGCTGGCCGCCCGCGCCCACAGCATGGTCTCGGTGGACACCGGGCCGGCCCACGTGGCCGGGGCGATGGACTGCCCGCTGGTCGTGCTGTACGGCCAAGCCGGCTGGGGCCGCTGGAAGCCGCGCGCCCCCAGCTCCGAGGTCATCACCCTGGGCCCGCGGGAGCCGACGCCGAGCGCGAAGCTGATGGACCTGGACCCCGAGCAGGCGCTCGCGGCCTGGCGCTCGCTGGCACCGCGCCGGGCTTCGCCATGAGCGCCGCCCTGGCCACCGTGGCGCTCATCGTGCCCGACTACGACGAGGCCATCGCATTCTTCACGCAGGCGCTGGGCTTCGAGCTGCAGGAAGACCGACCGATGGGCGGCAAGCGCTGGGTCGTCGTGCGGCCGGCGGGCGGGCAGGGCGGTGCCGCGCTGCTGCTGGCGCGCGCGGCCACGCCCGAGCAGCTGGCGCAGGTCGGCCGGCAATGGGCAGGCCGTGTCGGCCTGTTCCTGCATACGCGGGACTTCGCGGCAATGCAGGCACGCATGCTGGCGCACGGCGTGCGCTTTCTCGAAGCGCCGCGCGACGAGGACTACGGCCGCGTCGCGGTGTTCGCGGACCGTTGGGGCAACCGCTGGGACCTGCTGCAACCCGCCGGCTGACGACGCACAATGCCGCCGGCCATGACGGACGCCGCCCTCCCGCCATCCTCCGCCCACGGCGCTTCGCCGCGCCCCGCCCGCGAACGGCTGGCTGCCGCCCGCGTGCTGGTGGTCGGCGACGCCATGCTCGACCGCTACTGGTTCGGCGGCGTCGAACGCATCTCCCCCGAGGCGCCGGTGCCGGTGGTTCAGGTGCAGCGCACCGAAGAACGGCTGGGCGGCGCGGCCAACGTCGCACTGAACGTGCAGGGGCTGGGCGCCCGCCCCACGCTGCTGACGGTGATCGGCGACGACGAGCCCGGCCGCGCGTTGCGTTCGCTGCTGGACGGGCAGCGCATCGCATCGGTGCTGGGTCACGACCCCGCGCTCAGCACCATCGTCAAGCTGCGCGTCGTCGGGCGCTCGCAGCAGCTGATCCGCATCGACTTCGAGAGCCGACCCGACCACGAGGTGCTGGCGCAGATGCTGGGCGGCTTCGAACGCGCGCTGCCCGGGCACGACGTGGTGCTGTTCTCCGATTACGGCAAGGGCGGCCTCGCCCACATCACGCAGATGATCGAACGTGCCCGTGCGGCGGGCAAGCCGGTGTTCGTCGATCCCAAGGGCGATCACTATCAGCGTTATGCCGGCGCCACGGTGCTGACACCCAACCGCGCCGAACTGGCCCTGGCCATGGGCGGCTGGAGCGGCGAGGCCGAGCTGCACGAACGGGCACAGGCTTTCCGGCGCGGGCTGGGGCTCGACGCGCTGCTGCTGACCCGGGCCGAGGAGGGCATGACGCTGTTCGACGCGCAGGGTGCGCTGCACGTCGCCGCCGAGGCGCGCCAGGTCTTCGACGTCACCGGGGCCGGTGACACGGTGATCGCGACACTGGCGGCCATGGCCGCGGCCGGCCTGACGCTGCGCGAGGCCGTGCCCATCGCCAACCGCGCCGCCGGCATCGTCGTCAGCCGCTTCGGCACCGCGCACGCGCGCTTCGAGGAGATCTTCCCGTGAAAGTGGTGGTCACCGGCGCTGCCGGAATGATCGGCAGCAACCTGCTGCTGGGGCTCAACGCCGCAGGCGTGGACGACATCATCGCGGTCGACGACCTGACCGACGGCCACAAGTACGCGAACCTGAAGGACGCTCGCTTCGCGGACTATTTCGACCGCAGCGAGTTCTACGAACGCTTCCGCCGCGGCGACTTCCAACGCATCGACGCCGTGCTGCACCAGGGCGCCTGCTCCGACACCATGGAGCACGACGGCCGGCTGATGATGGCGCAGAACTACCGCTGCACGAAGGACCTGATCGACGCCTGCCAGCGCCAGGGCACGCGCGTGATCTACGCCTCGTCGGCCGCGGTCTACGGCGGCAGCCGCAGCTTCCGGGAAGAGCCGGCGGACGAAGCGCCGCTGAACGTCTACGGCTACTCCAAGCTGCTGACCGACCAGGTCGTGCGCCGGCTGCTGCCGCAGGCGACGAACCAGGTCGTGGGCCTGCGCTACTTCAATGTCTACGGCCCGCGCGAGCAGCACAAGGGCCGCATGGCCTCGGTGGCCTTCCATCACTTCCACCAGTTCCGCACCACGGGCAAGGTGCGGCTCTTCGGCGACTACGGCGGCTACGGCCCAGGCGCACACAGCCGCGATTTCGTGTACGTGGACGACGTGGTCGCGGCCAACCTGTGGTTCCTGCGGCATGGCAGCACCAGCGGCATCTTCAACGTCGGCACCGGGCGGGCCCAACCCTTCAACGACTTGGCCGAAGGCGTGGTGAACGCCTGCCGCGCGCTGGCCGGCGAGGCGCAGCTGCCGCTGGCCGAACTGGTGCGCCTGGGCCAGGTCGAGTACATCGACTTCCCGCCGGCGCTGGCCGGCAAGTACCAGTGCTTCACGCAGGCCGACCTCGGCGCGCTGCGCGCCGCCGGGTGCGACATTCCCTTCCTCGACGTGGGGCAGGGCGTGCGGCGCTACGTGCGCTGGCTGGCCGCGGCGGGCTGAGCCGCCCCGGTCTCGACGACCGCGCGAGGCCGGTTGAAGTTGCTTGGCGCCCAGCGTTGGCGCAGGCGCATGAACGGCGTCTCCACGCCGCGGTGCAGCAGCCAGCCGACCAGCAGGCTCGCCGTGGCCACCGCCGCGAACAGCAGCCACGGTGACAGGTGCCAGTCCAGCGAGGCGCGCTTGACGATCACCCCCACCGCCTTGTGGCTCAGGTAGATGGCGTACGACCATGCCGCCAGCGCTGCCGCTCCTGGGATGCGCCAGCCCGACAGCGGGTGGCCCGGACTCAGTGCCGCCAGCACCAGCAGTCCGAAGGCCATTGCGATCAGGGAATAGCCGAAGGTCGACATGAAGAAGAAGTAGCCCACGCCCTCGGCCTCGTAGTGCCGCCAGGCGCCGTACAGCATTGCCCCGGTGGCGGCCAGCCCCAGCGCCAGCAGCAGCCGCCCATGGCGCGTGAGCCGCTGCCAGGCCTGCGGGTGCAGGTGCTGCAGCATGGCGATGGCCACGCCCGGCAGGAACTCGTCGAAGCGGCACAGCGTGGCGTAGTAGACCCAGGGGTAGTACAGCTCGATGCGGCCCGTGCTCTCCAGGCCGTAGCGAGACCACAGCACGCCGCGGGCGGTCATGCCGAACAAAATGAGCGTCCCCAGCAGCGTCCAGCCCGCACGGCGGCCCAGCCCCAGGCGCTGCCCGACCAGCAGCAGGACCGGCAGCACCAGGTAGAACTGTTCTTCGATGCACAACGACCAGGCATGCGAGAAGGCGGTGCCGGGCTGCAGCCCGAAGTTCTGCGTGAAGGTCAGGAAGCGCCACAGCGGCGGCGGCTCGCGTCCGCCCATCGCCGCCGGGAACAGGAAGTAGGCTGCCAGCACCACCCAGAACAGCGGCAGCGTGCGCAAACCGCGGCGCGCATAGAAGCCCGGCAGCGACAGTGCCCGCCCGCGCACAACGCCCGCTAGCAGCTGCCCCGCGATCAGGTAGCCGCTGAGCACGAAGAACAGGTCCACGCCAACCCAGCCGACGATGCTGAAGAGGCCGAACCCGACGTCCCGGCTGACGAAGACCCGGTAGTGGTAGACGAAGACGAGCAGGATGGCCAGCGCGCGCAGAGTGTCCAGACCCGGCGCGCGGTCGATGGAAAGCGCGGGACTTGCCAGCGGCGCCTGGGGGGCTCGGTGCTCAGGCATCGAGCCGCGCCTCCACCGCGGCGCACACCACGTGGCCGAGGAAGATGTGCGCCTCCTGGATGTGGGCCGTGACGTCGCTCGGCACCACGAGGGCGATGTCGCACAGCGGCGCGATCGGCCCGCCGTCCCGCCCCAGCAGGCCGACGGTCGTCACGCCCAGTTCGCGCGCCGCCGCGACCGCGCGCTGCACGTTCGGCGAGCGGCCGGAGGTGGACAGCGCGAACAGCAGGTCGCCGCTGCGGCCGAGGCCGCGCACCTGGCGCTCGAACACCTGCTCGAAGGCGTAGTCGTTGGCGATGCTGGTGAGGGCCGAGCTGTCGGTCGACAGCGCCAGCGCGGCCAGCGGGCGGCGGTCGGAGACGAAGCGGCCGATGAATTCGGAGGCCAGGTGCTGGCTGTCCGCGGCCGAGCCGCCATTGCCGCAGAACATCAGCTTCGCCCCGCGCCGCAAGGTGGCGCAGACCAGCCGCACCACGTCGTCGAGCGCCGGCGCCAGGGTCTCCAGCTGCTCGAAGACGGCGCGGTGCCGCGCCAGGTGGGAACCGAGGATCGTGGTCGTGGACGCTAGACTCGCCGGCATTCTTCCCGCTCGTTTTCCGCGAAGCCGCGCATTGTGCCGTTCTCTGTTCCCACCAAGCTGCTCAGCACGCGGGAGGCCCTGGCCAAGCAGGACTGGCCGCGGCCGCTGGTCTTCACCAACGGCGTGTTCGACGTGCTGCACGTGGGCCACGTGCAGTGCCTCGCGCAGGCACGCGCGCTGGGCGCCTCGCTGCTGGTGGCGCTGAACAGCGACACCTCGGCGCGTGGCCTGGGCAAGGGACCTGAGCGGCCGCTGAACCGCGGGCAGGACCGTGCACTGGTCATCGCCGCCCTGGCCGCCGTCGATTTCGTGACCCTGTTCGACGAACCCACGCCCTGCGCGCTGATCGAGCAGCTCAAGCCCGACGTCTACGTGAAGGGCGGCGACTACGACATGGCCACCCTGCGCGAGACGGCGCTGGTGCGGCAGTGGGGCGGCCGCTCCGTCGCGATTCCCTTCGTCGACGGCTACTCGACGAGCCGGCTGGTCGAGCGCATCCGGGCCCTGCGCTGAGCGCCATGGGCAAGCGCGCCGTCTTCCTCGACCGCGACGGCGTGATCAACGTCGATCGCCACTACCTGCACCGCATCGGCGACTTCGAGTTCGTCGCCGGCGTCCCCCAGGCCTTGCGGCGCCTGCAGGAGGCGGGCTGGACGCTGGTGGTGGTCACGAACCAGAGCGGCATCGCGCGCGGCTTCTTCACGGACGACGACTACCAGCGCCTGACGCAGCACATGCACCACCGCCTGGCCGACGCCGGCGTGCGGCTGGATGCGGTCCTGCATTGCCCGCACCTGCCGGACGCGGCCGTGGCCGCCTACCGCCGGGCCTGCGATTGCCGCAAGCCCGCTCCCGGCATGCTGTTGCGCGCGGCGCGCCAGCTGGGACTGGACCTGGCGCGCTCGGCGATGGTGGGCGACAAGGGCTCGGACCTGCAGGCCGGTCGCAGCGCCGGCGTCGCCCGCTGCCTGCTGGTGCGCAGCGGCCAGCCGATCGATGCCGGCGACATCGCGCTGGCCGATGCGGTGCACGACGACCTGGCGCACTGCGTCGACGACCTGCTGGCGGCGCCCAGCGCTGCACTAGGGTCAACCCCCGGCGCTGCCGCGTCGCCTGCCACCTAGCATCGGCGGCACGCAACAGCCGCCCACCCCGATGAAGCGACTCTCCGGCCTCGACGCCTCGTTCCTGTACCTGGAAACGCCCGAGATGCCGATGCACGTCGGCGCGCTGAACGTGCTGGAGCTGCCCGCCGGCTTCCGCGGCAAGTTCGTCACGCTGCTGCGCAAGCACATGGCCGAGCGCCTGCCGCTCGCCCCCGCGTTGCGCAGGCGGCTGTGGTGGATGCCGCTGAACCTGGCCAACCCGGCCTGGGTCGACGCCGAGCCGGACCTGAACGAGCACATCGTGGAGTACAAGCTGCCGGCCAAGGCCAAGCAGGGCGACGGCATGGCCGCGCTGGAGGCCGCGGTGGGCGAGCTGCACGTGAAGCTGCTGGACCGCAAGCGCCCGCTGTGGAAATTCTGGGTGCTGGAAGGCCTGGGGCCCTCGCCCGAAGGGCGCCGCCGCGTGGCGCTGTACTCGCAGCTGCACCATGCGGCGGTGGACGGGCAGGCCGCGGTCGCGCTCGGCCAGGTCATCCTGGACCTGGCACCCACGGGCCGCCAGATCGAGTTGAAGCCCAGCAAGCGCGAGAAGACCTTCCGCCTCGGCGTGCCCGAGATGCTGCGCGGCGTGCTGGCGAACGAGGCGATGCAGGTCGCCAGCATCGTCAAGCAGCTGCCGGAGACCGTCGGCACGCTGGCCAGCACCGCCGGCGTCGTGCTGCAGAAAAGCCAGCTGCTCAGCGGCAGCAAGCGCAAGGGCGCCAAGGTCAGCAACGTGACGCTGGCGCCGCGCACGGTGCTGAACCAGTCGGTGACGGACGGCCGCGCCTTCGCGGCCTTGAGCCTGCCGCTGGCCGAGCTGAAGGCCATCGGCAAGGCCAACGACGCCACCGTCAACGACATGGTGCTGCTGGTGTGCAGCACCGCGCTGCGGCGCTACTTCCAGCAGCGCGGCACGCTGCCGCGCAAGTCACTGATTGCGGCGGTGCCGATCTCGCTGCGCGAGAAAGGTGACGCCACCTCGGACAACCAGGCCTCGCTGAGCCTGATCAGCCTGGGCACGCACATCGCCGACCTGCGCAAGCGCCTGGCCCACGTGAAGGCCGCGTCCGCGGCGATGAAGTCCACGATGGGTCCGCTGAAAAGCATCCTGCCGACGGACTTTCCCTCGCTGGGCGCGCCGTGGCTGATCGAGGCCGCCACCGCGCTGTACGGCAAGGCGCGGCTGGCCGAGAAGATCCCGCAGTTCGCCAACGTCGCCATCAGCAACGTGCCCGGCCCCGGCGTGCCGCTGTACCTGGCGGGAGCGCGCATGCGCTCGAACTACCCGACCTCCATCGTCGTGCACGGCATGGCGCTGAACGTGACGGTGCACAGCCTGGACGAGCAGATCGACTTCGGCCTGATGGCCGACCTGCAGGCCATGCCCGACGTGCGGGCGCTGGCCGATGCGATGAAGATCGCCTTCGACGACCTGCGCGCACTCGCGCCCCAGCCCGCAGCGCCGCCGCCCAGCGTCACCGAGACCGGGCGCGCGGTGCTCGGGCAGGCGCGCAAGCGGCTGGCCGGCGTGGTCAGCGACGCCGTGGGCTCGGTGGGCCAGACCGTCACGCGCGCCTTGCCCCGCGTGGCCCGGCAGGCCGTTGGTGCCGTGGTGGACTCGGCGGTGCAATCCACGGTGCGGCGCGGGGTGAAGGGCGGCCGGGGCTCGGCGGGTGCCGTGACCGGCGCGGTGGCCGACGCGGTGAGCGGCGTCGTCAAGACCGCCACGCGCGCGGCCGGCCAGACCGCCGGCGCTGTCGCCCGCGCGACACGGCCACCTAGGGCAAGCGCTTCATCCCGGCCCAAGCGCGGCCGATAACATCGGCCGCGAGGGCCGATCCCACTGGCCCGATGACGACGCAGCCCCCAATGGCCCTGAACCGACGCCGCAAGCCCGCCGGGGCGCCTCCGCCCGGACCCGACGACTTGCAGCCCCCCGGCCCGCTGCTGCTGATGCTCGAAGCCCGTGCGCCCTGGGAATGGGCCGCGATGCTGGCCGCCGCACCCTGGCTGCGCCAGCTGCCGCGCGGCGACGGCCACCCGGTGATCGTCTACCCCGGCCTCGGCGCCACCGACATCACGACCGCGCCGCTGCGCAGCTTTCTCGAAGACCGCGGCTACGTCACCTACCCCTGGAAGCAGGGCTTCAACTTCGGCCCGCGCGACGGCGTGCTGCAGGCCTGCCGCGAACAGCTGCAGCACGTGACCGCCCGCCACCAGAAGAAGGCCAGCCTGGTCGGCTGGAGCCTGGGCGGCGTCTACGCCCGCGAGCTGGCCAAGGAGCAGCCCGCCAACGCCCGCTGCGTCATCACGCTGGGCTCGCCTTTCGCCGGCCACCCGCGCGCCACCAACGCCTGGCGCTTCTACGAGATGGTCAGCGGCCAGAGCGTGGCGCACAACGAGGAGCTGATCGCCCAGCTGAAGGACCCGCCGCCGGTGCCCACCACCTCCATCTACAGCAGGACCGACGGCGTCGTCGCCTGGCAATGCAGCATCAACCCGGACGAACCCCACACCGAGAACATCGAGGTCCACGCCAGCCACATCGGCATGGGCATGAACCCGCTGGCGCTCTACGCCATCGCCGACCGCCTCGCCCAGGACCCGCAGCGCTGGCAGCGCTTCGACCTGCGCGGCGCGCGGCGCTGGTTCTACAAGACCACGCACCATTCACCGATGCAGGCGGCGAGCCGCTTCTGAACCAGGAGCGGACGGCATGAGGGTGCAGGCCAACGGCCTGGCGTTCGAGGTGGACGACCAGGGCCCGCCGAACGGCGCGCCGGTGCTGCTGATCATGGGCCTGGGCATGCAGCTGATCGCCTGGCCCGACGAACTGGTGGCCGACCTGGTCCGGCGCGGCCACCGCGTGATCCGCTTCGACAACCGCGACATCGGCCTCAGCCAGCACCTGGACCACCTGGGCACGCCGAACCTGCTGCAGGCCACGCTGCGCCACACCTTCCACCTGCCGGTGAAGGCGCCCTACGGCATCGCCGACATGGCGCGTGACACGCACGGCCTGCTGGACGCGCTGGGCATCGCGCGGGCGCACGTGGTGGGGGCATCGATGGGCGGCATGGTGGCGCAGCACCTGGCCGCCGCCTGGCCCGAACGCGTGGTCAGCCTGACGCTGATGATGACCACCTCCGGCGCGCGCCACCTGCCGCAGGCCAGCCTGGGCGTGCGCCACGCGCTGCTGTCGCGCCCCAAGGACAACAGCGCCGAGGCCCGCCTGGCCCATTTCCAGCGCCTCTTCGACGTCATCGGCAGCCCCGCCTACCGGCCGGATCCGCAGCAGTTGCGCGCCCGCATGGAAGCCAGCCTGCGCCGCAGCTGGCACCCGGCCGGCACGCTGCGCCAGCTGGTGGCGGTGGCCGCGGACGGCGACCGCACGCCGCTGCTGGGCCGCATCGCCGCGCCCACGCACATCATCCACGGCGAGGCCGACCCGCTGCTGCCGGTGCCGGCAGCGCACGACCTGGCACGCAAGATACGCGGCAGCTCGACCGACCTGATCGCCGGCATGGGCCACGACCTGCCGCAGCCGCTGCTGTCGCGCTTTGCTGACGGCATCGCGATGAACGCCGCGCGCGCCTGAAGCCGGCGCGGCGCCGGCCGCGGCCGCTCGAGCGGCGGCCGCACACGCCTTCCTGACCGAGAATCCGCTGCCCATCGAACATCGACAAGCCGCCCAGGGCAGCGCGGCGGAGGGAGGTCCATGACGCTTCGGATCGAACATCTCGATCGGGCGCCGGATGGTTTTCTGGCGCACGAGGTCGAGGATGCGCAGTTCCATCGCGCATTCCAGTCGGCACAAGTGCCCGGCTTCTCCGACGTCGGCTACTACGCGCTCTACCGCGGCGAGCAGCGCATCAGCGTGGTGCCGTATTTCCTGATGCGCTTCTGCGCCAACACGATGCTGCCGGAGGGGCTGCTCAAGCGCAGCCTGGCCTGGCTGTCCTACAACGTGGCCTGCATCGGCCACCCGACGACGGACCTGAGCTACATCGACGGCGAAGCGTCCGCGGAAGTGCTGGAGGCGGTGAACCGCGAGCTTTCATGCCGCGCCAGCACCATCGTCTACAAGGGATTCCGCGACGAGCTGCCGCTGAAGGGCTTCGTGAAAGCCAAGGGGCTGGCGACCGCCATCCTCCCGCTCCACCCGGACTACTGGTCGAAGCTCGCCAGCAAGCGCCGCTACAACCTGCGGCAGAAGCTGCGCCAGGGAGACGCGCTGCGCGTGGAGGAGGTCGATGCGCTGACAGACGAACAGGCCAGGCGCATCCATGCGCTGTACATGAAGACCTACGACCACGCGGTCATCAAGGCGGAGTGCCTCAATCTCGAGTACTTCCTGGCCATTGCCCCGTTCACGACATACGTGCTGTATTTCGAGGGCGACGACGTGATCGGTTTCATCAGCATCTCGGCGAAGGACGGCAGGGCCGTGGCGCGGCACTGCGGCATCGACTACGAACGCGCCAACAAGTACGGCATGTACTACGTGCTCCTGCTGCGCGTCATCGAGATCGGCCTGCGCGACGGCTATTCGCAGATCGAGTTCGGCAGCACGACCTACGGCTACAAGCGGCTGATCGGCTGCGAGATCGTCGAGACCCTGCTGTACTTCCGCCACCGCAGCCGCATCCTCACGCGCTTGCTGGCCCCCTTCAAGTTCATCGTCGAGCCGCGGGCGAAGGAACTGAAGTAGCGGCGCCGCGACGCCGCGGCCCGTACCCTCGAAGCGATGGGCTGACCCGCTACACCTGCGTGCCCGAGACGCTGACGATCGCGATGCCGATGGTGATCAGCAGCGTCGCCAGCCAGCGGTTGCGGCCGACCCTTTCCTTCAGGATGAACTTGGCGCTGAGTGCGATGAAGATGTAGTGGATGCTCGACAGGCTGAAGGCGAAGTTCAGGTCCGACATGCCGAGCACGGTGATCCACATGCCCAGGATCGCCAGCCCCATCCACATGCCGACCCAGACGCGGAAGAAGAACAGCAGCCGCCACGACAGCAGCAGCATCTCGCGGAAGGTGTGCGCCGGCATGTTGAGCTTGTCGACCGCGGTCTTGAAGCAGACCTGCGCGGCGGACTCGGCGAGCGAGATCAGCGTCACGAGGACGAAGACGACGACGTACTGGCCGATGCTCATGCGATCCCCGCTGCCGTGGTGCCCTGGCCGCTGCGCGCCGCGCTCACGTGATTCCCCTGGTTTCGGCGGCCTTCAGTTCGGGCGACTTCTCCGTCACCGACAGCCACGCGATGCCGGCGGTGATGACGAAGATGCCGAACCAGCGCAGCGCGCTTATCTCCTCGCCCAGGAAGACGATGGAGAGGATGGGGATGAGCACGAAGCTCATGCTGCCCAGCGGGAACGCCACGCTCAGGTCCAGCGCCGCGAGCACCGCCGGCCAGATGATGAACGAGGTCATCATGCCCGCGATGCCGAACCAGAAGTACCTGGTCTGCACCGCCAGCCAGGCCAGGTCCAGCAGCTGCGGGACGTTGAGGTGGTCCAGCGTGATCGGCGGCAGCTCCGACGACACCTTCTTGAACGACACCATGATGATGAAGGCGATGATGTCGGCCAGCACCACCAGCATCACCACCCTCGGCGTCAGCCCCTTCTTGCTCATGGCGCTTCCTCAGGCAAAACGGTTGGCGAACCAGTTGACGACGGGGTTGACCATCCGCGTCATCGTCCGCAGCGGCACCAGCTGCGCGCCGAGGCGGATTTTCACGGGGTAGCCGCCCTGGCTCAACACGTAGGTCTTCAGGCCGTGGTCGATGCACCAACGCACGTTGTTGATGAAACTGACGAAATACAGGTTCAGGTCGCGCGACACGGCGTAGTCCATGCCGATGAACTTGTCGACCAGGCGGTCCTGGAACTGCAGGCAGAAGTTCATGCCGACCAGCCGCCGGCCGGCGCCGTCCTTCAGCCAGTACAGGAAGTAGACCGCCTGATCGGGCAGGTCCCGCGCGAAGTTCAGGAAGTAGGCCGGGGTCAGCAGCTCGAAGTGCATCGGCCCGTTGTCGTGCACGTTGCGGTAGAGCTGGTACGCCTCGCCGATGCAGTGGCCGATGTCGCGCGCCGCCTCGATCTCGAGCCGGCCGTCCTTGTCCGTGGCCTTGAGCTTGCGCTTCACGTCCTTGCGGGTGCCGGTGCTCAGCGTCGCCAGGTACGCCTCCGTCGAATCGAAGGCGATGTCCAGCGTGGCCGTCGGCAGGCTGTCACCAATGAAGTAGCCGCGCGCCTTCAGCGGCGCGAGCGGTTCCAGGTCGGCGTCCATGAAGTCCTTGAAGACGATCATGAACGAGCCGCGGCGGCGTGCCTGCTCGAGCAATGCCTGGTCGAACAGCTCGAACAGCGCGGGATCGCGGGCGAAGTCGGGGTGGATGCCGACCGCGCCCTTTTCAGAGGTGGGCGCGCCGCAGAACAGCGTCTTGAAGACCAGCAGCCCCGGCCAGTGCTTCTGCAGCCGCTGCAGCTGCTCGCGGGCGCCATCGCTCATCGCGAGGCCCATGTTGAAGGGCGTGGCGAACAGCGGCGCCACCAGCGCCAGCCGTTCGCCCGCATACAGGCCCAGGTAGAAGAACTCGAAGCCTTCTATCCCGGCTTCCTCCTGGGCGAGGTAGAAGCCATAGCCCTCGTTGCCGGGCGGCCAGACCGAGTCCCACTGCGCGCGACCGAGTTGCGTGATCGACGAGAAGCATCGAACCTGGTAGGGCATGGGGCGCGAGTGTAGCCACGCCCGCGCCCCTTCAACACCGCCGGCTTGGACCTCAGCGCGCCGCTGTTCCCGCGGTGTTGCGCTGCGGCACGATGGCCCACTGCGGCGCCACGCTGTAGTCCGGCTTCACCGGACGCTTGGCGAACAGCTCCCAGGCCTGCTGCGCATTCGGCACGCCCGCGTCCACCGCGGCGGCCAGCGCCGGCTGCATGTTGGACGGGTAGCCCGACTGCGAGGCGGCATAACCCGTCATCTCGCCGGCCACCCAGGGACTGCGCCAGACGCGCTTGTCCTTGTCGAGCTGGGTGCGCCAGTCGGCCTGGGCGGTGCTGCCGCACGGCTGGTCGAGGTAGCGCGCGCCGGTGCTGTTGACCAGCGGGATGGCCGCGCCCGTGCTGTCCACGCCCCGCATCGTGGCCTGGTAGGCCTGCGCCAGGTTGGTGAAGAGCGCCGCGCCCGCCGCCGGCCGCACCGACAGTGCATACGTGGCCGCGTCGATCCAGCAATAGCCCGCCGCCGTCATGCGGCCCACCGGGAAGCTGCCTTTCCACTGGGCCAGCGGCAGCGCGGCTTCATAGCCGAGCCCGGTGGCGAGGTGGCCGACGCTCCAGGTGAAGAAGTCGTCCTGCCACGGCGCGATGCCGGTCGACGGGCCCGAGGGCGTGGTGTACGCGATCGCCGGGCCGCTCCACTTGGCGCTGCCGTCCAGCACGCCCAGGGCGTTCGGCTTCGCCTCGGCGTAGGTTGCGTGGTACCAGGCCAGGTTCTGCCGCATGCGCTCGGCGAAGTAGGACTTCATCGGGTCGGCATCGGGCGTGATGTACGCCGCCTGGCCCAGCGTGCGCAGCGACCAGGCCTGTCCGCGCACCTGGTCGGCCTTCAGCAGACCCTTGTCGAAGTCGCGGTAGTACGGGTTGGCCTGCACCATGTTGTAGTTGGCCCAGAACTGCAGTTCCTCGAGGTAGTAGTGGTCGCCGGTGACGACGTAGGGCAGGTAGGCCAGCGAGGGCTGGTGCGCGGAATCCGGCACGTAGTTGTAGGGCGCGGTGGCGCAGTCGGTGCAGGCCGGGAAGGCTTCGGCCTTGCGGGTCTTCGGATTCACCGTGTCGCCGGCGCGGCCGAGCAGCGTCATGTACGGGTAGTCCACCAGGCTGACCGGCCGGCCGGTGTTCTTGTCGCGGTAGTGGATGGGCCAGCTGCCGGCCAGGTCTCCCACGCCCAGCGTCACCGCCTTCGCGCGCACATCCATGCTCAGCAGGTACGTCGCCGCCCACTGGGGCAGGGGGCCGATGTCCGGACGGCCGCCGGTGGCCGGCATGTAGGTCGACACCAGTCCCGGCGCCATCGGCTCGGTCTTGGCATTCGCCCACGAGGTGGCCAGCGCCGTCAGGGCAGCCGCGGTGGGCTTGACGCTGGTGTCGTAGCTCGGCAGGGCACCGGTGCGGATCAGGTAGGCCGTGTCATGCCGCACGTGAGCCTTCGGCTCCTCGCCCCACCAGAAGCTCTTGCGCCAGCGCGAGTGCGAGAAGTGCTTCAGGGCCTGCTTGCTGTAGACGCGCGCACCGCCGACGGTGACCAGCACGTCGTACTGGAAGTTCTGCGGCGCGGGTTCGTAGGACCAGTTGTTCTCGAGCACCACGTCGACCTTGGCGCGGCCCTGCTGCGGATACCAGCGCACGGCGAAACGTGCCGCCAGATGCGGATGGGCGACGCCGCCGGCGTCCACCAGCGGCGCGCTGACGAGCCATTCCTGCGCCACCTGGCCTTGCAGCCAGGCCGTGCCGCGGCCCTGCGCCAGCAGCTCGTCGGCTGACGCCCGAAAGACGCGTCCACCAAGGTTCAGCTCGATGCCTGCACCGAAGCCCTGGACCAGCAGTTGCCGCACGCTGGCCGGTTGCACGGGCGGCAATGCCTCGGTCGTCTTCACGAGCGCGAGCGCTGCCGTCGAACCGGCCGCCAGCTGCGGCAGCACCGCGCTGAGCACCGCATGGCGGACCGAGCCGTCGGCATGCCGGGCCTTCACATCCATTTGCAGCGGCAGCCGTTCGGTGCCCAGCTGCGCGACGAGCCGCTCGCCGCTCTTCAGGTCACCCTTGGCGAAGACCTGGCCGAAGCTGACCGGCACGCCCCATTGCACGGTTTGCGCCGTGCTCTGCACCGCCACCGAGGTCACCCCGGCCGTGAGCGCCGGCACGGCCGGGCTGCCCGGCTGCGTCGATCCGGTGGAGGTGTCGGTGGGGTTCCTGTCATCGCCCAGGGCCTGCTGCCGCGTGGCGTCCGCCTGTTGGCGCTCGGACTGCGCGGGCTCCGACTCGGTACTGCCGCCGCAGGCGCTGACCAGCAGGGTGGCAACGGCGAGGAGTGTCAGAGGCACGGGATGGCGACGACGGATGGCAATCGGATTCATGCGACTCCAGGTGAGGGTTGAGACGGGGGCGGATGTTGCGTGCAGGCACGCCGCCCCAGCGCGCCGATCCGATGAGCGGTCAAGTGACCCGGATGCGTGGCCGGCCCCCCCCTAGCTTGAAATCGGTGCGGCCGCGCCAGGAGCCTGCGCGGCAGAGATCGGGGCCCGCGCCGGTCTCTGCCGCGCAGCCTCCTAGGGCCGCGGCGGTCCGCCTCCGAGGGCGGCCGACAGCGCTTCGGCCGCGGCGAACGCGGCATCGAAGTCCAGCGCGGCCATGGCGTCGGCCAGCGGTTGCAGCTCGGCGCCCCACGCCGGGTCGTGGGCGGCCTGCAGCTCGGCGAACAGGTCCGTGGCCGCCATGTCGGCCTGGGACAGCAGCGGGGCCAGCGCCGCCAGCGCGGCCGCCAGGGCGCCGGCATCGCGCGGCACGCTCGAACCGCCGGCACCGTCCAGCAGTGACGCCAACTGCTGCAGGCCGGCCTGCGAACACGCCAGTTCGCGGCTCATCTCCCCGGGCAATGCCGCCACGTCGCTGGCGGCGCCCAGGTGCAGCCGCGCCTCGGCTCCGGTGGCCCACGCGGCCAGGGCGTCGGCGCCGAGCATGGCCGCGGCGCCCTTGATGGTGTGCATCAGCCGCGCCGCATCGTCCAGCTGCCCGCCGCGCAGGTGCAGCTCCAGCGCTTCGAGGTGCCGCGGCATCTCCTGCACGAACGACCGGGCGCTGCGGATCCACACGCCGGTCTTGCCGGCCAGCCGGTCGACGGCAGCCTTCAGGCCGATGCCGAAGCCCTCGGCACGCGCCAGCACCGCCTCAGGCAACGCGGTGCACACCGCGGCGGCCTGCGCAGGCGGCGGCTGCTGCTGGCGCACGTGCTGCAACAAGGCGCCGACCAGATCATCGAGGTCGAAAGGCTTGCCCACGTGGTCGTTCATGCCCGCCGCCAGGCTGGCCTCGCGATCACCGGGCATGGTGTTGGCGGTCATCGCGATGATCGGCAGCCGCGTCAGGCCGAGGCGCTGGCGGATGGCGGCGGCCGCGCCGTAGCCGTCCATCACCGGCATCTGCACGTCCATCAGCACCGCGTCGTACGGCGGGTCGGCCGCCGCGACGGCCGCCACGCCCTGCGCGCCGTCGGCCGCCAGGTGCACGATCGCGCCTTCGTCGGCCAGCAGTTCCTTGGCGACCTGCTGGTTGGTGAGGTTGTCCTCGACCACGAGCAGGCGCATGCCGGCCAGGCGCGACGCGGTAGCCACGCTGGTGATCGGCGCCGGCCCCCCATTCGTCCGTGCGGCGGCCACCGCCTCGCGCAGCATCGACGGCGTCACGGGCTTGACCAGGAAGCCGTCGAGCAGGGCCTGCTCTTCGGCGGGGCGCTGCGCCAGCTTTTCGCGGCCCAGGGCGGTGACCATCATCAGCACCGGCGCCGGTTGATCCGGGCGCAGCCGCTCGCGGATGAGCCGGCTGGTCTGCCAGCCGTCCAGGCCGGGCATCTGCCAGTCGAGCAGGATGGCGTCGTAGTCGCTGCCGGCACGGTGCGCCGCATCGACGCGCTCGACGGCCCGCGCGCCGCCGTCCACGGCGTCGACCACCCAGCCCAGCGATGAGGCCATGGCGGACAGCAGCTGCCGCGCGACCGGGTTGTCGTCGACCACCAGCGCGCGCAGCGGCTGGGTGGCCACGGGGGGCGCCGCCTCCGCCATCCGCAGCTCGATCTCGAAGCTGAAGCGGCTGCCGCGGCCGGGCTCGCTTTCGAGCCGGACCTCGCCGCCCATCACGCCGACCAGCCGGTGGCAGATCGCCAGCCCGAGCCCGGTGCCGCCGAAACGCCGCGTCGTCGAGGTCTCCGCCTGCGAGAAGGCGCTGAACAGGTGCTGCTGGTGCTCCGGCGCGATGCCGATGCCGGTGTCGCTGACCGCCACCTCCAGCCGCACCAGGGAGCCGCGGCGCGACTGCTGGCGCAAGGAGACGATCACCTCGCCACGCTCGGTGAACTTGATGGCATTGCCCGCCAGGTTCACCAGCACCTGCCGCAGCCGAAGGTCGTCGCCGACCAGCATCGACGGCAGGTCCGGGTCCAGGTCGAACAACACCTCGACCGGCTTGCTGCCGAGGTTGGCGGCCAGCACCACGGACAGGTCGCGCAGCAGCTGGTCCGGGGAGAAGGCGCGCGGATCCAGCTCGAGCTTGCCGGCCTCGACCTTCGAGAAGTCGAGGATGTCGTTCAGCAGGCTCAGCAGCGCCCGCGCGGCGCGCTCGGCCTTGTCCGCATAGTCGAGCTGGCGGGGGTCGAGTTCGGTGCGGCGCAGCAGCGTCAGCATGCCCAGCACCGCATTCATCGGCGTGCGGATCTCGTGGCTCATGTTGGCCACGAAGCGGCTCTTGGCCTGGCTGGCCGCCTCGGCCGCCGCGTTCGCGTTCATCAGGTCGGTGATGTCGATGCGGAAACCCACGCTGTGGCCATCGGCCATGCGCCGTTCGACCACGCGCAGCCAGCGGCCGTTGTCGAGCCGCTGCACCAGCGACTGGTCGCTGCGCCGGTGGGCCTCCAGGCGCTCGGCCACCCACTCCTCCACGCGGCCCACTGCCTCGGCGTACTGGCCGCGCTCGGCGCCGGTGCGGACGATGTGCTCGAAGGTGTTGCCCGGCACCAGCAGGTCGGCCGAGGCGGCGTAGATCTGCCGGTACTTGTCGTTGCAGAACACGAGCCGGTCGTCCGCGTCGAAGAGGACGAAGGCTTCGTCGACCGCGTCGATGGCGCCACGCAGCAAGGCCTCGAAGTGCTTGCGCTGCGTGACGTCGGTGTAGGTCGTCACCAGGCCACCGCCGGGCAGCGGCTTGCCACGTACCTCCAGCGTCAGCTTGCCGCGCTGGCGTTCGAAGCTGTGCGCCACCGGCTGCCGGGCGCGTTCGATGATCCGCCCCACGAGCTCGTCCACCTCGCCGGGGCCGTACTCGCCACGCTCGGCATTGAATCGCGCCAGGCGTTCGAAGGACACCGGCGGGTTCTCGAACAGCGCGTCGGGCAAGTCCAGCAGGGCGCGAAACTGCGGCGTCGAGACCAGCAGGTTCATCCGCGCGTCGAACACGCTCAGGCCGCAGGGCAGGTTGTCGAGGATGGCCTGAAGGAGCCCATTGGCCTGCTGCAGGCGCTCGCGCTCCAGCGCCAGTTCAGCGGCCGCCTGCTTGCTGACCGTGATGTCGCCGCGGATGGTGATGAAGCGCTCGGGCCGTCCCTCGGCGTCGAGCATGGGCGCGATGGTGGTGTCGACCCAGTACATCGAGCCGTCCTTGGCCAGGTTGCGCACCTCGCCGCGCCAGGCGCGGCCGGCGGTGGCCGCGGCCCACACCGGCTCCCAGAATGAACGCGGCTCGACACCGCCGTCGACGAAACGGTGGCTGCGGCCGATCAGCTCTTCGCGCGCATAGCCGGTGACGCGGCAGAAGGCGTCGTTGACGTGGGTGATGCGGCCATCGCCGTCGCAGACGGAGACCAGCGCATGCTGGTCGATCATCGCCATCAGGGCCGAGTTCTCGCGCAGCGCGGACCGCAGTCGCTCGCCGGCGCGGCGCTGCTCGGTGATGTCGCGGCCGATCTCCATGAAGCCCGTCAGCTCGCCGTCCGCGCCGAACAGCGGCTGCACCTCGGTGTCTATCCAGTACTCGCGGCCATCCTTGGCGCGGTTGAGGATCTCGACGCGGCAGGGCTCGGCCCGCGCCGCGCTGTCGGCCAGGCGCTGCAGCACCTCGGGGTCGGCCTTGCCGCTGCCGAGCAGCTCGCCGGGCGTGCGCCCGCGCGCCTCCTGCGGCAGGTAGCCGGTGACCCGGGTGAAGCCTTCGTTGACCCAGGTGATGCGCAGCGCGGGGTCGGTGATGAGCACGGCGTTGTCGGTGTGCTTGACGACCTGCGCGAGGCGCTCGAGGTCGGCCGTCATCTGCTCGGCGAAGGTCTGCGCCCGCACCCGGGCCGAGGCCAGCGCCCAGACCACCAGTGCGAGCAGCATGCTCAGCAGCGCGCCGCCCAGCACCACCGCAGCCAGGGGCCCGCGCGGCAGCGAGGCTTCGAAGGCCGGCGTCGACCTGACCTGCAAAGTGAACGTCCGTCCGGCGATGGTGAGCGTTCGGACGGCCTGGCGGCGTAGAGCCACCGCCGCAGCCGCATCCCCATCCTCTTCCACGTCCGCGGAGGCCTCGTCGACCGGCGTGGCGGCCTGGCCATCACGGGGGTGGAGCTCGAACTCGACCGCATCGTCGAGCGCCGCGGCGATGCCGCGCAGCAACTCGTCGGTGCGCAACCGGGCGAGGGCCAGGCCCATCAGCGCCGCGCGCCGGGCCGGCGGCGTGCTGGCCGCGTGATCGCGGTACATCGGCAGCACGAGCAGGAAATCCGCCGCACGCTGCGCTGCCGCGCCGGCCTCCCCATGGTCGAGCAGTGCGGGCTCGCCGCTGTCGACCGAGCGCTCCAGCGCGGCGCGCCGCACCGGGTCCGATGCCAGATCCAGCCCCAGCAGGCCTCGGTTGGCGGCTTCCGGTTCGATGGACCGGACGACGTAGCGCTGCCCCGCCGCCGCCCCCTGCACGCCGCCCGGCCCCTGCCGCTCGGCCAAGCCGATCCCCTGGACCGCCGGGAACTCCCGGACGAAGTCGCGCGCCTCCCCATAAGCCCGCAGCTGCGCGCCCGTCATCGAGCCGGACAGCACGGTGTGCGCCCCCAGTCCCCGCAGGCCATGGACGGGATCGGCGAAGCGGCGGTGCAGTTCGACGTCCAGCCGCTCGACCAACTGCTCGAAGCGCAACTGCGCGTCCTTCGCCACCTGGGCATGGACGTACCAGCCGGCGAAGGCGGTCAGCGCCACGCCGCACAGGTGCGCCGCGGCCGTGGTCAGGATGGCGCGCAGGCGGCGCCGATCCAGCCGTTCGATCGGCACGGCAACCGGTGTGGCCCGCGCAGGGGACGGCAGCGAGGCCGCGCGCACGGCCTGCATGCTGCGCCAGTAGAGCGCGGGGGCCGCGAGCAGCACGACGAGCAGGGCGCTGAGCCCCGGCGCCAGCTGGGGCAGCGGCGCCACGCCGGGCCACAGCGTGCCCAGGGCAGCGATGGTGAGGCCGACGATCGCCAGGCTTTCGGCGAACAGTCGGGCGGAAAGGTGCGCCGGCCGGGTGGACACGCCTGCCTTTCAGCGCCCGAGGCGAGGCGGCGCGCTCACACCTTGTCAGGCACCGGCAGTCCGGCCTTGGCGAGGGCCGACTCGACGGCACGCAGCACCGTGTCGGCATTGAAGGGCTTGATGATGTAGCCGTGCGCCCCGGCCGCGATGCAGGCGAGCACGGTTTCGCGGTCGCTGGAGCCGGTGACCATCAGGACGGCCGCATCGGGCGCAACGGCCTTCAGGCGCGCGAGCGCCTCGAGACCGGTCATCTTGGGCATCAGCATGTCCAGGCAGATCAGGTGCGGCGAAAAATGCTCCGCGAGCTTGATGCCGGCCAAGGCATCGCCCGCCTCCCGCTGCGTGGTGTAGCCCGCCTCGCGCAGCATGGCCCGCAGGAGGGAACGCGTGAGCTGGTGGTCGTCGATGAAGAGGACTCTGATCGAGCTGGGGGCCATGGTGGTCCTTGCGATGCGGCCGGCAAAAGACGCCTCACTCGAGTCTAGATTTGCCGAGTTGAGCGGGATTCTCAGAAAAGCCGGCCAATCGCCGACTTGCTCACACGGTGGCCGGCGGCAAGCACCGGCGAGGTCGCGGCCCCCCGCGGCACGCGCTGGTGCGGGCGGCGAGGGTCCCGGTCGCTGGCAGGCTCTCTTCGGGCTGCGCATTTCCGCTGGGACTGGGGTACGCAGGCGCCTAAGGGAAAATCGCCGTCCCCGTGCAGGTGCCTCGTGCTCCCGCGAACGTCCCCGCGGCGCATGCCGCAATCCGGCTTTTTCGGCCTGGCGAGAACGACCTTTGAACCAAGAACTCAGCCCGTGGCGCCTGTCGGTGGCGCCGATGATGGACTGGACCGACCGCCATTGCCGCTACTTCCACCGGCTGATCACGCGCCGCACCCGTCTGTACACCGAGATGGTGACCACCGGCGCGCTGCTGCATGGCGACGTGCCGCGGCACCTGGACTTCGACGAGGCCGAGCACCCGCTGGCGCTGCAGCTGGGCGGCAGCGAGCCAGCGGACCTGGCGGCCAGCGCGAAGCTGGCCGAGCGCTGGGGCTATGACGAAGTCAACCTGAATTGCGGCTGCCCCAGCGAGCGGGTGCAGCGCGGCGCCTTCGGTGCCTGCCTGATGGCCGAGGCGCCGCTGGTGCGCGATTGCGTGAAGGCGATGCGCGACGCCACGCCGCTGCCCGTGACGGTGAAGCACCGCATCGGCATCGACCGCGAGGAGCGCTACGAATTCGTGCGCGACTTCATCGGCACCGTGGCCGAAGCCGGCTGCACGGTGTTCGTCGTGCATGCGCGCAACGCCTGGCTGCAGGGCCTCAGCCCGAAGCAGAACCGCGAGGTGCCGCCCCTGCGCTACGAGGTCGTGCACCGGCTGAAGCAGGAGTTCCCGCAGTTCACCATCGTGCTCAACGGCGGCGTGACGACGAACGCACAGATCGCCGCCGAGCTGCCGAAGGTGGACGGCGTGATGCTGGGCCGGGAGGCTTATCACAACCCGGCGCTGATGGCGGGTTGGGACGAGGCCTTCCTGCGCGGCGATGCGCAGCCGCTGGTGGAGCCTGACGACGAGTGGCGCAGCGCCATCGAAGAGGCGATGGTCGCGTACATCGAACGTCAGCAGCGCGAGCGCAGCGTGCCCTGGGCGCACGTGGCGCGCCACATGCTGGGCCTGTGGAACGGCCGCCCGGGCGCACGCCGCTGGCGCCAGGTGTGGAGCGACCACCGCCTGAAGGCCCGCCCGGCCGCCGAGGTGCGCCGGCTGGCACGCGACGCGCGCCTGGGTGACCAGCGCGAAGCGGCGGCCGCCTAGCAGTCGAGGAGCTGCGCGGCAGCTTCGTGCACGGGCCCTTCAGTGCGCCGCCGGCGCGCCGCGGCCCGGCCAGGCGGCGAGCAACAGCCCCGCCACCGCGAGCACGAAGGCGGCGACGTGGCCGGTGCCGAAGGACTCGCCGAGGAACAGCACGCCGATCAGCGCGGCGCTGACCGGCAGCATCACGGTGAAGACGCCGGCGCGCTGCGCCGGCACGCGCTTCAGGCCCTTCATCCACAGCCACACCGTGGCCACGCTGGCCGCCAGCGAATAGAACAGCAGCAGCACCCAGGTGCGGGCGGGCACCGCGCCGAAATCGAACGACAGCCCCTGCCAGACGCCCAGGGGCGTCACGAGCACCAGGCCCCACAGGTTGATCAGCGCGCTGATGCGCCGCGGCGAGACGCTGCCGGTCAGCCGCTTGCCGATGACGACGTAGCTGGCCTCGCACAGCACCGCGCCCACCAGCAGCAGCGGACCGAGCCAGCCGGGCAGGGCCGACGGAGCCGCGGCCGCGCCGCTGCCGCCGTGCTCGGCCGCCGGCCGGATCAGCGCCAGCAGCGCGATGCCGCCCACCGCGCAGCCAATGCCGGCGATGACGCGGCCGGACAGCCGCTCGCCGAGGAAGATGCGCGACATCAGCGCGACCGCCGCGGGGATGGCGGCCATGACCACGCCGGCCGCGACCGCCGAGGTCAGCATGACGCCGAACAGCATGCACACCGAGAACAGGAAGTTGCCGAGGAAGCTTTCCCAGAACAGCAGGCGTCGGTCGTGCGGGGACAGCGGCGCCTCGCCCTCCACCCGCGGCACCCAGCGCCACATCGCGACCGCGGCGATGCCGAAGCGCAGCCAGGCGAGCAGGAAGACCGGAAAGGCCGCGACCAGCAACTTGGACAGACCGACGTAGGAGCCGACCAGCGCCATGCTGGCGGCCAGGCTGGCGTAGGCCAGCCACGGGACCGGGTGGGACATCAGGAAGGGAACGGGAGCAAGGACGAAGGAAGACGCGGCGCCTGGACGGAAACGGGCTTCAGAACGCCGCGGCATAGCGCCGCAGCTCCCAGTCGCTGACGTGCCGCAGGTAGGCCAGCCACTCCGCGCGCTTCAGCTCGAGGAACTGCGTGGTCAGCGTCGGCCCAAGCGCCTCGGTCAGCACGGCGTCGGCCTGCAACGCGCCCAGCGCCTCGTGCAGGGACTGCGGCAGCAAGGCGATGCCGCGGCCCTGGATCTCGGCCAGGCTCAGTTCGAACAGGTCTTCGTCGTGCGCGTCGGGCAGGTCCAGCTTGCGGTCGATGCCGTCCAGGCCGGCGGCGATCAGGCCGGCGCTGGCCAGGTAGGGGTTCGCGCTGGCATCGGGCAGCCGCCATTCGAAGCGGCCGGGCAGGGTGCGCACCAGTGCGGTCCGGTTGTTGGCGCCATGGGCGACGTAGGCGGGCGCCCAGCTGGTGCCGGACAGCACCTCGCTCACCACCAGGCGCTTGTAGCTGTTGACGGTGGGGGCCGCCAGCGCGCACAGCGCCGGCGCATGCGCCAGCACGCCGGCGACGAAGTGGCGCCCCAGTGGCGACAGGCCCGCCGCCGGGTCCACCGCGCCATCGCGCGTGTGGGGCATGAAGAGGTTGGCCCCATCGACACCCTGGCCCTTCCAGAGCGAGACGTGGAAGTGCATGCCGCTGCCCGGCTGGTCGGCGAAGGGCTTGGGCATCATCGAGAACACCATGCCGCGCTCTTCCGCCAGCGCCTGCCCGGCGAGCTTGAAGAGCATCAGGTGATCGGCGCTGGACACCGCCTCGTCGAAGCCGAAGTTGACTTCGTACTGGCCGTGCGCGTCCTCATGGTCGATCTGCAGCATGTCGAGCCGGCAAGCGGCCAGCGACTGGTGCAGCGCCTGCAGGAAATCGCGCTGGCGCGGCAGGGCCTTCAGGTCGTAGCTGGGCTTGTCGAGCCGGTCACCATCGTCGGCCGGCAGCCAGCGGCCGCCGTCCTGCTTCAGCAGGAAGAACTCGGGCTCGATGCCGGTGCGCAGGTGCCAGCCGCGTTCGCCCAGCCGTGCGGCCTGCCGCTTCAGCGCCTGGCGCGGGCAGGCGTCGAAGGGCTCGCCGGCCACCCAGCCGTCGCAGACGATGCGTGCGTGGCCCGGCATCCAGGGCATGGGCGTGGCGGTGCTGGCATAGCCGCGGGCCCAGTACTCGGCCCGCGGGCCGGTGCGCGGCAGGCCGGTGCCGGCAATGGATGGGCCGCTGAAGCCGGCACCGTCGGTCAGCAGGTCGTCCAGGTGGGTGAGCGGCACCAGCTTGCCCTTGGCCACGCCGTGGATGTCGGTGAACTGGGCCAGCAGCGTGTGCACGCCCTTGGCCTGCAGCCTCTCGCGCAAGTCCTTCATGCTCGGCTCCCTCCGCGCACCACGGCGCTCAGTCGATGCGGACCCAGGTCGTCTTCAGCTCGGTGTACTTGTCGAAGGCATGCAGGCTCTTGTCGCGCCCGTTGCCGCTTTGCTTGAAGCCGCCGAAGGGCACGGTGATGTCGTCCTCGTCGTACTGGTTCACGTGCACCGTGCCCGCGCGCAGACGGCGGGCGACGCGGTGGGCACGGTTGATGTTGTCGCTCCAGACGCTGGCCTGCAGGCCGTAGCTGGAATCGTTGGCGAGCGCCACCGCCTCGTCCTCGGTCTTGAAGCGGATCACGCTCATCACCGGGCCGAAGATCTCCTCGCGCGCGATCTTCATGCTGTTGCTGACGCCTTCGAACACCGTCGGCTCGACGAAGCAGCCGCCGGTCTCCGTGCGGACCTGGCGCCCGCCGGCGGCCAGGCGCGCGCCTTCGCCCCGGCCGGCGTCGATGTAGCCCATCACCGTCTTCAGCTGCGTGTCGTCGACCAGCGCGCCCATCACCGTGGCGGCGTCGAGCGGGTCGGCCGGCTGGTACTTCGGTGCCTCGGCGGTCACGGTGGCCAGGAACTCGTCGGCGATGCGCTCGTGCACGAACACCCGCGACGGTGCGTTGCAGCTCTCGCCTTGGTTGAAGAACATGCTGCCCGCCACGGTCTGCGCGGCGCGCTTCACGTCGGCGAAGTCGTCGAACACGACGAAGGCCGACTTGCCGCCCAGTTCGTTGTACACACGCTTGAGGTTGGAGCGGCCGGCGTACTCCAGCATGCGCCGCCCGGTGCGGGTGGAGCCTGTGAAGCCGATGGCATCCACCTGCATGTGCAGGGCCAGCGCCTCGCCGGCTTCGTGGCCGTAGCCCGGCACCACGTTGAAGACGCCCGGCGGCAGGCCGGCTTCCAGCGCCAGCTCGGCCAGGCGCAGCGCGGTCAGCGGGCTTTTCTCGCTGGGCTTCAACACCACCGAATTGCCCGCCGCCAGCGCCGGGCCCAGCTTCCAGGCCGCCATGATCATCGGGTAGTTCCAGGGCACGATGGCGCCGATGACGCCCATGGGCTCGCGGGTGATCAGCGCCAGCGCGCTCCGGGGCGTCGGCGCGATCTCGTCGTAGACCTTGTCGACCGCTTCCGCGTACCACTGGATGCAGCGCGCGGTCGAGGGCACGTCCACGCTCAGCGAGTACTGGATCGGCTTGCCCATGTCCAGCGTCTCCAGCAGGGCCAGCTCGTCCTTGGCGGCAAGGATCCGTTCCGCGAACTTCTGCAGCACGCGCTTGCGCTGCGCGGGCGCCTTGTCGGCCCAGCGGCCATCGTCGAAGGCCGCACGGGCGGAGCGCACCGCCGCGTCGACGTCGGCCTCGCGGCCGCGTGCCACCTCGCCGAGTGAGCGGCCGTCCAGCGGCGACAGGCAGGCGAAGGTCTCGCCGCTGCGCGCCGCGAGCCGAACGCCGTCGATCACGCAGCGGCCATCGACACGCAGGTCGCGCGCGCGGGCATGCCAGTCGATCGGGGTGGAAGCCATGGTCTCGTCTCCGGAAGTGGAAAGGGGCGGCGCGCCTGACGCCGCCCCTCGACGGCACAGTGTGATCCCGTCAGAAGCTCACGACCACCGAGGTGCCGAACACCGCATTGCTCTTGCGGTATTGGCCGGTCTTGACGTCCAGGAACACCGGCAGGTTCGCGCGGTCGTAGCGGGCCTCGGCCTTGAACGTGGTGTTCAGGTTGAAGAGGTAAGAGAGGCCCATGGACAGCGCGCTGCGGTTCGCGCCCTTGTCGCAGCCCTCGGCCCAGGCCTCGCCGCAGCCCAGCGTGGCATCGGGGCCGATGCCGTTGCGGTCGTCGGCCGCGACGTAGCCCAGCAGGCCGCCGCCGTGCTTGCGGTTGCGGATGTGGTCGAAGCGGCCCACCAGTTCCCAGCGCGGGATGAACTTCCAGCCCACCAGCCCCGAGACGCCGGTCCACTGGCTGTCGCGCAGCCGGCCGGTCTCGGGGTCGGCCGCGATGGCGGCGCGGGTCTGGCTGCCCCAGCTGAGCTGGCCCTGCACCGTCCAGTCGCCGCGGATGAAGTAGGCATCGAACTCGAACAGGTGCAGGCGCGTGTCGCGCGTGTCGT
This sequence comes from uncultured Burkholderiales bacterium, assembly GCA_946480465.1. The sequence continues at coordinate 112,874 of CAMLJY010000010.1, forward strand.
AGGCCTCGCCGCTCACGGGATTCAGCGCCGCATTGCCGTCGTCGTCCAGCGCGCGCAGGTTGGCGCCCTTGCCGATCAGGCCCGCGAAGCCGAAGCCCTGGAACTCGCCGCGCGAGTAGTCCACCCGGTAGACGAAGGCCGGCGCGCGTTCGCCGGCAGCGCGCTTGCTGGTGTTGACGTTGGCCAGCATCCAGCGGCTCCACCACTTGCCGCGGATGTACTCCATGCCGACGCCGGTGTAGGTGGTGGGCAGCGTGAAGTCGTAGAGCAGGTTGTGGGTGATCAGCTTGTTCAGCGTGGCCTGCTGGTACTCGTAGCCCGACCAGTCGGGCACCTGGCCGGCGATCAGCCGGGTCTGCAGGTCGCCCAGCGGCACCGACACGGAAGCCTCCTGCACGATCGAGTCCTCGCCGATCACGTCGCCCGTGCCGCGCTTGGGCACCAGGGTCAGGCGCCACTTGGTGCCGCCTTCCATCTCCTTCTGCAGGTCGAGGAAGACGCTGCCGAAGTAGGAGTTGTCGTAGTTGTAGCCGTCCACCGACACCGGGTTCAGGAACTGGAAGCCGGCACGGTCCTGGCGCTGGTTGTACAGGTAGGTGGGGTCCATGAAGCCGCTGAACTTGAACATCTTCAGGCCCTGGCTCTCCACCGCGTCCTCCAGCGCCTCGGTCTTCACCGCCACGCGGTTCAGCTCGCGCGCCTGCTCGGGCGTCATGCCCCACTGCGGGGTGCCGGGCGTGGCCGGCGTCCGGGCCTCCTGCGCCTTGAGCTTGGACTCCAGCTCCTGCACCTTGGCCTTCAGGTCCTGCAGCTCCTTCAGGATCTCGGCATTCGATTGCGCCTGGGCCGGAAAGGACGCGGCCAGGGCCAGCGCCAGGGTGGTGAGGGTGAATGGCTTCATCGGTCTGGGCTCCTTGGGTCGTTCGTTGCTTGTTCGGGGGAATGGATGGGGACGTTCAGCCGCGGCCGGCCTCGGCCAGCTCCTGCTGGCGGCGGCGCTCGGCCCGGGCAATCAGATAACTCGCGATCAGCACGCCCACGGCGACCACCGCGACGATGATCGCCGCGACCGCATTGACGCTGGGGCTGACCCCCAGGCGCGCGCGCGAGAAGATGACCAGCGGCATCGTCGTCGAGCCGGGTCCGGACAGAAAGGCCGACAGCACCACGTCGTCGAGCGAGATCGTGAAGGTGAGCAGCCAGGCCGATGCGAGCGACTGCGCGATCATCGGCAGCGTGACCAGCAGGAACACCTGCAGCGGGCGGGCCCCCAGGTCGAGCGCGGCCTCTTCCAGCTGCGGGTTCAGGTCCTGCAGCCGCGCCTGCACCACCACGGTGGCGTAGGCCATGCCCAGCAGCAGGTGGCCGAGCCAGATGGTGAGCATGCCGCGCTCGGGGAAGCCCCAGCCGAAGGCGCCCTGCGTCGCGCGCTGCACCGACACCAGCATCAGCAGCAGCGACAGGCCCACCACCACCTCCGGCATCACCAGCGGCGCCGTGACCATGCCCGAGAACACCGTGCGGCCGCGGAAACGCCGGTACTTGACCAGCGACACCGCCGCCAGCGTGCCCAGCACCACCGACCCGCAGGCGGTGAAGAAGGCCACGCGCAGGCTGAGCCACAGGCCGCCGAGGATCTCGCGGTCCTCGGCCAGCCCGGCATACCACTTGAGCGTGAAGCCGCGCCAGACGTTGGGGATCGGCGAGTCGTTGAAGGAGTAGATGACGAGCGCGAGGATCGGCAGGTACAGGAAGGCGAAACCCGCCAGCAGCCAGCCGCGCCCGAACCAGCGGTTGAAGGCGGCGGAGGTCATCGGCGTCCTTCCTGGGCCTCGGCCTGGTACTTGTTGAAGACGGCCAGCGGCACGATGATCACCAGGATCATCACCACCGCCACGCTCGCCGCCATCGGCCAGTCGTTGTTGGAGAAGAACTCGTCCCACAGCACGCGGCCGATCATCAGCGTCTCGGGGCCACCCAGCAGTTCCGGAATCACCAGCTCGCCGATGCAGGGGATGAAGACCAGCATCGAGCCCGCGATGATGCCGGCCTTGGACAGCGGCACCGTGACCTTCCAGAACGCGACCCACGCGGTGGCCCCCAGGTCGGCCGCGGCTTCCAGCAGGCGCAGGTCCATCTTCGCCAGGTTGCCGTACAGCGGCAGGATCATGAAGGGCATGTAGGTGTAGGCCATGCCCAGCACCAGCGAGAAGGGCGTGTGCATCAGCTTGCCCGGCGCAGGGATCATGCCGGCGGCGTAGAGCAGCTGGTCGAGCCCGCTGCCGATGATGAGGTCCGCCGCCCAGCCGTTCTCCGACAACAGGCCCTTCCACGCGTAGACGCGCAGCAGGAAGGAGGTCCAGAAGGGCAGCATCACCATCATCAGCAGCGCCGGCTGCACCGTGGGCCGGGCCCGCGCCATGAAGTAGGCGAAGGGGTACCCGAGCCCCAGGCACAGCACCGTGGCCGCCGCCGCGTACTTCAGGCTCGAGAGGTAGGTCTTGACGTACAGCGGGTCTTCGCTGATGAACACGTAGTTCGACAGCTTCAGCGTCAGCTGCAGCAGGCCTTCCTTGAAGGTCACGAGGTCCTTGAAGTTCACCGTCTCCATCTCGGAGACGCTGATCTTCACGAGGATCAGGAACGGGAACAGGAAGAACAGCAGCAGCCAGCCGTACGGCAGGCCGATGACGGCATGGCGGCCGCGCACTTTGGGCATCAGCTTGTCGATCAGGCGCGGCATGCTGGGGTCCGGGCCGTCATTGCGTCAGCACCACGTGGGCCGAGCGCGACCAGTGCGCCCACACGCTGTCGCCGGAGGCCAGCCGGTCGTCCTGGTGCCGCTCGGTGTTGGCCTGCGACACCTTCAGGCGCTGGCCGCTCGGCAGCTCGACGTGGAAGACGGTGAAGCTGCCGAAGTAGGACAGGTCCCGGATGGTCCCCGGTGCCGCGTTGAACTCATCGGCCGGCTTCTGCCGCGTGACCTGGATCTTCTCCGGCCGCAACGCCACCGTCACCGGCATGCCCTGCGTGCCGGTGATCCCGTGGCCCACGTAATGCCGGCAGTCGGCCGAGCCGATGACGACGTGGTCGGCCTCGTCCACCTCCACCGTGCCCGGCAGCAGGTTGACGTTGCCGATGAAGTCGGCGACGAAGCGGCTGGCCGGCGTCTCGTAGATGTCGGCCGGCGCGCCCACCTGCAGGAAGCGGCCCTCGCTCATCACCGCGATGCGCGAGGCCATGGTCATCGCCTCTTCCTGGTCGTGCGTCACCATCACGCAGGTGACGCCGACGTCCTGGATGATGTTGACCAGCTCGACCTGGGTCTCCTCGCGCAGCTTCTTGTCCAGCGCGCCCAGCGGCTCGTCCAGCAGCAGCAGCTTCGGCCGCTTGGCCAGGCTGCGCACCAGCGCCACGCGCTGCTGCTGGCCGCCGGACAGCTGGTGCGGCTTCCGCTTGGCGAACTTGCCCAGCTGCACCAGCTTGAGCATCGCGTCCACGCGCTCCGCGATCTCCGCCTTGGGCAGGCCATCGCGCTTGAGCCCGAAGGCGACGTTGTCCCACACCGTCAGGTGCGGGAACAGCGCGTAGGACTGGAACATCATGTTGATCGGCCGGTCGCAGGGCGGCAGGCCGGCCAGGTCCTGGCCCGCCAGCACGATGCGGCCGGAGGTCGGCGTCTCGAAGCCCGCCAGCATGCGCAGCAGCGTGGTCTTGCCGCAGCCTGAGGAGCCCAGCAGCGCGAAGATCTCGCCGCGGGCGATGTCCAGGCTGACGTGGTTGACGGCCTTGTAGCCGCCGAAGTCCTTCACCACGTCCTGGATCCGCAGGAACGCGGGCTCGGCGCTGCCGCTGACATTGGCGGTCATGTTCTCGGGCTCCTCCTGTGCGACCACCGCGGCCGCGCGCGGCTCCGGGGGGGCCGGAGTCCGCCACTGTCCGGCGGGCCCTCGGCCCGCCGCTGTTCAACGCAAGCACCTCATCGGCCCGCCCGCGGCGCTCGGAGAGCAGGGAGCCCCCTTCGGGCGGCCGGGCAAGGCGTTCAGAGGCCGGTCTTGAAGCTGGTGTAGGTGCGCGTCATCAGACGGCGCAGGTCGTTGTTCAGCGAGTCCGGCGGAATCATCTTCTTCAGCTCGGCCTCGGGCAGGAACACGGTCGGGTTGCTCGCCACCTCGGCCTTGATGAACTTCTTGGACTCGAGGTTCGGGTTGGCGTAGAAGACCTTGTTCGTCAGGCTCGCGTGCACGTCACCGCGCAGGATGTAGTTGATGAACTTGTGCGCGTTGCCCGGGTGCGCCGCGTCCACCGGAATCACCATCACGTCGAAGAACAGCAGGCCGCCGTTGGCGGGCAGCAGGGCCTGGATGTTCTGGCCGGTCTTGCCGTCGATCGCACGCTGGCGGGCGATGTTGATGTCGCCCGACCAGCCGAGCGCGACGCAGATCGAGCCGTTGGCCATGTCGTTGATGTAGCCCGACGAGCTGAACAGCGAGACGTGCGGGCGGATGGTCTTCAGCAGGTTGGCGGCGGCGGTGTAGTCGGACGGCGTCTTGCTGAACGAGGGCTTGCCCAGGTAGTGCAGGGCCGCGGGGATGACCTCGGACGAGGAATCGAGGAAGGAGACGCCGCAGGATTTCAGCTTGGAGATGTACTCGGGCTTGAACAACAGGTCCCACGCGTTGGCCGGCAGCGGCGCGCCGCCCAGCGCGGCCTTGACCTTGTCGACGTTGATGCCGACGGTGGTGTAGCCCCACAGCCAGTTCACCATGTACTCGTTGCCGGGGTCCATGCGCGCCAGCTGGGCCTGTACCGCGGGGTCGAGGTTCTTGTAGTTGGGGATCTTGCTCTTGTCGATCTTGGCCAGCAGCCCGCCGTCGATCTGCAGCTTGGCCCAGTGCGAGGAGGGCACGACGATGTCGTAGCCGCTCTTGCCCGCCACCAGCTTGGCGTGGACGATCTCGTTGTTGTCGAAGTTGTCGTACCGGACCTTGATGCCGGTCTCCTTCTCGAAGTTGCGGATCGTGTCCTCGCCGATGTAGTCGGACCAGTTGTAGATGTTCAGGACCTTCTCTTCCTCCTGCGCACGAACCGGGCCGGCGGCCAGGGTGGCGGCCAGGCCGAGCAAGGCGAGCAGGCCCGGGAACAGGCGGGACGACGGCAGCTTCATGAAGTGCAACCTCCAGGGGTGTGTTCGTTCGTGTGGCTAGGGACGCGGCAGCCGCCCGGAGGGGCCGCCACGGCAAACCCGTGCAGTCTAATGAGCTTGTGGAGCGGCTCCATCCGGGGAAGTCACATCCGGCTCACAACCAGCCTTCGCGCTGTGCATCGGCCAGCGTCAGGTCCAGGCAGCGGCGGATCAAATCCATCATCTCGTCGATCTGCGCCCTCGTGATCACCAGCGGCGGCGCGATGATCATCCGGTTGCCGACCGCGCGCATGATCAGCCCTTCGCGGAAGCAGTGGCCGCGGCACACCATGCCGATGCCCACGGCCGGGTCGAAGGGCTTCAGGCCGATCTTGTCCTTCACGAGCAGGACGGCTCCCATCAGGCCGCAGGTTTCCGCATCGCCCACCAGCGGGTGATCGCGCAGCGCCGCGAAGGCTTCAGCAAGATAGGGGCCAACGTCATCGTGCACCCGCTCCACCAGGCGCTGCTCGCGGATCAGCCGGATGTTGGCCAGCGCGACCGCACAGGCCACCGGATGGCCGGAGTAGGTGTAGCCGTGCTCGAACTCGCCGCCGCGTTCGATCAGCGCCTGCGCCACGCGGTCGCCCACCATCACGCCGCCCAGCGGCACGTAGCCGCTGGTGACGCCCTTGGCGAAGGTCATCAGGTCGGGCCGGAAGCCCATGGTCTCGCAGCCGAACCAGCGGCCGGTGCGGCCGAAGCCGCAGATCACCTCGTCACTGACCAGCAGCACGCCGTACTTGTCGCAGATGCGCTGGATCTCGGGCCAGTAGGTGATGGGCGGGATGATGACGCCGCCGGCGCCCTGCACCGGTTCGCCGATGAAGGCGGCCACCCGGTCGGGGCCGATGGCGAGGATCCTTTCTTCCAGCCAGCGGGCGGCCACGAGACCGAACTCTTCGCGGCTCATCCCTTGGCCATGCTCGACCCAGTAGGGCTGCTCGATGTGCTCGATGCCGGGGATGGGCAAGCCGCCCTGCGCATGCATGCCCGCCATGCCCCCGAGCGAGGCGCCGGCCATCGTGGACCCGTGGTAGCCGTTGCGGCGGCTGATGATGACCTGCCGATCCGGCTGGCCCAGGATGTCCCAGTAGCGCCGCACCATGCGCACCACCGTGTCGTTGCCTTCCGAGCCTGAACTGGTGAAGAACACGTGCCGGAACTGCGGCGGCGTGACCTGCGCCAGCAGCTCGGCCAGCTCGATCGCCGGCGGCGTCGCGGTCTGGAAGAAGGCGTTGTAGAACGGCAGCTCCCCCAACTGACGCGTGGCCGCGTCGATCAGCGCCTGCTGGCCGTAGCCCACGTTGACGCACCACAGGCCCGACATCGCATCGAGGATTCGGTGGCCCTCGCTGTCGGTGAGGTAGATGTTCTCGGCCCGGGTGATGATGCGCGAGCCCTTCTTCGCCAGCGCCTGGAAGTCGGTGAAAGGGTGCAGGAAGTGCGCGGCGTCGGCGGCCTGCCACTGTTCGGTGCTGCGCACCGTGCGTTGCTGATTCATGTTGGTGCTCCTCTTGCTTGCTGGGGTCAGACGTGCAGCAGCAGGTGCTCGCGTTCCCACGGGGAGATCACCTTCATGAACTCGGCGTACTCGATCTCCTTGACCTCGGTGTAGACGGTGATGAACTCGGTGCCCAGCACCTCGTGCAGATCCTTCTCGGCGCGCAGCAGGGCCAGCGCCTCGCCCAGGCTGCGCGGCAGCTGGTAGTCGCCCAGGTACGCGTCACCCTTGCACTCGGGCGTCGGCTCCAGCTGCTGCTTGATGCCGATATAGCCGCAGGCCAGCGTGGCGGCCAGGGCCACGTAGGGGTTGGCGTCGGCGCCGATCACGCGGTTCTCGATGCGCCGCGCCGCCGGCCCGGCCACCGGCGAGCGGATGCCCACCGTGCGGTTGTCGGTGCCCCACTGGATGTTGATCGGCGCCGCGGTGAAGCGCGCCAGCCGGCGGTAGCTGTTGACGTAAGGGGCGAACAGCGCCATGGCCGCGGGAATGAACTTCTGCAGCCCACCGATGAACCAGTAGAACTCCCTGCTCGGCGTGCCGTCCTCGTTGCTGAACAGGTTGCGGCCGGTGACCTCGTTAACGACACTCTGGTGCACGTGCATCGCGCTGCCGGGCTCCCCGGCGATGGGCTTGGCCATGAAGGTGGCGAACATGTCGTGGCGCAGCGCCGCCTCGCGCACCGTGCGCTTGAACAGGAACACCTCGTCCGCCAGTCCCAGCGGGTGGTCGTGGAAGAAGTTGATCTCCATCTGGCCCGCGCCCACCTCGTGGATCAGCGTGTCGACGTTCAGGCCCATCTTCTCGCAGTAGTCGTAGACGTCCTCGAACAGCGGATCGAACTCGTTCACCGCGTCGATCGAGTAGGCCTGGCGCGAGGTCTCGGCACGGCCGCTGCGGCCGATGGGCGGCTTCAGCGGCATATCGGGGTCGGTGTTGCGGGCCACCAGGTAGAACTCCAGCTCCGGCGCCACCACCGGCTTCCACCGTTCGGCCGCGTACAGCTCGCACACCCGGCGCAGCACCGAGCGCGGCGCGAAGGGCACCAGCTGCCCGTTCTTGTCGTAGCAGTCGTGGATGACCTGCGCCGTAGGGTCGACCGCCCAGGGCACGATGCGCACCGTGCTCGGGTCCGGGCGCAGGTGCATGTCCATGTCGTTGGGGCTGATGACCTCGTAGTACGGGCCTTCCTCCGGGAACTCACCCGTCACGCCCATCGCGACCACGGCCTCCGGCAGGCGCATGCCGCGGTCTTCGGTGAATTTCTCGCGCGGCAGGATCTTGCCGCGCGCGACGCCGGTGAGGTCGGGCACGAGGCACTCGATCTCCGTCACGCGGTGCTGGTTGAGCCACTGTTCGAGCTCGCTGAAATTGAAGTTGTCTCGGTTCACCATGGAACACCTGTCTTGTTCAGAGTCGCGGCTGGGATTCAGGGTGGGGGAGGCCGCGCGGACTCCGCACATCATCGGCGCTAGGGTATCGGAACCCGGTGGCGGTCGCGGTATTGCCGGCAGGCGTGTCCGAAGGCCTGCAGCATCTGCATCGATACCGGGTTGCCGGCGGCCTGCCATTCGGGATGCCATTGCACACAGAGGTTGAAGCCCTTCGCCTCGGCGACCGAAAAAGCCTCGACCAGACCGTCCGGCGCCCGCGCCTCCACACGCAAGCCGGGTGCCAGCCGGTTCACCGCCTGGCCGTGCACCGAGTTCACCTGGAAGCGGCGCGGCTCGACGATCTGCGCCAGCAGGCCGCCGGGCACCACCTCCACCTGATGCGCCGGGCCGTACTGCACGGCGGCCGGCTGGCCGCTGGGAGCGCGGTGGTCGCGGTAGGGATCGACCTCGTGCACGGCCTGGTGCAGCGAGCCGCCCAGCGCCACGTTCGTTTCCTGGGTGCCGCGGCAGATGGCGAACAGCGGCATGCCGCGGGCCAGCACCTTGGGGATCAGCGGCAGCGTCCAGGCATCGCGCGCGGGGTCCAGCGGCAGCGAAGGATCGCGCACCTCTTCATCAAAGTGGCTGGGATCCACGTTGGACGCGGAGCCGGTGAGCAGCACGCCGTCGGCGAGGTCCAGCAGCGCATCCAGTTCCTCGGGCAGCGCGGTCGGCACGATCAGCGGCTGCGCCCCGGCCAGGCGCACCGCATCGACGTACTTCTTGCCGGCGACGTGGAAGGGATGCTCGCCGATCGGCTTGTTGCAGGCCGGAACGAGGACGATGGGTTTGGGGCGTTGGATCATGGTGTTCACGCAAGCGCGTCCCGCAGCCGGTACCAGACCATGCCCAGCACCAGTGCCGGCATGCGTAGCAGGCGACCGCCAGGGAAGGGCCGGTGCTTCAGCCGAGCGAAGGTGTCGAAGCGGCCGGCATCGCCGCTCATCGCCTCGGCGACCAGCCGGCCGGCCAGGCCGGTCAGCGCCAGGCCGTGGCCCGAGAAGCCCTGCAGGTAGTAGACGTTGGGGGACGAGGCCAGGCGGCCGAAGTCCGGCGCCCGGTTCATGGAGATGTCCACGAAGCCGCCCCAGGCATGCGTCACCTGGGTGCCGGCGAGCTGCGGGAAGGTCTCGGCCATGCGGCGGTGCATGCCCGCGGCCAGGTTCATCGGTGTGGCCGTGCTGTAGCTGACGCGGCCACCGTACAGCAGGCTGGTGTCGGCGGCGAAGCGGAAGTAGTCGAGCACGAAGTTGTTGTCGCACACCGCGGACAGGCTCGGAATCAGCTGCCGCGCCGTGGATTCGCCGACCGGCTCGCTGGCGATGATGTAGGTGCCGACCGGCATGATGCGCGCCTCCAGCTGCGGCGCGATGCCCTGCAGGTAGACGTTGCCCGCCAGCAGCACCTGGCCGGCGGTGACGCGTCCTTTCGGGGTCAGCAACACCGGCCGCGGCCCCTGCTGCAGCGCGGACACCGGCGTCGCTTCATGGATCCGCACACCCAGGCCAGCGGCAGCACGGGCCAGGCCCAGCGTGTACTTCAGCGGGTGCAGGTGGCCGGACCTGGCATCGTGCACCGCCGCCACGTAGCGCGGGCTGGCGATCCAGTCCCGCACCTGCGCGCCGGTGGCGGCCGTCATCGGATAGTCGTAGCGCGCCGCCAGGTGCTCGGCGCCGGCCAGCAGTTCCCGGGCCTTGCGCTCGTTGACCGCCACGCCCAGGAAGCCATCCTGCCAGTCGGCCTCGATCGCGAACTGCCGGCAGCGGGCGCGGATCAGGTCCAGCGCCTCGATCGACATGTCGAAGACGCGGCGCGCCTCGTCCGCGCCCAGCTGGTCCTCGATCTCGCCGACGTCGCAGGCCAGGCCGTGGATGGCCTGGCCGCCATTGCGCCCACTGGCGCCGAAGCCGACCTCTCGCGCCTCCAGCACCCGCACCGAATGCCCGCGCTGCGCCAGCTCGATGGCAGCGGACAGGCCTGCGAGCCCGCCGCCGACGATGGCCACGTCGCACGCCGCTTCGCCTTCCAGCGCTGCATGCCGCTCACCCCGTACGGCCGTGGCGGCGTAGTACGAGTGGCGCGTGAGTTCTCGATCAGCGCTGAGGAAGTTCATAGGGTTCGTGCCCCTCGATACGCCGGGCCGTCCCGACAAAGGGACGGCGCCGTCTCGGGGCGGCCCGGCGACAGGCTATGCGCTAGGCAGGTCCTCCATCGTGGTTGCGTTGCCGCGTATCTTGCCCGTCAGGCCGCGCGCTGGATGGCGCCGCGCACGGTGTCGATGATCTGGTCGATCTGCTGGCGTTCGATGATCAGCGGCGGCGACAGCGCGATGGTGTCGCCCGTGGTGCGGATCAGCACGCCCTTGTCGAAGCAATCAAGGAAGATGTTGAAGGCGCGCTTGGCCGGCTCGCCGGGCAGCCCCTGCAGCTCGACGCCGCCGACGAGGCCGGTGTTGCGGATGTCGATCACGTTGGGCAGGCCCTTCAGCGAGTGCAGCGCCTCGGCGAAGTAACCCTGCAGCTGAGCGGCCCGGGTCATCAGGCCATCGTCCTCGTAGGTCTCCAGCGTGGCCAGGCCGGCCGCGCAGGCCAGCGGGTGCGAGGAGTAGGTGTAGCCGTGGAAGAACTCGATCAGGTGCTCGGGTCCGGTCATGAACGCGTCGTGGATCTCCTGCTTCACGCCCACCGCGCCCATCGGCACGCAGCCGTTCGTCAGGCCCTTGGCCATCACGATCAGGTCCGGCGTCACGCCGAAGGTCTGCGCCGCGAAGGCGTTGCCGGTGCGGCCGAAGCCGGTGATGACCTCGTCGAAGATCAGCAGGATGCCGTGCTTGTCGCAGATCTCGCGCAGGCGGTTCAGGTAGCCCTTGGGCGGAATCAGCACGCCGGTGGAGCCGGCGATGGGCTCGACGATGACCGCGGCGATGGTGGAGGGGTCGTGCAGCGCGCAGAGCTTTTCCAGGTCGTCGGCGAACTCGGCGCCGTGCTCGGGCTGGCCGATGGTGAAGGCGTTGCGCTGCGCGTCGTGCGTGTGGCGGATGTGGTCCACGCCGGCCAGCATCATCCCGAACATCTTGCGGTTGGCCACCATGCCGCCGACCGAGATGCCGCCGAAGTTCACGCCGTGGTAGCCGCGTTCACGGCCGATCAGGCGGGTGCGCTGCCCTTCGCCGCGCACGCGGTGGTAGGCCAGCGCCATCTTCAATGCGGTGTCCACCGACTCCGAGCCGGAGTTGGTGAAGAACACCTTGTTCATGCCCGCCGGCAGCAGCTTGGCCACCTTGTCGGCCAATTCGAAGGCCTTGGGGTGCGCCATCTGGAAGGGCGGGGCGTAGTCCATCTCGGCCGCCTGCGCCTGGATGGCCTGCACGATCTTGGGCCGGGCGTGGCCGGCGTTCACGCACCACAGGCCCGCGACGCCGTCGAGCACTTGGCGCCCGTCGTCGGTCCAGTAGTGCATGCCGGACGACTTGACGAACAGGCGCGGCGCCTTCTTGAACTGCCGGTTCGCGGTGAACGGCATCCAGTAGGCGTCGAGGTGGGCGGCGGTCATGGGAGGCTCCTTCGGTCGGGGCGCGAGCGACTCTCGCGGCGCGGGGCAGCATGGGCGTAGCAAAGTTTGAACCCGCGGCAACCGAAGAGTCTAGACAGCCCCACGCGCAATGTGCTTGCGCAATCGCCCCGGGGGAACCCCGGTCGGCGCAATATGATGCGGCGGTTCTACGATGCCGTCGAATTTCATGCGAACAGACAGCCCAAAGCCGCAACTGGATTCGATCGACCGTCAGATCCTGCGCACGCTGCAAAGCGACGGCCGGCTCTCGAACGTCGAGCTGGCGGAGCGGGTGCACTTGTCGCCGTCGGCCTGCCTGCGCAGGGTCAAGCAGCTGGAGGAATCCGGCGTAATCGCGCAGTACGTGGCACTGCTGAACGCCAAGGCGCTGGGCCAGCACGGCACCTGCTTCTCGATCATCAACCTCGCGACGATGAACGACGCGTTGCTGAAGGCCTTCGAGCAGGCGGTGCGCGACGAGCCGGAGATCCTCGACTGCTTTTACGTCGCCGGCTCCAACGACTACCTGATCCGCTTCAGCTACCGCGACGCCGAAGACCTGGAACGCTTCCACACCCAGGTGCTGATGCGCCTGCCGGGGGTGGAGCGGTCGAACTCGATGCTGGTGCTGCGGACGGTGAAGAAGACGACGGCGCTGCCGGTGTGACCGGCGGCCCGGCACGCCGCCGGCGAGCGCGCGAAGAGCGCGATCAATCCCGCGGCCCGGGCCGCCAGATCGCCAGGAAGATCTTCACCCGGTTCCAGAACGACATGCGGTCGTCGGACAGCGCGTCGAGAAAGTCAGACAGGCCCTTGGACTTGTTGATCGTGTAGGCCGTCAGCAGCAGCGTGACGATGAACACGGCCGCAAAGATCAGCAGCCGGCGGGACAGCGGCGCATCGGCCTCGGCGATCAGGTTCATGCCCAGGAAGCCGGTGGTGACGGTGCCGATCAGGCCGAGGATGGTGACCACCGTGAGCCGCACGACGGTGTTGGCCTGGCGGCGCAGCGAGTCGGCGTCCAGGTAGTCGTTCATCTCGCCGATGCGCTGCTTCACCTCGTCGTAAAGCGGGTCCAGCCCCAGGTGGCGCGAGCACATCTGGAACAGCGCGCGCACCTGCGCCTGCTCGGAGATCTCGTGGAACCAGTAGCGGTGCGTGAAGCGCAGGAAGGCCTCGAAGATGGAGCGGATGGCGCGCTTGAACTGGCGCACGCTCTCGGGCCGCGAGATGTCGAGCCGCCGCAGCGCATCGGCCAGCCGGTCGGAAAACATCAGCAGCGCCGCCTTCTGGAAGTGCGCGATCAGGAACAGCACGAAATGCTGGTGGCGGAACTGCGCCAGCACGCCACGGTCGGCGCAGGCGAAGAAGGGCGATGCCGCCGAGCCGACCACCACCAGGGCATGCCCGCTGCACAGGTAACGGGTATGGGGCGCGGCCCCGGCATCGGACCAGAAGCGGTCGTAGCAGAAGCGTGCCTCGAAATCGGCGACGTGCTGCTCGGCGTAGGGCAGGCCTTCGACGCGGCCCTGGTCCGGGCTGGCGGTGCCGGTGACCAGCCCCAGCCGCACGAAGTCGGCGCGCGTCAGCGCACGCGGGTCGTCCAGCGCCAGGTAGGCCATCAGCGGCATGCGGTAGTACTCGATCTGCCGGAAGCGCAGCGCACCCGGCTCCGTCGAGTGGTGCGGCACCAGCGGGCGCAGCACGTGGGCCCAGTGGGCGGCGATGCGCGGGGCCCGGTGCTCTGCCACGTGGGCCAGGAAACCATCCCGGTCACGCGTGTCCGCCGTGCTCAGCACCCGCCCGGCTGCGTCCAGCCACTGCACCTCGGCCATGCAGTGCAGCGGCTGGCCATCGCCGTCCCAGCCAGCGGGATAGGCGCGGCCGAAGCGGTACAGCACGTCCTGCGCGGCCGGCAGCGCCAGGTCGGAGGCCGACAGTTCGACGTTCAGCAGCACCACGTCCACGTCGAAGAAGAAGTAGAGGTCGATGTGCACGACCGACAGGTCGACGCAGGCGGCGGCGGGCCGCGGCCGCATGCGGGCGGTGGCGATGTCTCGCCGGCGGAAGACGCGCATCGGCGCGCCGCCTTCGTCCCGGTTGCCCGCGCTCGCGGCACGCTGCGCCCGGCCCTCGCCGTACAGGAAGCGCTGCACGTAAGGCAGGAAGGTCACGAACTCGTTGTAGTGCCGCTCCTGGAAGCCGCCGGCGGCGCCGGTGAATTCGTCGACCACCTCCTCCCAGGGCGACGCGTCACCCTGCTCGCGCAGTAACTGCCAAGGCGGGCGGCCACCGGCCCGCGCCTCGGGCGACGGCATCAGCCGCAGCGGCCACAGCAGCACCTGGCGCAAGTGCTGCACTTGGACCATCAGCGCTCCAGCCGCCGGCGCTGTCCCGCCAGGTAGGTCCAGACGAAAGTGGCCGCGGCGTTGCTGGTCAGCTCCGCATGGTCGTAGCCCGGAGCCACCTCGACGCAGTCCATGCCGACGAAGGGCAGGTCGGCCAGTTCTTCGAGCACCGTCAGCACCTGGTTGCTGCTGAGCCCACCCGGCTCGGGCGTGCCGGTGCCGGGCGCAAAGGCCGGGTCGAGGCAATCGATGTCCAGGCTGAGGTACAGGGGCGGGTACCGGTTCTCGCGCAGCCGCTCCCGGATGCCGTCCAGCACCGGCGCCAGCTGCGCCGGCGATTCCAGTCCGCGCATGGCGCGCGCGGTGTGGATGAGGCCACCGCGGTCCGCCACGTAGTCGCGCGCTTCTCTGTGCGCGGCCGAGCGCAGCCCCAGCTGCACGAAGCACGAGGGCAGCGCCAGGCCTTCGGCAATGGCTTCGTGCACCCAGGTGCCATGGCCGCTGGGTTCGCCGAAGTGGTCGGTCCAGGTGTCGCAGTGGGCGTCGAAGTGGATCACCGCCAGCGGGCGGCCCAGCACCGTGCGGTAGGCGCGCAGCAGGCTCAGGGTCACCGAGTGATCCCCGCCGAGCCAGACCATGTGGTGCTGCCGGATCAATGCCGCGGCCTGCGGCTGCAGCGCGGCGCGGCAGGCTTCCAGGCTGGTGTTCGGCAAGGCCAGGTCGCCGGCGTCGCCGAGCACGCCGGCGAGGTCGCAGTCGAAGTGCGGGTGCGTGCCGTCGCACAGCATGTGGCTGGATTCGCGGATGGCACGCGGGCCGAAACGCGCGCCGGGCCGGTTGGTCACCGCGCCGTCCCAGGGCAGGCCGGCAATGCCGAAACGGTGGCCGGCGGCGAGCGCCGGTGCACGCAGGAAGGTGCTCTGGGAAGCGAAGGCGAATGAAGTCATCGGATCAGCGGCGCGGCGGGCACGGGGGATGCCGCCGGAGCATGCATCATGCGGCGCCGCCCCGCCACCGGTGGGTGCCCCCGAACGATCGACCGATGAATGCCGTCCTCATCCTGCAGCACCTGATCGACGATGGCCCGGCCTACCTGGGCGACTGGCTCGCCGGCGAAGGCGTGCCGGTCGACCTGCGCTGCACCGAAGCAGGTGACGCCTTCCCGGCCACGCTGGGCCATGCCCGGGCGCTGGCCGTGCTGGGCGGCGCCATGAGCGCGAACGACGACCTGCCTTCGTTGCGCCAGGCCGAACGCCTGATCCTGGAAGCCGTCGACCGAGGCATACCGGTGATCGGCCACTGCCTGGGCGGCCAGCTGATGGCGCGGGCGCTCGGCGGGCGCGTCGGCCCGTCACGGGCCCCCGAGATCGGCTGGCTGCCGATCGACCGCATCGAGGGCGGCGCCGCGTCCGCCTGGTTCGGCCCCGAGCCGCTGCCACCCGTCTTCCAGTGGCACTACGAGGCCTTCACGCTGCCCGGTTGCGCCGAACCCCTGGCCACGAGCCCGGCCTGCGACTGGCAAGCCTTTGCGTTCGGACCGCACCTGGCGATGCAGTTCCACGTCGAACAGGATGCGGCCAAGCTGGCGCGCTGGACCGAGGTGCACGAGGCCAGCTATCCGAAGGCCCTGTGCGAGCACCCCGCCACGGTGCAGTCGGCGGCGCAGATGCTGGCCGACGCGGCATCGCGCTTGCTCGCCCAGCAGCGCCTGGCGGCACGGCTGTACCGGCGCTGGCTGGACGGGGCCAGGTGAAGGACCACGGCGGCCGGCAAGGCGTTCGGCGGACGGCCATCACACGGCGCTTCGGTGCGCCGCGCTCGTGCCGGATCGTGAAATTCTCGTTTCGCTATACGGAATTCAGCGCTGCTGCAACGCAGCAAGATTTTTCATGGCGGAGGAGCATATTTCTCATCATGAAATGATGATCCCAAGCTGTTGATTTCACATGGAAAAGTATTTGGTCTTGTATAAGACATAAGTCTCCCCAAGCCCCGGGCGCCCCGCTACGCTTGAGTCCAACGGTTCGCAACCGCCACCAACCTCAACGCAAGGAGCTTGTCATGACCTCACTGACCCGCGAACAACAAATCGCCGCCATCGAGAAGGACTGGGCGGAGAACCCGCGCTGGAAGGGCATCAAGCGCGGCTACACCGCCGCCGACGTGGTGCGCCTGCGTGGCTCGCTGCAGATCGAGCACACGCTGGCCAAGCGAGGCGCCGAGAAGCTCTGGAACCTGATCAACACCGAGCCCTTCATCAACGCCCTGGGCGCGCTGACCGGCAACCAGGCCATGCAGCAGGTGAAGGCCGGCCTGAAGGCGATCTACCTGTCCGGCTGGCAGGTGGCGGGCGATGCGAACAGCAACGGCGAGATGTACCCCGACCAGTCGCTGTACTCGGTGGACTCGGTGCCGAAGGTGGTCAAGAAGATCAACAACACCTTCCAGCGCGCCGACCAGATCCAGTGGAGCGAAGGCAAGAACGACGTCGACTTCTTCGCGCCCATCGTGGCCGATGCCGAAGCCGGCTTCGGCGGCGTGCTGAACGCCTTCGAGCTGATGAAGGCCATGATCGAGGCGGGCGCTGCCGGCGTGCACTTCGAAGACCAGTTGGCCGCCGCCAAGAAGTGCGGCCACATGGGCGGCAAGGTGCTGGTGCCGACGCGTGAAGCCGTGAGCAAGCTCGTGGCCGCACGCCTGGCCGCCGACGTGATGGGCGTGCCCACCGTGCTGCTGGCCCGCACCGACGCCGAAGCCGCCGACCTCGTGACCAGCGACGTCGACGAGAACGACAAGCCCTTCTTCACCGGCGAGCGCACGGTCGAAGGCTTCTACCGCAGCAAGAACGGCATCGAGCAGGCCATCAGCCGCGGCCTGGCCTATGCCGAGTACGCCGACCTGATCTGGTGCGAAACCGGCACGCCGGACCTGGCCTTCGCCAAGCAGTTCGCCGATGCCATCCACGCCAAGTTCCCGGGCAAGCTGCTGGCCTACAACTGCTCGCCGTCCTTCAACTGGAAGAAGAACCTCGACGACGCGACGATCGCCAAGTTCCAGCGGGAGCTGGGCGCGATGGGCTACAAGTTCCAGTTCATCACGCTGGCCGGCTTCCACAGCCTGAACTACTCGATGTTCGACCTGGCCTACGGCTACGCCCGCAACAACATGACGGCCTTCGTCGAGCTGCAGCAGAAGGAATTCGCCGCGGCCGAGCGAGGCTTCACCGCGGTGAAGCACCAGCGCGAGGTGGGCACCGGCTACTTCGATGCCGTGACCACGACGATCGAAGCCCAGGCCTCGACCGCCGCGCTGAAGGGCTCGACCGAAGACGAGCAGTTCTTCGACAAGAAGCACGGCTGATCCGCCGGCGGCCCGGTCCGGCGCAGGCCCGGCCGCGCCAGGCCATTTCCCCGCACGAAGCGGCCCCACGGGGCCGCTTTTTTCATGCGTTAGCTGCCGGGATTCAAGCCCCGCGCGAGCGCCGCAGAACCAGCAGCACGAAGGCCGCGGCAGCAACGGCGAGACCGGCGGCGAACACGGGGCTCAGCATCGCGTGCAGCGCCTGCCCCAGGTCTTCGAAGGCCCAGCTCGGCAGCGCGTGCAGGATCTGTGTCGCGCCATCCTCGTCGGCCACGTGCTGCAGGTGCGGCGGGCCGTCGCGGTCGGCACCGATGAGGGCGCGGCCGGCCGAGCGGCCGATGATCTGCAGCGTCTCCCAGACGATGGGCCAGTCGAAGAAACTGTCCAGCACCACGCCGGTGACGCCCACCACCGCGACGACCGTCGGCAGGCCCCAGCGCTTCAGCCAGGCCGATGCCGCCATGGCCACCAGCAGCAGCGGCGCCACCCACAGCGTGGCCAGCACCAGGCCCGCCGCCAGCCGCAGCAAGGTGACGGCCAGCCCCCCCACCAGGGCGCCCCAGGGCAGGCTGAACCAGGCGGCCACGCCCCAGGCCTTGATCACCACCACCAGCGAGACCAGGAGCCCGCCGGCCGCACCGACGACCAAGGCCATCCAGGGCACGAGCAGCAGATGCGTCATCAGGGTGGCGCCCAGCGACTGGGCATGGCCGATCGGCAGCGAAAGCCAGAACTCGATCGAGCGGTCCTGCAGGTCCCTGCGGGCCAGGCCCGGCGCCTGCACCAGCGCGCTCAACCAGGTCAGCGCCAGGTTGCCGATCGCCAGCCCGCCCAGGCTGCCCATGGCCAGCAGCACCGCGGACGGCGTGCGGACCACGCTGGTGTCGCCGTCGGCGTCCAGCGTGATGTTCACGTCGCCATAGATCGCCACCAGCAGCAGCACGATCACCGGCACTGCCATCACGATCCACCAGCCGCGCTGGTGCTGCATCCATTCGCGCTGCAGCAGCGCAGCGAAACGCTTGCTCGCCATCGTCGTCATCCTTGGGTGCGGTTCATCTCGGGCGCGCGGGTCAGCGCGACGAACAGGTCCACCAGGCTGGGGCGCATGCGCCGGCCCAGGGCCTGCACGCTCTCGGGCGGCGGACCGTCGAACAGCGCCGCGCTGCCGCCTTGCACGCGGTAGCGCAGCAGCGGATGCGCGGCGGCGATGGCGGCCGCCTGCTCGGGATCGTGGCTCAGCGCGACGAATCGGCGATCCATCTCCTCCAGGCTGATGGACAGCACCAGCTTGCCTTCGTTGAGCATGAGCACGTCGGACAACAGGCTCTCGATCTCCTCCACCTGGTGAGTGGAGATCAGCACGCTGCGCTCGCCGTCGCACCATTCGTCGATCAGCATCTCGTAGAAGCCCTTGCGCGACAGCACGTCCAGGCCCAGCGTCGGTTCGTCCAGGATCATCACCTGCGCATCGATGGCGGCCACCAGCGCCAGGTGCACCTGCACCGTCATGCCCTTGGACAAGGACTTCACCTTGTCGTTGAGCGACACACTGGTCCGCTTCAGCAGCGTGCGGGCCCGTTCGGCCGAGAAGCGCGGGTGCAGGCCGCTCATCAAGGTGATCAGCTCGCCGACGCGGGCCCAGCGCGGCAGGATGGCCACGTCGGGGATGTAGGCCAGCCGTTCCAGCAGCGCCACGCGCTGCTTCGCCGGATCAACGCCCAGCACGTTCAGGCTGCCGTGCGCGGGCAGCAGGCCGACCAGCGCCTTCATCAGCGTGGTCTTGCCGGCGCCGTTGTGCCCTAGCAGGCCAACGACGCGCCCCTTGGGGATCGTGAAGCTCACGTCGTCCACCGCCACCTTGCGGCCGTAGCGCAGCGTCAGGCCCTGGGCCTGGATCAACGGTTCCATCAGTCCTCCCAATTCAGTTGGCTCGGCCCGATGCCCAGCCGGCGCAGCCGCTCGCGCAGCTGCGGCCATTCGTCGTTCAGGAATCGTTCACGCTCGGCGCGGCGCAGGCGTTCACGGGCGCCGGGGCGCACGTAGATGCCGAGGCCGCGGCGGGTCTCCACCAAGCCTTCGTCGCCCAGCGCCTGCAGCGCGCGCGAGACAGTGAGCGGGTTGATCAGGTAGCGGCTGGCCAGCGCGCGCACCGACGGCAGGGCCTCACCCTCGGCCGGATCGCCGTCCAGCAGGCGCGCGGCCAGTTGGTCGGCCAGCTGCTGGTAGATCGGCAGCTTGTGGTCCCAGGTCTGCATGCGGCGGATCGGGTGTGTTGCTGATGTAGCACACCATAACAACCGTGCCGGCGCCGCACCCGCGCGCTGCGACCAACTGCAGCGCGGAGCGACGAACTGCAGCCGCGGCGCAGGGCAGGGCGCGGCTACATCGAGGCTTCGAGCATGCGGCGGTAGTCGTCGCGCGTGGCCAGCCGCGGGTTGGTCTTGTGGCAGTGGTCGACCATGGCGCCGTCGATCACGCGCTCGAAGAGATCGGGCGTCACCCCCATCGCCGCCAGGCCGGACGGCAGCCCCAGCCGCGCATTCAAGGCCCGGATCGCCTCCGCCACCTCGGTGCCGCGGTTGTCGCACTGGGCCAAGCCGATGGCATGGGCAATGCGCTGCAGCCGCCGCTCACGCTGGATGGATTCGGCCTCGGCGTTGAACAACACCACCGCCGGTAGGAACATCGCGTTCAGCGTGCCGTGGTGCAGCCGCGGATTCACGCCACCCAGGCTGTGGCTGAGCGAGTGCACGCAGCCCAGGCCCTTCTGGAAGGCCATCGCGCCTTGCATGCTGGCGCTCATCATGGCCCAGCGGGCGTCACGATCACTGCCGTCGCGCGTCGCCCGCTCGATGTGCGCCCAGCCGCGCTCCAGGCCGTCCAGGGCGATGCCGTCGGCCGGCGGATTGACCGCCGGCGCCATGAAGGTTTCCAGGCAATGCGCGATCGCATCCATGCCGGTGGCCGCCGTCAGCGGCGGCGGCAGGCCCATCGTCAACTGCGGATCGAGGATCGCCGCCTTGGGCAGCAGGTGCCAGCTGTGGAAGCCGAGCTTGCGGCCATCGTCGACGATGACGATCGCGCCGCGCGCCACCTCGCTGCCGGTACCGGCGGTGGTGGGCACGGCGATCAGCGGCGACACGGCGTCGGTGATCTTCGTGCTGCCGCCTTCGATCGTCGCGTAGGTCTTCAGCGGGCCTGGGTGGGTGGCCGCGATGGCGACGCCCTTGGCGAGGTCGATGCTGGAGCCGCCGCCGATGGCGATCAGGCCGTCGCAGCCGTTGGCGCGAAAGACCTCCGTGGCCGCGCGCACGGCGGCCTCGGTCGGGTTGCTGGGCGTCTGGTCGAAGATGGCATGCGGCAGGCCGCCGATCGCCTTCGAGCCCGCCAGTGCCAGGTCGAGCACGCCGGCCGCGCGCACGCCGGCGTCGGTCACCACCAGCGGACGGCGCATGCCGATGCGTTCGCACTCCTGCGGCAGCACGGCAATGGCGCCATGGTCGATCTCGATCTGCGTCAGGTACAGGATGCGAGCCATCGGGACACTCCGGAAGAGGCAGCGGGGAGCCGCACAGTATCCTTGCGCGCTTCGCTGCGCCGCCAGCGCTTCGGTGACACCTTGAGCGCCACTTTGCTGACCCCCGCGATGGCGGGCCTGCTCGATCGCATCAGCCGCGCCCGCCGCACGCCTTTCCACGCGATGACGCCGGTGCAGGCCCGCGCCGCCTACGAAGCCGCGGCCGAGGTGCTGGAGCCGCCACGCGCGCCGCTGGCCCGCGTCGAGGACCTGACGCTGCGCGGTGCCGATGGCGCCCCGCTGCGCGCCCGGCTGTACTGCGACAGCCGGGCCGAGAAGCCGCCGGTGCTGCTGTACCTGCACGGCGGCGGCTTCGTGATCGGCAGCCTGGAGACGCACGACAGCCTGTGCCGGCAATTGGCGCAGCAATCCGGCGGCGCGGTGCTGGCCCTGGACTACCGGCTGGCCCCCGAGCATCCGTTCCCGACCGCGGTCGACGACGCCTGGGCCGCGATGCGCTGGCTCGCGCGGGACGGCCACCTGATCGGCATCGATCCCGCCCGCATCGCGGTGGGGGGCGACAGCGCCGGCGGCACGCTGGCGGCGGTGTGCGCCATCCACGCCCGCGACACCGGCCTGAAGCTGAAGATGCAAGTGCTGATCACGCCCGGCACGACGGCGCATGCCGACACCGCCTCGCACAAGCTGTTCGCCAATGGCTTCCTGCTGGAAGCGGCGGACGTCTGCTGGTTCTTCGACCACTACATCCCGCACCACCACCGCCGCGACTGGCGCTTCGCGCCGCTGGAGGCCGAGGACCTCGAAGGCCTCGCTCCCGCCTTCGTGCTGCTGGCCGAATGCGATCCGCTGGTCGACGAAGGCATCGCCTACGCCGACCGGCTGCGCGCCGCCGGGGTGCCGGTCGACCTGGACCTGGTTCGCGGCATGACGCACGACTTCATCAAGATGGGCCGAGCCCTGAAGGAAGCCGGCCGCGCGCAGCAGGCGATCGGCGCCGCACTCTCAACCGCGTGGACACGATGAGCCAACGTTCCGATTTCCGCTTCGCCGAGCGCCTGCGGGTGCGCTGGGTCGAGGTCGACATGCAGAAGATCGTCTTCAACGGCCACTACCTGATGTACTTCGACACGGCCGTCGGCGGTTATTGGCGCGCACTGGCCGCGCCTTACGAAGCGACGATGCACTACCTGGGCGGCGACCTGTTCGTGCGCAAGGCCACGCTGGAGTACAACGCCTCGGCCCGCTACGACGAGTTGCTCGACGTCGGGGTCCGCACCGCCCGCATCGGCAACTCCTCGCTGGTTCTGGAGGCGGCGGCCTTCCGCAGCGACGAGTTGCTGGTCAGCGCCGAACTGGTCTACGTCTTCGCCGACCCGGCAACGCAGAAAAGCAAGCCGGTGCCGCAGGAACTGCGCGACGTGCTGCAGGCCTTCGAGGCCGGCAAGCCGATGGTCGAAGTGCGTGTCGGCGGTTGGGGCGAACTGGGCACCGAGGCCGGGCGCATCCGCGCCAAGGTCTTCGTCGAGGAGCAGAAGATCCCGGCGGAGATGGAATGGGATTCCGCCGATGCCAGCTGCGTGCATGCCGTCGCCTTCAACCGCTTCGGCCATGCGTTAGGCACCGGGCGCCTGATGGAACACGTGCCGGGCGTGGCCAAGATCGGCCGCATGGCCGTCATCGCCAGCATGCGTGGCGGCCGGGTGGGGCGCGCCGTGCTGGACGCGCTGATGCAGGCGGCCCGCGAGCGCGGTTTTCATGAAGCCCTGCTGCACGCGCAGATGTCGGCGGCGCCGTTCTACCTGCGCGCCGGCTTCACGACGCGCGGGCCGGTGTTCGAGGAGGCCGGCATCCCGCACGTCGAGATGGTGCGCGCGCTTTAGCCGGCAGGGGGCGCATCAGGCCAGAGGCTCGAACACCTCGGTGTGGCGGACCCCGCGCTGCCAGGGCGTCAGGACCTGGGCGGCGGCGTCGATGCCGGCCTGCAGTGCCGCATCGATGCCATGCGGCGGCAGCGCATAGGTTTCCATCAGGGTGACCAGGCCGTCCGGCTCGCCCGGCCGGCGCAGCAGCGCGGCCTGCAGGCCCGGATGACCGGCGCACAGTCGGGCCTGGAAGGCCCGCACGGCCGCCGCCACGGGCGACACGCTGGCCGCGTCGATCCGGTAATAGACGTAGAGGGCGCGCGCCAACGCTGAAACAGCTCGTCAGGCCTCGGTGGGCAGCGCGTAGGGCAGGGGAAGCGGGCGCAGCAGCGGACCATCCGCGCTGCCCGCATGCCAGCTGCCGTCGCCCAAGGCGGCCAGCTTCACCTCGATCAGCGCGCTGCTGCCGCCACCAGGCCCGCGCGCGGCGTTCGCCACCAGGCCCGCCGGCTGCACGGGATCGCCGCTGTGGAACACCTCCTGCCCCGGCTGCAGTTCGGCGTCGCTGTCGAACAGCATCGCACGCCGCTTCAGCGTTCCGCGGTACTGGCTGCGGGCCACGATCTCCTGGCCGGGGTAGCAGCCCTTCTTGAAGTTCACGCCGCCGACGACCTCCAGGTTCACCATCTGCGGCACGAACTGCTCGACGGTGGGCGCCACGACGCGGGCGACGCCGCTGCGCACCTCCAGCCAGTTCCACAGCGCCAGGTCCAACGCGGGCGCGGCGGGCGCAGCCGCGTCAGCCGGTTGCGACAGCAGGACGCGCGGCAGGCCCTCGGCATCGGCCAGGCGAATCAGCGTGCACTCGCCGTCGGTCTGCACGGCACCGGGCGCGGAGGGCAGCGGCAGCACGTCGCCGACCGCGCCATACAGCGCGCGCTCCGAGCTGGCGTCGCTCAGCTTGCACTTCGCGCGCAGCACGAACATCGACAGCCGCTTCAGCGTGGGCGCCAGCAGGTCGGCGCTGCAGGCCAGCAGGACCTCGTCCGGCGCCGGCCGCCAAACGATGAAGCTGGCCAGCAGCCGGCCCTTCGGCGAGCAGTAGCCGGCCAGCCGCGCCTCGGTCTGGCCCAGGCCTTCGATGTCCTGCGTCAGCTGGCTGTGGAGGAAGGTGGCGGCGTCGGCGCCGTGGGCGCGGATCACGCCCCAATCGGTGAGTCGCGCGGCACCGCGCAGCGGGGTGGGGAGGCTCATTGGTAGATGTTGGCCCGTTGTCAGGCCCTAAGGTCGATAACCAAGCCAACA
>CAMLJY010000011.1 GCA_946480465.1 uncultured Burkholderiales bacterium
CAACAACGGCTTGCCAGATTCCTCGCTCCCGATTCCCTCTCGAATCAGCAGCTTAACGCGTACTCTTCGCGAAGACCTTGAAAGGGGTGACCTCTCAGAGCCCACGGAAGCTGAGCTTCGAGCCGAACTGGCGACGCTGAAGGCACAGGCCGAATCGCCGAGACCGAAGTGGGCGGTGATCAGAGCTACTGCGAGGAGTATCAGAACGATTGCCGAAGCTGCCGGCGGCAACGTCTTGGGTGCGATGGCCCAGCCGCATATTTCGACATTGATCGCGCTTGCGGCGTCATGACCTGTATTCGCGCAAGGAGAGAACGTGCCTGCACTCGTACCTGAGCTTGTCAACATGGCCAGCGATCCGGCGGTGTCCGTCACCGACTTGCTTCGCCGCGCCCTCGTGGTGGCTCGCCGTCTTGCCGTGTCCGAGATTGTCGACTGGATCAACTTCGAACTGACCGGCTACAAGGCTGGGGAGGTTCCTGCGTACAGGCGGCTGCGAGGGCAATTGGTAGCCGAGAACCCCTACCACGGAGCGATTCCCTTCTTCATGCCTCCGGAAATGGCGGAGATGCTGGCGGATTTTTCTGTGCGCCAGTCGATCCCGGAGCTAGTCCGTCTTCAAGACAGCGAAACTGGCATCTTCAGCCACTTCCCCGCAGACATCGAGCAGACCTTGATGCACGTGATGCGGCAGGGATCAGGGGTGGCAATGCGTCCAGCCCTGAGGTTCTCGACGGTGCAAATTGAAGGCGTGATTGAGACTGTTCGAAGTCGCATCCTTGATTGGACACTTGAGCTTGAAGAGCGTGGAATCATCGGCGAAGGAATGTCTTTTACCGTACAGGAGAAGCAAGCCGTGAAAGAACAGCACTACCACTTCGGCAATGTATCTGGATCACAGATTCAAATCAGCTCCAACGGATCAACGCAGACACAAGCCTACACCGCAGGAGCCGACCTTGATGCCGTGAGGGGCCTGGTTGAAGCCTTGGGTGTCGCACTTTCTCGTGGCACCGTGCCAGGTGATGCGGCCGACGAACTACGGGCCGAACTGGCGACCCTGAAGGCTCAAGCCGCGTCGCCGAAGCCGAAATGGGAGATCATCAAGGCCACGGCGCGCACCATCAAGACGGTGGCTGAGGGCGCAGCGGGCAATGTGTTGGGGGAATTGGCGAAGCCGCACGTTCAGACGCTGTTGGCTTTGGCTGCCGGCGCTGCTGGTGGCTGAAGCTCGTGCAAGGCTCCTGCTGGAGAAGTCATGCTTCCGATCAATCTAGACAGCGTGAGCGAGGCCGACATTCAAGCCTTGGTGTCTGGGAAGGCCTCCGAAACGACCACACTTGAGTTCAAGGCTCAGCCGCACGGAACGGAGGAGGATGCTAAGGCTGAGTTGGCCAAAGACGTCGCTGCGATGGCAAACGCTGACGGCGGCGACATGGTGTTTGGCTTGGCAGAGGTGAAGTACGTCGCAGCGAAGGTCATCGGGATTTCCGGTGAGGAGTTCGATCCTCTGGTGCGCCGTCTATCTCAGACCCTCGATGCGAAGATCGATCCAAGGATCCCGGGCATTCGATTCCACAAGGTCTCGTTGGCGGCGGGGCAATATGTCGTGGTCGTTCGAGTTCCTCCGTCCTTCGATGGTCCGCATGCCGTCCGGTACACGCAGGAGTTGAGGAGGTTTGTCTTCCGCAATGGAGCGAGCGTGAGTGATATGACCTACCAGCAACTGCGCTCGGCTTTCGATCGTACAGCTACGCTCGCACAGCGGGCTCGACAATTCCTGGATGAGCGTCAGGAAGCCATATGGGAACACAGGGCGCCGAAGCGCCTGGAGAACGCTCCGCTTTGCGCGGTACATCTTGTGCCGATCTCGGGGCTTGCAGGGCGGCAATCGGCGGACCTGCGAGCGCTGCATGCGCGGTCGTTCACAAGCTTCCTTCCGCCGGGTCAGGGTGGCTCGCGCACTTTCAACTTCGATGGTCTAGCGATCCACGCCGGAGGAGGCGCCAAGGACGAGCACACGAGCTATGTCCAGATATTTCGGACAGGAGCGTGCGAAGGCGTTTTCGTCGCCGGGGGATCCGACGCTGATCGCGGTGGGAAGATGCGGCACGCCGTATGGGCATCGCATTTGGTCCGGGAGTGCCGACGGACGCTGCAACTCTTCGCCACATCAATGAAGCAGTGGGGATTCTCCGGGCCGGCAGTGGTCAGCTGCGCTCTGCTGAACGTTGAGGGATACGAGTTGCACATCGGGGACATCTTTCATCCCTTCGCAAGAGGGGCATCCGACCGACATCGATTGGTCTTGCCGGAGTGCTGGGTGGACAGCATCGACGCGCTTGCCGTTGACGACGTCCTGCGACCGATGATGGACGTGCTCTGGCAGGCATTTGATGCGGAGCGCTGCTTGGACTACGACGGCGCGACGGGCGAGTACAGGCCCCCTCGGGGGTAGTCGATCCAGACTTCGCACGCGCAAGTTCTGGAGGACTCCCTGATCGGAGCGTCTTTTCGGCTCAAAGCGTCGAGCCATTGTTGCTTTGATGCCCCGACCTGACGCCGACCCCCCCCATCCCTCTGTCGAGCAGGCAAGAAAAAAGCACCTAGGCTTGTGACCTAAGTGCTTGTTTCGTCTCGGTTCTTGGCTCCCCGACCTGGGCTCGAACCAGGGACCTACGGATTAACAGTCCGGCGCTCTACCGACTGAGCTATCGGGGAAGTGAGCCTCGCAGTATAGCGTTGGTTTCCGTTGCTCGGCAAGCTTCGCGAAAATTTTTGCGCGGAGCCTGCCCGGCAAGGCCGCTGGCGCCGGGCTCATCGGCGTGCGGCTTCACCTCTGGTCTGCGAGTCGGCGTCAGAACTGCACGCTCACCGACGCATGCGCCGTCCGGGGCGCCAGCGGATACAGGTAGACGTGCGAGAACTGGTAGGGCGACTCCTTCCACGCGCGGCGGTCCGCCACGTTGTCGACGCCGGCGCGCAGCGTGACGGACTGGCCGGTGCCCAGGCGGGCGGTGTAGCGCGCGCCGATGTCCAGGCGGGTCCAGCCGCCGGCCATCACGCTGTTGTCGGGCAGCACGGCGCGTTCGCCCTCGTGGCTGACGAAGGCCAGCAGGGCCAGGCCGGGCAGGGCGGGCACGTTGTAGGCGGCCTGGGCCTTCAGCGCTCGGGCGGGCACGTTCTCGGGCCGCTTGCCGCGCGTGCTGGGGTCGCTGCCGCCTTCCAGGCGGGCGCGCAGCAGCATGGCGCTGGCGCGCAGGTTCCACGGGCCGGCGCGCCAGTCCACTTCGGCCTCCACGCCGCGGTGGCGCTGCTCGCCGTCGGCGCGGCGCACGCAGCTGCCGTCGTCGTCGCAGCTGCCGATGTCGGCCCAGCGCGGGCGGCGGGTGTCGAACACGGCCACGCCGGCGTCCAGCGTGTTGCCGCGCAGCTTGTAGCCGGCCTCGATCTGCCGGCTCTTCAGCGCGGGCAGCGGCTGGCCGGGGTTGGCGTAACGGGCGCGGTTGGGCGTTACCTCCGATTCGATGCCCTGGCCCCAGCTGAGGTAGGCCAGGCCCTGGCGCCCGATGGCGTGGCTCAGGCTCGCCCATGGGATGGTGAAGGACTGCTGGTAGTCGGTGCGGCGCGATCCGTCGGTGCGCTCGCTCACGCGGTCCAGGCGGGTGTGGCGCAGGCCCAACCACACGCTCATATCGGTCGTTATCGCCATGCTGTCTAGCAGGCGCAGTTCGGTGCTGCGTTCGTCGCGGTTCGTGTTCTCGTCGGTCAGTGTGGGCTCGGGTGGAGTGGTGGTCTGGCCGTCAATGGTGCCGATGCCCGCCCAGTTGTAGGCCTGGCGGTTGAAGCGCGCGTCGTGGCGGGTGACCAGCAGGCCGGCGGTGATGTTGTGCGCCATGCCGGCAAGCGTGGTGCGGCCGGCCAGCTGCAGGTCCAGCGCGTCGGTGTCGCGGCGTTCGCCTTCGCTGCGGAAGTCGTAGAGGTCGAAGCTGCCATCGCTGCAGTAGCGGCTGTAGTCCTCTTCGTTGCTGCAGCCGAAGGGGAAGGCCATGCGATCGTCACTGCGCAGGCGCTGCGTCATCGCATGGGCAGTGAAACGCAGGCTGGGCGTGATGTCGTGCCTCCAGCGCAGGGAGGCGGTGCGGCCTTCCAGCTCCACCGGCAGGGCCCAGGCCTGGTTGTTGAGGTTGGTGCGCGGGTCGATGCTGTCGGGGTCGGGCAGGCGCTTGCCCAGCAGGCTGAACCCGGCCTGGCTGCGCTGGCGCTGGCGCGACCATTCCACTTCGGCCTCCAGCACGCTGCCGCGGGCGATGCGCCAGTCGCCGGCCAGGGCCAGCAGTTGGCTGCGGCCGTCGGCCGCCTGCAGCTGCGGCCGCAGGCGCGAAGCGGCGGCGTTGACGCGCCAGCCGAAGGCGCCGTCGGCGCCGCTGCGGTCCGACAGGTCGACCGCGGCTTCCACCGTGTTGTCTTCGCGCCAGCCCAGGCTGGCGCTGCGCAGGCCGGCCACGGGGCGCTTGACCACCAGGTTCACCAGGCCGCCCGGGGCGCTGGTGCCGGCCTGCACGCCGCTCAGGCCCTTCAGCACCTCGATGGACTGCTTGTTGCCCAGGTCGATCGCGGTCTCGGCGTTGATGGGCAGCCCGTCGCGGCGGTAGTTGCGGCGCGGGTCCAGCGTGTAGCCGCGGATGCTGAAGTTGCTCCAGTAGCCGGCGGCGTTGTAGGCGTCGGCCAGGCTGGCGTCGAGCCGGGTGATGTCGGCCAGGCTGGTGATGGCGGCGTCCTGCAGCAGCGGACCGCCGAGTGAGGTGACCGACAGCGGCAGCTTGCCCAGCGGCACGTCGCCGAAGCCGCCGACCTGCGCGGTGCTGCTGCCGTTGCGGCCGGTGATGGTGACGGTCTGCGACGTCGCAGACGAAGAATCCTGGGCGGCCGCGGAAGCGGCGGCCAGGGCCAGCGCGGTGAGCGCAAGTGTGGACGTGGAACGCAATGCCATCGTGATGCCTTCGGTTGCGATGGCAGGTGGGCAAACACTGGAAGCGCGGTCGGCCCGTGAGAAGAAGAGTGGGCCAGCGGATTCAAGGCTGCTTCCCTGCGCGAGGATTACCTCGGGCCGCCGCAGCAAACATGCTTCGGCGGGCCTCGGCGCTCGCCCTTGCGGGTTGGCGCCAATCAGGTTCAAAGGGACTTTCTCAGTCGGACCTTTCGGTCCAACACCCCTAGCGAAGACCCGCGGGCCATGGGGCGCCGCGGGCGCCGGGATTATCGCGCGGTGCAAACAACGAGGGAGCTGCAGCGTGGCGCGCGCGCATCGGCGGAGGGGCCCGACACTGGAGGGACGTGACCGACAGCGGCGGCCAAAGGGGCGGGCGAGTGGCGCACGAAGGGCCGTGCGCGAAGCCTGCCCGCGGCCGCTCAGTCGTCGAAGTTCGGCGTCTCCACGCCCAGCACCTTGTGCAGCTTGGGGCTGGTGGTGGTGTACTGCAGCAGCACCCGCTTCTCGGGGAAGACGTAGGGTGATGCGCCGAAGGCGGCCAGCGCCGCTTCGTGGAAGCCGGACAGGATCAGCTTCTTCTTGCCGGGGTAGGTGTTGATGTCACCCACTGCGAAGATGCCGGGCGTGCTGGTCTCGAACTTCTCGGTGTCGACGACGACCTGCTTGCGCTCCAGGCTCAGGCCCCATTCGGCGATGGGGCCCAGCTTGGGGCTGAGGCCGAAGAAGACCAGCAGCATCTCCACCGGCACGATGCGGGTGACGCCGTCGCTGCCGGTCACCTTCAGGCCGGTGAGGCGGTCGTCCTTGGCCTCCAGGCCGGTCACCTGACCGACGATGAACTGCATCTGCATCGCCTCGCACAGCTCGCGCATGCGGGCCACGGACGCGGGCGCGGCGCGGAAGCCGTCGCGGCGGTGGATCAGGATGACGCTGTTGGCCTGGTGCGGGCCTTCCTGCGCGAAGTTCAGGGCCCAGTCCAGCGCGCTGTCGCCGCCGCCCACGATGACGAGGTCCTTGCCAGCGAAGGTGGCCGGGTCCTTCACGCGGTAGAAAACCTGGCGCTCGTTGTACGCGTCCAGGCCCTCCACCTTCAGCATGCGGGGCTGGAAG
This sequence comes from uncultured Burkholderiales bacterium, assembly GCA_946480465.1. Next base: position 6,104 of record CAMLJY010000011.1, read on the forward strand.
GCGCCGACGCCGCCGGCGATGAAGACCGTCTTGCTCAGGAGCCGTGTTCCCTTGGCGGTCTCGACGAAGAAGCGGCCGTCCTCCTGTTTCTCGACCCGCGTGACTTCCTGGCCCAGGTGGAAGGTGGCGCCGAAGGGCTCGATCTGCTTGAGCAGGTTGTCGGTCAGCTCGCGGCCGGTGCACACCGGCACCGCGGGGATGTCGTAGATGGGCTTGTCGGGGTACAGCTCGATGCACTGGCCGCCGGGGTAGGCGAGTGAATCGATGACGTGCGCCTTGATCTCGAGCAGGCCCAGCTCGAAAACCTGGAACAGGCCGACCGGGCCGGCACCGACGATGACGGCATCGGTCTCGATCATGGCAGGCGTTGCAGGCGGGGCGCCAAGGTCAGCGGATCAGCTCGGAGAGCTTGTCCTTGCGGTCCTTCCACTCGTCCGCATCCGGCAGCGCGGCCTTGCGCTTGGTGATGCTGGGCCACTGCTTCGAGAGGTCGGCGTTGATCTTGATGAAGGCCAGTTGCTCGCTCGGCACGTCTTCCTCGGGGAGGATGGCGTTCACCGGGCATTCCGGGATGCACACCGCGCAGTCGATGCACTCGTCGGGATCGATGGCCAGGAAGTTGGGGCCTTCGCGGAAGCAGTCGACAGGGCAGACGTCGACGCAGTCGGTGTACTTGCAGCGGATGCAGGCTTCGGTGACGACGTGGGTCATGGGAGCTGGGCCAGGGTGGGGCTTTGGGCGGAGAACCGCGAATTTTACGGTGCCGGGGTCGGCGTCTTGGCTTGAGAGGGGTCAACAGGCGTGTGTGCGGACGTCACCGGACGGGCGCCCGCGCCCACGGTGACGACCGCCGGGCGCCCGGCGTGCAGCACGGCGGCATCGGCCAGCTCGGCCACGTGGTGGCTGCTGGTGATGGCGTCCGGCCAGCCGGCGCGGGAAACGATGCAGACCGGGGTGTCGTCCGGCCAGCCGGCTTCGCGCAGCTTGCGCGACAGCGCACCGAGCTGGCGGCCGGCCATGTAGAAGACCTCGGTGTCGGCGGTGCGGGTGGCCTGCAGCGTGCCCAGGTGAGTCATCGCGGTGGTCAGGCTCACGCTGCGGCCGCTGCCGCGGCGGGTGAGGGGGCGGGCGGTGTCGGCCGCGGCGGCCAGCGCCGCGGTGACGCCGGGCACCACCTCGAAGGCGATGCCGTGTTCGGCCAGGGCCTGGATCTCTTCTTCGAGACGGCCGAAGACGCTGGGGTCGCCGCCCTTGAGCCGCACGACGGTGGCATGGGCTTTCGCTTCACGGACCAGGCGGGCGTTGATGGCGGTCTGCTGCGCGGCTTCGCTGAAGCCGCGCTTGCCGACGTCGATCCAGTGGGCCTGGGGCGCCAGCTCGCGCAGCGCGGGGTCGGTCAGTGCGTCGAACAGCACCACGTCGGCCTCCGCCAGCCGGCGCGCACCGCGCACGGTGATCAGGTCGGCGGCGCCGGGGCCTGCTCCGATGAAGACGACGCGTCCCATGGCCGTTAGGTGCTGTGCGCGCTCAGAGCCCGCGCTTGACCAGCAGCGCGCCGCTGGTGCGGTTGCTGGTGGGGTCGACGATGATCAGCGCGCCGCCGACGCGGTTGGTCTCGTAGGCCTCCAGCGGCAGCGGCTGCTGCAGTTCGACGACCACGCGGCCGATCTCGTTGACGGCCAGCTCGTGGGCATCGGTGGGCTCCAGCGTGTGGATGTCCAGCTTGTGCTCGATGGCCGAGATGCGGGCCTGCACCCAGCGGTTGCCGTGGCGCACCCAGTACTTGCGGCCGACCTGCGCCGCCTCGGTGTCCAGCCAGGCCAGCGTGGCCTCGAAGCGCTGGACCGGCGCCAAGCCGCCGGGCGTGCCGATCCAGTCGCCGCGCGAGATGTCCAGCTGGCGGTCGAGCACGATGCCGGCGGATTCGCCGGCCTGCACGCGTTCCACGGCGCTGCCCGCGCGGCGCACCTCGGCCACGGTGGCGCGTTCGCCGCTGGGGAAGACCTGCACCGGGTCGCCCGCCTTCACGCTGCCGTGGGCGATGCGGCCCCAGAAGACGCGTGCCAGGTGGCCGGCGCCTTCGGCTTCCACGCCGCTGTCGCGGGCCACGTACTGCACCGGCTGCAGCAGCGCGCCTTCGGTGCGTTCCTGGGTGGTGGGCAGCGATTCCAGCAGTTGCAGCAGCGACGGGCCCTGGTACCAGGGGGCGTCGAGGCGGGTGGTGACGTTGTCGCCACGCAGTGCGCTGACCGGGATGATGCCGGCCACGCTGATGCCCGCCTCGGCCGCGAAGGCCTGCAGCGCTTCCTGCGTGGCTTCGAAGGCGGCCTGGATGTCGGCGACCGCGTCCAGCTTGTTCACCGCGAAGACGATGCTGGGCACGCGCAGCAGGTGAGCCAGCAGTGCATGGCGGCGGGTCTGCGGCAGCAGCTTCACCGGCTTGGCCTGCCAGTCGATCTTGGTGATGTCGACCAGCACCACCGCGGCGTCGCTGCCGGCGGCTGCGGTCACCATGTTGCGCGTGTACTGCTCGTGGCCCGGCGCGTCCGCGATGATGAACTTGCGGTGGCGCGTGGCGAAGTAGCGGTAGGCCACGTCGATGGTGATGCCCTGCTCGCGCTCGGCCTCCAGGCCGTCGGTCAGCAGCGAGAGGTCGATCGCCTCGCCGGCGGCGCGCTTGGCCAGCACGTCCAGCTGGTCGGCCAGGATGGCTTGCGCGTCGTACAGCAGGCGGCCGATCAGCGTGCTCTTGCCGTCATCGACGGAGCCCGCGGTGAGGAAGCGCAGGGCGCGGTGGTCGGCGACGGGCTTGTCGTTGTTGGTCGTGTTGGTCACGGTGGTGATCCTGTCGAGCACGGCACTCATCAGAAATAGCCTTCCTTCTTGCGGCGCTCCATCGAAGCGTCGGACGTGCGGTCGTCCATGCGCGTGGCGCCGCGTTCGCTGACGGTCACGGTGAGCGTCTCGGCGACGATGTCCGCCGCGTTCTCGGCGTCGCTGGCGACCGGGCAGGTGCAGGTCATGTCGCCCACGGTGCGGAAGCGCACGGTCTCGGTTTCGACCGTCTCGCCAGCCTCGGGCGGCGTCACGTCCGTCAGCGGCACCAGCAGGCCCTTGCGGCGGATCACCTGGCGCTGGTGCGCGAAGTAGAGGCTGGGCAGCGGGATGTTCTCGCGCGCGATGTAGAGCCACACGTCCAGCTCGGTCCAGTTCGAGATCGGGAACGAACGGAAATGCTCGCCGGGGCGGTGGCGGGTGTTGAACAGCGTCCACAGCTCGGGACGCTGCTCCTTCGGCTGCCATTGGCCGAAGCTGTCGCGGTGGCTGAAGATGCGTTCCTTGGCGCGGGCCTTCTCTTCATCGCGGCGGGCGCCGCCGATCAGGCAGTCGAAGCGGTGCTCCTCGATCGCTTCGAGCAGCGTCACGGTCTGGTGGCCGTTGCGTGATTCGAGCGGGCTGGCCAGGCGAACAGTGCCACGCTTGATCGAGTCTTCGAGGTGGCCGACGACGAGCCGCTCGCCCATTTCGGCGACGCGCTGGTCGCGGAACTGGATCACTTCGGGGAAGTTGTGGCCGGTGTCCACGTGCAGCAGCGGGAAGGGCAGCTTGCCCTTGAAATCGTTGCCGGAGATCCGCGTCTTGAAGGCCTTTTCCGCCAGGCGCAGCACCACGCAGGAGTCCTTGCCGCCGGAGAAAAGCAGCGCCGGGCGTTCGAAAGTGGCCGCGACTTCGCGCAGGATGAAGATGGCTTCTTCTTCCAGCCAGTCCAGGTGGCGGTGGTCCAGCTCCGGCAGCAGCTGGTCGAGGTCGGTGCGGGCATTCATGCCTGGTTCTCCACGGGTCGTTGCAGCGGGCTGAAGCTGCTGCTCAGCGGGCTGGTGTTGTTGTCGCCACTGGGCCGGTTCAAGGGGCTGACGTCGGCCGGCGCGCCCTCGGCGTCAGGCGCGTGGCTCACGTGCAGGCCGCATTCCTTCGCGCTTTCATCTTCCCACCACCAGCGGCCGGAGCGGAAGTCCTCGCCCACCGCGATCGCGCGGGTGCAGGGCGCGCAGCCGATGCTGGGCATGAACTGGTCGTGCAGCGGGTTGTAGGGCACGTCGTTCGTGGCGATGTAGTGCCAGACGTCGTTCCAGCTCCAGTCGGCCAGCGGGTTGATCTTGGCGCGGCCGGCGTCGTCGTGGTCAACGAAGGGCACGTCGCCGCGTGCGCCGCTTTGCTCACGGCGCAGACCAGTGACCCAGGCGCTGCGGCCGGCCAGCATGCGCGACAGCGGCTCCAGCTTGCGGATGCCGCAGCAGGCCTTGCGCAGCTCGAGGCTGCGGTACATCGCGTCTTCGCCGTTGCTCTTCACGAAGTGAACCACCGATTCCTGCACCGGCTTGTACACCTCGACGGCGATGCCGTAGCGCTGCGTGATGCGGTCGATCAGCGCAACGGTCTCGGCGTGCAGCTTGCCGGTTTCCAGCGTGCCCAGCGTGATGGGCAGCTGGTGGCGAGCGATCAGGTCGGTGACGACCATGTCTTCAGCGCCCAGGCTGGTGGACTGGATGATGCTGCCGGGGTGGTCGGCGACGGCTTGGCGAAGCACCGCGACGGCGTGGGCCACGCGGTCTTCAAAGCCGGGGGTGGCGCGGTTGTAGAGGTCGATCGCGGACATGCTCAGATCCCCTGGCCGGCGAAGCTCTCCGCGTCCTGCTTCAGCTTCGCGGCATGCGCGGCCACCTCGGCGGCGGTGTCGCGTGCGAAGACCGGCTGCGGCTGGGTCACGTCGCCCTGGTAGTGGCCGGGAAAGAAGTCCAGGGCGCGCTGGGCGGAGCTGACCTTCTGGTCGCCGCGCAGCGCCGCCGCGTCGAAGCCGGTGCGCTGCAGCAGCGGCATCATGTCCACCACCACGTCGCCGGTGGCGCGGATCTCGCCGCGGAAACGGTAGCGGGAGCGCAGCAGCCGGCCCTGCGTGTAGGCGCGGCCGTCGGTCCACTTCGGGAACTGCAGCACGACCAGCGCCAGACGCGGCAGGTCGGCCGCCAGGGTCTCGATGTCGACGGTGTTGGGCACGATCACGCCGGTGGCCAGGCCAGCGGGCCAGGACGCGCGCACCGCATGCCATTGCTCCAGCGTCAGCAGCAGGTTGGCGCGCGGCGCGGGCTGTTGGATGGGGCCGTCTTCGCCGCCGGCGAGGTGCCACTGATCGTGGTGGGTGTCGATGAACTTCATGGTGGGGCTCTTCACGCGGCGCGGGCGGTCAGGCGGCGCTGGGCATCGGCCGCGGTCTTGAAGGAGGCGAGGCCGATGCGGCGCACGGTGTCGATGAACAGCTCGCCGGACGAACGCTCGCGGCGGTAGGTGTCGATGATCGCTTCCAGCACGTCCGGCACCTCGTCGGCCGCGAACGAAGGGCCGATCACTTTGCCGGGTATGGCGGCGCCGCTGATGGTGGAGCCGTCGGAGCCGCCCAGCGTCACCTGGTACCACTCGCTGCCGTCCTTGTCGACGCCCAGGATGCCGATGTGGCCGCTGTGGTGGTGGCCGCAGCTGTTGATGCAGCCGCTGATGTGCAGGTCGATGTCGCCGATGTCGTAGAGCGTGTCGAGGTCGTCGAAGCGCTCGGTGATGGCGGCGGCCACGGGGATGGAGCGGGCGTTGGCCAGCGCGCAGAAGTCGCCGCCGGGGCAGTTGATCATGTCGGTCAGGTAGCCGATGTTGGGCGTCGCGAAAGTCGCGTCGCGTGCGGCCTGCCACAGCACACGCAGATCGCTTTCCTTGACCCAGGGCAGCAGCAGGTTCTGGTCGTGCGTGACGCGCAGCTCGCCGTGGCTGAAGCGGTCGGCCAGCGCGGCGGCGGCGTCCATCTGGTCGGCGGTGACGTCGCCGGGCGCCTGGCCCGCGCGCTTCAGCGACAAGGTGACGGCGCGGTAGCCGGGCACCTGGTGGGCGTGCACGTTGCGCTCCAGCCAGCGGGTGTAGGCGATGGGCTGGTCGGTGTGCTCGCCGGCGCCCGCCACCGCGGTGGTGATCGGCACCACGCCGGCGGGGCGCACGAAGTGGGCGGCCACGCGGTCGAACTCGGCCTGCGGAATGATGTGGGCTTCGCCCTCGGTATCGTCCTGCAGGATGTGGCGGAACTCGGCCTCCACCGCGTCGAAGAACTTCTGGCCTTCCGCCTTCACCAGGATCTTGATGCGCGCCTTATAGAGGTTATCGCGGCGGCCATAGCGGTTGTAGACGCGCACGATGGCTTCGATGAAGACGAGGATCTGCTGCCACGGCACGAATTCACTGGCGACGCTGCCGATCACCGGCGTGCGGCCCATGCCGCCGCCCACCAGCACCTTGAAGCCGATTTCGCCGGCGTCGTTCTTCAGGAGCTGCAGGCCGATGTCATGCCAGGCGATGGCGGCGCGGTCTTCCTTCGCGCCAGAGACGGCGATCTTGAACTTGCGCGGCAGGAAGGCGAATTCAGGATGAAGCGTGCTCCACTGGCGCAGGATCTCGCAGTAGGGGCGGGCGTCGATGATCTCGTCGGCGGCGATGCCGACCAGCGCGTCGCTGGTGATGTTGCGGATGCAGTTGCCGCTGGTCTGGATGCCGTGCATGTCCACGTCGGCCAGACGGTCCATCACGTCGGCGGCCTTCGGCAGCGGGATCCAGTTGAACTGCAGGTTCTGCCGGGTGGTGAAGTGGCCGTAGCCACGGTCGAACTCGCGCGCAATGACGGCCAGCTGGCGCAGCTGCTTCGCGCTCAGTTCGCCGTAGGGCACGGCAATGCGCAGCATCGGCGCGTGGCGCTGCACATACCAGCCGTTCTGCAGGCGCAGCGGGCGGAATTCGTCGTCGCCCAGCTCGCCGCTCAGGTTGCGCTCCAGCTGGTCGCGGAATTGTGCGGCGCGGGCGCGCACGAACTGGCGGTCGAAGTCGGTGTAGGCGTACATCGCGGTTCTCTCGAGTTCTTTGTTGCTTGGAATCAGCGGATGACCTTCAGGCCCGCGGTCACGAGCGAGATGCACAGCAGCGCGCGCACCAGCTTGTCCGGCATGGCCTTGGTGAGTTGGGCGCCCAGCCAGATGCCCGGCAGCGAGCCGATCAACAGCGCGCCAAGCAGGCCCCAGTCGACGTGACCCAGCGTGGCGTGGCCGAGGCCGGCGACGAGCGTCAGGGGCACCGCATGGGCGATGTCAGTGCCGACCAGGCGATGCGCCGGCAGGCGGGGATAGAGCAGCAGGATCAGCGTGGCGCCCAGGGCGCCGGCGCCGATGGAACTGAGCGACACCAACACGCCCAGCAGCACGCCGGCGGTGACCGTCAGCGCGTTCTTGCGTGATTCTGGAAGCCAGCGCTCCAGGCGCAGGCCCACGGCCTGCCACGCGGAACGGTAGGCAATGGTGACCGCCGTCAGCAACAGGGCAATGCCCAGCGCGAAGGTCAGGGCGCTGGCCCACCCCTTGGTGATGCCGGTGAAGTGCATGGCCGCCACTGTGACCAGTGACGCCGGGATGCTGCCGGCCAGCATCAACCCGGTGATGCGGTAGTCGACGTGGCCGTGGCGGTGGTGCGCCCATGCGCCACCGGATTTGGTGATCGCCGCGAACCACAGGTCGGTGCCGATGGCGATGGCGGGATTCAACTTGAACACGCCGATCAGCAGCGGGGTCATCAGCGAGCCGCCGCCGACGCCCGTCATGCCAACGATGGCGCCGATGCCGAAGCCGCTGATGATGGCCAACCAGTCCATGGGGTCCTGACGGAAGTGGGGGCCAGGCAGCAGCCAGGCCGGGTCGCAACTGTAAGAAGCGTCTTTATAGTTGGGAACTAAAAATAAGTTCTCTGTAAATTCTCCGGTGGAATAAGAGGGTGCCCTGCCGCCTCACGTTCCTAGAATCCCGCTTATGAATCGCCGCCTTCTTCTCAAGGCCTGCTCGGTCGCGCTGCTGGCTCTTGCAGGCTGCCAGACCCCGCCTGTCACCTCGCCACTGCCCAAGGTCGCGACCCGGCGGCCGCGCGTCGGCCTGGCTCTGGGTGGCGGGGCGGCTCGGGGCTTTGCGCACATCGGTGTCATTCAAGTGCTGGAAGAGGCAGGCATCCGGCCGGATATGGTGGTCGGCACGTCAGCCGGCAGCTTGGTAGCGGCTTTGTATGCGTCGGGCAAGAACGGGGCCGAACTGGGCCGGCTGGCGCTGGCGATGGATGAGTCGGCCATCACGGACTGGGCGTTTCCGGGCCGTGGGCTCATCCGCGGCGAAGCGTTGGCCCGCTATGTGCGTGAGAACACGGGCGGACGCGCGATCGAGCAAATGCCGCTGCCGCTGGGCATCGTGGCGACGGACCTGGACAGTGGCGAGGGCGTGCTGTTCCAGCGCGGCGACCTGGGGCTGGCCGTGAGGGCCTCGAGCGCGGTGCCGGCAATGTTCCAGCCGGTGCGTATCGGTAGCCGCGAGTACGTCGATGGCGGTCTGGTGGCACCGGTGCCGGTGCGCTTCGCCCGGCAGATGGGGGCGGAGTTGGTGATCGCGGTGGACATTTCCACCGCGCCCGATGGCAACCCCACCGGCGACATGGTGCGGCTGCTGCTGCAGACGTTTGCGATCATGGGCCGGAGCATCAACCGGTTCGAGCTGAAGGAGGCCGACGTCGTGTTGCGGCCGAAGCTGCGCGGGCATTCGAGTGCGGACTTCACCCTGCGGCGCCAGACCATCGAAGCCGGGCGCGAGGCAGCGGCCGCCGCCTTGATCCAGGTGCGGGAGCGGCTGGCGGTGGCGCTCTGAACGGAACGCCCGATAGGAGGGAAAAAGAAAAAGCCCGCGGGCCGAAGCCTGCGGGCTGAAGGTACCTTGAAAGGGGGTTTCGAGAGGTACCGAGGAGACAACCTTTCACCCTGGCCGCAGTGCTCGAGCACCACGACCGGGGGGTGTGACGCGATGCCGGCGGATTGGTTCCGCGCCGGCTTCACGTCACGCAAACAATCAGGCGGCGCGCTTGGCCGGCTTGACGGCGGCTTGCGAGGCCTTGACGGCCGTGTTGGTCACGGCGTTGAAGTTGGCTTCGGCGATGTCAGCGGCTTGCTTGGCAGCCTTGTGCACCGACTCGTAGGCGTTGTTGGCGGCGGTGATCGCCGACTTGACCAGGGTCACGGCGTTCTCGGTGCCGGCCGGGGCGTTCTTGACGGCGCTGTCCACGGCGGACATGAACTTGGCCTGGATGTCGGCGAACTGGCTCTCGGCCGTCTTGGTGACTTCGGCGCTGGTCGACGCGGCGATGTCGTACAGGTGGCGGCTGTAGGCAGCGGCCTTCTCGGCCGACGGCTGCAGCAGGCTGGCTTGCAGCGCCAGCAGTTCTTGCGCGTCCTTGACCGCCAGCAGGGCTTGCGTGTTCTCGGCCGCTTCGCCGAGCGCGGTCTTGGCGACTTGCAGGTTCAGCTCGACCAGCTTCTCGACGCCTTCGAAGGCCTTGTTCGTCAGACCGAACAGGGTTTCCAGGTTGGCCTTGTTGGCGGCGACGATCTGCTCGGGGGTCAGGAAGGACATGTGCAAACTCCGGTGGGGATGAATCTTGAATCAACGATGTTGCACTGCAACATGGGCTGAAGTATAGGCACCGACGACCGCATTGCAAGCGGTTTTTGGTGCACCGCAGCAATAGTAGGGACAAAGGCCTAAAAGCTGGGGAAAGCCCGGTTGCCGGTGCCTCTCGTTACAGTGGGTCGCGCATGCAAATCTTCAGCAACGACCGCTTCTCGATCGCATTGCCGGCCGGTCACCGCTTTCCGATGCCGAAGTACCGCCTGCTGCGCGAACGGGTGGAGGCGGAGTTGAGCGGCATCCGCCTGCAGGAATCCGAACCGGCCAGCGACGGCGAGCTGGCACTGGTCCATGCGCCCGACTACGTGACCGGAGTGGTCGAAGGTACGCTGTCAGCCGCTGCGCAGCGCGAGATCGGGTTTCCGTGGTCCGAACGCATGGTGGAACGGTCGCGTCGCTCGGTGGGCGCGACGATCGCCGCCGCCCGTGCTGCGCTGGCCGAGGGGGTCGCCGCGCAACTCGCCGGCGGCACCCACCATGCCAGCGCTGACAAGGGATCGGGCTACTGCGTCTTCAACGACGCCGCGGTCGCCGCGCGCCTGATGCAGGCCGAGTGGCACCGCCACCACCGGCGGCTGCTGCGGGTCTGGGTCATTGACCTGGACGTACACCAGGGCAACGGCACCGCGGCGATCTTTCGCGACGACCCGACCGTGTTCACGTTGTCCTTGCATGGCGCCAAGAATTTTCCGTTCCGCAAGGAGACCGGCGACTTGGACGTCGAACTGCCGGATCGCTGCGCCGATGCCGAGTACCTCGCTGCGCTGGACACCGCCTTGCTGGCCGCGTGGCAGCGCCAGCCTGGGGCACCCGGCCTGGCTTTCTACCTCGCGGGAGCCGATCCCCATGAAGGCGACCGCCTCGGCCGGCTCGCCTTGACGGCCGAGGGGCTGGCGGAGCGCGACCGCCGCGTCTTCAGCTTCCTGGCCGAACGCAGGGTGCCGGTGGCGGTGACGATGGCCGGCGGCTACGGGCACGACATCGCCATCACCGTCGAAATCCAGCTCGCCACCGTGCGCGCCGCGCAGGCCGCGTGGCAGGCGTGGCGTGATGCGCTGGCAAGCCGGTGACAGCGGTCAGCCCGAGCTGCGACAACAATTCGGCGCGATGAGCAGCCGCCCCCAGCCCGAGCCCCGCGACGCATTTCGCCATCACAGCCAGATCAGCACCCGGTGGATGGACAACGACGTTTACGGCCACGTCAACAACGTCCAGTACTACAGCTTCTTCGACACGGTGGTGAACCGCTACCTGATCGAGGCCGGAGCGCTGGACATCCATGCCGGGGCGGTCATCGGCTTGGTCGTCGAGACCCACTGCAACTACTTCGCCCCACTGGCATTTCCGCAGCCGGTGGAGGCGGGGCTGCGGGTGGCGCATGCCGGCACTTCCAGCGTGCGCTACGAGGTCGGGTTGTTCGCGCCGGATGCGCCGCTGGCGGCTGCAGTGGGGCATTTCGTACATGTCTATGTCGACCGCAGCACGCGCCGGCCCGTGCCGCTGCCCAACGTGTTGAGGCAGGCGCTGTCGCCGCTCTTGCCGCCGGCGGGGAACTGACTCGCGGGAGCCTGCGCCCCATTCAGCTGACGTTCAGCCGGACCGGGAATGGCGTTCCTAGAATGCCGCCCGCATTACAACGCGGAGACAAATCGCATGCGCATCGGCCGAACCATCCTGGTCCTCGGGGCCTGTCTCTTCGCGGGCGCGGCGCAAGCGGCCGAAGTCAATGGTGCCGCGCTGGGCGCGTGGTGGGCCATTCCCTTTGCGGGGGTGCTGCTGTCGATAGCGCTGATGCCCCTGCTGATTCCCAAGTTCTGGCACCACCACTTCGGCAAGGTAGCCGCCGGATGGGCGCTCGCCTTCGTGCTGCCCTTCGCAGCCGTGCACGGCGCGGGCGCGGCGGGCCAGGCGTTGCTGCATACCTTGGTGGCCGAGTACCTGCCCTTCATCATCCTGCTCACGGCGCTGTTCACCGTCTCCGGCGGCATCTACGTGCGCGGCAACCTGCACGGCAGCCCGGCGCTGAACACGAGCCTGATGGCCATCGGCGCCGTGCTGGCGAGCGCGATGGGCACCACCGGCGCGTCGATGCTGTTGATCCGGCCACTGATACGCGCCAACGACAACCGCAAGCACGTGGCGCACGTGATCGTCTTCTTCATCTTCATCGTCAGCAACATCGGTGGCTCGCTGACCCCACTGGGCGATCCGCCCTTGTTCCTCGGTTTCCTGCAGGGGGTCGAGTTCTTCTGGACGTTGAAGCACGTCCTCCCGGAGACGGTGTTCCTGGTGGCGGTGCTGCTGGCGCTCTTCTACGTCATCGACAGCTACTGGTACCGCAAGGAAGGCGTGCTGCCCGTGGATCCGACGCCGGATGACCAGCCGCGCCTGGGGCTCGAGGGCGCCATCAACCTGCTGCCGCTGGCTGCCATCGTTGCGCTGGTGCTCATGAGCGGGGTGTGGAAGCCGGGGGTCGTCTATCACCTGTGGGGCGTGGAGGTGCCGCTGCAGCAGATCGTGCGCGACGGGCTGCTGGTGGGCGTGACCTTGGCGTCGATCGCGATCACGCCCCGTGCGGTGCGCGTGGCGAACCAGTTCAGCTGGGGCCCGATGCAGGAGGTGGCCAAGCTCTTCATCGGCATCTTCATCACCATGCTGCCGGTGCTGGCCATGCTGAAGGCGGGCGAGGCCGGTGCGTTCGCCGCGGTGACGCGGGCGGTCACCGGAGAGAACGGACAGCCGCTGCCGTGGGCTTACTTCTGGTTCTCGGGGATCCTGTCCTCGTTCCTCGACAACGCGCCAACCTACCTCGTCTTCTTCAACCTGGCCGGTGGTGACCCGCAGCAGTTGATGGGGCCGCTGGCGGCTACGCTGGCGGCCATCTCGGCCGGCTCGGTGTTCATGGGAGCGAACAGCTACATCGGCAACGCGCCGAACTTCATGGTCAAGGCCATTGCCGAGGATCGCGGCATCCGCATGCCGAGCTTCTTCGGCTACATGGCGTGGTCCTTCGGCATCCTGGTGCCGCTGTTCGTGATCGTCACCTTCATCTGGATGCGCTGACATGCCCGCCGCCAAGGTCCTGGTCGCGATACCGATGTTCGACGAGGTGCTGCAGCGCCTGCGCGGACACCTCGACGTCGACACCTGCGACGAACCCCTGCGCGGCGACGAGCTGCGCCGTCGCCTGCAAGGCTGCGCGGGCGTGCTGGTGGCCGGCACGCCCACGGTCGATGCGGCCCTGCTGGATGCCTGCCCTGATCTGCGCGCGGTGTGCAGCATGGCAGTGGGCTTCAACAACATCGACGTGCCCACCTGCACCGCGCGCGGCGTGCTGGTGAGCAACGCACCCGGCGTGCTGACCGAAACCACGGCTGACTTCGGCTTCGCGCTGATGATGGCGGCCGCGCGGCGCATCGCGGAGAGCGAGCACTTCCTGCGCGCGGGGCGCTGGACGGAGTGGCGCTACGACCTCTTTGCCGGCGCGGACGTGCACGGCACGACGCTTGGTGTGCTCGGCATGGGGCGCATCGGTCAGGCCATCGCGCGGCGCGGAGCGCTCGGATTCGGCATGCCGGTGATCTACCACAACCGTTCGCGGCTGGATGAGCGCATCGAGCAGCAGCTGGGGGCGCGCTGGGTGGACAAGGCGACGCTGCTGCGCGAGGCCGACCACCTCGTGATCGTGGTGCCGTACAGCGCGGAGTCCCATCACGCGATTGGAGCGGCCGAACTGGCGCTGATGAAGCCGACCGCGACGCTCACCAACGTGGCGCGGGGCGGCGTCGTCGACGACGCCGCACTGGCGCGCGCGCTGCGCGAGCGGCGCATCGCCGCCGCCGGCCTCGACGTTTTCGAGGGTGAGCCGGCCGTGCACCCGGACCTGCTGTCGGTTCCTAACGTGGTATTGACGCCGCACATCGCCAGCGCCAGCCTGCCGACGCGGCGTGCGATGGCCAATCTGGCGGCGGACAACCTGCTGGCCGCGCTCGGCATCGGCCCGCAGGCCGGCCATCCGCCGACGGCGCTGAACCCGGAGGTGCTGGCGCGCCGCGCCTGATCAGGCCAGGCCCAGTTCCCGGGCCGAAGGCAGCGGCGGGTCGCTCAGGCTGGTCGCGGCGCGCACCGCGTTCAGCACCGCGCGCGCGGTGACGTCGGCCGCCAGTGCCCCCAGCACCGTCAGGTTGCCCGGCCGGCCGCTGCCGGCCGTGGCCAGCGCGAACAGGGTGTCGCCGTCGGTCTGCGTGTGCACTGGGTTGATCGTGCGGGCGAGGCCGTCGTGCGCCATCGAGGCCAGCTTGTTGGCCTGGGCCTTGGTCAACCGGGCGTCTGTGGCGACGATACCGATCGTCGTCGCCATGCCGGCCTGCAGTCGTTCGGGCAGCTCGCCGCGGCGGATGCAGGCCATGCTGTCGCGCGGGCTGCGCCCATCGGCCTGGCGTGATCCGGCGATGACGCGGCCACTGGCCGGATCGATGACGTCGCCGATCGCGTTGACCGCGACGAGGGCAGCAACCGTGATCGAGCCGACCTTGATCGCCGCGCTGCCGATGCCGCCCTTCATCGCGTGCTCGATACCGAAGAGCTTGCCCACGGTGGCACCCGCTCCGGCGCCTACAGAGCCTTGCCTGGGCGCCTGGGCCGAAGCAGCTTCGCAGGCGGCGTAGCCCGCCGCCGCATCGGGCCGGATGCGGGCATCGCCCACCCACAGGTCGAACAGCACCGCGGCCGGCACGATGGGCACTCGCGCCGGGCCCACCGGCACGCCGTGGCCGCGTTCGTCCAGCCAGCGCATCACGCCGTCCGCGGCGGCCAGGCCGAAGGCGCTGCCGCCGCACAGGAGCACGGCATGCACCAGTTCGATGAGGTTCTGCGGGTCGAGCAGATCGGTTTCGCGCGTGCCGGGCGCGGCACCGCGCACGTCGACGCCGCAGGTGGCGCCCTGTTCGCACAGCACCACCGTGCAGCCGGTGGGGCGGCGGGTGTCGGTGAAATGGCCGACCTTCAGGCCGGCGACGTCGGTGAGGCTTCCCGGGTGCATCCGGGCCAGCGTATCACCCTCCCTGCTGCCGTTTACGAGCTTCTTAAGAAGCCGCTGATGGATTCTTAGCAACGCTCGCGCGCCTGGCTTCCTAAGCTGTGGGCACCTCGAATCAACACCCCGGACACCGACCATGAGCAATCCCCGCTACGACATCTACGCCTTCATCCACAAGGGCCTGCGCGCCTTCATGGCCCACACGCTGGTGCGCGTGGGAAGGCTGGACGCGCACGATCCCGCCGAGGTGACCGAGGTGAGCGCGGAGGTGCAAGGCTTGCTGGACATCTGCCGCGCGCACCTGCGCCATGAGAACGACGTGGTGCATGCCGCGATGGAGGCGCGTGCGCCCGGCAGCACCGAGCGCATCGCCCACGAGCACGTGGAGCATCTGGCCACCATCGATGCGCTGCAGCGCCTGCTGTCCGCAGTGCCGGGCGACGCGGCGGCGGCGCAGGCGCTGTACCGCGCGCTGTCGGCCTTCGTGGCCGAGAACTTCGAGCACATGCAGGTCGAGGAAGGCGCGCACAACGCGGTGCTGTGGGCGACCCACAGCGACGAGGAGATCCAGGCGCTCGAGCATCGCATCGTCTCCAGCCTGGGGCCGGAGGAATCGCGGCTGGGCATGCGCTGGATGCTGCCGCACATGACGCCGGCCGAACGCGCGGCGATGCTGGCCGGCATGCGCCAGGCGGCGCCGGCCGAAGCGTTCGATGGCGTGCTGAGCCTCATCCGCCCGCTGCTCGGGGGGCGCGACTGGCGCAAGCTGAGCGTGGCCCTGGGCTTGTGAGGAACGGCCCGTCGACCGACGAGTCCTTTTGGAGTTAGGAATTCAGGATGTTGTGCTGGGCCTGGACGGCAGTTCGACGTCGAGCAGCGACAAAGGCCGCGCCAGCCGCAGGCGAAACAGCCCGCGGCCGGTCTTCTCGATCGCGATCGCCGGGCACCGCTCGGCCAGCCGGCGCTGCAGCAGCACCAGCCGCGCTTCCAGGTTGTCGCTGAGCTCGGGCAGGCCGAGATCACCGGCCAGGCGCAGCTCGCGGTTGCTGAAGTCGCAGCGGCCGCTGTCGGCCTGCGTGCGCAGCAGTTTCCAGAGGATGGCGCCGGCCACGCCCTTGATGAGGTACTCGCCGCCGATGAAGATGCTGCGGTTGGCGCGGTAGTGGCGCACCTCCAGCGGCGGGCCCTGCGGCTGCGGCGGCTCGCTGGATGAAGCGGTGGCGCCGTCGTCCGCCTCGCGGTCGGTGGCCTGCTGCAAGGCCAGCGTGCTGCTGCCCAGCAGCGCGGCCAGTGCCACCAGCGCGTCCTCGTCGTCGTAGCCGAAGTGCATGTCCTGCGGACTCTCGGCGCACAACACGCCCAGCAGGCGCCCGGCGGCGGTGATGGGCACCGCCAGCTGGCTGTGTGGCTCCGGCAGGCCGGGGAACGGGATTTCGGCGGCGGGGGCCAGGCCCTGCGCCGAAGCCGCGGCATCACGCGCGGCGCGGCCGTAGCCGTACTCCATCGTCATGTGGTTGATGCGGATCGGCACGCGCACCTGCGCCGCGACGCCGATCACGCCTTCGCCGAAGCCGATCTCCGAGCCGACGCCGGTGCTGCTGTAGCCCCGGCTGGCCACGGTGTAGAGGCGCTGCGCGGCGGTGTCGGCCATCAGCAGCAGCGCGTGGCTGATGCCGAAGTCCTGCGCCAGCGCCGTCAGGGTGGCATCGAACAGCGCGCCCAGGTCCGCACAGGCGGCCAGGCGTTCGCTGGCGCTGCGCAGCGCGTTCAGCAGGTTGCGCGGCGCGGGTGGGCGTGGCAAGGACTTGCCCGGCACGCGCTCGATCGCCTGCACGCGGTAGACATCGGCGCCCAGCAGCTTGAACACGCCGGCCATGCCGGTGTGCGAGGCGATGCCCGCCAGCTTGGCCTTCATGGGCTGGAACAGCGTGCCTTCGGTCTCGGTGCGCAGGTACAGCAGGGTGAGGCGGTACGAGTCGGCGGTGACCGGATCGATCACCAGCGCGGTGGCCTGCGGGTTGGCCAGGATGTTCTCGCGCGTCTTGTTGAAGAACTGGAAGGACAGCGCGACATGCTGCGGGTCCACGTACTGCATCTGTGACACCAGCGACGCGTTCGGCATGCCGTCGGGGGCGCAGGTGGCGAGCACCGCCGGAATCACGCCCTCGAGGCAGGGGCGCAGCTGGTCGAGCGTGATCATGGCCGCGGCGCCAGGCACACCGGCGCGCCGGCATTGGGGCCTGGCGTCTGCGCGAAGGCGAACTCGGGCGTGAAGCGGATGGCCAGCAGCTGCGCCGGGTCGTGCCAGAACAGCGTGTCGACGTAGCGCTGGTCCCAGCCCATGGGCGCGATGTCGGCGGCGAAGAGGGCGAGGTGGCGGCGCACCAGCGCCACGTCGGCGGGGGTGGCCGGCACGGGCGTCGCGTCGCGGCCTTTCAATTGCACGGTGCGGTTGGTGCTGGGCTGGCTGAAGACGACGGCGATCAATCGGTTCGTGGCGATGTCGCGCGCCGCGGCTTCGGCGGCGTCGGCGAACAGCAGCACCGTCACTTCCCGGCCGTCCGGGCGAACGCGGCAGCCGACACCCTTGGCCAGCGACGGTACGAGGCGCTCGTCGCGGCCGCACACCGTGATCGACAGGCCGCTCTGCACGAAGGCGGCGAGATCGGCCGGCAGGGTGGAGGCAGGGTCGGGCGGCGTGTGCACGCCGCGGATGCTACCCCCCCGCCACCGCGGACTTGTCTAGCCTAGGCGTGCAGCAGCCGCCCGCCCCCGAAGGACCAGTTTTCCCAGCCGGTTTCCTTGAAGCAGACCATCACGTTCTCCGGATCGACGTCGTGCTTTTGGAGACGGCCCATCAAGTCCTCCAGCAGGCCGCGCTTGACCTTCAGGCTGCGTCCGACCGACCACAGGATCTCGATGACGACGAAGTTGTCGTTGCGGTCGTGCTCCAGGTCGGGGTAGCGCGGGTCGACGCGCAGGTTCTCGGCCGGCAGCTCGATCACGCGCTGGAAGCGGTCGGCCTGCGGCACGCCGGTGGCGACGAGCGAGGCATGCACCGCATCGAGCACGGCGGACTTGAAGGCGGCGCTGCGCTGTTCGCGCAGGGTGATGGTGACGAAGGGCATGGCAGGCAACTCCTCAGCTTGGACAGTGGTGGGGCGTACCGCTCAGCAGCGGGCGTGCGGTGCGGCGTGGTTGCCGTGCAGCGCTGCCCACGCGCGGCGGGCAAGCCGGCGCAGGCTGCGCGCGATGGCGGTGAAGAAGGCCTGTTCGGCTTCCGCGCGCAGCTGGTGCGCGCGGCGGCGAGCGGCGTCGGCCAGTGCGGCGCGATCACGCGACCGAAGCAGTTGAAGCGGGGTGTGCGGGGTCATCGTGGGCTCCTGTGAGGCATGTCGTGTCGGTGGCATGACTCTAGGAATCGGTGTCCGATGCGGAAACGGCAGCGCGGCCAAATCGGTGTTGCAGCGCGCGCAAAGCCGCGCCGGGCCGGCGACGAAGCACCACTAGCATCGCGGCATGGACGAACTGGCTTTCGACGACTTGAAGCTCTTTGCGCGGGTGGCGGCGCTGGGGACCCTGTCCGCGGTCGCGCGCGAGCGCGACGTGCCCGTCAGCCAGGTCTCGCGGGCGCTGGCGCGCATCGAGAAGAGCTGCGGCGCGCGGCTGGTGCACCGCTCGACCCATGCGCTGGCGCTGACGGCCGAGGGCGAGACCTTCCTCGACTACTGCCACCGGCTGACCGACACCTTCGAATCGCTGGAGGGCGAGTTCGCGAGCCAGGCGCGCGAGGCCAGCGGCCTGGTGCGGGTGGCGGCCAGCACGGTGATCGCGCAGTACCTGCTGCTGCCGAGCCTGGTCTCGCTGAACGAGCGCCACCCCCGGCTCCGCGTCGATCTGGAGGTGAGCGACCGCCTGGCCGACATGGCGCGCGACCGCATCGACATCGCCATCCGCACGGCCACCGCGCTGAACGACAACCTGATCGCGCGGCAGATCGGCGAGCTGGGGCGCGCGCTGTACGCGGCACCCGGCTACGTGGAGCGCGCCGGCCTGCCGGCACAGCCGGACGAGCTGCGCCGCCACACCCTGGTGACGAACACCGCGGCGCCGCAGCTGAACCACTGGCCGTTCATCGTCGACGGCCGGGCGGTGAAGGTGCCGGTGGACGGCCACTGGCGCACCAACGACACCGGCCTGGCTGCCAACATGGTGCTGGCTGGCCTGGGCATCGGGCGGCTGGCCGTGCTGGTCGGCGAACCGCTGGTGGCCCAGGGCCGGCTGGTGCGCGTGCTGCCGGCGCAGGTCGACCCGCAGCCCGTGCCGATCTATGCGGTCACCGCATCGGCTCGGCAGCGGCTGCCGAAAGTCAAGGCCTGCATCGAGCATTGGGCCGCATGGTTCGGCGGCCAACCGCGTGTTTGAGGCGCACCTTTTGTGTGCATGAACCAAAGAACGCAGGAATCCTGCGCTGCGAGCGGCGCATCCGTCGGCTTTGCAGGATGCGTGCGGGCGCTCCTGCCTAGAGTGCGCCGGTTGCCGCAGCCGTCTTGATTGCCATCAAGCCCCCAGAAGTGCGCCGCCTGGCCGACCTCGATTCCTACGATCGCGCGATCCTGCGCGCCTTGCAGGCCGACGGGCGCCTGTCCGTCGCGCGCCTGTCCGAGCGGGTTCACCTGTCGGCCTCCGCCGCTTCGGGCCGGCTGCAGCGCTTGCGGCGCGAAGGCTTCATCACCGGCTACCAGGTGCGCATCGACCCGGAGAAGGTCGGTGCCGGCCAGGCCGTCTTCCTGCTGGTCACGGTGGACCATGCCCACCCCGAGGTGATGCAGGCCTTCCTGGCGGCGGTCAAGGCGCTGCCGGCAGTCCAGGACTGCTACATGATGGCCGGCGAGATCGACTTCCTGCTAAAGATGCGGGTGGCCGACATGGCCGCGTGCCAGGCCATCGTGTCGGCCTCCATCCAGAAGCTGCCGGGCGTTCGGCGGGTGCGCGCGTACTCGGTGATCTCGCAGTTCAAGGAGTCGAGCGAGCTGCCCCTGTAGCGATGGGGCCCCGCGGCGCGCGCGGACCCCGGCGGGCCCGCGGACGGCCCGCCATGCGCCGGCCGCGCCGGCCAGCGCTCAGGCGGGCGACCCGGCTGCTCAGGCGAAGACGCCGGCGGTGTCCTGCATGCGGGCCGACACCTCGCCCAGGTGGTGCAGCGTGTCGCCCAGCGTCATCTCCAGCACCGTCAGGCGCTTGAAGTAATGACTTCCAATGTACTCGTCCGTGACGCCGATGCCGCCGTGCAGCTGAGTGCACTGCTGGCCGACGAAGCGCATGCTCTGCCCCAGCTGCACCTTGGCCTGCGACAGCGCGCGCCGGCGCTGGGCCGGCGGCTCGCCGAGCTTCAGGCTGGCGAAGTAGCTCATCGAGCGGCCCAGTTCCAGCTGCATCTTCACGTCGGCGATGCGGTGGCGCAGTGCCTGGAAGCTGGCGATCGGCACGCCGAACTGCTTGCGGGTGTTCATGTACTCGACCGTCAACGCGACCAGCTTGTCCATCAGGCCCACGCCCTCGGCGCAGGCCGCCGCAATGCCGATGTCGGCCGCGTATTCCAGCGTCGGCAGGCCGTCGCTGCCGATCAGCGTGGCCGCGGCGTTGGCGAGCTTCAGCTCGCCGGCCCGGCCGCCGTCCTGCGTCGGGTAGGCGGTGACGATGGCGCCGGCGGCCGCCTTCTCGACCAGGAACAGGCCGATCCCGCCGGAGGCGTCGCCGACCCGCGCCGGCACGATGAAGGCGTCGGCCTCGTCCGCCGCGGGCACGACGCTCTTCTGGCCGACGATGGTCCAGCCCTTTGCCGATGGGGTGGCGATCGCGCTGACCTGCTCCAGCCGATAACGGGCACCGCGCTCCTGCCAGGCCGGCACCACCAGCGCTTCGGCCGCGGCAATCTTCGGCAACCAGGCGGCCTGCACGTCTTCCGGCGCCGCCTGCAGCAGCGCGGGCGTCATCAGCGCGGCGGCGGCGTAGGGCGCGTTCACCAGGCCGCGGCCCAGCTCTTCCAGCACCACCATCGCTTCGACCGGGCCGAACGCGAGCCCGCCATGGGCCTCGGGCACGGCCAGCCCCGTCAGACCCAGCTCGGCCAGCTCGGCATAGACGGCGCGGCTGTGGCCGCCGGCCTTGGCCAGCTGGTGGCGGCGCTCGAACGAGAAGCCCTTGTCGACCCAGCGGGCCACCGCGTCGCGCAAGGAGACCTGGTCGTCGGTGAAATCGAAATCCATCTCGCTGTCTCCTCAGGAACCCAGGACCGTCTGCGCGACGATGTTGCGCTGCACCTCGTTCGAGCCGCCGTAGATGGTGGTCTTGCGGTAGTTGAAGTAGGTGCCGGCCAGCGGCGCGCACATCGCGGCGCCGGCGAAGTCGCCCTGCCAGCCGGCTTCCATGGCCTCGTGCACGTAGGGCAGGCTGAAGGGGCCGGCGGCGAGCATCATCAGCTCGGTGTAGCGCTGCTGGATCTCGCTGCCGCGGATCTTCAGGAGTCCCGCGATGTCCAGGCTGGCCTTGCCGCTCTTTTCGGATGATAGAACGCGCAGCACCAGCATCTCCAGCGCGACGATGTCGACCTCCAGCAGCGCGATCTGGTCGCGGAAGCGGCTGTCGTCGTACACGCCTTCCGCCTTCGCGATGCGCTTGAGCCGCTCCAGCTCGCGCTTGGCGCGGTTGACGTCGGCGATGTTGGTGCGCTCGTGCGCGAGCAGGTGCTTGGCGTAGGTCCAGCCCTTGTTCTCCTCGCCGATCAGGTTCTCGGCGGGCACCTCGACGTTGTCGAAGAAGACTTCGTTGACCTCGTGCTCGCCATCGAGCGTGATGATCGGCCGCACGGTGATGCCGGGCGACTTCATGTCGATCAGCAGGAAGCTGATGCCGGTTTGCGGCTTGCCTTCCGTGCTGGTGCGCACCAGGCAGAAGATCCACTCGCCGTACTGGCCCAGCGTGGTCCAGGTCTTCTGGCCGTTGACGATGTACTTGTCGCCCACGCGCTCGGCCCGCGTCTTCAGCGACGCCAGGTCCGAGCCCGAGCCCGGCTCGCTGTAGCCCTGGCTCCACCACACTTCGCCGGAGGCGATGCCGGGCAGGAAGCGCTTGTGCTGCTCGGGCGTGCCGAAGGCCATGATCACCGGCGCCACCATCACCGGCCCGAAGGGCACGATGCGCGGCGCGCCGGCCAGCGCGCACTCTTCCTCGAACAGGTGCTTCTGCACCGCGTTCCAGCCCGGGCCGCCGAACTGCCTGGGCCAGCCGTAGCCGAGCCAGCCCTTCTTGCCGAGGATCTTGGCCCAGCGCTGCATGTCGTCGCGCGACAGCCGCAGCGCATTCAACACCTTGCGGCTGATGTCCTGCGGCAGGTTCTCGGCGACCCACTCGCGGATCTCTTGGCGGAAGGCAAGCTCTTCCGCGGTGAAGTTCAGGTCCATGCTGCGTCGTCTCCTGGCAAGCGTGCGGCGTGCCGAAGGTTTTAGCACGGTCGTTCGCTTCGTCGCTGTCAGGCTTGCGACAAGACCCGCGCGGGTGAATGACCGCGCTGGAAGGAGGGTGCAGCCTGCGGCGCGCGCCGGCCGCTGCGGCGGAGGACGAGTCGCGCTACTTGCGCTGCAGCCGCATCGTGTCGGCGTCGCGGCGCATCGTGAAGCGGTTCAGGAAGCTGTTGCCCAGCAGGATGGCCGGCATGTCGGCCTGCAGCACCACAGCCTCGACGTTGAAGACCTCGACCTCGCCCACGCGCACCGAACGCAGCGTGACGCCGTACACCGGCACCGTGCCGCCGGCGGTGGCGGAATAGCCGCGCTGGCCGCTGCGCCAGTCCAGGCCGATGCGGGTGGCTTCGTTGACGCTCATCGCGACGACGGTGGCGCCCGTGTCCACCAGGAACTGCACCGGCTTGCCGTTGATGCTGCCCTGCGTGACGAAATGGCCGCCGGAGCCCACGGGCAGCACGATCTCGGTGCCGCCGCCGCTGCTGCCACCCCCCCCGGCGCCGACACGCGCCGGCGCCGCGCCCAGGCGCAGCAGGCTGCGCTTGCCGCCGGTCTCGACCTCGGCCTCGCCGTCGGCCAGGCGGGTCAGCGTCACGCCCTTCACGGTGCTGCCCACCGCCACGGTGTGCGGCTGGCCGTCGATCAGCAGCAGGGCCTTGCTCGCTCCCAGCGTGCCGGACAGGCTGACGCTCTGGGCCCAGGCCGCCGGCGATGCGGCCAGCGCGCACAGCGCGGCCGCGGCCAGCGCAGCAGCAGGGCGGGCCATCGCTTCAGTCCCGGAAGTTGTTGAAGGCGAGGGGCACGTCGGCCACTTCCTTGCGCAGCAGCGCGATCGCGGCCTGCAGGTCGTCGCGCTTGCTGCCGGTGACGCGCACGCTATCGCCCTGGATGGCGGCCTGCACCTTCAGCTTGCTCTGCTTGATCAGGGTCTGGATCTTCTTCGCGGTGTCGCTGTCGATGCCTTGCTTGACCGGCACGTTCTGGCGCGCCTTGTCGCCGCCGAGCTTCTCGATCTTGGCGCTGAAGTCGAGGAATCGCACGTCGACCCCGCGCTTGCTCAGCTTGGCCAGCAGGATGTCCTTGACCTGGCCGATCTGGAAATCGCTGTCGGCCAGCAGCTGCAGCGTGCGGTCCTTGCCTGACTCGACGCTCTCGATCTGGGCAGAGGAACCCTTGAAGTCGAAGCGGGTGCCGATTTCCTTGTTGGCCTGTTCGACCGCGTTGCGCAGTTCGACGAGGTTGGGTTCGAGGACGGTGTCGAAGCTGGGCATCAGTGGGGTCCGGAAGGGAGGCAAAAATTCTGCCACGCGCCTGTCAGCGGCAGAAGCGGCGGATGGCACGCATTGGTGACCTGGCGCAAGCAGGGGGCGGCCATGCCCATCAGACAGAATTGCGCGATGTCTTCATCCCGCGCCCTCGCCATCGACCACGGCGTCAGCCTGCGCGAGTTCAACACCTTCGGCCTGCCGGCGGTCGCCCACACGCTGGTGCGCGTGAGCAGCGACGCTGACGTGCGCCGCCTGCTCGGCCACCCCGAGATCGGCCGCGCGCCCAAGCTGGTGCTCGGCGGCGGCAGCAACCTCATCCTGACGCGCGACCCGCAGGCGGTGGTGCTGAAGGTGGAAGTCAAGGGCCAGCGCGTGGTCGAGGAGCGGCCCGATGCCTGGATCGTCGAGGTCGGTGCCGGCGAGACCTGGCACGACGCGGTGGCCTGGACCCTGGACCACGGCATGCCCGGTCTGGAGAACATGGCCCTGATCCCGGGGACAGTGGGTGCGGCGCCGGTGCAGAACATTGGCGCCTACGGCCTGGAGCTGAAGGACCGTTTCGAATCGCTCGATGCGGTGGACTTGGTCACCGGCCGCGGCGTGACGCTGGATGCCGCGGCCTGCCGCTTCGGCTACCGCGACAGCGTGTTCAAGCAGACGGGTTTCGGCGGCCTTGCGGGCAAGAGCCTGATCACCCGCGTGCGCCTGCGCCTGCCGCGCCCCTGGCAGCCGGTGCTGGGCTACCTGGACCTGGAGCGCAAGATGGCCGAGACCGGCATCGCCGATCCCGATGCCCGCACGATCTTCGACTGGGTCTGCGCCATCCGCCGCCAGAAGCTGCCCGACCCCGCGGACATCGGCAACGCCGGCAGCTTCTTCAAGAATCCGGTGGTCAGCCCCGAGCAGTGCCGCGACATCATCTCGCGCGACCCGCACATCGTTCACTACCCGATGGAGGGCGGCCATTTCAAGCTCGCCGCCGGCTGGCTGATCGATGCCTGCGGCTGGAAGGGCAAGTCCATCGGGCGCGCCGGCGTCTACGAGAAACAGGCGCTGGTGCTCGTCAACCGCGGCGGCGCCACCGGGGCCGAGGTGGTGACGCTGGCGCGGGCGATCCAGGAAAGCGTCTACGGCCGCTTCGGCATCCGGCTGGAGCCGGAGCCGGTGGTCGTTTGAGCCGGCGGGGACGCTGCCGCGTCTTTCAGGCGTTGGCGCCGGTCAGGCCTTCGGCGGCGCAGACGCTGCGCGTTGCCTCCACCAGTTCTTCGTAGCGCTGCACCGCCAGCGCCAGCTGCGCCGGGCCGAGCGTGGCGGCATCGCGGCTCAGGCCGGCGGCAGCCTCGGCCAGCGCCGGCAGGCCCAGGTTCAGCGCCGCGCCCTTGACGCCGTGCGCGGCGCGCCGCACCTCCTCGACGTCGGCCTCGCGCATCGCCTCGCGCATCCGGCGCGCGGCGTCGCCGGCCTGCTCGAAGAAGCCGGCGTACAGCGCCGGCGCGCGGCCCGGGCCCATCAGGTCGGTGACGTGGCGCAGCGCGCCGGGGTCGAGCAGCGGCGCCTCGCGCGGGGCCGGCGCCTCCGCGGCCGGCCCGGGGGCGGCGCCGTCCTGCGCCTCGGCGCTGCCGAAGTGCCGCGACAGCAGCACGGTCAGGTCCTGCAGGCTCACCGGCTTGGTGATGACCTCGTCGATGCCGGCCTTCAGGCAGCGTTCGCGCGTGTCGGCGAACACGTCGGCCGTCAGCGCGACGATGCGCACCTGCGAGGCCGGCGGCTCCATCGCGCGGATGGCCTGGCTGGCCGCGACGCCGTCCATCACCGGCATGTGCACGTCCATCAGCACCAGGTCCACGTCCTGCTGGCGCAGGGCCTGCACCGCCTCCAGGCCGTTGGTGGTGTAGATGCCCTGGTGGCCCAGGCGCTCCAGCAGCGCGGCGATGTAGAGCCGGTTGACCGGATGGTCCTCGGCCACCAGCACCCGCAGCGTGCGCGGGGTGGCGGGCGCGGGCGGGGCGGCGGGCACGGCCGCCGGCGCCACCGCCAGCAGCGGGCAGCGGAAGCTGAACACGCTGCCGGCCCCTGGCGCGCTGCGCACGACGATCTCGCCGTCCATCAGCCGCGCCAGGTTGCGCGAGATCGCCAGGCCCAGCCCGGTGCCGCCCTGGCGGCGGGCCAGGGGGTCGTCGGCGCGCGAGAAGCGCTGGAACAGGCGCGCCACCGTGGCCTGGTCCATGCCGATGCCGCTGTCGATGACGTCGAACTCCAGCTGCGGCTGGCCCTCCGGGCCGAGGCGCTGGCGGCAGCACAGCGTGACGGTGCCGGCGTCGGAGAACTTGATGGCGTTGTTCACCAGGTTGTAGAGCACCTGCCGGGTGCGCGTCGGATCCAGGCGCACGTGCTGCGGCAGCGGTACTTCGAAGCGAAGGTCCAGCGCCAGGCCCTTGTCGGCCGCGTGGCCCTGCATCAGCAGCTTCACGTCCTGCACCAGCGCGCGCAGGTCCACGTCCTGCGGCTGCAGCAGCAGCGTGCCGGACTCGAGCTTGGACAGGTCGAGGATGTCGTCGAGCAGGCGCAGCAGGTGGGTGGCGGAGTCGTCGGCCGTCTGCAGCCACTGCGGGGCCTGGGGATCGGCGGGTGCGTCCTTCAGCAGCGACAGCATGCCCATCAGGCCATGCAGCGGCGTGCGCAGCTCGTGGCTCATGTCGGCCAGGAATTCGCTCTTCGCAGTGCTGGCGGCCTCGGCCTCGGTGCGGGCATCGCGCAGCTGGTCGGCCAGGGCTTCCAGGCGCTGGCGGCGCTGTTCCAGCTTGCGCATCTGGCGCAGCGCGATCAGCGCGAACACCACAACCATCGCCGACAGGAAGGCCGTCAAGCCGAGGCCGATCTCGTTGTGCTGGCGCACCTGCTCGCGGCGGTCGGTGACCTGTACCGCTACCTGGTGCGAGGCATCCAGCAGCAGCTGGTGGATCGGGTCGGCCAGCTTGACCAGCTCGTCGAGCAGCGCGCGCGCGGCCTGCGGGCTCATGGGGCCGCGGGGATCGCCGCTCAGGTACAGGTCGGCGCGCGCGGCGAAGGTGTCGATCTGGCGCAGCACCTGCTGGGCGTTGGGCACCTGCCGCAGCAGGCGCGCGGCACGCTCGGTGCGCAGCAGCGCGGCGCGGCTGAGGAAGATGTCGTAGCGCAGCTGCAGGGCGGCTGGATCGCGGGCGGCGATGTCCAGGTCCTGGCGCCAGCGCTCGCGCAGGCGCAGGTATTCGGTCTCCAGCTGGTACAGGCTCAGCACCAGGTAGTCGTCCTGCTGCTGCACGGTCAGGTTCAGCAGCGCGTACTGCCGCACCTGCACGAAGGCCGCGGCCAGCAGCGTGGCCAGCAGCAGCAGGCCGGTCACGCCGAGCCAGGTCGTCAGGCGAACGCTGGCGGCCAGCGGGTGTCGGGCGAGGGCGTCCGGCTCGTCGCTCACCGCGGGCTCCGCTTCATTGCACTTCGATCGTTCGCAGCTGCCAGGCGCAGCGCGTGTAGTACAGCGCCTTGCGCAGCGCGCCGTTGGCATCGAAGGGGTAGATGATGAAGAGCGGCCCCTTGTCGCGCACCGACATCGGCTTGTCGTCGAGCAGCCGCGCCAGCAGCACGTCGTAGCGCTGGACGTCGTCGAAAGGGATGTCGACGCGGTAGTCGTTCAGGGCCGTGGCGCGCAGCGACTGGCCATGGGCCGAAGCCGCTGCCAGCACGTCGCGCAGCAGCGGCCCGGTGAACTTGCGCGGCAGGCTGTACCAGGGCGTACGGGTGGTGTAGCTGTGCTGGGGCAGGCGTTCCAGCATCGGCATGTCGAAGTCCGCATGGGGCTCGCCCTGCACGTGGCGGTTGGGCAGGCGCACCCGGCCGCTGAGCGTGAGCACCACCGGACCATCAGGCGCATCCAGCGCCCGCGCGGGCGAACTGAGCAGCGGCAAGGCGGCCAGGCTCAGCAGGTGGCGTCGATGCATCGGGGACAAGGGGTCCGGGGCGGCCGAAGGGACGGCCTGGGGCCGAGGGGGGCCAATGGTAACCGCGGGCCCGGGGCGGTTTGTTGCAGGCTTTCGCCCGGGGGCAGGGGGACAACTGCACGCTTCTGGCGCCATCCTCACTTTGGTCAGGTGTCCCGTGGTAACGCTGCGTTAAGCTGCGCAACCATGTCTACCGTGGGGCCCACCACCACTGCCGGCCAGTCCAGCGCCCTGCCCAAAGGCACGCGGCTGGGCGAGTTCGAGATCCGCCGCGTCATTGGCGCGGGCGGCTTCGGCATCGTGTACATGGCCTTCGACCACGGCCTGGAACGCGAGGTGGCGATCAAGGAGTACATGCCTTCGTCGCTGGCCTCGCGCACCGCGACGCTGCATGTGTCGCTGACCTCGCCGTCGAACGAGGAGACCTTCAAGCTCGGCCTGCGCTCCTTCGTCAACGAGGCCAAGCTGCTGGCCCGTTTCGACCACCGCTCGCTGATCAAGGTGCACCGCTTCTGGGAAGAGCGGGGCACCGCCTACATGGTGATGCCGCTGCTGCGCGGCCGCACGCTGCGCGAGGTGCGCCGCCTGATGGAGCAGCAGCCCACCGAGCCCTGGCTGCGCGCCGTGCTCGACCCCGTGCTGGGCGCGCTGGAGGTGCTGCACCGCGAGGACGTCTACCACCGCGACATCGCGCCCGACAACATCCTGATCGGCGACGACGGCGTGCCGACGCTGCTGGATTTCGGGGCCGCGCGCCACGTCATCCAGGGCCGCAGCCAGACGCTGACCGCCATCCTCAAGCCCAGCTACGCACCGATCGAGCAGTACGGCGAATCGGCCAACCTGCGGCAGGGTGCGTGGACCGACCTGTATGCGCTGGGCGCGACGCTGCACTACCTGATCACCGAATCGCCGCCCGCGCCCGCCACCGTGCGCACGGTGACCGACGAGATCCCGCCGCTGGCGGCGCTGCCCCGCCCCGGCATCTCCGAAGAGTTCCTGCGCATCGTCGACTGGATGCTGGCGCCGCGACCGCTGGACCGCCCGCAGTCGGTGGCGGAGCTGCGCGAGGTGCTGGCCGGCCGCCGTGCCATCCCGGTGCGGCCGAGCCCGGAACCGTCGGCCACCGCCTGGCAACGCACCGAGCTGTACCGTCCGCCGTCCGCCCAGCCCGGGCCAGCGCCGACGGCGGCCGCTCCGGTGCCCGCCGGCATGCCGCCGCGTCCGGTGTCGCCGCCGGCGCACCAGGAACCGCTGCCGATGCCGGTGCCGCAGCAGCCTGCCGCGGCCGGCCGCGGCGCACCGCTGCCCCGCTACGAGCCAACGATGCGGGTCGATCCGCCGCAGCCGCCCGGGCCGGCCCGATCCTCCGCTGCGGCCGAACCGCTGGATTTCGTCGCCTCGCGGCCGATGCCGGCGCATGCGGCGGCTCCGGCGCCACGGGCTGCCGCGGCCCCGGGCGCGCCGCGCGGCGTGCTGCCGTACGCCGTGGGCGGTGGCGCGGTGGTGCTGGTCGGCGCCGCGTTGTGGTGGATGCTGCGCACGCCGGTTCCCGTGGTTCCGGCGCCTGCGCCGCAGCCGGCCGCTGCGTCGGCTGCTGCCGCGCCGGCCAGCGTGGTGGCGCCGGCGATCGAGCCCCCCGCCAGCGCGGTGGCCGCGGCGGCGTCCGCAACCGCGCCTTCACAGGCCATCGCGGTCCCGCCCGCCGTCGTGCCCGGCGCCATGCCCACGCCCGCTCCGCCGCCCGCCCGCACCCCCGCGCCCGCACCGGTGGCGGCCACGCCAGCCCCCGCGCCGGTGACTGCCCGGGTGCCGACCGCGGCCCCTGCCCCGGCCCCGCGTGCGGCGCCTACATCTGTCACGCCCGCCAACGACAGCGGCGCCTTGCGCCCGTTGCCGCCGCAGCGGGCCCCGGCCCCCGCGCCGGCCCCGGTGCGCGCCGAGCCGACCCTGCCGCCGCCTGCGCCGGCGCCTGCCGCGCGCACAGCCGAGCCGGCACCGAGCCCCGCGCCCGCAGCGCCGGCGCAGGCCGCGGCGCGCGACCCGCGCGAAGCCTGCGGCCGCCGCATGCTGATCGCGCTGCACCTGTGCCTGGTGCGCGAATGCGCGAAGCCGGCCTACCACGACCACCCGGAGTGCGTGGAGGTGCGCGCCATCGAAGAGCGCGCGCGCAACCGACACACCCAGTGAGGCCACCAGCGAGGCGACCAGCGAGGCCACCAGCGAGGCCCCGCGCCGGGCCGGCGCGCGGATGCCTCGATCGCGCGACCCGCCATCCCTGTGCCGCGCGCCACCGCGTCACGCAGGTGACAGGCCGCGGCCGGATCGGCGTCGCCTGAGTGACAAATCGCGGGTTCCGCAGGATGCGGGCGCCCCGTGCGATGGGCTACACCAGCGGCAGTTGCCACCGTCGCTGCCCATGCCATGAGCCCGAATCCCACCGTCGCCCGCGCCGAGACCCAGCCCGCCGCGGCGAAGCCACTGCGCCACCACGCCATCTGGCCGCAGCGCCTGCCGCGCGAGCTGGTGCTGCCGGAGACCAGCCTGTGGTTCAACCTCGAGGTTTCCGCCACGCGCTACCCGAGCCGGGCCGCCTACCGCTTCTTCGGCAAGCCGCTCACTTACGCCGATATGAAGCGTCAGGCCGAGGCGGTGGCCGGCTGGCTGCAGGCGCATGGCGTGGCCAAGGGCGACCGGGTGATCGTTTTCCTGCAGAACTGCCCGCAGTACTCGGTGGCGGTGCACGGCGTGCTGCGCGCGGATGCGGTCGTGGTGCCGGTGAACCCGATGAACAAGGCCGACGAATTCGGCCATTACATCGCCGACTCGGGCGCGCGCATCGTCATCACCAGCGCCGACCTGGCCGGCATCGTCGCCGAGGCCGATGCGCGCCTGCCCGAGTCGCAGCGCATCCGCCACCTGGTGGCCACGCGCTTCACGGATGCCATGCCGGAAGGCGCGCTCGACCCGGCGGAAGCGCCCACCGGGGCCGTGCTGCAGTGGCTGCGCGCCGACCCGCCGCTGCCTGCCGGCACGGTGCGCTGGCTCGACCTGCTGGCCGCCGGCCACGTCCCCGGCCCGCACACGGCGCAGCCGGATGACCTGGCGCTGCTGCCCTACACCTCGGGCACGACCGGCCTGCCCAAGGGCTGCATGCACACCCACCGCACGCTGATGCACAACGTGATCGGCGGCAGCCAGTGGGGCCACAGCGGGCCGGAGACGGTGTGCCTGGGCGTGGTGCCGATGTTCCACATCACCGGCTTCATCTACTACGTGCTGGCCGCCCCGGCCGGCGGCGGCACCTGCGTCGTGATGCCGCGCTGGGACCGCGAGCTGGCGGGTCGGCTGATCTCCCGCTACCGCGTGTCCCACTGGACCTGCATCCCGACGATGATCATCGACCTCTTCGCGAGCCCCAACTACCAGCGCTTCGACCTGTCGAGCCTGCGCTACCTGTCCGGCGGCGGCGCGGCAATGCCGCAGGCCGTGGCCGAGCGGCTAGGGCGCGAGTTCGGCATCACCTTTGCCGAGGGCTACGGCCTCACCGAAACCGCGGCGCCCACGCACGCCAACCTGGCCGAGCGCGCCAAGCTGCAGTGCCTGGGCATCCCGATCTTCGGCACCGACTCGCGCATCGTCGATCCGGAGACCCTGGCCGAATTGCCTCCTGGCGAGGTGGGCGAGATCGTCACCCACGGGCCGATGGTCTTCAAGGGTTATTGGCGCCACCCTGAAGCGACCCAGGCGGCGTTCATCGAGATCGACGGCAAGCGCTTCTTCCGCACCGGCGACCTGGGGCACGTCGACGAGGAAGGCTACTTCTTCATCACCGATCGCCTGAAGCGAATGATCAACGCCAGTGGCTTCAAGGTCTGGCCCAGCGAGGTGGAACTGCTGCTCTTCAAGTGCCCCCTGGTGCAGGAGGCCTGCGTGATCGCCAGCCGCGACCCCTACCGCGGCGAGACGGTGAAGGCGGTGGTCGTGCCGCGCGCCGAGGCCCGCGGCGCGGCGCGCGAGGAAGACGTCATCGCCTGGGCCCGGGAACACATGGCCGCGTACAAGGTGCCGCGCATCGTGCAGTTCGTCGACGCGCTGCCGAAGTCCGGTTCCGGCAAGGTGATGTGGCGCCTGTTGCAGGAGCAGGAGGCGCGCTGACGCCCCGTTACCGAAACCACGCACGCTGCGTGACATGCGGCCGGCAAAGGAATTGCGCCCGCCGCTATGCTTTCGGGCTTCCTGGACGTTTTTATCATTCAGCCCATGAACCTGATCGGCATCCCCCTGCGCCGCCCGTCCTTCGGCGAACTGACCGCCGCCGCCGTGATGGCCACGGGTGTGTGGCTGGCCGCCATCGGCTTGGCCCGGGTGTTGAACCTGCCGCTGGACCGGGTCGAAGCGGGCGCGCTGCTGCTGGTGGTGGGCTGGGGATGCGTCTCGGCCCGGCTGGGCATCCGCATCGGCATGGGCCACCGCCACCTGCTGGCCAATCTGGCCGTCAGCGCACTGCTGCTGGGCGCTTATCAAGGCGCCTGGGCCTTAGCGTCCTGAGGCGACCGAGGCGACCGAGGCGACCGAGGCGACCCGCCCCGCCGGGTGGGCCCGGTGGCCGCGGTCAAGCGGGCCGGCCGGACCGCAGGTCGCGTCACCCGCGGCCTACGGGGTCGTAGGTGGCGGACTACCGAACTCCGCGCGCTCCTCCGATCGGATCGGGAAGCTTCCGTTGGTAGCTTTCCCGCATCCTCAACTTTCTCCGGAGAGCGCTATGAACATCATCATCTGGCTGGTCGTCGGTGGCCTGATCGGTTGGGTCGCCAGCATGATCATGCGGACCGACGCCCAGCAGGGCGTGATCCTCAACGTGGTCGTCGGCATCGTCGGCGCCTTCCTGGGCGGCTTCCTGCTCAGCCCGCTGCTCGGCGCCGGCACGGTCAACAGTGGTGACTTCAGCATCGCGGGACTGGCCGTCTCGCTGCTGGGCTCGGTCATCCTGCTGGCCATCGTCAACCTGTTCCGTCGCGGCCGCGCACGCTGACCGGCCTTCGGCGAATCGCCCAAATCGGCCGGTGCCGTCGTCCTGACGGCGCCGGCCGATTCGTTTGCGCCCGGCGCGGTCCCGCGCCGGGCTCAGCTGTCCGCGAACAGCGCGGTATAGCGCCGCTGCATCTCTTCGGGCGCCACGCGCTCGATCTCGTGTTCCAGCAGCCATTGGTGGCCGAAGGGGTCGCGCACGCGGCAGCTGCGCTCGCCGTAGAACTGGTCGGTGGGCGGCATCTCCAGCGTGGCGCCGGCCGCCACCGCGCGCTCCGCCAACGCGTCGCAGTCGTCCACGTGCAGGTGGATGGAGGCGCCGATCGTGGCGCCTTCGCCGGGCGCGAGCAGGCCGAATTCCGGGTATTCCTCGCTCAGCATCAGCACCGCGGGACCGAGCTGCAGTTCGGCATGGCCGATGCGCCCGGACGGCTCCACGAGGCGCATGCGCTCGGTGGCGCCGAAGGCGCGCTGGTAGAACCCGATGGCCGCGGCGGCGTCGCGCACGCGCAGGTAGGGGAAGACCTCGTGGATGGTGGGGTTGGCCTGCATCGTGGACTCCTGTTCGATCGCTTGCCCCCAGCTTAGGCGCCGCTCGGCAGGGCGTCTTGAACGGAATTCCTCAGCGGCAGGCCACGTGGTGGGGGT
Organism: uncultured Burkholderiales bacterium; assembly: GCA_946480465.1. The sequence continues at coordinate 39,161 of CAMLJY010000011.1, forward strand.
AGGCCGTGGCGGCGCGCCGGTAGTCGCCGGGGGTCAGGCCGGCGAAGCGGCGGAACTCGCGGTTCATGTGGGCCTGGTCGGCATAACCTGCATCGCACGCGGCCCGCGCCCAGGCCGGGCCTGCGCCGTCCGCGGCGGTGCCGCCGGCGGTCCGCAGCAGCGCGTTGAAGCGCATCAGCGCGGCATGCCGCTTGGGTGCCAGGCCGCAGGCCGCGCGGTAGCGCTCGATGAAGCGCGTGGGGGAGCAGCCGCTGGCACGCTGCACCTCGCCCACGCGGTTCGGTGCCGCGGCCAGCTGGGCCACCGCCCAGCCGATCCAGGGATCCGGTGCCGCGGCGGGCCGCAGCAGCCGGCGCAGCGCCCGCTCCAGGGCGTGCAATCGGATCGGCGCGGGAGCCAGGCGGCCGCCCGCGAGCAGGCGGTCCTGCAACCGCGCCGCGAAGCCGGGCCACAGGTCGTCAAGCGCGCAGGCCTCGTCGCTCAGCTCATGCGCGGGCGCGGCGATGAAGGCCCGCAGCCCGCCTGGCCGGAAATGGGCCCCGACGACCGCCAGCGGCGTTGCCGTGTCGCGCAGCGTCGGGCGATGCTGCGCCCCCTGCAGCACGCCGCCCGCGTGCCAGTGACCGATGCCGTCGTCGCGCCCGGCGAAGCGGTGCAGCGCGGCTTGGGTCAGCGGCACGATCAGGTCGGCGCAGCCGGTGGGCAGGTTCCACTCGCGCGGGTGGACGGCAGGCGCGGTGCGCTCGCTGGTCCACACCCTCTCGATGAAGGCGTCCAGCGGCGCCGCAGGCCGGCGGCTGGCGTGCGCGGCGGCCATCGCACGGCCCTCAGAACGACGAGCCGGGGGTCTTCAGGAACGCTTCTTCCTCGGGCGTGCTGGTGCGCCCGAGCTGGGCATTGCGGTGCGGGAAGCGGCCGAAGCGCGCAATGATGTCGTGGTGCGCCTGTGCCCAGCGCAGCAGGTCGGCCAGCGCCGGCTCGTCTTCGCCCAGTTGCTGGAAGAGCCGCAGCGCCTGCTGCTGCGCCGCCAGGTCCTCGGCGTGCTCGAACGGCATGTAGACGAACTGGCGCTGCACCCCGCTCAAGCCGCGGTCCTGGCCGGCGTCGACCATCGCGCGCGCCGCTGCCAGCGCCCGTTCATCGCCGGCGAAGGCGCGGGCGGTGTCGCGGAAGGCATTGCGGGTGAACTGGTCCAGCACGATGACCTGGGCCAGCGCGCCCAGCTGCTCCGCGGCCCAGGACTGCAGGCGTCCGGCCAGCGCGGCTTCGATGGTGGGTCCGAAGCGTTCGCGGACCTGCAGGTCGAAGGCCGGATCCTTGCGGAACCAAGCCTGCCGCGGCAGGCGGTGGCCGGGGTCGTCGGGCGCGCCGAACCAGAAGTCCAGCACGTCGGCGGGGGTGGCTGGGGCGGGGGTCGGATTCATGCTCGCACCTTGGTGGCCGATACCGCGTGAAATCAGCGTCCCAGCTGCTGCCACAGGAACGCGAACTCCAGCGCCATCATGTCGGCCTTCTGCGCGTTGTCGGCCGCGCCGGCGTGGCCGCCTTCGATGTTCTCGTAGTACAGCGGCCCGTGGCCCTGCTCCAGCATGCGGGCGGCCATCTTGCGCGCGTGGCCGGGGTGCACGCGGTCGTCGCGGGTGGAGGTGGTGAAGAGCAGCTTCGGCAGCTTCATGCCCGGCTTGACGTTCTGGTAGGGGCTGTACTTCGAGATCCAGGCCCATTCCTCGGGCTTGTCGGGGTCGCCGTACTCGGCGACCCAGGAGGCCCCCGCCAGCAGCTTGTGGTAGCGCTGCATGTCCAGCAGCGGCACCTGGCAGACCACCGCCTTGAACAGCTCCGGCCGCTGCAGCATCACCGCGCCCACCAGCAGGCCGCCGTTGCTGCCGCCCTGGATGCCCAGATGCGCGGGGCTGGTGATCTTGGCCGCGATCAGGTCCTCCGCCACGGCCGCGAAGTCGTCGTAGCTCTTCTGCTTGTTGGCCTTGGTCGCGGCCTGGTGCCAGGCGGGCCCGTACTCGCCGCCGCCGCGGATGTTGGCGACGACCAGCACGCCGCCGTGCGCATACCAGGCGGTGCCGAAGCCGGCCGAGTACCAGGGCTGCTGCGCCACCTCGAAGCCGCCGTAGCCGTACAGCAGCGTCGGGTTGCTGCCGTCGGCCTTCGCGCCCTTGGGCCAGACGACGAAGTAGGGCACCCGGGTGCCATCCTTGCTTTTCGCGAAGCGCTGCTCCACCTTGATGCCCTGGGCATCGAAGAAGGCGGGGCGCGCCTTCAGCAGCTCGCGCTGGTCGCTGCCGGTGCGGCCCAGCATCAGCGAGTCGGGGGTGACGAAGTCCGTGTACGTCAGCAGGTAGGACTCGGCCAGCGGGTCGTCCTTCAGCTGCGGGTCGTGCAGCGCGGCGGCGGACAGCGTGCCGGGGAAGGGCGCGTTCACCTCGCGCCGCTTCCATTCCGGGTTATCGGCCGAGCGCGTCCACTCCTCCAGGCGGCCGGCCACGTTGTCCAGCACGTTCAGCAGCACGGCGTGGCGCGTGGTCGAGAAGCCGGCCAGCGAGCGCGCCGGCGTGGGCGTGAAGAGCGCGGTGAAGCGGCGCTCGCCGGCCAGGTAGGCCTTGGCATCGGTGACCAGCAGCGCACCGGCGGGCCAGGTCTTGCCGCCGAGCTTCCAGTCGCTGCGCAGCTGCACCAGCAACTGGTCGCGCCAGAAGCTGAATTCGCTGTCGCTCGGCCGCTCCACCACCACCGGCTTGCCGCCGGCGAGCAGGCTCAGCTCGGTGTTGTAGAAGTCCGTGGCGCGGACGAAGACGGTGCGCTCGAAGCCGGGCGTGTGGTCGACGGCCGCGTAGGCGTAGACGTCTTTGGGGCGTGCCTCGAACACGGTTTCGGCGGCACTGATCGGCTGGCCGCGCTTCCACTTCTTCACCAGCCGCGGGTAGCCCGACTCGGTCATCGAGCCGGGGCCGAAATCGGTGCCGACGTAGAGCGTGTCCTTGTCCAGCCAGTCGACGTTGGTCTTGGCCTCGGGCAGCTTGAAGCCGTCGTCGACGAACTTCTTGGTCACCGTGTCGAACTCGCGCAGCACCACCGCATCGGCCCCGCCGCGCGAGACGCGCACGAGGCAGCGCCGGTAGTCCGGCCCCAGGCAGTCGGCGCCGGACCAGACCCAGTTCTCCTTCTCGGCCTTGGCCAGCGCGTCCAGGTCGATCAGCGTTTCCCAGGCGGGGTTGGGCTTGCGGTACTCGGCCAGCGTCGTGCGGCGCCACAGGCCGCGCGGGTTGGCCGCGTCGCGCCAGAAGTTGTACAGGTGCTCGCCGCGGCGGCTGACGTAGGGGATCTTCTCCTTGGAATCGAGGATGGCGCGGAAGGTGTCGCGCATGGTCTCGAAACGCGGGTGGCCCTGCAGCTGCTTGCGCGCCTCGGCATTGCGCTCTCGCACCCAGGCCAGGGCTTTGTCGCCCTGCACGTCTTCGAGCCAGAGGTGGGGATCGTCGGGGGTGGAGGTGCTGGCGGCCATCGGGAGGGGGACGAAGAGCGCGGACGCGGCGGCAAGCATCAGCGCGGGCCAGCCGAGCCGCCGGGAGCGAAGGAAGGGACGCGGCATAAAACGAAGCGGCCCTCGTGGGGCCGCAGGTCGATGAAGCGGTGCCGCTGATGATAGGTGCGGGGGGTGGCCCTGTCGCCTCAGGGTTTTCAGCGCCCGCCGCGCCACAGCGGCTCGGGCTGCAGCTCCAGCGAGCCGCGATCGTCGTTGAACCACACGTGGCCGTCCTGCACCTGCACCTGCACCTGCATCGAGCGCTGCGCCCGCTCGCCCAGCGCCTGCGCCTGGTCGGCCGGCAGGCGCCAGACTTCCAGGTTCTTCAGCCGGGTGAGCTTGGTCTCGATGCCGGACCACCAGATGGGCGCCGAGCTGCCGTAGGCATAGATGGTCACCCGTTCGGCCTTGCCGCAGGCCTTGGCCAGGCGGCGCTCGTCGGGCTGGCCCACCTCGATCCAGTGCACGATCTGCTCGGTCAGGTCCTTCCGCCACAGGTCCGGCTCGTCGGTGTCCGACAGCCCGCGCGCGAACTGCAGCGTGCCCTGCAGGTCGTCGGCGGGCACCTGCAGCGCAAAGGCCAGCACGCGCACCATCAGGCGCTCTTCGGTTTCGGAGGGGTGGAGGGCCAGCGTCAGCGCATGCTCGCCGTAGACCTGTCGGTCCATGTCGGCAAGGTGCAGGTTGGCCTTGTAGATCGTCGATTTGAGCGCCATGAGGCGCAGGATGTTATCCCCCAGCCCCGCCAGCCGGCCGGACCACACCTCCGGCGGCCTGTAGGCCGCCCGGCGGGGCGGCTGGTGGGGTGACCGATGGGAGGCGCGCTGGCGCCGCTCGAGGCTGCCCTATTCCTCCTCCTTCACCTTGAAGCTGGACGTCAGCTGCTGCTGCACGTTCGGCGGCACCGGCTCGTAGTGGGATAACTCCAATGTGTAGCGGCCCTGGCCGCTGGTCATCGCGTTCAGGCGCGACTGGTAGCCGGCCAGCTCCGACAGCGGCGCCTGGCCCTTGATCACCATGGTCTGCGCCGCGCCGTTGTGCGTGCCGTTGACCTGGCCGCGCTTGGCCGACAGGTCGCCGGTGACGTCGCCCATCGCCGCCTCCGGCGCCGTGATCTCGACGTTGACGATCGGCTCCAGCACGATCGGCCGCGCCTCGCGGATGGCGGCCATGAAGGCCTTCTTGCCGGCGGTGACGAAGGCGATTTCCTTGCTGTCCACCGAATGGCTCTTGCCGTCGTAGACGATGACGCGCACGTCCACCACCGGATAGCCGGCGATCGCCCCGGTGGCCAGCACCTCGCGCACCCCCTTTTCCACGGCGGGAATGAACTGCGTGGGGATGGTGCCGCCCTTGACCTGGTCGACGAACTCGAATCCCGCGCCGCGCGGCAGCGGCTCGATCTTCAGGTACACCTCGCCGAACTGGCCGGCGCCGCCGGTCTGCTTCTTGTGGCGGTGGTGGCCCTCGGCATTCGCGGTGACCGTCTCGCGGTAGGCGATGCGCGGCGGGCGGGTGTCCACCTCGAACTTGTAGACCTCGCGCAGGCGGTCCAGCAGCATGCGCAGGTGCAGCTCGCCCAGGCCGTAGACGATGGTCTCGTTGGTGGTCGGCACGTGCTCGATCTTGAGGCACGGGTCCTCGTCGACCAGCTTGCTCATGATCTCCCACATGCGCTGCTCGTCGCCGCGCCGTTTGGGTGATATGGCCAGGCCGTGCACGGGCACCGGGAAGGGCAGGGGCTTCAGGTGGATGTGGTCGTCCTCGGCCGCGTCGTGCAGCACGGCGTCGAAATGCAGTTCATCGACCTTGGCCACGGCGCAGATGTCGCCCGGCACGGCGCGCGGCACCTCCACATGGTCCTTGCCCTGCAGCATGAAGAGGTGCCCCACCTTGAAGGGCTTGCGGCCGTCGCCCACGTACAGCAGGCTGTCCTTGGTGACGGTGCCCTGGTGCACCCGCATCACGCCCATCTTGCCGACGTAGGGATCGACCGTGATCTTGAAGACGTGGGCGAGGACGTGGGCGTTGGGGTCGGGCTCCGCGTGCATCAGCTTGGCGTCCGCGCCTTCGCCGTTCAGGAAGTCGGGCGGGTTGCCTTCGGTAGGATTGGGCAGCAGCCTGACGATGACGTCCAGCAACTCGGCCACGCCGGCGCCGGTGCGTGACGAGACGAAGCACACCGGGATCAGGTGGCCTTCGCGCAGCGCCTGCTCCAGCGGCGCGTGCAGCTCCGAGGCATCGACGTCGCCGTCGTTCAGGTAGCGGTCGACGAAGGCCGCGTCCACCTCCACGACCTGCTCCACCAGCGCGCGGTGCGCGGCGTCCACCGAGCCGAAGTCGGAGTGGCCTTCGCGGTTGTAGAAGCAGTCGATCACCTTCGCGCCGCCGTCGTCCGGCAGGTTCAGCGGCAGGCATTCCTTGCCGAAGGTGGCCTGGATGTCGGCCAGCAGCGCGGGCAGGTCGATGCCCTGCGCGTCGATCTTGTTGACGATGATCAAGCGGTCGAGCTGGCGCTCGGCGGCGTACTCCATCATGCGCACGGCCATCGGCTCGATGCCGACCGCGGCATTGATGACCACGGCCGCGGTTTCCACCGCCTCCAGCGCCGGCAGGCTCTGGCCGACGAAATCGGGGCCGCCGGGTGTGTCGACGAAGTGGATGCGGGTGCCGGCGTGCGCCATGTGCATCACCGCCGAGTTCAGCGAGTGCTGCATCTTGCGCTCGAGCGGGTCGAAGTCGCTGACGGTCGAACCGCGTTCCAGCGAGCCAGCGGCGCCGATGGCGCCTGACTTGAGCAATAACGCCTCCGCGAGGCTGGTCTTTCCGGCGGCGGCGGGTCCGACGAGGGCCAGGGTCCGGATGTCGGCCACCTGGACGGCGCCGGACGCGAGTGGGCTTGGCATGAGGGTCTCCTTCAGCCTGGGGCCTGTTAACGCTAACGCAGTCACCTCCGTAGCGTTAACAGGCCCTAGCGCCCGGCGTTGCCGCGTTCAGCCCCGTGCAGAAGCGGACCCAAGCGCTTTGCGTGTGCGGCCCAGCCTATGCCTGCCCGGCGACCCGCGCAAGAGGGACTACGCAGGCCGCGTGAGCAGCTGAAACACGCGCGCCGCGTTCGTCGGTGGCGCCGGGGGAGGACGGGTCGCGCTCACCTCGGGCGTGGCGATCACTCGTGCCGCAGGGCCTCGATCGGGTCCAGCCGCGCCGCCCGCCGCGCAGGCACGAAGCCGAAGATCACCCCGATGGCCGCCGAGAACGCGAAGGCCAGCAGGTTGATGCCGGGGTTGAACAGGAAGGGCACCTGCATCAACTGCGCGATGGCGATGGACGCGCCGGTGGCCAGCACCAGCCCCGCCAGGCCGCCCAGCGCCGCCAGCACCACTGCTTCGATCAGGAACTGCGCCAGCACCTCGCGCTCGAAGGCGCCGATGGCCAGGCGCAGGCCGATCTCGCGCGTGCGCTCCGTCACGCTGACCAGCATGATGTTCATGATGCCGATGCCGCCCACGAGCAGGCTGACGGCGGCCACCGCGCCCAGCAGCGAGGTCAGCAGCCGGGTGGTGCCCGACAGGGTTTCGGCCACCTGCTGCGTGTCGAGGATGTTGAAGTTGTTCTCGTCGCCGCGGTTGAGCTTGCGGCGCTCGCGCAGCAGGTCGGTCAGGCTGGCCTTCACCCGCTCGGGGCTGGTCTCGGCCTTCATCGACACCAGGATGGTGTTGACGCGGGTCGAGCCGGTGACGCGCCGCTGCGCGGTGGCCACGGGGATGATGATGGTGTCGTCCTGGTCGGCGCCCATGGCCGCCTGGCCCTTGCCGGCCAGCAGGCCGATGACCTCGCAGCTGAATTGCTTGACGCGCACCGCGCGGCCCACGGGGTCGGCGCGGCCGAAGAGCTCGCGCGCCACGGTGGCGCCGATCACGCACACCGGCGCGCCGGCTTCGGCCTCGGCCGGCTCGAACATGCGGCCCGCCGCCAGGCGCCAGTTGTTGGTGGCGAAGTAGGCGTTGGTGGTGCCGGTGACGGTGGTTGCCCAGTTCTTGCCCTCGGCCACCACGGTGACGGCGGCGCGCACCTCGGGCGCCACCGCGGCGATGCCGCTGACCTGGCCATCGATGGCCTGCACGTCGGCCAGCTTGAAGGGCGGCGCGCCGCCTCCGCCGCCGCCGAAGCTCATGCGCTGGCCGGGCCGGATCATCAGCAGGTTGCTGCCCAGGCTCTCGATCTGCGCCTTCACCGCGTAGGTGGCGCCGTTGCCCACGGTCACCATCGTGACCACCGCCGCCACGCCGATCACGATGCCCAGCGTGGTCAGCACGCTGCGCATCAGGTTGCGGCGGATGGCGCGCAGCGCTTGCAGGAGCGTGTTGATCCACATGGTCCGAGGCGCCGGTCAGGCGGCGGCGAGGGCCGGGCGCTCTTCGCGCGCGACCTGGCCGTCGAGGAAATGGATGATGCGGTCCGCATACGCGGCCAAGTCGCGCTCGTGCGTCACCATCATCACGGTGATGCCGTGTTCGCGGTTCAGCGCCGTCAGCAGCTTCATGATGTCCTGGCTGCGGGCGCTGTCCAGGTTGCCGGTGGGCTCGTCAGCCAGCAGCACCGAGGGCTGGGTGACGATGGCCCGCGCGATGGCCACCCGCTGCTGCTGGCCGCCGGACAGCTCCGCCGGCGTGTGCGTTTCCCAGCCGGCCAGGCCGACGCGGGCCAGCGCATCGCGCGCGGCGGCGCCGCGCTGCTTGCGGCCCATGCCGCGGTAAAGGAGCGGCAGTTCCACGTTCTCCAGCGCGGTGGTGCGCGCCAGCAGGTGGAAGCCCTGGAACACGAAGCCCAGGTGCCTGCGCCGCAGCAGCGCGCGCTGGTCGCGCGTCAGCGTGCCCACTTCCACGCCGCGGAAGCGGTAGCTGCCGCTGGACGGGGTGTCCAGGCAGCCGATCAGGTTCATGGCGGTGCTCTTGCCGGAGCCGCTCGGGCCCATCACCGCGACGAACTCGCCCGCGTCCACGCCCAAGTCCACGCCGCGCAGGGCCTGGAAGGCGGCCGAGCCCTGGCCGTAGGTCTTGGTCAGGCCCCTCAGGCGGATCAGCGGCGGTTCGCCTTCGCCGCGTTCAGCCATGGTCGCCGCCCACGGTCTGGTCGGTGATGACGGCCAGGCCCGCAGCCAGTCCCGGGCCGGACACCTCGGTCTGGCGGCCGTCGCTGACGCCTTTCTGCACGGTGATCGCGACCGGCTGCCCGTTCTGCAGGACCCAGATGCGGCCGCTGCCGCCGGCGCTCTCGCGCGCGGCGCCGCCGTTGGGTCGGCGCCCGCCCATGCCGGGCGGCCGCGGCAGCAGCTTGCTGACCAGGCCGCCGCCGGACCCGCTGCCGGCCAGCCCCGTCGCCGGCGCATCGGGCGTGAAGCGCAACGCGCTGTTGGGCACCACCCAGACGTTCTGCTTCTCCTGCGCGGCGATGGTGGCGGTGGCCGTCATGCCAGGGCGCAGGCTGAGGTCCTTGTTCGCGACGTCCAGCAGCGTGGTGTAGGTCACCACGTTGTCGGTGATGGTCGAGCCATAGGCCACGCGGGTCACGCTGGCCGGGTACTGCCGGCCCGGTTGCGCGGCGACGGTGAAGCGCGCCTTCTGGCCGGCCTTGACCTGGCCCACGTCCGCCTCGTCGACGTTGACCGACAGGCGCAGCTGCGACAGGTCCTCGGCCAGCGTGAACAGCGTGACGGCCTGCAGCGATGCGGCCACCGCGTAGCCCGGCTCCACCGCGCGGGTCAGCACCACGCCGTCGATGGGCGAACGGATGGCCGCCTTGCCGAGGTTGGTGGCGGCGGTCGACGCATTGGCCCGCGCCTGCGACACGGCGGCCTGCGCCGCGCCCTGGTCGGCGACGGCGCGCGCCAGCGTGGCCTTGGCCGCGTCCAGCTCGGCCTGCGAGGGCAGCTTGCCGCCGGACAGGCGCGCCAGCTCCTCCAGGCGGCCCAGTGTGGCGCGTGCCTCTGTCGTGGTGGCGGCGGCCTGGCGCTGCCGTGCCTCGGCCGAGGCCTGGTCGGCGCGCGCGGCTGCCAGCGCGTCCCGCAGCTTGGCGGTGTCCAGCTCGACCAGCAGCTGGCCCTTCTTCACCACGTCGTTGACGTCCACCAGCACGCGCGCCACCGTGCCCGACAGCTCGCTGCCGATGGCCACGGAACGGGTGGGTTGCAGCGTGCCGTTGGCGGTGACGCTGACCGCGACGTCGCCGCGCTGGAGCGGCGTGGTGACGTAACGCGGTATCTGAGCGTCCTGGCTGCTGGCGCGCCAGGCCAGCAGGCCGCCGATGGCCACCAGCACCACGGCGGCACCGATCCACGGCGTGGCCCGGCGCCACCAGGGCCGGCCACTGGCTTCGTCGCCGAGCAAGGCGCCCAGCGCCGCGGATTCTTCGGAAGTGGTCTTCATGGGCGGGCTCCGGCGGGGGCGGTGGGGCCGGTGGAGGCGGTGGCGGTGGCGGTGGCGGTGGCGGTGGCGGTGGCGTTCGTGGGTGTGTTGGCGGGTGTCACCGCGGGCGCGCCCGCGGAGGTGTCGGCAGGGATGTCAGCTGATGCGGCAGCGGGTGCGGCATCGGCATCCCAGCCGCCTCCGAGGGCCTTGTAGAGCCGCACCTGGTTCAGCGCCAGGTCGGTGCGCGCGGTCGCCAGCGCGTCCTGGGCCGACAGCGCGCTGCGCTGCGCGTCCAGCAGCGGCGTGAAGTCGGTGAGGCCGGTCTGGTAGCGCAGCCGCGCCAGCGACAGCGCTTGCGACGCGGACGCGGCGGCGCGCGCCAGGCTGGCGACCTGCTCGCGGCCGGTGGCCAGAGCCGCCAGCGTGTCTTCCACATCCTGCTGCGCCGTCAGGACGCTGGCCCGGTAGGCGATGCGCGCGCCTTCCAGGGCCGCGCGCTGGGCCTGCAGCCGGGCGTGCGCGGCGCCGCCGTCCAGCACCGGCCACTGGATGCCGGCGGTGATGCCGGCCACCAGCGCACCGGGCTGGCCCAGCGCGGCCAGCGTCAGCGCCTGCAGGCCCAGGCGGCCGCTGATGCTGAAGGTGGGCAGGCGTTCGGCCTGGCGCTGTGCCAGCGTCGCCAGCTCGGCCGTGGCCCGGGCCTCGGCGGCAAGTACGTCGGGCCGGCGGCGAAGCAGGTCGGCGGGCAGGCCGGCCGCCGGCAGGGGTGGCAGGGCGGGCACGGCGGCGGCGGGGCTCAAGCGGTCGCCCAGCGCGGCGGGCGGCTGGCCCAGCAGCACCGCCAGGCGGTGCTCGGTCTGTGCCAGCGTGGACTGCAGCGCGGGGATGCGGGCCCGCGTCTGCTCGGCCGCGGCGCGGGCCTGTTCCACGTCCAGCGGCGTTGCCAGGCGCGCGCCGGCGCGCCATTCGGCCACCTGCTGCGATTCGGCCTGCAGCGCCAGATTCTGCTGCGCCACCTGCAGCTGCTGCCGCGTGCCGTGCCATTGGAGGTAGGCCAGGCCGACCTCGCCTGCCACCGCGATGCGCGTGGCGGCCAGCTGCAGGGCGCTGGCTTCGGCCTGCGCCTCGGCTGCGGCGATGCCGGCGCCGATGCGGCCGAAGACATCCGGCTCCCAGCTGGCATCCAGGCCGGCCGAGAGGCTGTTGCTGTTGTTGCCCGCATTGCGGTTGCGGCCGGCGGAGGCCGAGCTGCCCACCTGCACCGAGCGCCCGGCCGCGCTGACGCCGCGCAGCGCGCGTGCCTGCGCCAGCGTGGCTTGCGCACTCTTCAGGTCCAGGTTGGCACGCAGCGCCTCGTCCACCAGCGCGCCCAGCACCGGGTCGCCGATCCCTTGCCACCAGGTTGCAAGGCTGCGCCCGTCGCTGGTGCCGGCCGCGGGGGCCTGGCGGTAGGCGGACGCGACCGGCGGCTGCAGGGTGTGTGCGTCCTCGTGCTTCAGGGCGGGCGCGGCGCAGCCGCCGGCCACCGCGGCTGCGATCAACAGCAGGACGGCCGGCGCGCGCGGCGCGGCGCAGGGAAGGGGCCAAGGACGCTTGTTCATGACTTCGGGTTTGTACCGAGGGCGTGTCAAGTGTTCAGCGGCGCGCGGTAAAGAAACTTGGCTTGGCGCAATCGGCGTGCAGGTCGCACCAGCGCCGTGCACCACAACATGCCGAGGTGCGCCGCCGGCCCCGCGCCGGTGCATCCCCGAGCCGCCCTGGGACCTGCCGATGGCGCGCCTTCCTGGGAATGAGGGCACCTGGCGTGCCGCGGTCCGGCTGGCCCATCGCTTGCTTGTATACCGGCTTGAACACCGCCTCGGATTCACGGGTGGTTCGCAGCGCCGGGTCGGGCCGGCGGCGCTGCCGTGCTCGCCATCGCCGTCCCGTACTTGCAGGAGTTCGCACCCATGTCTTTCAGCGCCTGGAACCGCCGCGACTGGATCAAGACCGCCGGGGCCCTCGCGGCCGTGTCACACGGCTTCGGTGCACAGGCGCAGAAGCCGGTCACCGTGGGCTTCATCTACGTGGGGCCGCGCGACGACTACGGCTACAACCAGGCGCATGCGGAGGCCGCGGCGCAGGTGAAGAAGCTGGCCGGCGTGAAGGTGGTCGAGGAAGAGAACGTGCCCGAGACCAACGCGGTGCAGAAGACGATGCAGGGCATGGTGGCGCAGGACGGCGCGGCGCTGTTGTTCCCCACCTCCTTCGGCTACTTCGATCCGCACATCCTGGCGCTGGCGCCAAAGAACGGCGGCGTGCGCTTCGCCCACTGCGGCGGCCTCTGGAGCGAGGCCAGGCACCCCAAGAACGTGGGCAGCTTCTTCGGCTACATCGACGAGGCGCAGTACCTGAACGGCGTCATCGCCGGCCACCAGAGCAAGAGCAAGAAGCTCGGCTTCATCGCCGCCAAGCCGATCCCGCAGGTGTTGCGCAACATCAACGCCTTCACGATGGGCGCGCGCTCGGTGGATCCGAAGATCACGACGACGGTGATCTTCACCGGCGACTGGTCGATGCCGGTCAAGGAAGCCGAGGCCACCAACAGCCTGGCCGACCAGGGCGTCGACGTCTTCACGATGCACGTGGACGGGCCCAAGGTGATCGTGGAGACAGCCGCCAAACGCGGGAAGTACGTGGCCGGCTACCACGCCTCCCAGGCCAAGCTGGCGCCGCAGGCCTACCTGACCGGGGCGGAGTGGAACTGGATCACCGCGTACAAGCAGATCATCGAAGCGGCACAGAGCGGCAAGCCGCACCCGAACTTCGTGCGCGGCGGGCTGAAGGACGGCTTCGTGAAAAGCTCGGCGTATGGCCCGATGGTGAGCGAAGGCGCGCGCAAGAACGCCGATGCGGTGCGGGCCAGGATGATGGCCGGCACCTTCGACATCTTCGGGGGCGAGCTCAAGGACAACACCGGCAAGGTCGTGATCCCGAAGGGCACGGTGCTGAAGCAGACCGACATGGCGCTGGAGTCGATGAACTACCTGGTGGAAGGGGTGGTGGGCAAGGTTTGACCGGTCTCGCTGCTGCGCGGCCCGATCCTGCGCCTGCGGTGCTCGCCGTACCGAAGTACGGCTGCGCTCCTCGCCGCAGCCTCGGGCCGCTCGCGACGCGATCCCGGCCAAACCTCCGGTTCACTTGACCTGGCTCTGGCATGAATCGAACAACCGACTCCGGATGGCACGCCGCTGCGGAAGCCGTGCTGCTGCCCACCGGCGCCATCGCCGCCGCGCTGCTGCTGTTCGGCGCCTTCGTTTGGTTCGGCGGTGCCAGTCCGGCGGAAGCCTGGGTGCTGCTTTTCCGCGGCGCCTTCGGTGACGCATTCTCGTGGCAGAACACCTTGCAGCGCGCGGCGCCCTTGATGTTGACGGCGCTGGCGGTGGCGCTGCCGGCCCGCGCGGGTTTGACGGTGATCGGCGGTGAAGGCGCGCTGGTGCTCGGCGCCTTGGGCTGCGCCGCGTTGCCATATTTGGTGCCGCTGACGCCCGATGCGAGCGGCAGTGCGCTGGTGCTGCTGGCCGGCGCGCTCGCCGGTGCGGCCTGGGTGGCGCTGGCCGGCGTGCTGCGGCAGTGGCGCGGCGTCAACGAAACCATCTCCAGCCTGCTGCTGGGCTACATCGCCATCGCGCTGTTCAAGCACCTGGTGGAAGGGCCGCTGCGGGATCCGGCCAGCCTGAACAAGCCGTCGACGCAGCCGCTGGCCGAGGGCATGCGCATCGGCGCGATCTCGCCGGACAGCCTGCTCGGCGACGTGCACTGGGGTCTCGTGATCGGCCTGGTGTCGTGCCTCGCGGCCGGTGTGTGGCTCAGCTTGACGTCCTCGGGCTTCGCGCTGCGCGTGGCCGGTGGCAATGCCGGCACCGCGCGCGGCGTGGGATTACCGGTGGACCGGCTCATCGTGCTGGCCTGCGGGCTGGGCGGCGCGTGCGCCGGGCTGGCCGGCGCCATCGAGGTGGCGGCGGTGCACACGGCGGCCAATGCCTCGGTCATCGCCGGCCTGGGCTACACCGGCATCCTGGTGTCCTTCGTCGCGCGGCACAACCCGTGGGCCATTCCCATCGTCGCGGTGCTGTTCGGCGGCTTCGCCGCGGCCGGCAGCCTGCTGCAGCGGCGGCTGGGCCTGCCCGATGCCTCGGTGCTGGTGCTGCAGGGCTTTGCCTTCGTCTTCATCCTCGCGGCCGAAGCGCTCCGCGGCCGCCTCTTCGAGCTGCGCGTGCCGGCGTTCAGTCGTGTGCGGCTCGCCACCCACCTCGGAAAGGCCGTGTGATGGACGGCGGCCAGTTCTTCGACCTGCTGCTGGCCATGCTCGGCGGCGCGGTGCGCGTGGGCACGCCCTTCCTGTTCGTCAGCCTCGGTGAATGCCTGACTGAAAAATCCGGCCGCATCAACCTGGGCCTGGAGGGCGTGCTGGTGTTCTCGGCGATGGCCGGCTTCGGCGGCGCCTACCTCAGCGGCTCACCCTGGCTCGGCGTGCTGCTGGCGGGCGTGAGCGGGGCCGCGCTGGCGCTGCTGCACGGTCTCTTGTGCTCGCTGCCGCGCGTGTCCGACATCGCCACCGGCATCGCGCTGATGCTGCTGGGCGCGGGCCTGGCCTTCTACCTCGGCAAGCCGCTGATCCAGCCGCAGGCGCCGCAGATCCCCGCGCTGCCGCTGGGCGCGTGGAGCGATTCGCCGGCGGTGCAGAGCGCGCTGGCCATCAACGCGCTGTTCCCCATCGGCATCGGCCTGGCCGCGCTGCTGGCCTGGGGCTTCGCCAACACCCGCTGGGGCCTGGTGGTGCGCATGGCGGGTGACTCCGGCGACGCCGCTCGTGCGCTGGGTTATTCAGCCAGCGCGGTGCGCATTGCCGCCACCGCGGCCGGCGGCTTCATCGCGGGCCTGGGCGGCGCCTCGCTGTCCTTGCACTACCCGGGCAGCTGGAACGAAGGCCTGTCCAGCGGCCAGGGGCTGATCGCGGTGGCGCTGGTGATCTTCGCGCGCTGGCAGCCCTGGCGCTGCCTGGGTGCGGCGCTGCTCTTCGGCGGCGCGGGCGCCATCGGGCCGGCGCTGCAGTCCATCGGCATCAGCGGTGGCTACTACCTCTTCAACGCCATGCCGTATGCGCTGACGCTGGCCATCCTCGTCCTCACCTGTTCGCCACGCCGCGCCCTGCAGGGCGCGCCGGGCGAGCTGGGTGTCTCACGCTGACTTTCTCTCGAAGGACCCGAGCATGACGCTGATCGCCTCCGAACCCTATGCCTGGCCGTTTGATGGCGACCTGCGCGCGGCCAACACCGCGCTGGTCATCATCGACATGCAGACCGACTTCTGCGGCATCGGCGGCTACGTCGACAAGATGGGCTACGACCTGTCGCTGACCCGCGCGCCGATCGAGCCGATCAAGGCGGTGCTGGCGGTGGCGCGGGCCCAGGGCCTGCACGTGATCCACACGCGGGAGGGGCACCGGCCCGACCTGGCCGACCTGCCTGCCAACAAGCGCTGGCGCTCGCGGCGCATCGGCGCCGGCATTGGTGATGCCGGACCTTGCGGCCGCATCCTGGTGCGTGGCGAACCGGGCTGGGAAATCATTCCCGAGCTGGCGCCCATCGATGGCGAGCCGATCATCGACAAGCCCGGCAAGGGTTCGTTCTGCGCGACCGATCTGGAACTGATCCTGCACACCCGCGGCATCCGCAACCTGATCCTCACCGGCATCACCACGGACGTGTGCGTTCACACGACCATGCGCGAGGCCAACGACCGCGGCTTCGAATGCGTGCTGCTCAGCGACTGCACGGGCGCCACCGACCGCGCCAACCACGAGGCCGCGCTGAAGATGATCCAGATGCAGGGCGGCGTGTTCGGCGCCGTGTCCGATTCGCGCGCCGTGATCGAGGCGCTGTCCGCGCTGTGACCGTTGTCCTGCCCCCGACCGTTCCCTCAAACGCTCCCAAACGTTCCCAAACGATCCCTAACGCCAAGGATGTTGTGATGTCTTTCGACGACCGCTTTGATTCGAAACGTCGCGCCGTGCTGAAGGCCGGCGCGGCTTCGGCCGCGCTGGTGGCCTTGAGCCGCAAGGCGCTGGCGCAGGACGACAAGATCCTGATCGGCTTCTGGCCCATCGCCTCCGGCCTGCCGCTGTACGTGGGCCTGGAGCGCGGCATCTTCAAGGAAGCCGGGCTGAACGTGGAAGGCGCCAAGTTCGCCAGCGCGCAGCAGGTGGCCGAGGCCATGATCGCCGGCCGCATCCATGGCTCGGCCAACGGCACCGCCTCGGCCGCGCTGGGGCTGGCGGAGATCACCAGCCCCAATCTCTTCAAGATCATCTGCAGCAACCCCAGCAACCGCACGCTGATCCTGGACGAGTTCGTCGTGCCCAAGGACTCGCCGGTCAGGGCCATCGCGGAGCTGGCGGGCAAGAAGATCGCCTCCGGCCCCGGCATCCAGAACGTGACGCTGGCCAAGATCATTCTTGAAAGGAACGGCATCGCCAACCCGCAGGTGGTCGAGTTGCCGATCGGCCAGCACGTGCCGGCGCTGGCCGCGGGCCAGATCGACGCTGCCTACACGCTGGAGCCCACCGGCACCGCGGGCCGGCTGAAGGGGCTGACGCGAGTGCTGGAGCCGGGCGTCATCTCCAAGTACGTGCTGGGCAACCACGACGCACCCTGGTTCGGCGGCTCGGCCAGCGTGACCACCGCGTTCCTGAAGGACAAGCCCGAGCTGGCGAAGCGCTATGTCGCGGCCTATGCGAAGGCGGTGGACTGGGTGCGCAAGAACCCCGAGGCCGCGCGCAAGCACATGGACGGCTTCACCGCGATCGAGGAATCGCTGGTGAAGGAGGTGCCGCTGGCCGGCTTCACGCTCTACAACGAGTTCAAGCCCAGCGACGTCGAGTACTTCCAGAAGTTCTTCGACGTGTTCACCGAGCGCAAGATCTTCAACAAGCGCCTCGACGTGAAGTCGCTGCTCTACACCGGCTGAGCATGATGGGCCGCTTCTTCGACAAGCGCTGGCTGCCGCTCATCGGCCCGCTGCTGCTGCTGGCCGTGTGGCAGCTGATGATCTCCGCGCAGTGGGTGAAGGCCGTGCTGCTGCCGCCACCGGCCGACACGCTGGCCCACATGGCCGGCGTGTTCGCCAGCGGCGCGATCTTCGGCGACCTGTGGGCCACCATCTTCCGCACGGTGTGCTCGTTCGGCATCGCGGTCGCCATCGGCGTGCCGCTGGGCGTGATGCTGGGCAGCAGCGAAGGCGCCTACCGCAGCGTCGAGTTCCTGATCGACTTCTTCCGCTCCACGCCCTCGTCGGCGCTGATCCCGCTGTTCCTGCTGATCTTCGGCATCACCGACGTCAACAAGATCGCCATCGCCAGCTTCGGCGCCGCGCTGATCGTGCTGTTCAACAGCGCCTACGGCGTGATGAACGCGAAGAAGACGCGGGTGATGGCGGCGCAGATCATGGGCGTGTCGAGGTGGCACGTGTTCAAGGACGTGATGCTGATGGAAAGCCTGGCGCAGACCTTCGTCGGCCTGCGCAGCGCGGTGTCGATGGCGCTGGTGATCGTGATCGTCGCCGAGATGTTCATCGGCAGCGAAAGCGGCCTGGGGCACCGCATCATCGACGCGCAGCAGGTCTTCAACGTGAAGGAGATGTACACGTCGATCCTGGTGACCGGTGCTTTGGGCTACCTGCTCAACCTGCTGTTCCTGCTCGCCGAGAAGCGGCTCGTTCATTGGAGTGGCAAGGCATGAATGCGGCGCTTCCTTCCGCCGTGCTGCCGCCCTTGGCCGGCGACACGGTCGTCTCGCTGCCCGCGGCGCCCAAGACCCACGTCACCGTGCGTGGCTTGAGCAAGAGCTTCGCCGGCGTGCCGCTCTACACCAACTTCAACCTCGATCTGCCGCGCGGCAAGATCGTCTCGATCTTCGGCCCCAACGGCTGCGGCAAGTCGACGCTGATGAACATGATCGCGGGGCTGGTGAAGCCCGATGCCGGCGAGATCCTGTTCGACGGCAAGACGCTCAAGGAAACGCAGATCGGCTACGTGTTCCAGAACTACCGCGACGCGCTGTTTCCCTGGATCACGGCCTGGGACAACATCGCCTACCCGCTGAAGCGCCAGGGCTTGAAGCCCGCGGAGGTGAAGGCCCGCGTCGACGAGCTGGTGCAGCTGTTCGAGATCCGCTTCGACCTGAAGCGCTACCCCTACGAGCTGTCCGGCGGGCAGATGCAGACGGTGTGCATCATGCGGTCCCTCGCCACGCGGCCGGAGGTGCTGTTCCTCGACGAGCCCTTCTCCGCGCTGGACTTCGAGATGACGCTTTTCATCCGCGCCAAGCTGCAGGAAGCGCACCTGGCCACCGGCACGACGATGGTCATCGTCTCGCACGACCTGGAAGACGCGGTGTTCCTCGCCGACCGCATCCTGCTGCTGACGCGCCGGCCCACGCGCATTGCCGAGCTGGTGTCCTTCGACATGCCGCGGCCGCGCCTGCCCGAAGCGGTGGCCGATCCCGAGTTCGTGCGCGTGAAGGCGCACACGCTGGAAGTGTTCCGGCGCGAGATGGCGGCCTGATGACCCACCCCCGAATTGGCCTGCGGCCCCTTCCCCCTCGAGGGCAAGCCCAGCGGCCCGGCAGAACCGGCTCCGCGGCGTTTGCTTGGGAACTCCCGCAGGTGACGAAGTGATGAACGCATTGACCCTCGAGACCTTCAACCTGACGAAACGCTTCGGCGCCTTCACGGCGCTCGACGGCGTGTCGCTCACCGTGCGGCCTGGCACGGTGCATGCGCTGCTGGGCGAGAACGGCGCCGGCAAGAGCACGTTGGTCAAGTGCATCGTGGGTTATCACCCGCCCGACGACGGTGCGGTGATGGTGGACACGCGCGAGCGCGACGTCCGCTCGCCCACCGTCGCGCGCGACCTGGGCATCGGCATGGTCTACCAGCACTTCACCGTCGTGCCCGGCATGACGGTGGCCGAGAACCTGCTGCTCGCCCGTGGCCGCCTGCCCGCCGTGATCGATTGGCGCCAGGCGCGCGCCGAGCTGCAGCACTTCATGGACGGCACGCCCTTCAAGCTGGACCTGGACGCAACACCGATGCAGCTGTCGGCCGGCGAGAAGCAGAAGCTGGAGATCCTGAAGCAGCTGTTCCTGAAGCCGCGCTTGTTGATCCTGGATGAACCCACTTCGGTGCTGACGCCCCAGGAGGCCGACGAGGTGCTGGGTGCTTTGCGCGATAGGGCGCATGCGGGCGACTGCTCGGTGATCCTGATCACCCACAAGTTCCGCGAGGTGGCGGAGCATGCGGACGACGTCAGCGTGCTGCGGCGCGGCCGGCTGGTGGCCAGCGGCCCGGTGGCTCGGCATCCGCCGGC
This sequence comes from uncultured Burkholderiales bacterium, assembly GCA_946480465.1. The sequence goes on from CAMLJY010000011.1 coordinate 58,512, forward strand.
GCAGCTGGCGCAGGCCATGGTGGGCGAGGGCAAGGCGGCGGCGCCGCTGGTGCGCGCGCAGCGCGAGGCCGGGCCCATCGTGCTGTCGATCGAAGGGCTGGCAGTGCGCGGCGACCGCGGCGAAGCAGCGGTGCGGGGCATGGACCTGCGTGTCTGCGCCGGCGAGATCGTCGGCATCGCCGGGGTGTCCGGCAACGGCCAGCGCGAGCTGATGCAGGCGCTGGTGGGGCAGCGCCGCCGCGAAGCGGGTGAGGTTCGCGTGGTGGGGCGGGCCTTCACGGCCACCCGCCGGCAGAACCGCGCGCTGAAGGTGCGCAGCCTGCCGGAAGAGCCGCTGGCCAATGCCTGCGTCGGTGCCCTGAGCGTGGCGCAGAACATGGCCCTGCGTGAATTCGACGAGCCACCCTTTGCCCGCGCCGGCTGGGTGCGCTGGTCGCGCCTGCGCCGCCGCGCGCGCGAGTGGATCGCGGAGTACGGCGTGAAGACGCAAGGCGAGCGAGCGCCGATGAAGACGCTGTCCGGCGGCAACGTGCAGCGCGCGGTGCTGGCGCGCGAGTTGTCGGGCGATGCCGCGCTGCTGTTGGTCAGCAACCCGGTGTTCGGGCTGGACTTCGCGGCCGTGGCCGAGATCCACGGCCGCCTGATGGCCGCGCGCAACCGCGGTGCCGCGGTGCTGCTGGTCAGCGAGGACCTGGACGAGCTGCTGGCGCTGGCCGACCGCATCGTCGTGATGAGCGAAGGCCGCATCGTGCATGACGTGGCCACCGGCGCGGCCGACCGGCACGAGCTGGGCGCGTTCATGGGCGGCAAGGCGCATGCGGCCGCCGCGCCGGGGGCGAGGGCCGCGGCGATCGCGCAGGGGGCCGCATGAGCTGCATCGACGGCGCCCGGCCGTTTCCGTTCTGCTTCGACCTTGCCCACACGGCGCTCGTCATCATCGACATGCAGCGCGACTTCATCGAACCGGGCGGCTTCGGCGCCTCGCTGGGCAACGACGTGACGCGGCTGCAGGCCATCGTGCCGACGGTGCAGGCGGTGCTGTCGGCCTGGCGGCGCGCCGGCGGCTTCATCGTGCACACCCGCGAAGGCCATGCGCCCGACCTGTCCGATTGCCCGCCGGCGAAGCGCCAACGCGGCGCGCCCACGCTGCGCATCGGCGACGAAGGGCCCATGGGCCGGGTGCTGGTGATTGGCGAGCCGGGCCACGCCATCATCCGCGAGCTGACGCCGTACGACCGTGAGCTGGTGATCGACAAGCCCGGCAAGGGGGCGTTCCATGCCACCGGCTTGCAGCAGGCGCTGCACGAACGCGGCATCACGCACCTGGTGCTGATGGGCGTCACGACCGAGGTCTGCGTGCAGACGACGATGCGCGAGGCCAACGACCGTGGCTACGAGGTGCTGCTGGTCGAGGACGGCACCGAGAGCTATTTCCCCGAGTTCAAGGCCGCCACGCTGGCGATGCTGACCGCGCAGGGCGGCATCGTCGGCTGGACGGCGCCGGCTGCGGCGCTGCTGGCGGCCCTGGCCACCGCAACCGACCTGGCAATCACGAGATGACCGACCACCCGCTCACTTTGGCCGATTGGCGCGCAGCCTATGCACAGTCCGGCGCCTCCCCGCGGGCGCTGCTGGCGCCGCTGCTGGCGCGCCGCGCGGCCGAGGACCCGGCCTGGATCCACCGCTGCGGCGACGACTTCATGCAGGCGCAGCTCGCACGGCTGGACGCCGCGTCCCCGGACCAGCTGCCGCTCTACGGCGTGCCCTTCGCGGTGAAGGACAACATCGACGTCGCCGGCCTGCCCACCACCGCCGCCTGCCCGGCCTTCGCCTACGTGCCGGAGCAGCACGCCACCGTGGTGCAGCGGCTGCTGGACGCCGGCGCGGTGCTCGTCGGCAAGACCAACCTCGACCAGTTCGCCACCGGGCTGGTGGGTACGCGCTCGCCGTACGGCGAGGTGCCGAACAGCTTCGATCCGGCCTACGTCAGCGGCGGGTCCAGCTCGGGGTCGGCCTCGGTCGTCGCACGCGGGCTGGCCGCCTTCGCGCTGGGCACCGACACGGCAGGCTCCGGCCGCGTGCCCGCGGGCTTCAACAACCTGGTGGGCCTGAAGCCGACGCCGGGTTCCGTGCCCATGGCCGGCGTGCTGCCCGCCTGCCGCACGCTGGACGTGGTCTCGGTCTTCGCGCTGACGGTGGCCGATGCCGCGCAGGTGATGGCGGTGATCGAAGGCGCCGAGGGCGAGCCGCGCTTCCAGCAGGCGGCGCCACGTCCGGCCTGGTTCGGCGACGGCCGCCGCTTGCGCGTGGGCGTGCCGTCCCGTCCGGGGTGCGATCCGGCGCTGGGTTATGCCGCCGCCTACGAGGATGCGCTGGGCCAGCTGCGCGCCACCGGGCTGGAGCCGGTGCCGGTCGACATGGAGCCCTTCGACGAGGTGGCCCGCCTGCTGTACGACGGCCCCTGGGTGGCCGAGCGCCAGGCGGTGGTGCAGGCCTTGGTGGCCCGCCAGCCCGAGGCCATGGACCCGGTGGTGCGCGAGGTGATCGGCGCGGCTGCGCGCCACGATGCGGCGGCCGCGTTCATCGGACGTTATCGGCTGGAGGCGCTGCGCCGGCGGCTGGCGCCGGTGTGGGACGGCATCGACGTGCTGCTGGTGCCCACCGCGCCCACCTGTCCGACGCGCGCCGCGGTGGCGGCCGATCCCATCCGCCGCAATGCCGAGCTGGGCCGCTTCACCAACTTCGTCAACCTGCTGGGCCTGGCCGCGCTGGCGCTGCCCAGCGGCTTCACCGCGGCCGGGCTGCCCTTCGGCATCACGCTGATCGGGCCGGGCGGCAGCGATGCGGCGCTGGTGGAGCTGGGCGCGCGATGGGAAGCGGCGCGCGCGCTGCCGCTGGGCGCCCGCCTGCGTGCCGCCAACGCGGCCGACCGCGCGCTGCAGCGCCGCCCGGCTTCTCAACCGACGCTGGCGCTGGCCGTCGTCGGTGCGCACCTGGAGGGCATGCCGCTGCATGGCCAGCTGCGCGAGCGGGGCTGCCGCCTCGTCGAACGCACCCGCACCGCGCCGGCCTACCGGCTTTACGCGCTGCCGGCCACCCAGCCGCCCAAGCCGGGGCTGGCGCGGGTGGGGGAGGGCGAGGGCGGCCACGCGATCGAGGTCGAGGTCTACGAGATGCCGATCGACCAGGTCGGCTCCTTCCTGGCGCTGATCCCGCCGCCGCTGGGCCTGGGCTCGGTGCAGCTGGCCGACCAGCGCTGGGTGCATGGCTTCGTCTGCGAGCCGGCGGCGCTGGCCGGCGCCACCGACATCAGCGCCTGGGGCGGCTGGCGCGCCTGGCGGGCGACGCAATGAGCCAGGACGACGTCGACCAGCCGGGTGTCGTGGAGGAGATCACCGCACTTTTTCAACGTTATGAAGCGGCGCTCATGGCCAATGACCTGGCCACCCTGGACGCCTTCTTCTGGCCTGACGAACGGCTGACGCGCTACGGCATCGCCGACCGGCAGTGGGGCATCGGCGAACTGCGCGCCTTCCGGGCCGCGGCGCCGGCGCCCGGCTTCACGCGCCGGCTCGAACACCTGCGCGTGTCCGCCTTCGGCCCGGACTGCGCCGTCGCACAGGTCGAGTTCGTGCGCAGCGACAGCCCGTTGCGCGGCTTCCAGTCCCAGACCTGGGTGCGCTTCGACGGCCTGGGCTGGCGCGTCGTCTCGGCGCACGTCAGCATGATCCCGTTCACGGCTTGAGGCCGTACGCGCTGCGTATCATCGAACCGACCATGTCCTCCGTTCCTGCCAGGCCCTTGCTGGCCCCTGCCGATGAAGCCCCGACGCTGGCCGACCAGGCCTACGCCGAACTGAAGCAGATGATCTTCGACTTCGCGCTGATGCCCGGCGACCGCTGCAGCGAAAGCGAGCTGGCCCAGCGCCTCAAGGTCAGCCGCACGCCACTGCGCCAGGCCCTGCAGCGGCTGGAGCGCGAAGGCTTCCTGCAGGTGCTGCCGAAGATCGGCTGGCAGGTGGCGCCGCTGGACTTCGATACCTTCGACGAGCTGTACGACCTGCGCGTGCTGATTGAATGCCATGCCGCGCACGTTCTGGCCGAAGCCGAGGAACGGGGCCCGCTGAAGGCCCTGGCCGAGGTGTGGCTGGCCCCGCCCGAAGAACGCCTGGCCGACGGTGCCGAAGTGGGCCGGCTGGACGAGCAATTCCATGCCCTGCTGGTGCAAGGCAGCGGCAACCGCGAGATGGCGCGCGTGCACCGCCAGATCACCGAGCGCATCCGCATCATCCGCCGCCTGGACTTCACGAAGCCGGCCCGGATCGAGGCAACCTACGACGAGCATGCCCGCATCCTGCGCGCCATCACCCGCCGCCGCGGCGACGAGGCGCAGCGCCTGCTGCGCGCGCACATCGAGCAGAGCAAGCTCGAGGTGCGGCACATCACGCTGGACATGCTTTACCAGGCGCGGCGCCGGGCCTGAAGGCCTTTCACATCACGTTACCTGCGGTATCCGCTGGTCGCGAAGTTGCCCGGTGATGACACCAAAAGTGCGCGGCCGCGACGGTATAAACCCGGCCCATGAATGGAGCGATGCAGGCCCCGCGCGGGCCGGGAGGAATGGTGCGCCTGCCCGGGCGCCTTGCCGCGTGTGCAGCGGCCTGTGGACTGGTGGCGTCATTGGCCTTGGCCGCCATGCCCGCGCACGCCATCGAGGTGGCGCCGGTCAGCGAGCGCGAGGCGCGCCAGCTGGCCAACGTGCTGCCGGATGCCACGCCGCTGGCCGCCGCGACAGCCGCGAGCCAGCCGCTGGTGTTGCAGCTGAAGCCGCAGCCCGCGGCCTCGCCGGCGGACGACCGCGCGCTGCAGCTGGTGGACGGTCATCCCGGGGCCTTGGTCCTGGCCGCACTCGCGCTGGCGCTGTGGGGCATGCGCCGCTCCTGGCGCCGCTGAGCGGCCAGCACCGGATCAGCCGCTGCTGATTCGATTCCCGCGGCCGGTCCGGCGGGCTCGGCCATCGGGCCATGGACCACTGGGCCATCGGGCCATCGGGCCAGCCCGGCCGGCCCGGCCGGCCCGGCCGGCCCAACCCCTACTGGAACGCCACCTCGGCAAAGCTGCGCAGCTTGCGGCTGTGCAGCTGGTCCAGCCGCTGGCGCCGCAGCAGTTCGATCGCGCGCATGCCGATGCGCAGGTGCTGGTCCACCCGCTCGCGGTAGAACTGGTTGGCCATGCCGGGCAGCTTGATCTCGCCGTGCAGCGGCTTGTCGCTGACGCACAGCAGCGTGCCGTAGGGCACGCGGAAGCGGAAGCCGTTGGCGGCGATGGTGGCGCTTTCCATGTCCAGCGCCACCGCGCGGCTCTGGCTGAAGCGGCGCTCGGGGCCCGGGTGCGGCAGCAGCTCCCAGTTGCGGTTGTCGGTGGAGGCCACGGTGCCGGTGCGCAGGATGCGCTTCAGCTCGAAGCCCTTCAGCTGCGTCACGTCGGCCACCGCCTGCTCCAGCGCCAGCTGGATTTCCGCCAGCGGCGGGATCGGCACCCACAGCGGCAGTTCCTCGTCCAGCACGTGGTCCTCGCGCACGTAGCCATGGGCCAGCACGTAGTCGCCCAGCTGCTGGGTGTTGCGCAGGCCGGCGCAGTGGCCCAGCATCAGCCAGGCGTGCGGGCGCAGCACGGCGATGTGGTCGCTGATGTTCTTGGCGTTGGCCGGACCGACGCCGATGTTCACCATCGTGATGCCCGAGCCGTCCGGCCGCACCAGGTGGTAGGCCGGCATCTGGGGCAGCCGCGGCGGCGGGGCGCCCAGCCCGTCATCGGGGTGGGCAGGCACGCCGGCGCGCCGCGTCACCACGTTGCCGGGCTCGACGAAAGCGACGTAGCCGTCGCCGTCCAGCGCGTGTTCGGCATGGTCGGCGGCAGGCTGGCCGTCCGGCGTGCGGATGTCGAACAACGCGCCCTGGCCCAGCGGCTTGGCCATCAGCTCGTGGCCCAGGCGCACGAATTCGTCGATGTAGAACTGGTAGTTCGTGAACAGCACGAAGTTCTGGAAGTGCTCGGGCGCGGTGCCGGTGTAGTGGCGCAGCCGGTGCAGCGAGTAGTCCACCCGCGGCGCGGTGAACAGCGCCAGCGGCTGCGGGTCGCCCGGGCGGATCTCCTGGGTGCCGTTGGCGATGCCGTCGTCCATCGCCGCCAGGTCGGGCAGGTCGAACAGGTCGCGCATCAACAGGCGGCGCTCGGGGCTCATCGTCCCCTCGATGTGGTCGTGCAGCGCGAAGGAGAAGTGGATCGGGATCGGCTGGCTCGACAGCCCCACCTCCAGCGGGCCGCCGTGGTTCTTCAGCAGCAGCCTGAACTGCTCGAGGTAGTAACCCGCGAAGAGATCGGGGCGGGTGAGGGTGGTCTCGTAGATGCCGGGGCCGGCGACGAAGCCGAAGGACAGCCGCGAATCGGCCCGCGCCACCGTGTGCGTACGCACCCGCACGAACGGGTAGCAGGCCCGTACGCGCGCCACGGGGGTGTGGCCGGCCACGAAGTCATGCAGGGTCTGGCGCAGGTGGGCGATGCCGCTGGCGTAGATCGTCGAGACGTGCTGGAGCGCGGCTTCCGCGTCGGTGAAGGTCTGCGTGGTGATCAGCGTCGGTGTTGGGTGCGTCATGTCCCATTTTCACGCAACAAGCGCGCCGGCCCGCCGTGCGGCGGCCGCGCTACTGCTCGGCCGTGCTCTTGAGCTTGGCGAGGCCGGCTTCGAAGTCCTTGCCGACCATGCCGTCGGCATTCAGCGCGAACCAGCGGAACAGCGGGTTGCTGCCCATGTCGCCGTTCATCACCCAGGTCACGCGGCTGCCCCCTGGGGTGGGGTCGATGCGGAATTCGCCCTGCGACGTCGTGCCGAAGTCGGGGAAGTACAACTCGTAGGCCACGCGCCGCGGCGGCTCGGCGGCGGTGAAGCTCATCCGGCCGTCGCCTTCGGTGGCGCTCTTCCATGACCAGCCTGCGCCGGCACCGGACGCAGCACCGCTGTACTCGATCTTCATCGCCGGGTCGCGCTGGTGCCACACCGCCCAGCGGCCCCATTCCCGCGGGCTGGCCACCAGCGCGTACACCTTGTCCGGCGGGGCCGAGATGTCGGCGCTGCGCGTGACCGTGAACTTCGACGACAGCATCAGCCCGCCGCCCAGCAGCACCACGGCGAGCACGCCGACGATGCCGAGCACCACCTTGATCAGCTTGAGCACGCAATTCCCCTCGTTCTCCAGTGCCGCGCAGTCTGCGCCGATCGAGGGCCGGGACGCAATGGCATCATTGCTCACCCCGCGCCATCCGCGGCCGTGGCCACGAGCCGGCGGCGGCGATCAGCGCCTGCCGGAGAGCCCATGGACGTCGAGACCAATCCGCTGCTGATCGACTGGGACCAGCCTCACGCGTTGCCGCCTTTCACCCGTGTGCGCGCCGAGCATTTCCGGCCCGCGCTGGAACGCGCGATGCGGCTGCACAAGACCGAGCTGGCCGCCATTGCCGCCAACCCGGCGCTGCCGGACTTCGACAACACCGTGGCCGCCTTCGACCGCGCCGGCGACCTGCTGCTGCGCATCGAGGCGCTGTTCTACAGCCTCACCGCCTCCGCCACCTCGCCCGAGCTGCAGGCCGCGCAGCGCGAGATGGCCGGCCCGATGGCTGCCCATTGGAGCTCGGTCTACCAGGACCTGGCGCTCTTCGCACGCATCGATGCCGTGCACGAGGGCCGCGCCGCCGCCGCCTTGAGCGACGAGCAGCGCCGCCTCGTCGAGCGCTTCCACACCGACTTCGTGCGCTCCGGCGCCCGCCTGCCGGACGCTCCCCGTGCGCGTTATGCGGCGTTGATGCAGCGCCTGGCTGAATTGACCACCGCCTTCGGCCAGAACGTGCTGCATGACGAGGCCAGCTACACGCTGCCGCTGGCGGACGACGCGGCGATGGCGGGCCTGCCCGACTTCGTCCGCGCCGCCGCCCGGCAGGCCGCGAGCGAGCGCGGGCTGGACACGCCGGTCGTGACGCTGTCGCGGTCGCTGATCGTGCCCTTCCTCACCTTCTCCGAGCGGCGCGACCTGCGCGAAGCCGCCTGGCGCGCCTGGGTCGGCCGCGGCGAGCAGGGCGGCGAGCACGACAACCGCCCGATCGCCCGCGAGATCCTCGCGCTGCGCCGCGAGCAGGCGCGGCTGCTGGGCCACGCCACCTATGCGCACTACGCGCTGACTGACACGATGGCGCAGACGCCGCAGCGGGTCTGGGCCCTGCTGGACGAGGTCTGGCAGCGCGGCCTGCAGGCGCTGGAATCCGAGCGCCGCCTGCTGGCCGAGGCCATGGCAGCCGCCGGCGTCCGCGGCGACATCGAGCCCTGGGACTGGCGCTACTGGGCCGAGAAGGTGCGCCTGTCGCGCTTTGCGCTCGACGAGGCCGAGCTGAAGCCCTACTTCGCGCTGCCCAACATGGTGGCCGCGGTGTTCGAGTGCGCCGAGACGCTGTTCGGCCTGCGCTTCCGCCGCACCGACCTGCCGGCCTACCACGAGGACGTGGTCGTCTACCAGGTCAGCGACACGGCCGGCCGCGACGTCGGCCTCTTCCTGCACGACAACTTCTCGCGTCCCGCCAAGCGCAGCGGCGCGTGGATGAATGCGCTGCGCTGGCAGCACCGCAACGGCGCCGGCGGCGAGGCTTCGCGGCCGGTGATCCTGAACAACAACAACTTCGCGAAGGCGGCGCCGGGTTCGCAGACGCTGCTGTCGCTGGACGACGTGCGCACGCTGTTCCACGAGTTCGGCCACGGCCTGCATGGGCTGTTGTCGGACGTGGGTTACGCGCGCCTGTCGGGCACAAAGGTGCTGCGCGACTTCGTCGAGCTGCCGTCGCAGCTGTTCGAGCACTGGGCGCAGGAGCCCCGGGTGCTCAAGAAGCATGCGCGGCACGCGGTCACCGGCGAGCCGATTCCCGACAGCCTGATCGAGCGCATCGACGCCGCGCGCAAGTTCGGCCAGGGCTATGAAACCGTGCGCTACACCGCCAGCGCCATCGTCGACATGGCGGCCCACCAGAGCGCCGAGCCGATCGACGACATCGTCGCCTTCGAGTCGCGCGTGATGGCCGAGCGGGGCCTGCCCCCGCTGGCCGGCCTGAACCACCGCCTGCCGCACTTCCAGCACCTGTTCGCCGGCTCCGGGTATGCCGCGGGTTATTACGTCTACCTGTGGGCCGAGGTGCTGGACTGCGATGCCTACGAGGCCTTCGTCGAAGCCGGCGATCCCTTCCAGCCCGACGTGGCGGCGAGCCTGAGGCGCTGGATCTACAGCAGCGGCAACAGCATCGAGCCGGGCGCCGCCTTCCGGTCGTTCCGGGGGCGCGACCCGCGCATCGAACCGATGCTGAAGGACCGCGGCCTGATCTGAACGGTCCTGAACGGCGGCCCTGAGCGGCCGGGCGGCGCCGGCGGGGCGTCAGTCCGCGTGGCCGCCGAAGTGGGTGTCCAGCGCCGCCATGAAGCGCTTGAAGTCCAGCGGCTTGGTCCAGTAGTCGTCGAAGCCTTCGTCCAGCGCCTGCTGGATGTCGTCCGGCATCGCATTGGCCGACAGCGCGATGCAGCGGATGCCGGCGGTGAGCGGGTCGGCGCGCAGGCGGCGCAGCACCTCGTGGCCATCGAAGTCGGGCAGCTGCATGTCGATCAGGATCAGCGAGGGTTGCGTCGCCCGTGCCCGCGCCACGCCGCTGGCGCCGTCCGGTGCCGCGTCGAAGTGCAGCTGCGGCCGGCGGCTGACCAGCTCGCTGACGATCAGCAGGTTCACCGGGTTGTCCTCGATGTAGAGCAGGCGCTGTGTCGGCGCCTGGGCCGGGGCCGACCAGTCCATCGGTGCGAAGGCGGAGTCGGGATCATCGCTCGCGGGCGCCTGCGCCTCGTCCAGCACCAGCGTGAAGCAGCTGCCGCTGCCGGCCGTGCTCTGGACCTCGATGCGGCCGCCCATGCGCTCCATCGACGCCCGCACGATGGCCAGGCCGATGCCGGTGCCGTCGATGCCCTCGGCCTCGACGCCGAGCCGGTTGAAGGGCTCGAACACCTGCTGCAACTGCTCGGGCGTCATGCCGCGGCCGCTGTCCTCCACGCGCAGGTACACCCGGCCACCGGCGGCCTGCGCCGCCACGCTGACCCAGCCGTCCAGGCGGTTGTACTTGATGCCGTTGGACAGCAGGTTGATGAGCACCTGGCGCAGCCGCATCGGATCGGCCGTCACCGCGGCGTCCAGCGTTCCGGTGCGCAGCTCGACGCGGTACTGCGCCGCCATGGTCTCCACCAGCGGCAGCACCGACTCGACCAGCGGCTGCAGCGGCACCGGCGCGCGCTTGAGCGGCCGTTCGCCGGACTCGAGGCTGGACAGGTCAAGCACGTCGTTGATCAGCGACAGCAGGTGGCGCCCGGCGGCATGGATGTGCTCGGCCCGGCGGCGCACCATCGCGGCGTCCTGCCGCGGCCCGTCTGCCAGCAGCAGCTGCGCGAAGCCCAGCACCGCGTTGAGCGGCGTGCGCAGCTCGTGGCTCATGCGCGCCAGGAAGCGCGACTTGGCCTGGCTCTCGCGCTGCGCGAGCCGGATCTCCTGCTGCGCTTCCGCGGCGGCGCGCGCATCGGTGATGTCCCAGTTGATGCCGATGCGCCGCACCGTGCGGCCGCTGTCGTCGCGCACCGGCACCGAGCGCGACGCCAGCCAGCGCACGCTGCCGTCCGGCCAGATGACGCGGAAGCTGCTGTTCGAGGGGCGGTCCTCGGCGATCGCATCGCGTACCTCGGCCGCGGTGGCCTCGCGGTCGTCCGGATGCACCCAGGCCAGGCGTTCGGCGCTGGACACCGGCATGGCCTGGGGCTCGCGGCCGCGCAGGCGAAACATCTGCTCGTCCCACCAGCCGAACTCGGCCGACAGGTCGGTCTCCCAGGTGCCGATGCCGGCCCCGCGCGTGGCCAGCGCCACCCGCTCGGCCGCCTCGCGCAGGCGCAGCTCGGCCGCATGGCGCTCGGTCACGTCCAGCATCACGCCGCACAGCGTGCCACCGTGCTCGTCGTCTTCGATCGACGTGCGCGAGGCCACGCGGCGCACGCTGCCGTCAGCGCGCAGCACGCGCAGGTCGAGGTCCACCAGCCCGGAGCGCCGCTTCAGCAGCGTGCGCAGGGCCTCGGCGGCGGCGGCGCGGTCGTCGCGGTGCAGGTAATGCTCCATGTAAGCGTCCAGCCGGTCGGGTACCGGCAGGCCGGGGCCGCCGTGCAGGCGCTGCATCTGCTCGTCCCAATGCACCTCGCCGGTGTTCAGCGCCACGGTCCACACCGCGACCCCGGCGGCGCTGGTCGCCATCTCGAGCCGGCGTGCCAGCGCCATCTCGCGCTGCGTCTGCTCGAAGGGCTCGGTGTCGTCGATCAGGATGCCGACGGCGCGCTCGGGCAGGCCGTCGGCGCCCGGGCGCACGGCCCACTGCGTGCGGATGTGGCGCTGCCGCCCGCGTGCGGTGACGATGCGCAGACGGGTCGAGTAGGTGCCGCAGCGCTTGATGGATTCGTGGAACAGGCGCGCGAAGCCCTCGCGCTCTTCCGCCACCACGCCCTGCAGCACCTGCTCGAAGGGCGGCGAGCCCTCCTGCGGCGGCATGTCCCACAGCCGCCAGGCGTGGCGGTCCCAGCGGCCTTGCAGCGTGCGCACGTCCCGTTCCCAGACGCCGATGCGGCCGAAATCCTGCGCCAGGTCCAGCAGCTCGGCCAGGCGCCGGTGGTCTGCCGCCAGCTGGTGATGCGTGGTCGCCGGCCGCAGCGTGAGGACGGCGCCGCCGGCCGTCACGCGCAGGCCGACCTCGGCGTGCAGCGGCCGCCCCGCGGCGTCCTGGCCGGTGAAGGCGACCGGCTCGAAACCCTCGCCCGTGCGCAGGCGCTTGAGCATCCACAGGCGCAGCGCCGGGTCGGTGCCGGGGCCGCACAGCAGTTCGTCGACGTGGCGACCCTGCCAGCGTTCCGCTTGGCCGTGGCCGGTGAAGCGGGCGAACGCGCGGTTGGCGGCCAGGGCGCGGCCGTCGCTGTCGATCAGCAGGATCGGCAGGTCCAGCAACTCGTAGGCGTCGATGTCCGGCAGGCCGGCGGGCGGGCTCATCGGTCGCGGGCGGTGGGGGAGGGGCGCGCGGCCGCGCCAGGGGCGCGGCGGGACGGGGTGGGGCGCCGCAGTCTAGTGCAGGTGTTCGGCGCGACCTAGCCCGCGGCCAGGCGTTGCCGCAGCCGCTGGCCCAGGCGGCGCAGCATCGGTTGGCGCGAGGCCAGCGCCAGGTCGACGCAGCGGGTGGCATACGGCGCATCGGCCTGCAGGCGGTCGAGGTCGACGATGCAGCCATCGGCGGCCAGCAGCCACTTCAGGTCGACCCAGTCGACCAGGTGCAGGGAGCGGGCGTCGAGGGAATTCATGGCGAGGTGAGAATCAGCCTCAGCCTCAACGTGAGGCCGACACGCCCGGCTGACAAGCCACCCTGACGAGCCTTGCCGCATGACCCTGCCTCCACCGCTCACCGCCCTGTCCGACCTGGATGCCCAACTGGCCGCGAGCGGCTACGCGGTGCTCGATGCCGCATCGCTCGCCCGCCTGGCCGGCACCGCCACCGCCGATTTCGAGGCCTGGCGCCCCTGCTGGGACGACCTGCCGCCGGACAACCACCTGAAGGACGGCGGGCGCTACCGCCGGCGGCGGCACGGCTGCTTCGTCGTCGCCCCGGGTGGGCGCGGTGATGCCGTGCGGCTGGAGCCGATGCCGCACCGCGCGCATTGGCAGCCGATCGAATACAACGCGCTGCACGGCGGCATCGAACGCTGGTTCGAACCGCTGGCGCCGGCGCTGAGCCACGACCCGAACTGGGCGCGCCTGCTGGTCGCGCTGGCCGATTGCGCGAGCCGCCTGCGCGGCCTGCCGGACGAGGCGGCCCGCTGGTACGTCGAGGCGCATCCCTTCCGCATCGACACGACCGACGGCATCGGCCGGCCGACACCGGAAGGCGCGCACCGCGATGGTGTCGATCTCGTCGCGGTGGTGCTGGTCGGCCGCCACGGCGTGAAGGGCGGCGAGACGCGCGTCTTCGACGCACGCGGTCCGCAGGGCATGCGCTTCACGCTCGCCGAGGCGTGGAGCGTGCTGCTGCTCGACGACGAACGCGTGATCCACGAGACCACGCCGATCCAGCCCGCGGATGCGCAGGATCCGGGGCATCGCGACACCTTGGTGCTCACCTTCCGGCGCGACGGCTTCCAGGGCCCCACCACCTGAACCTGACAGGACCCATGACGACGACCACCGACCTGGCGATCCAGTTTTCCGACATCGAAGCCGCTGCGCGCCGGCTGGCCGGCGCGGCCCACAAGACGCCGGTGCTGACCTCGCGCACCGCCAACGCGCGCACCGGGGCCGAGCTGTTCTTCAAGGCCGAGAACCAGCAGCGCATCGGTGCCTTCAAGTTCCGCGGCGCGTACAACGCGCTGTCGCAGTTCACGGGCGACCAGCGCCGCGCCGGCGTCATCACCTTCAGCTCGGGCAACCATGCGCAGGCGATCGCGCTGTCGGCGCGGCTGCTGGGCATTCCCTCGGTCATCGTGATGCCCACCGATGCGCCCGCCGCCAAGCTGGCCGCCACCCGCGGCTACCAGGAAGGCGAGCGCGGCAGCGAGATCGTGCTGTACGACCGCTACTCGGAAGACCGCGAAGCCATCGGCCGCCGCCTGGCCGAAGAGCGCGGCCTGACGCTGATCCCACCCTACGACCACCCGCACGTGATGGCGGGCCAAGGCACGGCGGCGCTGGAGCTGGTGGACGAGGTCGGCGCGCTGGACAAGTTGGTGGTCTGCGTCGGCGGCGGCGGCTTGATCTCCGGATGCGCGGTGGCGGCCAAGCACCGGCTGCCCGGCATCGAGGTGATCGGCGTCGAACCCGAGGCGGGCAACGACACCCAGCGCAGCCTGGCCGCCGGCCAGCGGGTGCAGATCGACGTGCCGCTCACCATCGCCGACGGCGCCCAGACCCAGTCGCCCGGCAGGCTCACCTTCCCGGTCGTGCAGGCGCTGGTGTCGCGCGTCGCCACCGTCAGCGACGGGCAGCTGATCACGACGATGCGCTTCTTCGCCGAGCGGATGAGGCAGGTGGTTGAACCCACGGGCTGCCTGGCGGCGGCCGCGGTGCTGGAAGGCGTGCTGGGCGACCTGCGCGGGGCGCGCGTGGGCATCATCGTCTCGGGCGGCAACGTCGACCTGACGCAGTACGGCCGGGCCTTGCAGACCACCGGGGTGCCGGAATGAGCGGCACGGAACAGGACAAGCCGCGCGACGAGCGCGACGCGGAATCGGCGGCCGACAGGCGCCAGCGCGAAAAGGTGGAACAGCTGCTGGCGCGTTCGCCGGCACAGGGCTCGGGCAGCGTCACGCTGGCCGACGGCCGGCGGCTGGACTACGGCATCCGTGCGGCCTTCGTGCCGGTGACACAGGGTGGCATCGGCGCGGAGCGCGGCGAGCTGCAGGCGGCGGTGTTCACCACCGCCTACAGCGTGGCGCCGGCGGCCGGCACGCTGCGGCCGGTGTGCTTCGTCTTCAACGGCGGCCCGGGCTCGGCATCGATCTGGCTGCACCTGGGCGCGCTCGGCCCGAAACGCGTGCCGATCGCCGAGGACGGCTCGCTGCCGCGTGCGCCGTACACCCTGGTCGACAACCCGCTGACCTGGCTGGAGCACTTCGATCTGGTCTTCATCGATCCGCCGCACACCGGCTACTCGCTGGCCGTGAGCGATGCGGCGCGCAAGGCCGTGCTGTCGGTCGACGGCGACGTCGACGCGCTGGCCGAGGTGATGCGCGCCTGGCTGGCCGCCAACGGCCGCTACGGCGCGCCGCTGTACCTGGCCGGGGAAAGCTACGGCACCACGCGTGGCGCCGCGCTGGCGGACAAGATGATCGCCGCCGGCCTGGCCTTCGACGGCGTGATCCTGGTGTCCTGCGCGATGGACCTGCAGAGCTTCGTCTTCGCGCCCCGCAACGACCTGCCGCATGCGCTGTTCCTGCCGGCCTTCGCCAACGTCGCGCAATACCACGGGCTGCTGAAGGGGCCGCTGGCCGTGTCGCCGCAGGCCGCGCGCGAGGCGGCCGAGGCCTTCGTCTACGACGACTACCTGCAAGCCCTGCACCGCGGCGCCCGGCTCGACGGCGATGCCCGTCACCGCATCGAGAAGCGCGTCGCCGAATTGACCGGGCTGCCGGCGGCCTTCGTCGCCGAGCGCAACCTGCGCATCAGCGACCAGGACTTCTTCTTCGAGGCGATGCGGCCGCAGGGCCG
Source organism: uncultured Burkholderiales bacterium (assembly GCA_946480465.1). The sequence continues at coordinate 73,858 of CAMLJY010000011.1, forward strand.
CATCATCGGCCGCCTGGAAGCGCGGGTGACCGGCCCAATGGCGGCGCGCAAGACGCGGGACTGGGAGTTCGACCCCGGCATCGAGTCGCTGAACGCGCCGTACACGACGGCGGCGCTGGCCTTCTATGCGTCCCTGGGCATTCCGGGCGATGCACGCTACGAGGTGCTGTCCTACGACGTGCACAAGGCCTGGAGCTGGGTGCGCGAAGGGGCGGAAGGCATGCGGGAGGCCAACGGCTTCACCAGCACCAGCAACGACCTGGCGCGGGCACTGCGGCGGCGCCCGCACCTGCGGGTCTTCGTCGCCAGCGGCCGCTACGACCTGGGCACGCCGTACTCGGCGACCGACTGGTCGCTGGCCCAGCTGGATGCGCCGGCCGACGTGATGGCCCGGGTGACGCACCGCTACTACGACGCGGGCCACATGTTCTACACGCGCGAGGCGGACCTGCGGCAGCTGAAGGCCGACCTGGCGGCGTGGCTCGCCGAAGGCATCGGCGGTTGATGCGCGCCTCCGGCTGCGGAGTTAGGGGTTGACGCGTACGCGGCGCCCCTCAACGCCGGGCGATCTGCCGTGGAATACACCACAGGCGTAAAAGTTCCTCTGGTTTTTCACGGATGCAGCGCTGGCCCGGCGGGCGTAGTCTGCACTTGCTGCTGTGCCGGAACCGATGCTTCCGGCCTCCATACAGCGGCGAAAGCGATGAGGAGCATTGCCCCTGGTGCTGCCCGCACCAGGGGTCTTTTTTGCCTTGAGCGTCCGCCCCTTACTGAAGCATTTCGACGCGGTTGCGGCCGTTGCGCTTGGCCTGGTAGAGCGCGGCGTCGGCGTTGTGCACCAGCGTGGCCGAGCCGGCACCGGCCAAGGGCACACTGGCCGCCACGCCGATGCTCACGCTGATGGGGTAGCCCCCTTCGACCAGGCTGCCGAAGTCGGTGCTGGCGACCGCGCGGCGGATCAGCTCGGCCATTTCCAGCGCACCGGACGAGCCGGTGCCGGGCAGCACCACCGCGAATTCCTCGCCGCCATAGCGCGCGGCCATGTCACCGGCACGGCGCACGTTGTCGCGGATGATGCGGCCCACGCGGGCGAGGAAGCCGTCGCCGATCTGGTGGCCGAACAAGTCGTTCAGCGCCTTGAAGTGGTCGACGTCGATCATCATCAGCGCCAACGGCGCGCCGTCGCGCAGCGCGCGGTACCACTCCTTCTGCAGCGTGGCATCGAACTGGCGGCGGTTGGGCAGGCCGGTCAGCGCGTCGGTGGATGCCAGCGCGGACAGCTCGGCGTTGGCCTGGCCCAGCGCCTCTTCCGCGCGGCGGCGCTGCTCGGCGTCGCGCAGCGTCACCAGGTAGTCGCCCAGGCCATTGCCGGGTGGCAGCGTGGCGACGCGCGCTTCCACCCAGCGCGTGCCGCCGTCGCGCCGCAGCGCGCGGAACAAGTCGGGGCCGCGGCCGTTCTGCGCGGCTTTCGTGAAGTGGCGGGCGATGAAGGCGGCGCGCTCTTCCGGCACCAGCAGCTCGGCCAGCGTGTGGCCTTGCAGGTCCTGCGGTGCGCAGCCGAGCAGCGCGTCGGTCGCGGGCGAGGCGTAGCGGATCGCCAAATCGGCATCTACCGCGACGATCAGGTCGCCCGAATGCTCGGCCAGCAGCTTGAAGCGGGCATCGGCCTCGGCCGCGCTGCGGGTCACCAGCGCGAGGCGGCGGCCGTCGGTCAGCGTGATGCCGTGGCTGCGTGCCGCGGCGGGGGCACCCCGGTGCAGGCGATTGGTCACCACAGGGCGGCCGTGCGTGTCGGCCAATGCAAAGCCCAGCCCCAGGCCCTCGAGCAGTTGCGCCAGCGCACGGAAATCCGCCTCGTTCAACGCGTGGTCCCCCCTCCTGCACTCTCGGCAGCGGCATCGTCGCGTACCAGCCGATCGCGACGTGCCAGGTCGGGGAACAGCTTAATCCACGCCAACACCACCAGCATCGTGCCGATGCCGCCGGCGACCACCGAGCCCACGGGTCCGAGCCACGCTGCGGTGGCGCCGGACTCGAATTCTCCCAGCTGATTGCTGGCGCCGATAAAGACCGAGTTGATTGCACTGACTCGGCCGCGCATCTCGTCCGGCGTTTCCAGCTGCACCAGCGTGTGGCGGATGACGACGCTGATCATGTCCACCACGCCCGACAGTGCCAGCGCCGCCAGGGAGAGCCAGAAGCTGTGCGACAGCCCGAACGCCACCATCGCGACGCCGTACACCGCCACGGAGCCGAACAGCCAGCGCCCGCTGCGGCGCTGGATGGGCCAGCGCGCCAGTGCCAGCGAGCTGAGCAGCGCGCCCACCGCCGGCGCGCCGCGCAGCAGGCCCAGGCCGGTGGGCCCGACCTGCAGGATGTCCTTCGCGAAGATCGGCAGCAGCGCCGTGGCGCCACCCAGCAGCACCGCGAACAGGTCCAGCGACACCGCGCCCAGCATCGTCTTGCGGGTCCAGATGAAGCGGGCGCCGGCCAGCATCGATGCCCAGGACATGCGCTCGGCCGCCCGCTGCGCCGGCCGCGGGTGCAGGCCCAGCACGGCCACCACTGCCACCGTGAAGCCTGCGGCCGAGATGCCGTAGACCAGCGTCGCGCCGGCGTCTTGGCCCGCGGCGGGCGCGGCCGCGCCCAGCAGCGCCGGGCCCGCGGCGTAGAGCACGCCACCCAGCGCCGGGCCGGCGATGATGGCGCCCTGCAGCGCGGTGGACGCCATGGCCACCGCGCGCGGCAGCAGCCCGACCGGGACCAGCTGCGGCAGCAGCGCCTGCGAGGCCGGCATCTGGAAGGCCCGCACGCCGCCCAGCACCAGCGACAGCAGCAGCAGGGCGTTGCGTCCCAGCAGGTGCTGGTGCGATCCCGCGGCCAGCGCGGCTGCCGCCAGCAGCTGCACCCCCATCGCCGCGGCCAGCACGCGCTTGCGGTCGCTGCCGTCGACGATGTGGCCGGCCGGCAGCGCCAGCAACAGGGCGGGCAGGAACTGCGCCAAGCCGACCAGCCCCAGGTCCCAGGCGCTGCCGGTCAGGTCGTACATCTGCCAGCCCAGCGCGACCATCATCATCTGCGCCGCGGCGGTGGAGGCCAGCCGCGCGCTCCAGAAGCGCATGAAGTCGGGCAGCCGCAGCAGCGATTCGTCGGGTGGCGCGGCCGCTGCGGGTGGTCCGGTCATTCGTCCTCGTCCAGTGCTTCCAGTTGCTGCAGCTGCACCAGGCGCTGGTACAGGCCCCCGTCGATCGCCATCAAGGCCGCGTGCGTGCCGCGTTCGGCGATGTGGCCGTGGTTCAGCACGACGATCTCGTCGGCATCGCGGATGGTCGACAGGCGGTGGGCGATGGCCACCACGGTCACGCGTCCCCGCAAGCCGGCCAGCGCGCGCTGCACCACGCCTTCGGTCTCGCTGTCGATGTGGGAGGTGGCCTCGTCGAGGAAGAGGATCTTCGGCTGGCCGGCCAGCGCGCGGGTGATGGCGATCAGCTGCTTCTCGCCCACCGCCAGCCGCGCGCCGCCTTCCCCAAGCGGCGTGTCGTAGCCGCGCTCCAGCCGGCGGATGAAGCCATCGGCGTGGGCGGCGCGGGCGGCCGCCTCGATCTGCTCGGCGCTCAGGCCGCGGCCCATGTCGATGTTCTCGCGCGCGCTGGCGGCGAGCAGGAAGGGCTCCTGCGGGACCAGGCCCACGGCGCGGCGGAAGTCTTCGTCGCCCAGGCGCTCGATGGGCTGCCCGTCGATGGCCAGCGTGCCGGGTGGTGCATCGTAGAAGCGCAGCAGCAGGGACAGCAGCGTGCTCTTGCCCGAGCCCGTGTGCCCGACGATGCCGACGAAGCGGCCGGCGGCGATCTCGAGGTTCAGGCCGTGCAGCACCGGCCGTCCGGGCAGGTAAGCGAAGTCGAGCCCGCGCACGCTGATGGCGCCCGCCGTCACCTGCGCCTGCGACTGCGGTTTTGGCGCCTCCGCCTCGTCCAGCAGCGTGTTGACGCGCGCCGCCGCCACCATCGCCTGCTGCAGCTGCGAGAACTGCATCGTGATCTGGATCAGCGGCTCGACCACCCGCGAGATGTAGCTGACGAAGGCGTAGAGCACGCCCACCTCGATGCCCGACAGGCCGCCGGCCACCTGCCCGCTGCGCCAGCTGAAGACGCCGATCACCGCGCCCAGCATCGCCACGTTCAGCAGGTCCAGCGCCGGGCGCAGCAGCCAGGCATTGGCGCGCAGCTCCAGCCGGCGCGCCTCGTAGTGCGCGGCGTTGGTGGCGGCGAAGCGCTGGGCGAAGGTGGTGGCTGCGCCGCTGGCCTGCACCACCGCCATGCCGGAGATGGACTCGGCCGCTTGCGCATTCAGGTCGCTGCGCAGCGCTCGGCTCTTCGTCACCGCCGGCGCCGACAGGCGCTGGTAGAGCCAGACGATGCCGAAGACCGCGGGCACCAGCAGCGCGACGATCAGCATCAGCCGCCAGTCCAGCCAGGCCATCATCGCCATCATCCCGACGAGCGTGATGATGCTGTCGAGCATCACGAACAGCACCTGCACGTACAGCGTCTTCACCGCCTCGGTGTCGTTGGTGACGCGGCTGACCAGCTGGCCGGTGATGGCACCGTCGAAGAAGCGCATCGGCAGCCGCAGCACGTGGCCGTAGACCGATTCGCGGATGCGCTGCACGGAGCGCATCGCCAGCCCCGCCAGCCGCACCAGCTGCCCGTAACGCAGCCAGCTGGCCAGGCAGCCGGTGACCAGCGCGCCGCCGAGCAGGCCGACGATGGCGGGCAGGTCCGCTTCGCGCGGCAGCAGGTAGCGGTCGATGAAGGCCTTGCCCAGCAGCGGGCCCAGTGCTTCCAGCGCCGCGGCGATGGCCAGCCAGGCCAGCGCACCCTTCAGCAGCCCGATCTCGGGCAGGGCGGCGCGCAGCAGCAGCTGCAGCGCCGCGCGGCGCTCGCCCGAGGGTGCTGGCTTGTCGTTCGGCACGGGGTCACTCGGCATCGAGCGAGGCCTCCAGCTGCTGCACGCGCCATTGCGTGGCGTACCAGCCGTCGTGATCGACCAGCTCGCGGTGCGTGCCGCGCTCGGTCACGTGGCCATGGCGCAGCACCACGATCTGGTCGGCGTCCAGCAGCGTCGACAGGCGGTGGCTGGCGATGATGACGGTGCGCCCCTGGCGCGCCTGGCGCAGCGCGCCGAGGATCTGCGCCTCGGTCGCGGTGTCGACCGCCGACAGCGCGTCGTCCAGCAGCAGCAGCGGCGCATCGGCCAGCAGTGCACGGGCGATGGCTACGCGCTGGCGCTGCCCGCCGGACAGCGTGACGCCACGCTCGCCCACCGGCGTGTCGTAGCCCTGGGGCAGGCGCTGGATGTCGTCGTGCACCGCGGCCTGGCGGGCCGCGGCCTCGATCTGCTCCCGGCTGGCATCGGGACGGGCGAGGGCGATGTTCTCGGCCACGCTCGCGGAAAAGAGGAAGGGCTCCTGGGGCACCCAGGCGATGCCCGCGCGCAGCGCCGCCAGCGTGTAGTCGGCCAGTGGCAGCTCGCCCCATCGGAGCACGCCCCGCTGCGGGCTCCATTGGCGCAGCAGCAGCTTCAGCAGCGTGCTCTTGCCGGCGCCCGTGGGCCCGACCAGGCCCAGCGTCTGGCCCGAGGGCAGGTGCAGCGACACGTCCTGCAGGGCGGGGGCGGCCTGCCCGGGGTAGCTGAAGTGCACGCCCTGCAGGTCGATGGGACCCGGCAGCACCTGCTCGATGCGGCCGTGGTCGTCCACCGTCAGCGGCTCGGCCAGCACCGGCTCCAGCCGGCCCCAGGCGGCGCGGCCGCGCTCGATCAGCGCCAGCACCCAACCGGCGGCGAACATCGGCCAGATCAGCTGGCCCAGGTACATGCCGAAGCTGGTGAGCTGGCCCACCGTCATCTCGCCGCGCCACACCAGCCAGCCGCCGAAGCCCAGTGCCAGCACGATGGCCGCCGTCAGCGTGAAGCCCACCGCCGGCTCGTAGGTGGCTTCCCAGCGCTGCGATTGGTAGGCGGCGTCGGCCGCGTCTTTTGAGAGTTGGGAGAATCGCTGGCCGCTGCGTGCTTCCAGTCCCAGCGCGCGCAGCGTGCGCACGCCGGCGAAGGTCTCCTGCACGTGGTCGTTGAGCTGGCCGAAGGCGGTGAGCGCCTGGCGCGAGGCGTCGTGCACGTGGCGCGAGATCCACCAGAACGACAGCGCCATCGCCGGAAAGGGCAGCAGCACCACCAGGCCCAGGCGCCAGTCCACGCCCAGCGTCATCATGCCGACGACCAGCAGCAGGGTCAGCGTGCCGTCGAAGCCGGCGAGCATCGCTTCGCCCGCGGCCATCTCGACCGCGTCGACGTCGTTGGTGGCCAGTGCCATCAGGTCGCCGGTGCGGCGGGTCTGGAAGAAGAGCGGGCCCTGCAGCGCCAGGCGCTGGTACAGCAGCGCGCGCAGTTCCACGCCCATCCGGTAGGCCGCGGAATACAGCTGCAGCCGCCAAGCCACCCGCAGGCCGTAGATGGCGAGGCCCGCGGCCAGCAGCAGGCCCACCTCGCGCAGCAGGGCGTCACCGTGCAGCTGCCGCGCGACCAGCGCGTCCACCATGCGGCCGACCTGCCGCGGCAGCCAGACGATCAGCACCGCGATGCCGACCAGCATCACCCCCGACGCGGCATAGGCGCGCCAATGGCGAAGCACGAAGCCACCGATCAGGCGGGAGAGCGACATGGGGAGGGCCGGGGCCCGGGACTTGTGCCGACCCCGGTGCCGCGCCGGCCGTGCAGCGCGAAGGCGGCGGATTCTACGTGCGCAGGTCGGCGATGGTTTCGGTGCCGAAGTCAGCCCTGTGCAGGCGCTCGAGCAGGGCGCGCGCGCAGGCTTCGGGCGTGACCAGCAGCCCGTCGGACTGCAGCTTCACGAAGCGCTCGCGCTCAGGAAAGCGGGCCGGATCGGCCGAGCGCAACTCGACCTGCATGTCGGTGTCGATCACGCCCGGTGCCATCGAGACGATGTGCGCCGGGTTGGCTTCGCCCGCCTGCTCCAGCGCCAGCGCGCGGCTGAAGTGGTCCAGCCCCGCCTTCGCCGCGCAGTAGGCCGCGCTGCCGGCCATCGCCCGGCGGCCCAGGCCGGACGAGATGTTGAGTACGCGGCGCTGGCCGCCCCAGGTCGAGGTGACGTCCAGGAACGTGGCCGACAGCAGCAGCGCCGCCTCCAGCCCCACCCGCAGCGCGTTCGACAAAGCCGGCAGAGGCACCTGCTGCAGCGGCGCCCCGCCGCCGATGGCCGCTGCGTTGTTGATCAGCGTGGCGCTGGCGATGTGGTCGGACTCGATGTCCTGCAGCCAGGACCGCAGGCGCTCGGCCACCGGCAGTGGGTTGTTCAGGTCCAGCGGCCACTGCGCCAGCGCATGGCCGGTGGCCTGGGCACGTTGCTGCAGCGCCGGGTTGTCATGGCGCGCGATGCCCAGCACGACATGCTCCGGCCGCAGCAGTTGTTCGACCAGCGCCGCGCCGAGGCCGCGCGACGATCCCGTGACGATGTACAGGTGGTGCTTTTGCATGGCGGGCCAGCATACGCCAGCGGCGTCAGAAGGGAGGGGCGCTCAGCAGATCGAGCGCATGGCCATGCACCGGGTGCGCCAGCTGCAGCCGGCTTGCATGCAGCAGCAGGCGTGGCGATGCGGTGGCGATGCCGGGCGGGGCGTACAGCGTGTCGCCCAGGATCGGATGGCCGATCGCCTGCAGGTGCACGCGCAGCTGGTGCGAGCGGCCGGTGACGGGCTCGAGTCCGACCCGGGTGCGGCCCCGCTCGGGATCCCGGTCCAGCACACGCCAGCGGGTCCGCGAGGGCTTGCCGCGCTGCGTGTCCACCATCTGTCTTGGCCGGTTCGGCCAGTCGGCGATCAGCGGCAGGTCGATCTCGCCGGCGTCCTCCGGCATCAGCCCGTCGACGATCGCGACGTAGGTCTTGGCGACGCGCCGCTCGGCGAAGGCGATGCTGAGCGTGCGCTGGGCGGCGGAGCCTCGGCCAAAGACGATGAGGCCCGAGGTCGCCATGTCCAGGCGATGCACGATCAACGCGTCCGGGTAGACCGCCTGCAGGCGGGTGGACAGGCAGTCGGCGTTCTCCGGCCCGCGGCCGGGAACGGACAGCAGGTCCGCCGGCTTGTCGGCGGCGATCAGCGCGTCGTCGGCGTGGACCAGCAGTGGCATCGGCATTCGGCTGAGGATAGCGATGAAAAGAAACGATACGCGGCGAAACCGCGGCGAAAGGACCGCACGCGTCCGTCTTGGGACGATGGCACCCATCCCAACCACCCTCGACGAGGCTTGCGATGCGACCCTGGATCAAGCGAACCCTGATCGGCGTTTTCGGCGCCACCATCCTGGTGGGCGGCCTGGCCGCCTGCGGCCATCACCGCCACCCCGGTGGCTGGCAGATGAGCGAGGCCGACGAAGCCAAGATCCGCGAACGCGTGATCGGCAAGGCCACCCGCGAGCTGGAGCTGGACACGGCCCAGCAGGCCAAGCTCAACGCGCTGGCCGATGCCGTGAAGACCCAGCGCATGGCCTTGCGCGGCAGCGGCCAGTCCCCGCGTGACGCCGCGCAGGGCCTGATCGCCGGCGCGCAGTTCGACCGTGCCAAGGCCCAGGCGCTCGTCGAGCAGAAGACCGGTGCCGTGCGGGAAGGCTCGCCCGCGGTGATTGCCGCTTTCGGCGACTTCTACGATGCGCTGCGTCCCGAGCAGCAGCAGAAGGTGCGTGACTTCCTGCAGCGCGGCCATGGCCACCGGCACTTCTGGCGCGGTTGAGGCGCGGCCGGCACTGCCGCCGGGCGTCCGCCTGCGGCCGCCCTGGGTGGCTCAGACCCTGGTGGCGGCTTCGCTGGGCGCGCACGCGGCGCTGTGGGGCACCGAAGCGCCCCTGGGCCGTGCGCTCGTGCTGGGCTTGGTGCTGGCGCTGCTCGGCGTCGGCTGGACCGCGTGGGCCGCGTGGGCGCTGCGTCGCGCCGGCACGCCGGTGGCATTGCGCGCCGAGCCGCGCGTGTTCGTCGACACTGGCCCTTACCGCTTCGGCCGCCACCCGATGTACCTGGGTACGACGGTCGCCATCGCCGGTGCCGCAGTCGCGCTGGGCTCGCCGCTGCTGTTGCTGGCCTCCGGCGTCTTCTGGCTCGTCGTCGCTCGATTGCACGTGCCCTGCGAGGAAGCGATGCTGCGCCGCCGCTTCGGCGGTTGGTACAGTGACTACGCCGCCGATGTGCGGCGCTGGATCTGACACATGGCGCCTCCGGGCCGCCGCTGGTCGCTGCCCCCTGACCGGGTTGCAGGGACCTTCGGGGCGGCCGGGGCGGTACTGACCCTGGCATGCACCGCATCCTGCTGATCGACGACGACGAGCACCTCGCGCCGCCCCTGGCCGCTTACTTGAGGCGTTTTGATTTCGAGCTGGTCGCGGCCCACCGCCCGAGCGAAGGCTTTGCCCGGCTCGCCGAAGGTGGCGTCGATGCGGTGATCCTCGACGTCATGCTGCCGGAGATGGACGGCTTCGCGGTGTGCCGCCAGATCCGGCGCGACAGCGACATCCCGGTGCTGATGCTGACGGCACGCGGCGACGTGACCGACCGCGTCGTCGGCCTGGAGCTGGGGGCCGACGACTACCTGCCCAAGCCCTTCGAGCCGCGCGAACTGGCCGCCCGCCTGCAGACCGTACTGCGGCGGCGCGTGCAGGCGCCGGCTGCGCCGCCGCCATCGTCGCCGCTGCTGCGCTTCGAGGGGCTGGACATCGACACCGAGCGGCGCCAGGTGCGGCGCCAGGGCGCGCCGGTCGAGCTGACGGGCACCGAGTTCGAACTGCTGTTGCTGCTGGCGCGCGAGCCCAACAAGGTCTGGCACCGCGACGAGATCCTCAACCGCCTGCGCGGCCGCGACGCGGATCTGTACACCCGCGCGGTCGACATCCTCGTCAGCCGCCTGCGCCGCAAGCTGGAGCCGCTGGCCTGCATCAAGACCCTGCGCAATGCCGGCTATACCTTCGCGCTCGCCCGTGCGGCCTAGGACTCGGCCGTGAAGCACTGGCGCTGCGAGCGCCCGCAGCCCCGCGGCTGGCGGCGGCGCTTCCGCCATTCGCTGAAATGGCGGCTCGTCACCCTCTTCGTGCTGCTGGCGGTCTGTACCGCGGCGGTCTTCGTGCTGGGGACGCGCCAGGCCTTCAGCAGCGGCTGGCGCGACCTCGTGCAGCCTTTGCTGCGCGATTACGTCGACCGCCTGGCGGCGGAGATCGGCACACCGCCCGACATCGCGCGCGCACAGGCCGTCGTGCAGCGCCTGCCCATCTCCGTGCGTATCGAGGGGCCAGCGGTCAACTGGGCCTCGCACCCGGACCGCAAGCCGTTCAAGCAGCCTCCCGGCTCGGCGCTGCTGGTGCGCACCACGGCCGACGGCCACCAGATCCGCTTCGGCATGGGCAACTGGCACACCGACGACCGGCCGCGCGTCGTCGGCTGGCTGACTCTCGCGGGCATGCTGGTCTTGTTGTGGCTGGCCTATGCCTATGTGCGCCACTTGTTCCGGCCGCTGGACGACATCCGCGCCGGTGCGCTGCGCTATGGCGACGGCGACTTCAGCACCCCGATCCCGCTGCGCCGCCATGATGAACTGGGCGACCTGGCAGCACAGGTCAATGCGATGGCCAGCGGCCTGCAGCGGCTGCTGGAAGGGCAGCGCGGCCTGCTGCTGGCGATCAGCCACGAGCTGCGCTCGCCGCTGACACGGGCGCGGCTCAATGCCGAACTGGTGGCCGAGGGCGACTCGCGCGATGCGCTGTTGCGCGACCTGGGCCTGATGCGCGACCTGGTCAGCGATCTGCTGGAAAGCGAGCGGCTGGCAGGTGGCGCGGCCGCGCTGCAGACTGAGCTGACGGACCTCAACCAGCTGGTGCGCGACCTGGTGGCGCAGCAGTTCGACGGGCAGGGAATAGAACTTACGCTGGAGCCCTCGCTGCCCCCGATGCCGCTGGACCGTGCGCGGGTCCAGATGCTGGCCCGCAACCTGCTGGACAACGCGCTGCGCCACCATGCGGGCGACGATCCCGTGGTCCTCAGCACCCGGCTCGACGGTGATCGTGTGCTGCTGGCGGTTCGCGATCACGGCCCGGGTGTGCCGCCGGAGGACCTGCAGCGGCTGGCGCAGCCTTTCTACCGTCCGGACGCGGCCCGCAGCCGGGGCAGCGGAGGGGTGGGCCTTGGCCTGTACCTGTGCCGGCTGGTCGCGCAGTCGCACGGCGGCAGCCTGCTGCTGCGCAACGCCGCCCCGGGGCTGGAAGCGACGGTGGTGCTGCCGCGGCCTTGACGCCGCTCAGGAGGCGCTGGCGGCGCGCAGCGTGATGTCGCCGTACCAGGCCTGTTGGTCGTGCTTCATCGCGTCGCTGTCCGTCAGGACGCCGACGCTGCTGATGAGGCCGGGCGCCTCACCGTAGATCCGCTTGTAGTCGGCGACCACGTCGCGTTCGTAGTGCAGCCACTGGCCCAGGCGCCGATGGCCACTTTCGACGGTCAGGTAGTGAATGCGCGAGGTGCGGTGGTTGCGCACCACCGTCTCCGGCGGCAGCTTGGCGCACCAGACGTACATCAGGGTCGCGAAGGGCAGGCGCTGGCCGGTGAAGAGCTCGACCTGGTCGAAGATCAGCCGATCGCGCAGCGACAGCCGGGCTGGATCGCCGTCGAACGCGACGATCACACGCACGGGGGCGTCGTCCTGCTCTGGCGTGTCGACGCTGGTTTGTTCGGGCATGGCCGACACCCGCCAGCTGAACTGCAATCGCGGGCGGGCGGAAGGATCGATGCGTACCGGGCAGCGCAGGCCGGTGGCCGCCGCGTCCGCCCGGGCGTGCAAGACCGCGCGGTCGCGGTCGCGGACGACGGTGTAGCGGGTGGCGGCGCGGTCGCGCCGCAGCACGTAGGGTTGCCAGCCGCGGGGCTCCTGCGTGCCGGGCACGGCGGTCGAGAAGGGCGCAATGACGTCAGGCGCTTCGGGTTGTCCAGCGTCAACCGGCGCGCGCGTCGCACAGCCGCCGCCCAGCGCGCCGATGCCGAGCAACTGCACGGCAAACGCTCGTCGTGAGGTAGAGGTCCGGTCGTAGGCCGGGGCGAGCGTTCTGTCCATCTGCAACATCCTGGTGGCAACGCGCCCGATCGCCGCATGGTTCGCGGGGGTCGGGCGCCAACAGGATGTTATCGGCCGTTACACGGGCCGTCGTGAGGGGCTGCCGAAGTCGGCGTGTCGCGCAAGCGACACGGCTCTATCAGTTGTCGCGGCTTTGCGAGCGGTAGACCGCAGCGCGCAGGTCGGCGGCAAAGCCGGGATCGGACGACTCGACGTGGCGCGCCCACTCCAGCACTTCCTCGGCGTTCTGCGGCTCCTGCTTCGCGCGGGCCAGTTGCCACTGGTCGATCTTGCGCAGGAGATTGATGAGGCCGGCGGCAGCATTCGCGAACCAGACCGAACCACGGGGGGCCGCCAGGCGGGTGGTGCGGCCGAAGGTCATCGAAGCGGTGGACATTTGTGACTCCAATCGAATGACACGAAACCGGTTTGGTGTCGTGTTGCGGTGCAGTATAGGGTTAGTACTTAGCCGCGGCTACGGGTAAACCCTGAAATCCCTTCATTCGCGTGAGGTATTGCCGTTTGACGCGGCAAGTGGTCGGCACGACACTGCGCCGCTTTCACCTTGACCGAGGAGGCCGACGATGACTGCCATGGACCTTGCCCCTCGGTCGGCCTACGCGCGCTGAGCCCGCACGCCAGCTCTTCGACGACACGTTCGTCCCGCCCGTCGCCGCTGACGGGCCCGCCATCACCCTGATGGCTGCGGAGCGTCTTCGGGACGCTCCATTCGATCGCTGCGGCCCGCGCCGCCCGCCGACCTCTGCGTACCCCCCGCCGCCTTCGCGGCCGGATGGTTTCGTGACGCCGCTGCATGCCGGCGGCGAGTCGATGTCGATCGAATGGATTGATCCGAAGATGTTGAACTCTCTGGAAGTCGAGGGACTGCGCCGCATCGGGCTGCGTGGCCCTCAAGAGCAGCAATGGCAGGGGCTGGACCTACCACCGGGGGCGCGGCTGATGCGCGTCACCGAACTGCAGCGCGAGCACCTGATGCTGCACGATGGCTTGTGCGAACACCGCGCCCGCCTGGCGGCGGCGCTGGTGCATGAGCTGGCGGCTGATGATGAGTCGGTCGCCGTCGGCGATTGGGTGGCCGCGGTTCCCGATCCGCCGCTGGGCTGGCGTGCCGTCGCCCGCCTCACGCCGGTCACGCGTCTGGCTCGCCGGGTGAATGACGGGCGCGGCAGTCCGCGCCGGCAAGTGCTGGTCAGCAACGTCGACATGGCATTGATCGTCATGGGCCTCGACCATGACTTCAACCTGCGGCGCCTCGAACGCTATCTGGCACTGGTGCGGCTTGCGGATGTGGAAGCGACGCTGGTCCTGACCAAGGTGGACCTGGTGGACCCTGTGCAAGCGGCGCGCCGCGCCCCCCAGGCCGCCGAGCTGATGCCGCCCGGCATGGCCGTGGTCGTCGTCGACGCACGCGCGCCGAACACCGTCGGCGCGCTGTCCCCCTGGCTGTCGCCAGGCCGGACTCTCGTGCTGCTGGGATCCAGCGGCGCCGGCAAGAGCACGCTCACCAACACGCTGGTCCGCATGTCCCGCCAGGACACGGGGCCGGTGCGGCGCGGCGACGATCGCGGCCGTCACACGACCACGGTACGCACCCTGCATCAAACGCCGGAAGGCGCCTGCATCATCGACACCCCGGGGCTGAGGGCGCTGCGACTCGACGTCGGCGAGGTCACCGAACTGGACGCGGTGTTCGGCGATGTCGCGCAGTGGGCAGCGCGGTGCCGCTTTCGCGATTGCCGACACCAAGCGGAGCCCGGCTGCGCCGTGCGGGATGCGGTTGCCCCGGAGCGGCTGCGCAACTTCCAGAAGCTGCAGCGGGAGGCTAGCCGGGACAAGCTCACGGCGCTGGAGCGCCGGGAACAGCTGGCGCAATGGAAGGCGCGCGGCCGCCACGCCGACATCCGGATGCGCGCGAAACGCTCCGCCTGATGCCATGACCTCAGGGCGGCGGGGGTGGCCGTGCTTTCCCCCGTCCAGGGGGCGTGGTATCCAGCAGGTGTCGGGGGTGGCGGCATACTCGCGGCGCCCACCGCGCCGCCCATGACCTTGCACATCCCGACCTTGATGCTCGCGCTGCTGCTGGGCTTCTTGCTGCTGACGCTCGAGCTGAGCGTCTCCCAGCGCGGGCTGAACAATCGTGCGGAGCTGCGCACCTGGACGCTCGGTTGCTGGGCATTCTTTGCGGGCTTCGCGATGCTTGCCGCGCGCCTGGTACTGCCGCTCTGGTTGTCTGTGCTCGTCGGCAACGGGCTGATCTGCGCCGGCATCACGCTCTACACACTCTCCCTGCATCGACTGCTGCGCGACGCTCCACTACCGCGTTGGGTGGTGGGAGCCCTGCTGGGCTCGCTGGCGGCTATCGTGGCCATGCTGCCGTGGCCCTTGCACCAGCGCACGGCAGTCTTGTCGGGCCTGTTCGCCGTGCTGCTGCTGCCGGGGGTTACGGTGATCATCCGCCATGGATGGCATGCCGAGCGCTCGCTGCGGACGGTCGCAGTCGCGATGATGCTGGCCGCGCTGTCGCTATCGGTACGCGCGGTGCACGCCTGGACGCATCCCGCGGACTACACCGACCTCATGCAGGCGAGCCTGGGCCAGGGCCTGACCTTTCTGATGTCCTTCTTGTGCGTCATGGGCGCCGGCTTCGCGTTCGTCCTTGCGGTGTTCGAGCGTGTCGCCCACCAGATGGAGCGTCTCGCGACGCACGACGGCCTGACCGGCTGCCTGAATCGCAGCACGATCGACGCAATGCTCAGCCACGAACTTGAGCGCGGCCGGCGCGAACGCCAGCCGCTGAGCTTCGTGCTGCTCGACCTGGATCATTTCAAGCTGGTGAACGACCAGCACGGGCACCGGACAGGCGACGAGGTACTGCGTGCTTTCGCCCGCACGGTCCGCGAACGGCTGAGGGCGTCGGACGTCTTCGGGCGCACCGGCGGCGAGGAGTTTGGCTTGGTGCTGCCCGGAACCGATGCTGCGGGCGCCCGCCGCTTGCTGGAGCAGATCCGGCGCGCGGTTGAGGCCATGCAGGTGAGGGACGGCCGCGGCAATGTCGTGCACATCACGGTCTCCGCCGGCGTGGCCGTGGCCTTGCCGGACATGGCGATCTCCGGTGATCGCCTGTATGGCCGCGCCGACCGCGCGCTGTACGAGGCGAAGCATGCCGGCCGCAATCGCGTCGAGACCTATGCCGGCGTTGAATCCGGCTTCTTCAACCTCGAGCGCGCGCCGCAACAGTGAGCGGCCACGCCACAGGTCCGGCGATCAGTAGTTGAGGCCGATCGCCTCGCGCACGTCCCGCATCGTCTGCCGCGCCACGGTGCGGGCGCGCTCGGTGCCCATCTCGACGATCCAGTGCACCTGCTTCGGGTTGGACAGGTAGGCCTCGGCGCGTTCGCGCCAGGGCTGCTGCTCCTTCAGCACAGCGTCGATGACGGGCTGCTTGCATTCCAGGCAGCCGATGCCGGCGCTGGTGCAGCCCTTGACCACCCACTCCTGGGTGGGCTTGTCGGAATAGACCTGGTGGAACTGCCACACCGGACAGCGTTCCGGATCGCCGGCGTCGGTCCGGCGTACGCGCTGAGGGTCGGTCGGCATGCGCTTGATCTTCTGCTCGACCTGCGCCGGCTCCTCGCGCATCGCGATGGTGTTGCCGTAGCTCTTGCTCATCTTGGCGCCGTCGAGGCCGGGCAGCTTGGTGACCTCGGTGTGCAACGCCTGCGGCTCGGTGAGCACCGAGCGTCCGCTGCCCTTCAGGTGGCCGAGCAGCAGTTCGATACCGTCTTCGCCCAGCGCCTCGGCGGCTCGGCGCACGACGGCCTCCCCCTTGGCCAGCGCTTCCGGGGTGCCCTTTTCGCCGAACTCCTTGCGCTGCTTCTCGAAGTAGCGCGCGTCGTCCTTGCCGAGCTTGGCGAGCGCCGCAGCGATTTGTGCCTCGAAGTGCACGCCGCGGCCGTAGAGGTGGTTGAAGCGCCGCGCGACCTCGCGCGTCAGCTCGACGTGGGAGGCCTGGTCCTCACCCACAGGCACGTAGGTGGCCTTGTAGATCAGGATGTCGGCCGCTTGCAGCAGCGGGTAGCCCAGGAAGCCGTAGGTCGCGAGATCGCGGTCCTTCAGCTTCTCCATCTGGTCCTTGTAGGTCGGCACCCGCTCCAGCCAGCCGAGGGGGGTGCCCATGGCCAGCAGCGTGAACAGCTCCGCATGCTCGGGCAGGCGGCTCTGGATGAAGAGGGTGGACTTCTCGGGATCGAGGCCGGCTGCGATCCAGTCGATCACCATGTCGTACACGTTGCGCTCGATGACCTCGCGGTCCTCGTAGTGCGTGGTGAGCGCGTGCCAGTCGGCGACGAAGTAGAAGCAGTCGTAGTCCTGCTGCAGGCGCACCCAGTTCTTCAGGGCACCGTGGTAGTGGCCGAGGTGCAGCGCGCCGGTCGGGCGCATGCCGGAAAGTACGCGGGGTCGCATGGCGGTCGGAGAGGATGGCAGGTCGCGGATTCTCGCAGACGTACACTGCCGCCCCTCATGAAGCGCATCGTCATTCTGATTTCCGGCCGCGGTTCCAACATGGAGGCGATCGTGCAGCGCTGCGCCGCCGAAGGCTGGCCGGCGCAGGTGGTGGCGGTGATCTCGAACCGGCCGCAGGCCAAGGGCCTCGAGTTCGCACAGGCGCACGGCATCGCCACCGCTGTCGTCGACCACAAGCAGTACGCTCTGCGCAGCGATTTCGACACGGCGCTCGCCGCCGCGATCGACGCACATGCGCCCGACCTGGTCGTGCTCGCAGGCTTCATGCGCGTGCTGGGGGCCGGGTTCGTCGAGCACTACGCCGGTCGCCTGCTCAACATCCACCCCTCCTTGCTGCCGGCATTCCCCGGCCTGCACACGCACCGGGCGGCCCTTGAGGCGGGCTGCAAGGTGGCAGGCGCCACGGTGCACTTCGTGACCGCGCAGCTCGACCATGGGCCGATCGTGATGCAGTCGGTCGTTGCCGTGCGGCCCGGCGACGACGAAGCCGCTCTGGCCAGTCGCGTGCTGGCGACGGAGCATGTGATCTATCCGCAATCGGTCCGCTGGTTCGTCGAGGGCCATCTGATCAGCCAGGACGGGCGGGTGCGGCATTGCGACGGACTGTCGCAGTTGCTGGTCGGCTGAAGGGCGCTTCTCCATGCATCCGAACGCATTGCTCGACCTCGCCACCGAACTGCTGCGTGCCGTGCTGAAGCTCGACGCACCAGCCGACGGCGTGGTCTCTGCCTTCTTCCGCAAGCACAAGGCGCTTGGCGCCCGTGAGCGCCACGCGCTGGCAGAGACCGCTTACGCGGTTCTGCGGCGCCGCCCGCTGTACCTTCACTTGGCGCAAAGCGGCCATGGTGCCCTCGAACGGCGCCTGGCGATCCTGGCGTGGCAGGGGTCGGACAGCCTGCTGCGGGGGGCTCTCGGCCCCGCCGAGCAGCAGTGGCGGCAGCAGGTGAATGCGATTGATCGCTTGAGTTTCTCGGACAAGCTGCGCCACAACCTCCCCGACTGGCTGGCCGGGGCGCTGCGCACCCGTCTGGGCGACGAGGATTTCTGGCAGCTCGTGCGATCGCTCGATGAAGTGGCGCCGCTGGACCTGCGCGTCAATACACTGAAGCTCAAGCGAGAGCAGGCGCAGCAATCGCTTGCGGAAGCCGGCATTGAATCGGTGCCGACGCCGCATTCGCCCTGGGGCCTGCGTGTTCATGGGAAACCGGCGCTGAACAAGCTTCCCATTTACATCGGCGGTGGTGTCGAGGTGCAGGATGAAGGCAGCCAGCTCCTTGCCGCGCTGCTGGATCCGAAGCGCGGCGAGATGGTGGTGGACTTCTGTGCCGGCGCGGGGGGCAAGACGTTGGCTATCGGGGCAGCGATGCGCAGCACCGGCCGCCTGTATGCCTTCGATGTATCGGGGCATCGGCTCGAAGCGCTGAAACCACGCCTGAAGCGCAGCGGCTTGTCGAACGTGCACCCGGCGCAGATCGCGCACGAGCGCGATGACCGCATCAAGCGGCTGGCGGGCAAGATCGACCGTGTGCTGGTCGATGCCCCTTGTTCGGGCATGGGCACCTTGCGCCGCAACCCGGACCTCAAGTGGCGCCAGTCGCCCAAGGCCGTGGCCGAGCTGAAGGCCAAGCAGCTGTCCATCCTGGACAGCGCCGCGCGTCTGCTGAAGCCGGGGGGCCGGCTGGTCTATGCGACCTGCAGCCTGCTCGAGGATGAAAACGAGCAAGTGGCCGCCGCGTTCAGCGAGGCGCACCCGGATTTCCTGCCCCAGGATGCCGGGACGCTGCTCGGCGCAGCGCATGTTGCCGATCCGGCGGCGTTGACTGACGGCGGCCACCTGCGCCTGTGGCCGCATCGCCACGGAACCGACGGCTTCTTCGCCGCGGTCTGGGAGCGCCGGCAGTAGCGGCACGAGCCGCGGAACGTACGGCACAGGCCTTCGGCTGCTTCGGTCCACGGGACTGGCGTCTTCTTGTTGCGCACTTTCAGCGCATGCAAGGCGCGGGCCAGTGCCTACAATGCGCGATCCCCCGGATCGTCGGGGGCAAGGCTGAACGAATGAGTGTGATGACGACGTTGTGGGAAGGCCTCGTGAGCTGGCTGGCGAACGGGCTCTGGGCGGGGGTCACTTGGTGGCAGATCCTCTTGTTCACCCTGGTGACGACGCACATCACCATCTCGGCCGTCACCATCTTCCTGCACCGGGCGCAATCGCACCGCGCGCTCGAGCTGCATGCCATCCCCTCGCACTTCTTCCGCTTCTGGCTCTGGATCGGCACCGGGATGGTGACGAAGGAATTCGTGGCCATCCACCGCAAGCACCACGCGAAGTGCGAGACCGAAGAGGACCCGCACAGCCCCCAGACCCGTGGACTGAAGGCACTTCTGCTGACGGGTGTCGAGCTTTACCGGGCAGAGGCGAAGAACAAGGAAACCATCGTCAAGTTCGGCCATGGCACGCCGGACGACTGGATGGAGCGCAACGTTTACTCGCGCTTCACATGGCAAGGCGTGGGCCTGTTGCTGATCCTGGACCTCGCCCTTTTCGGCGCGATCGGTGCCACGGTATGGGCGATCCAGATGGCCTGGATTCCCGTGTGGGCCACGGGTGTGATCAACGGCGTCGGGCACTACTGGGGCTACCGCAATTTCGACGTGGCGGATGCATCAACCAACGTGTCCCCGTGGGGCATCCTGATCGGCGGCGAGGAGCTGCACAACAACCACCACACCTTCCCGACCTCGGCCAAGTTCTCGGTCAAGCCTTTCGAGTTCGACATTGCCTGGGGCTACATCCGCGCCCTCGAGCTGCTGGGGCTGGCCAAGGTGCGGAAAACGGCGCCGCAGCTGAAGCTGGGTCCGATCAAGCCACAGGCCGATGCCAAGACGCTGGAGGCCATCATTGCCAACCGGTACGAGGTGATGGCCAAGTACGGGAAGGAACTGCGCAGCGCTTGTGGCCATGAGTTGCGCCACCTGAAGGAGCAGGGCTTGCGCAGCGACGGGCGCTTCGCGAACCTGAAGCTTGCCAAGCGCTGGCTGCATCGCGACGACGAGAAGATTCCCGAGAACGTCCGGCCCCAACTTGCCAGTGCCGTGAAGGACAGCCCGCGCCTGGCCAAGCTGGTGGCGATGCGTGAAGAGCTGCGGCAGCTGTGGACCCGGACGAACGTTTCGGCGGAGCAACTGGTGGTCGATCTGCAGGCCTGGTGCAAGAAGGCCGAGAGCAGCGGCATCGTGGCGTTGGAGGAGTTCTCGCTGAAGCTGAGGGCTGCGCGTGCGGCGTGATGAAGTGCACTGGCCGGCCGGGCCGATGGGCCCGCCGGCGCGGCGTGAAGAATGAAGACGTATGAAGACGGACCCTCCGGGGTCCGTTTTTCATGGTGCCGCGCCCGTCATGGTGGTGCGCCGATCCGGTTCATCGGCTGCAGCTGGGGCGCTGGTGCTGGGCCGGCTTCGTGGTGGCCCACATGAGCGAGAGAGGGGTGAGATCTCGCGCTTCCCGGGCGCATCGAGCGCCCATGAAAAAGCCCGCCTCAGTGGGCGGGCTTCATGGAGCGAAGTATCCGGCGGAGCCGCTTACTTCAGCTTCACTTCCTTGTAGGCCACGTGCTTGCGTGCCTTGGGATCGAACTTCATGAATTCCAGCTTTTCAGGCGTGGTCTTCTTGTTCTTGCTGGTGGTGTAGAAGTGGCCGGTACCCGCAGTGGATTCCAGCTTGATCTTTTCGCGTCCGCCTTTGGCTGCCATGGTGTGCTCCTAGCGTAGGTATTCGAGTCGGATCAGAGTTGGCCCTTGGCGCGCAGATCGGCAACCACGGTGTCGATGCCGACCTTGTCGATCAGGCGGAGGGCGGCGCTGCTGATGCGCAGGCGAACCCAGCGGTTCTCGCTCTCGACCCAGAAGCGGCGGTACTGCAGATTCGGCAGCCAGCGCCGCTTGGTCTTGTTGTTGGCGTGGGAGACGTTGTTTCCCACCATCGGGCCCTTGCCCGTGACTTGACAGACGCGTGCCATGACGCTTCTCCAGACTCTTTGACTGTTGCAGGCACGGCAGCCAGAGCAGGGGGACGATGGGGCGGGCTGATCGGTGGATCGATGCCCGGTGTTCCATGCCGCCTGGTGGCTGCCCCTCGATTACTCGGAAGGTTCGGCGCCGGCCATTTCATGCTGGCGCCACTTTCGGCAAAGACCGCGATTATAGCCAGCTTTCGCCGGCGCCCGGAACGTTCAGGCCTGTTGTTCCAGGAATCGCTGCGCGTCGAGCGCCGCCATGCAGCCCGTGCCGGCCGAAGTGATGGCCTGGCGGTACACATGGTCCTGCACGTCGCCGGCGGCGAACACGCCGGGTACGCTGGTCATCGTCGCGAAGCCGTTCAGGCCGGAACGCGTGACGATGTAGCCGTCCTTCATGTCCAGCTGCCCCTTGAAGATGTCGGTGTTGGGCTGATGGCCGATCGCGATGAAGCAGCCCTTGACCGCGAGTTCACGCGTGGCGCCGGTCCGAGTGTGCTTCAACCGCACTCCGGTGACGCCGGAGGAATCGCCGAGCACCTCGTCCAGCGTCTCGTGCAACTCCAGCACCATCTTGCCAGCGGCGACCTTCTCGTTGAGCTTGTCGACGAGGATGGCTTCGGCGCGGAACTTGTCGCGGCGATGGACCAGGTGCACCCTGGCCGCGATGTTGGACAGGTAGAGCGCTTCTTCGACCGCGGTATTGCCGCCGCCGACGACGGCCACCGTCTCACCTTTGTAGAAGAAGCCGTCGCAGGTGGCGCAGCCGCTCACGCCGCGGCCCATGAAGGCTTGCTCGGAAGGGAGGCCGAGGTACTTGGCACTGGCTCCGGTGGCGATGATCAGCGTGTCGCAGGTGTAGTCGCCGCTGTCGCCTTTCAGGCGGAAGGGGCGCTGGGTGAAGTCGACCTCGTTGATGTGGTCGAAGACGATCTGGGTGTTGAACCGCTCGGCGTGCTGCTGGAAGCGCTGCATCAGCTCGGGGCCCTGCACCCCCATCACGTCGGCGGGCCAGTTGTCGACGTCGGTGGTGGTCATCAACTGGCCGCCTTGCGCGATGCCGGTCACCAGCACCGGCTTCAGGTTGGCGCGCGCGGCGTAGATCGCTGCGGAGTAGCCTGCGGGACCGGATCCGAGGATCAGCACCCGGGCGTGCGTGTGGGTCGTGCTCATGAGGATGAAGGTGGGTGGACGCGCGCGACCGAGGGGCCGCAAGGTCGCGAATTGTCACATGGGGGTCGATCGCTATGCCGCGCGGGCCTTCAATCGGCACAATAGCCAAATTGTTCACATAAGCGGCACCGTGCCGCTCGGCGTTCGCCGGTGATCCGGCAGGCCGCACAAACCGTGCTCGGAAGGGGATCTCACGATGTCGATGCTGACGAATCTTGACCTGATTCGCCGTGTGCCGCTGTTTTCCATGCTCACCAATGAGCAGGCTCAGGGGATCGCGGACAGCGTGGTCAAGCGCCGCTTCCGTCGTGGGGAACTGGTGGTCGAGCAAGGGCGCAAGAGCAATGCGCTGTTCATCCTGCTCAACGGTCGCGCGCGGGTGCTGACGTCCGATTCACGCGGCCGTGAGGTCATCCTGGCAGTGCTCGAGTCGGGGGACTACGTGGGCGAGATGAGCCTGATCGACAACGAGGCTCACTCCGCCACGGTGCGCTGCGAGATCCAGACCGACATGCTGATCCTCGGCCGCGCCGACTTCGCACGCTGCCTGCCCGAGAACTCGACGCTGTCGTACGCCATCCTGCGCGGCCTCGTGCGGCGCCTGCGCCACGCCGATCGGCAGATCGAGTCGCTGGCGTTGCTGGACGTCTATGGCCGCGTCGCTCGCACGTTGCTGGAGATGGCGGAGGACGTCAACGGCGTGAAGATGATCCGCGGCAAGGTCTCGCGTCAGGACATGGCCAAGGTCGTCGGTGCCTCCCGCGAGATGGTCAGCCGCGTGATGAAGGACCTCGAGGAGCGCGGTGTCATCGAGACGCAGGACAACGGGTCCGTGGTCATCAAGGAGCGCAGCACCCAGCCCGAGTAAGCAGGCGTCGCATGGGTGGCCGCAGCGCAGGGCTGCGCCACAATCCCGCGATGACCTTTCCCCTCGGTTCCCTGCGCGCCGAAGGCGCGCCGGCCGGGCGTGCCGGCCGCACGGCGGCGAGCGCGCCCAGCGCCAGCGGCGCGATGCGCTGGCCCCGCCAGTTCGGCCTGATCATCGCTGCGGTGCTGTGGCTGCTGGCCCTGTTGGCCCTGGTGACCCACGATGCGGCCGATCCCGGTTTTTCCACCTCCGGTCAGGGTGACTTGATCGCCAACCGGGCCGGCCTGCTGGGGGCCTGGATCTCCGATCTCGCGCTCTTCCTCTTTGGCTACTCGTCCTGGTGGTTGATGCTGGTGAGCCTGCGTGGCTGGCTGGCCGGCTTGGCCCGCTGGCTGCGCGGCGCGCCACTCGACCCTGCGCTGCCTCCGCGCTGGGTATTCTGGTGCGGGCTGGGCCTGCTGATGCTCGCGAGCTGTGCCCTGGAGTGGACGCGCCTGTACCGCTTCGACATGGCCCTGCCCGGTGGCCAGTCCGGCGGCGTGCTCGGCACGCTGGTGGGCGGCGTTTCGATGAAGTGGCTGGGCTTCGCCGGTTCGGGCGTGCTGTGGATCGCCGTGCTGGTGCTGGGTTTGTCGCTCGCATTCCGCTTCTCGTGGACCCAGGTGGCCGACAGCCTCGGTGCCTGGATCGAAGGCATCGGTGAGCGCCGAACGGTGGCCCGCGAGCAACAAGAGGACAAGCGCATCGGCGCGCGCGCCGTGAAGGAGCGCGAGGCGGTGATCGAGGTCGAGCGCACGGAGGTCGAGGACCACGTGCCGATCGTCATCGAGCCCACCATCGTCGAGGTGCCCAAGTCCACCCGGGTCGCGAAGGAGCGGCAGAAGCCGCTGTTCGTCGAGCTGTCCGACACCAAGCTGCCGCAGGTCGACCTGCTGGATGCCGCGCCTTCGGGCCGGGTGGAGTCGGTGACGCCGGAGTCGCTGGAGATGACCTCGCGGCTGATCGAGAAGAAGCTGCGCGACTTCGGCGTCGAGGTGCGCGTGGTCGCGGCCTCGCCCGGCCCGGTGATCACGCGCTACGAGATCGAGCCGGCCACCGGCGTCAAGGGCTCGCAGGTGGTCAATCTGGCCAAGGACCTGGCGCGCTCGCTGTCGCTGGTCAGCATCCGCGTCGTCGAGACCATTCCCGGCAAGACGACGATGGCCTTGGAGCTGCCGAATGCCAAGCGCCAGACCATTCGCCTGGCCGAGATCCTCGGCTCGCAGGTCTATGCCGATGCGGCTTCGCAGCTGACCATGGGGCTTGGCAAGGACATCGTCGGCGCCCCGGTGGTGGCTGACCTGGCGAAGATGCCGCACTGCCTGGTGGCGGGTACCACCGGCTCGGGCAAGTCGGTGGGCATCAACGCGATGATCCTGAGCCTCTTGTACAAGGCCGAGGCCCGCGACGTCCGCCTGATCCTGATCGATCCCAAGATGCTCGAGATGAGCGTCTACGAGGGCATTCCGCACCTGCTGTGCCCGGTGGTCACCGACATGAAGCAGGCCGCCAACGCGTTGAACTGGTGCGTTGGCGAGATGGAGCGGCGCTACAAGCTGATGAGCAAGTTGGGCGTGCGCAACCTGGCTGGCTACAACAAGAAGATCGCCGAGGCGACGGAGCGTGGCGAGAAGATCCCGAATCCCTTCAGCCTGACCCCCGAATCGCCCGAACCGCTGGAGCGCCTGCCCTTCGTGGTGGTCGTGATCGACGAGCTGGCCGACCTGATGATGGTCGTCGGCAAGAAGATCGAGGAGCTGATCGCGCGGCTGGCGCAGAAGGCGCGCGCCGCCGGCATCCATCTGGTTCTGGCAACGCAGCGGCCGAGCGTGGACGTGATCACCGGCCTCATCAAGGCCAACATCCCGACGCGCTTGTCGTTCCAGGTATCGAGCAAGATCGACTCGCGCACCATCCTCGACCAGATGGGCGCCGAGGCACTGCTGGGGCAGGGCGACATGCTGTACCTGGCGCCCGGCACCGGCCTCCCGGTGCGGGTGCATGGTGCCTTCGTGTCGGACGACGAGGTGCATCGCGTCGTCGAGTACCTGAAGTCGCAGGGCGAGCCGAACTACATCGAGGGCATCCTCGAGGGCGGCACGCTGGACGGCGACATCGACGGCGCCCCAGGCGGCGCCGGTGGCGGCGGCGACGGCGAGGCCGACCCGATGTACGACCAGGCGGTGGCCATCGTGCTGCAGAACAAGAAGGCCTCCATCTCGCTGGTGCAGCGTCACCTGCGCATCGGTTACAACCGGGCCGCCCGGCTGCTGGAACAAATGGAAAAGTCGGGCCTCGTATCCGCCATGGCAACCAACGGCAACCGCGACCTCCTGGTGCCGCGGCGCGACGAATGAAGTCCTTCCTGATCGGCGTGGCCTGCCTGCTGGCCTTCGGTGCGGCGCGGGCCGATGCGCTGGAGACGCTGCGCGCGTTCTCGCGCGAGACCACCAGCGGCAGGGCTGAATTCACTCAGACCGTCACGTCGCCTGACGGCGCGAAGAAGAAGACCTCGAGCGGGCAGTTCGAGTTCGTGCGGCCGGACCGCTTCCGCTTCGCCTACACCAAGCCTTTCGAGCAGTTGATCGTCTCGGACGGCAAGAAGGTGTGGCTGCACGATCCGGACTTGAACCAAGTGTCGGTGCGGCCGATGTCGCAGGCGCTGGGGGCCACGCCGGTGGCGCTGCTGGCGGGCGGCGCGATCGAGAAGGACTTCGAGCTGTCCGCTCAGCCAGCGGCCGACGGACTGGAGTGGGTGCAGGCCATGCCGCGGCAGAAGGACGACAACACGGTGCAGTCGCTGCGCGTCGGCTTCAGCGGCAAGACGCTGGCGGCCCTGGAAATCGTCGACGCGTTCGGGCAGCGCTCGGTGCTTCGGTTCAAGGACGTGGTCTCGAACCCGAAGCTGGCCGACGACCGGTTCCGCTTCGTGGTGCCGAAAGGCGCGGACGTCATCGAGCAGTAGCCGGCGTGGTGCCGGTTGCCTGCTGGGCCGCGGGTCTCAGTGGACGTCGACGTCCATCAGGCCCATTTCCGCGCTGCTGAGCATTTGTTCGATGTCCATCAGGATCAGCATGCGTTCGGTGTCGCCGGTCTTCACGGTGCCCAGCCCGGTGATGTAGGCCGAGTCGATCTGGCCGTTGAATTCAGGCGCCGACTTGATCTGGTCGCTGCGCAGCTCCAGTACGTCGCTGACCGAGTCGACCACGATGCCGACGGTGCGCCCGATCACGTTGAGGATGATCACGACGGTGAAGGCGTCGTACTTCACGTCGTCGAGCGCGAAGCGGACGCGCATGTCGACGATCGGCACGATGACGCCGCGCAGGTTGACCACGCCTTTCATGAAGGCGGGCGTGTTGGCGATGCGCGTGGGCTGTTCGTAGCCGCGGATCTCCTGCACCTTCAGGATGTCGATGCCGTATTCCTCGTTGCCCAGCTTGAACGACAACACTTCCCGGGGCGTGCCCTGGGGCCCGGTGCCGGCGAGTACGGAGGCGGCGGTCACGGTGGAGTCGACGGCAGCGGTGGTGCTCATGGCGAAGTTCCTCGTGTGGGGGCGACTGCTGGACCCGAAGTGTGGAACGCGCGCGGCGAACCGTATCGGCCGAACAGCGCGGCGCTGCTGCTGCTTTTCGCGCGCTTCCTGACCCTGGCATCCGTGCCGGTCCACGCCTTGGGTCCGCTGCCACAATGCCGCGCATGTCTGCCCAGGAGTCCTTGTTCGGTGGGGATGAGCCGCCACCCCCCGCGGCAGCGCAGGCGGCGCCCGCGGTGCCGGCCGGCGCGCCCCTGGCCGAACGCCTGCGGCCGCGCACGCTCGATGAAGTGATCGGCCAGGCGCACCTGCTGGGCCCCGGCAAGCCCCTGCGCGTCGCCTTCGAGACCGGCCGCCTGCCCTCGATCATCCTCTGGGGCCCGCCTGGCGTCGGCAAGACCACGCTGGCGCGCCTGGTGGCTGGTGCCGCGCGGGCGAACCTCATCGTGCTGTCAGCGGTGCTGTCGGGCGTGAAGGACATCCGTGACGCCGTGGACCAGGCGAAGCTGCAGCGGCAGCAGGGGCGGCACACCATCGTCTTCGTCGACGAAGTGCATCGCTTCAACAAGGCGCAGCAGGACGCCTTTCTGCCGCACGTCGAGTCCGGCCTGTTCACCTTCATCGGTGCGACGACGGAGAACCCTTCGTTCGAGGTGAACTCCGCGCTGCTGTCACGTGCGACGGTTCACGTGCTGAAGTCGCTGGAGGCGGACGAGCTGGTGCAGCTGATCGAGCGTGGCCGCGCCGCGCTGCAGGCGCCGCCGATGACCGATGCAGCGCGCGACCGCCTGATCGGCTATGCCGACGGCGATGCCCGGCGCCTCCTGAATGCCTACGAAAGCCTGGTGCAGCTGGCCGGACCCGAGCGGCAGGGGCCGATCGACGAGACGATGCTCGAGCAGGCGCTGGGCGAGATGCTGCGCCGCTACGACAAGGGTGGCGACCAGTTCTACGACGCCATTTCCGCGCTGCACAAGTCGGTGCGCGGCTCCGATCCCGACGCGGCCTTGTACTGGCTTGCCCGCATGCTGGACGGCGGCGTCGATCCCCGCTACGTCGCCCGGCGCGTCATCCGCATGGCCAGCGAAGACATCGGCCTGGCCGATCCGCGCGGGCAGGAACTGGCGCTCCAGGCCGCCGCCGTGTACGAGCGGCTGGGCTCGCCCGAAGGCGAGCTGGCCCTGGCGCAGGCGGTCGTCTAC
Organism: uncultured Burkholderiales bacterium; assembly: GCA_946480465.1. Next base: position 101,385 of record CAMLJY010000011.1, read on the forward strand.
CTGGCGGTCGCGCCGAAGTCCAACGCGGTCTACAAGGCGTGGAACGCGGCACGCGCTTTCGTCAAGGCCGATGGCACGCGGCCGGTGCCCTTGCACCTGCGCAATGCACCGACGCGGTTGATGAAGGGGCTGGGTTACGGCCGCGACTACCGTTATGCGCACGACGAGCCGGACGGGTTCGCTGCGGGCGAGTCCTACCTTCCGGAAGGCGTGGCACCGCCGCCGTTCTACGAGCCCGCGCCGCGCGGGCTCGAGCAGCGCATCGCTGAGCGGCTGTCAGATCTTCGGCGCAAAAACGACGAAGCGAAGAACACACGGTAATTCGCCGCCAGTTCCGCTGATTGTTCGCTCTGACAGCGGGAATCTCCCCCCGTTTGTCCGGGGACCCCCTGCCTACAATTCCGCCCAGCCCGGAGCCGGCCCGAGAGAAATCGGTCGACTTCTTGCTACCCCCCGAGAAGGAATGCCCGCCGACTTCCCGGCGCGGCACACGGAGACCCACTGATGGAAATACTGTTGCAGCAGATCATCAACGGTCTGGTGCTGGGCAGCATGTATGCGCTCGTGGCACTGGGCTACACGATGGTCTACGGGATCATCAACCTCATCAATTTCGCCCACGGCGAAGTGCTGATGGTGGGGGCCTATTCCAGTTGGATGGTCGTGATGGCGCTGCAAGGCGCCGGGCTTCCCGGCTGGTTGCTGCTGCTGATTTCGTTGATTGCCGCGATCATCATCTGCTCGGCCCTGAACTTCTCGATCGAGAAGATCGCCTACCGCCCGTTGCGCAACGCACCGCGCCTCGCGCCGCTGATCACCGCCATGGGCATGAGCCTGCTGCTGCAGACCGTCGCCATGATGATCTGGCAGCCGAGCACCAAGCCATATCCGATCCTGCTGCCTTCCGAGCCGTTCTTCATCGGCGGCGCGGTGATCAACACCACGCAGTTGCTGATCCTGGGCTTGACGGTGGTCACCCTGTCCGGGCTGATGTACCTGGTGAACAAGACCAAGCTCGGCCGGGCGATGCGCGCCACCGCCGAGAACCCCCGAGTTGCCGCGCTGATGGGCGTGCGGCCTGACATGGTCATCTCCGCCACCTTCATCATCGGTGCCGCGCTGGCCGCGCTGGCCGGTGTGATGTATGCGGCCAACTACGGCACGGTGCAGCACACCATGGGCTTCATGCCTGGCCTGAAGGCCTTCACGGCCGCGGTGTTCGGCGGCATCGGCAACCTGGCTGGTGCAGTGGTGGGCGGGGTGCTGCTGGGCCTCATCGAGGCTCTGGGCTCCGGCTACATCGGTACGCTGACCGGCGGCGTGCTCGGCAGCCAATACCAGGACATCTTCGCCTTCATCGTGCTCATCCTCGTTCTCACCGTGCGTCCGCAAGGGATCATGGGCGAGCGCGTGGCCGACCGCGCCTGACGCTTCCGGGAATCACCTCACATGAAGAACAAGCTCGTTGTCTTCCTGCTGGCGGCCATTGCGCTGCTGGTGCTGCCGCTGGTGGCCCAGGCCGCCGGCAACTTCTGGGTGCGGATGATCGACTTCGCGCTGCTGTACGTGCTGCTGGCGCTGGGCCTCAACATCGTCGTCGGCTATGCCGGCCTGCTGGATCTCGGCTACGTCGCGTTCTACGCGGTTGGTGCCTACATGTTCGCCCTGCTCGCGTCGCCGCACCTGGTGGAGACCTTCCCGGCGATCCAGGCCATGTTGCCCGCGGGCATGCACACCTCGGTGTGGCTCGTGATTCCGATCGCGGCGCTGGTCGCCGGGGCGGCGGGCATGTTGCTCGGGGCCCCAACGCTCAAACTGCGCGGCGACTACCTCGCCATCGTGACGCTCGGCTTCGGTGAAATCATCCGCGTGTTCATGAACAACCTGGACCGGCCGTTGAACCTCACCAACGGCCCCAAGGGCTTGCAGCAGATCGATCCGGTCACTTTCTTCGGCATCAACTTCGCCAAGACCGGCGAACTGTTCGGCTACGAGATCTCCGGCGTCACCAAGTACTACTACCTCTTCCTGGTGCTGGTGATCATCAGCGTCATCATCTGCTACCGGCTCGAGCGTTCCCGCATCGGCCGCGCCTGGATGGCCGTCCGCGAAGACGAGATCGCCGCCAAGGCCATGGGCCTGAACACCCGCAACCTGAAGCTGATGGCCTTCGGCATGGGGGCCACGTTCGGCGGCGTGTCGGGTGTCATGTTCGCCACCTTCCAGGGGTTCGTCTCGCCCGAGTCGTTCTCGCTGCAGGAGTCGGTGATGATCGTCGCGATGGTGGTGCTGGGCGGCATCGGCCACATCCCGGGCGTGGTGCTGGGTGCCGTGCTGCTCGCAGCGCTGCCGGAAGCGCTGCGCTGGGTGGCCGGTGAGCTCGACCTGCAGCGGCTCACCGACGGGCGGCTGGACGCCGCCATCCTGCGCCAGCTGCTGATCGCGCTGGCGATGATCGTGATCATGCTGATGCGCCCGCGCGGCCTGTGGCCCTCGCCCGAGCACGGCAAGGCTGCGCCGACCCCCACCCGCTGAACCATCCGCTGAGGGACGACTCTCCGATGAGCCAATCTGTTCTCAAGGTGGCCAACGTCAGCAAGCGCTTCGGCGGCTTGCAGGCCTTGTCCGATGTCGGCATCACCATCCTGCCGGGCCAGGTCTACGGCCTGATCGGCCCCAACGGCGCCGGCAAGACCACCTTCTTCAACGTCATCACCGGTCTCTACACGCCGGACTCCGGCAGCTTCGAGCTCGGCGGTGCGGCCTACGAGCCCACCGCCGTGCATGAGGTGGCCAAGGCCGGCATCGCACGCACGTTCCAGAACATCCGCCTCTTCGCCGAGATGACGGCGCTGGAAAACGTGATGGTGGGTCGGCACGTGCGCTCGCACAGCGGCCTGCTGGGTGCGGTGTTCCGCACGCCGGGCTTCAAGGCTGAGGAAGAGGCGATTGCCAAGCGTGCCCAGGAGCTGCTGGACTACGTGGGCATCGGGCGCTATGCCGAGTACAAGGCTCGCACGCTCAGCTACGGCGACCAGCGCCGCCTGGAGATCGCCCGGGCGCTCGCCACCGACCCCAAGCTGATCGCGCTTGACGAGCCGGCCGCCGGCATGAACGCGACCGAGAAGGTGGTGCTGCGCGAGCTGATCGACCGCATCCGCAACGACGGCCGCACCATCCTGATGATCGAGCACGACGTGAAGCTGGTGATGGGCCTGTGCGACCGCGTGACCGTGCTTGACTACGGCAAGCAGATCGCCGAGGGCACGCCCGCGGAAGTACAGCGCAACGAGAAGGTGATCGAGGCCTACCTCGGCGCCGGCCACAAGACCCACTGACCGACGCAGCCGAGACAGCACATGGCAAACAACGACAACGTTCTGCTCAAGGTCAGCGGCCTGAAGGTGGCTTACGGCGGCATCCAGGCCGTCAAGGGCGTCAGCTTCGAGGTGCGCCAGGGCGAGCTGGTGAGCCTGATCGGCGCCAACGGCGCCGGCAAGACCACCACCATGAAGGCGGTGACCGGCACGCAACCCTATGCCGCCGGCACCATCGAGTTCATGGGCCGCAACATCGCCGGCCGAGGCGCGTGGGACCTGGTGAAGGAAGGCCTGGTGATGGTGCCCGAAGGACGCGGCACCTTCACCCGCATGACCATCGTCGAGAACCTGCAGATGGGTGCCTACACCCGCAACGACGGCGAGATCCAGGCGGACATCGACAAGGTCTTCGCGATCTTCCCGCGACTGAAGGAACGCGCCAATCAACTGGCTGGCACCATGTCCGGCGGCGAGCAGCAGATGCTGGCCATGGGCCGTGCACTGATGGCGCGCCCCAAGGTGCTGCTGCTGGATGAGCCGTCGATGGGCCTGTCGCCGATCATGGTCGACAAGATCTTCGAGGTGGTGAACGACATCCACAGCCGCGGCACCACCGTGATGCTGGTGGAGCAGAACGCCAGCCGCGCACTGCAGCTCGCCAACCGCGGCTATGTGATGGAGTCGGGCGAGGTCTCGATGAGCGGCGACGCCAAGGCGCTGCTGAACGACCCGAAGGTGCGCGCCGCTTACCTGGGCGAGTGATCGGCCCGGCCGCGGCCTGCGCCGAGTCACCCCGCTGCGCACCGCCAGCGTGCGCGCATTCACGGCCCCGGGGCTTCCCACCCTGGGGCTTTCCCCGTGAGCGGGCGCTCTTCAAGGCCGCTTTAAGGTACGCGCCGCTACCGTCGCGGCCACGCGCCTCAGGTGGCGCGGGGAGCGGCTTGATGCAGTACCGGAATCTCTGCCTGCGCGGCCTGGCGGCTGTGCTGTTCGCTTGTTCTGCCGGGTGGGCCAGCCCGTCGTCGGCGCAGGGGGTGGGCCCGCTGCGCGTCGGCTTCATCTGCCCGGCCAGCGGTGGCTCGGCCGATTTCGGCGCCAGCGCCCAGCTGGGTGCCGAACTCGCGGTCAACGAGATCAACGAGGTGGGCGGCTTCCTCGGCCGCAAGGTCGAGCTTGTCGTGCGCGACGACCAGGGCAACCCGGATCGCGGCCGCCAGGTGTCGGAAGAGCTGGTGCTGAAGGAGAAGGTCGCCTTCACCATCGGCTTCTGCAACACCGGTGTCGCGCTGAAGGCGCTGGACGTCTTCCAGGACAACAAACACCTGCTGGTGGTGCCCGTGGCGACCGGATCCGCGGTGACGGCCAAGTACCCGGCACCCGAGAGCTACGTCTTTCGCCTGTCGCCGCGCGACATGCTGCAGGCCGCTGCGATCGTCAGCGACCTCGTCGAGCGCCGCAAGCTGAACAAGGTGGCGGTGTTCGCGGACCGCACCGGCTATGGCGAGGGTGGACTGCAGGACGTGGTGCGCTTCCTGGCCGAGCGCAAGCTGGAGCCGGTGCACGTCGCGCGCTTCGACATCGGCGTGACCAGCCTCGCCGCGGAGGTCCAGGCGGCCAAGGCTGCCGGCGCGCAGGTGTTGATCGGCTACACGGTGGGGCCCGAGCTGGCGGTGCTGGCCCGGGCGAAGGCCGAGGCCAGGTTCGACGGGCCGCTCTATGGCCCGTGGCCGCTGTCCTTCCGGCAGGTGTGGGATCGCTCGGGCGGCGGCGCCGAGGGCGCGGTCATGGTGCAGTCCATCATCCCGAACGTGGCGAACGAGCGCCGCACGTCCTTCATCGTCCGCCTCAAGCGCCATGCGGGCAAGGAGCCCGTCGCCTCGCTGATGGCCGCGGCGCAGACCTACGATGCGGTGCACTTGATGATGCGCGCGCTGTTCCAGACCCGCGGCGACACCAGTGCCGGCGCGCTGAAGCAGGCGCTGGAGAACCTGGACAAGCCTTACGTGGGCGTCATCACGACCTACGAGCGGCCGTTCTCCAGCCGCGACCATGATGCGTTCACGATGAACATGATCTGGCTGGGCACCTGGCGCCGGGGCGAGATCCGCTACCAGTACGCCGAGGACGAGAAACGCGCCGGATTCATTCGCCGCAAGCAGGAATGAACAGGCGGCGCGTGGCCGCCCACTTCGAGCGTCAGCGGTCCAGCGCCGCCGCAATGGCCTCGTCCAGCATGGCCAGCGCCAGATCCACCTCGCCGGCGCCCACGTTGAGGGCGGGCATCAGGCGCAGCGTGCCCGGCCGCGCAGCATTGACGAGCAGGCCCGGCCGCTGTGCGTCGGAACGGTCGCGCAGGCGGTCCGCCAGGCTGGGCGCGATTTCGCCGGGCACGTCCAGCGCCAGCAGCAAGCCCTGTCCGCGCACCGCGCCGAGCTTGTGCCGCGCGGACAGCGCCTGCAGTCCCGCCTTCAGCTGAGCGCCACGCGCCTGCACGGCGGCCAGGAAGGACGGTGCCGAGACGTGCTGCACGATCGCCCGCGCCACCGCGCACACCAGCGGATTGCCGTTGTAGGTGCCGCCCTGGTCCCCCGGTGCGAAGCAGCTGACGGTCTCGCGTGCCAGCAGCGCGCCGATGGGCACCCCGCCGCCCAGCCCCTTGCCGAGGGTCACGATGTCGGGCCGCAGGCCGTAGGCGGCGTGCACCAGGAATTCGCCGCAGCGGCCGATGCCTGTCTGCACCTCGTCGATGATCAGCAGCAGGCCATGGGCGTCGCACAGCCGGCGCAGTCCCTGCGCGAAGTCGCGGTCTGCCTCGATCACGCCCGCCTCGCCCTGCACCAGTTCCAGCATCACCGCGACGGTGTCTGGGCCGATGGCGGCTTCGACCGCCGCCAGGTCGTTGTACGGAAGCTTCACGAAGCCCGGGATGGCCGGCGGGAAGATGCGATCGAAGCCGGGTTTGCCGCTCGCCGCCATCGTCGCCAGGGTACGGCCATGGAAGCTGTTGTCGAAGCTGATGACGGTGCTGGCGCCGCCGCGGAACAACTGGCCCCATTTGCGCGCGAGCTTGATCGCGCCTTCGTTCGCTTCGGCGCCGCTGCTGGCGAAGAACATGCGCTCCATGCCGCTCAGCCGGCGCAGCTCGGCGGCAAGGCCGATCGCCTGGTCGTTGTAGAAGCCGGGCCCGGCCTGCAGCAGCCGGGTCGATTGCCGCGCCAGCGCATCGGTGATCACCCAGGGCGCGTGGCCCAGTGCATTCACCGCCCAGCCTTGCACGAAGTCGAGGTAGCGGCGGCCGGTGGAGTCCCACAGCCAGCTGCCCTGGCCGTTGACGAAGACCATCTCGGGACGGGCCGCGGTGCGCATCAGCGCATCACTGGGGAACTGGGCGAATTCAAGGGTCGCAGTCACAAGGTTTTCCTTCGGAAGATGAGGAGGAAAACCCGCCGCGGCACCGCCGGAAACAACAAGGCCACGACGGGTGTCGTGGCCTGGAAGTCGGCCCGTCAGGGGGCCAATCTCGCATCAACGATCCCGCTCAACGAAGTCGTCGAGCGCGGCGTCGCAGCGAAATGGGCGTCATCGGGGTCGGCATGGCGAGGCGAAGGCTAAGGGCGAATGCGCGTTCGCGTCAATCGACTTTTGCGCCCGAGGCCTTCGCCGCCGGCTCGCAGCGCACTGGCTCGGCCTTCAGGAACCACGCGACTGCTCGGGCGTCGTTGGCGCGGGCTCGGCCATCACCTCGGGGGCTCGCCAGGTGCTGACGTCGGACTGCGCTTCAGCATGAGTCGTCGAGTCATGGGGCGTGGAGCGAAGGGTCAGGCCTGCGGGCCATGCTTGTCCGCCTCCGAGGTGAAGGCGTCGGCGTAGAACTCGTCAGCCGGCAGGCGGCAGCGGTTGACGAAGTCGCGCTGCGCCGACTCCACCATCACCGGTGCGCCGCAGGCATAGACCTGGTGGTTCGACAGGTCCGGCAGGTCATGCATCACCGCCTCGTGCACGAAGCCGGCGCGGCCGCCCCAGCCATCCTCCGGCCGAGCATCGGACAGCACCGGCACGTAGCGCAGGTTCGGCATCTCGGCCACCTGGGCCTCGGCCCAGTCGTGCAGGTAGAGGTCGCTGCGCTGGCGGCATCCCCAGTACAGCGCCGTGGGCCGGGTGCTGCCGATCTCCTGCAGGCGTTCCAGGATGGCCTTGATCGGTGCGAAGCCGGTGCCCGAGGCCAGCAGCACGATGGGCTTGTCCGAGGCTTCGCGCAGAAAGAAGCTGCCGAAGGGACCTTCCATGCGCAGGATCTCCTTCTCTTTCATCGCGCCGAACACGTGGTCGGTGAAGCGGCCGCCGGGCATGTGGCGCACGTGCAGTTCGATGGCCGGCGGATTGCCGACGCGGCTCGGCGCGTTGGCCATCGAGTAGCTGCGGCGTGCGCCGTCGCGCAGGATGAATTCGACGTACTGGCCGGCGTGGTACTGGAAATTCTGGTTTGCGGGCAGCTGCATCCTGAGCACTGCCACGTCGGGGACGGGCTTGTCGATGGAGATCACCCGCGTCGGCATCTTCAGGATCGGGAATTCGCCGGCGCCCGGCACGCTGCGCGCCTCGATCACGCAGTCGGTCTGTGGCGTGGCACAGCAGGTCAGCACCATGCCTGCGTCTTCCTCGGCCGTGGACAAGGCCTTGGCCTGGTGGGCGCCGTGCAGCACGCGGCCTTCGAGCAGCCGGCTCTTGCAGGAGCCGCAAGCGCCGTCGCGGCAGCCGTAGGGCAGGCCCACGCCTTGGCGGATGGCGGCGGCCAGGATGGGTTCGTCCCGCGCCACGTCGAACTGGCGGCCGGCGGGCTGGATCGTCACGCTGAAGGTCATGGGAGCGGCACTAAACTTCGGCGCGATTGTGCCCGCCGGGGGCGCGTACCTCCGCGAAAGGGCGACATGGCATTGATGCAGCGCAGGATGCGGTGGCCGACGGTGTTGATCGTCGGTTGCGGTGACGTGGGGATGCGCGTGCTGGGCTTGCTGCGCGGCCGCTGCCGCGTGTTGGCGCTGACCTCGACGCCCGATCGCGTGGCGGTGTTGCGTGCCGCTGGGGCGCTGCCTCTGGTCGGCAACCTGGATGAGCCGGCAACGCTGGGCAGGCTGGCGACGCTGGCCGATGCCGTGCTGCACCTGGCGCCACCTGCAGCCAGCGGCACGACGGACCGGCGTACGGCGGCCCTGCTCGCCGCGCTCGCTCGCGGCGATCGCGTCGGACGCCTTGTCTATGCCAGCACCACGGGGGTGTACGGGGATGCCGGGGGCGCCTGGCTCGACGAGACCAGCCCGCTGCGCGCCGCCACCGATCGCGCACGCCGGCGGGTGGATGCCGAGCGGCGGGTGCGTTGCTTCGGCCGCTCCTCCGGCACCACGGTCTCCATCCTCCGGATCCCGGGCATCTACGCGCTCGACCGTGAAGGCGGCGACCCACGCGACCGCCTGCGCCGCGGCACGCCGGTGCTGGCCGCGGAAGATGATGTGCACACCAACCACATCCACGCCGACGACCTGGCGCGCGCTTGCGTCGCCGCGTTGTGGCGGGGGCGGCCTCAGCGTGTCGTCAACGTCTGTGACGACACCGAGCTGGCGATGGGTGACTACTTCGACCTCGCCGCCGACCTCGCCGGTCTGAGCCGCCCGCCGCGCATGGCACGTGCGCAGGTCGCGTCGGCGCTGTCGCCGGTGCAGCTCAGCTTCATGAGCGAATCGCGCCGGCTGCGCAACCGCCGGATGAAGGTGGAGCTGGGCCTGCGGCTGCGCTACCCGACCGTGAGGGAAGGGCTCGCCGGCCTGGCTGCCCGCTGAGCCAGCGCAGGCTCAGATGCCCTGCGCCCGCTTCAAGGTCTTCATGCGGTCGACGCTGAAGACCCGCACCGTCTGCGGCTGTCCGTCGCGCTGGATGTCCAGCACCACCTCGCGCTCGGGCGCGCCCCCGGACCACAGCCGGTTCCACAGCTGCTCCAGCGCATTCACGTCCTGGCCGTCGATGCGCAGGATGCGGTCGCCTGGCTGCAGGCCGGCGACGTCGGCCGGACTGTCGTCGTTGACGCGCACGATGCGCACGCCGCCCTCGTGCTCGATGCAGTTGATGCCGATCCACGCCCGCTTGCTGGACGCGCCGCTGCCGATCTTCAGCATCTCGTCGTAGATCGGGCGCAGCAGGTCGACCGGCACGAACATGTTGCCCGGCAGGCGTTCGTCACCGCCCGCCGCATCGGTGACGAGCAGCGATCCGATGCCGACCAGTTCGCCTGCGATGTTGAAGAGCCCGGCGCCGCTGTGGTCCCGCCGCGGAGGTGTGGTGAACAGTGCGCTCGGGATGTGGTATTCCCAGTAGCCCGAGAAAGAGCGGCGCGAGACCAGCCATGCTGCACTGACCGCGCCGTCCTCGCCGCCGCTGGCGATCATCAGCCCTTCGCGCGGGCGCAGGGCCCCGGCGCGGCCCAACGGCACGGCCTCGATGTTCAGCGGCGCCAGCGCCTGCACCAGGCCGAAGCCGGTGGCGACGTCGTAGCCGATGGGCCGTGCCGGGATCACGCGCCGGTCATCGGTCACGATCTCGACCTGCTCGGCTTCCAGGATCAGGTAGCCGATGGTCAACACCAGGCCATCCCGGCTGATCACCACGCCCGAGCCTTCGCGGTTCTGCCCCAGCGTGCTCGAGGAACGGGCACCCTCCACCGCGCTGACTTGCACGCCCACCACCGCGGCCTGGGCGCGCTGCAGGGCACGGGAGGCTGCAGCCACGTCGACCGGCGGGGCCGGTGCTTCGGTGGCTTGGGCGGGCACCGGCCATGCGGTGGGCGGCCAAGCCGCGGCCAGTGCCAGCAGCAGGTTCCGGAACCAGGCGGGGAACTGCGGTCTCGGCGCCTTCATCGCGACGCTCCCGAAGGGATGCCTGATGCAGGAGCATGAACCGATCGGGCACTTGACCGCGACCCGGGGTTATTCGCCGAGGGGGAGAAGAGGGCGCTCTCGCGCGCCCCTGATCGGTCAGCGCCTGCGCTTGTTGCCGAAGGGCAGGCGGCCGCGCCAGTAGCTGATCATCAGCCATGCACCGAGCATGCCTCCCAGGTGGGCAAAGTGCGCGACGTTGCCGGTTCCCATGACGCCGAGCAGCAACTCGAGCGCGCCGAAAACCGCGACGAAGGTGCGCGCCTTCATCGGGATCGGCGGGATCAGCGGGACGATGATGCGGTTGGGGAACAACATGCCGAAGGACAGCAGCAGGCCGAACAAGGCACCCGAAGCGCCGACCGTGTAGCCACCGCCCGCGCCCAGCAGCATCATGATGATCTGCGTGGCCGCCGCCGCCAGCACGCTGGCCAGCAGCATGTGGATGTAGCGCTTGCGGCCCCAGAGGTTCTCCAGCTCGCTGCCGAACATCCACAGGCCGAGCATGTTGAAGAACAGGTGCATCGGATCGCCGTGCAGGAAAGCATAGGTGATCGGCTGCCAGGGCCAGAAGCGCCCGCTGTCCACCCCCCACAGCGCGAACAGGCCCTCGACATAGGCGAAGGGCAGCAGCAACTGAACGCAGAAGATCGCCGTGCAGACGAGCATCAACGCCTTGGTGACCGGTGGCAGTGGAGGCATCGGCAGGGTCTAGGGGAGATGGTGCCCGCGGCCAGACTCGAACTGGCACGCCTTGCGGCGGCGGATTTTGAATCCGCTACGTCTACCGATTTCGTCACGCGGGCGGCATCGCACGGGGAGTGCGGCGAGGGCGCGGATTATGGCATGCGCCCCTCGGGCCATCGGGCGGACAGGTGATCGCGCCGCCTGTGAAACCCTGCGCGGGCGCCCTGCCTGCCGCAGCGACGACAATGCCGGCCGGAGGTTCTGATGTCCCAGCCCGAGTACAAGACCATCGAGGATGTGATCGGCCGCACGCCGCTGGTGCAGCTGCAGCGCGTGCCCGGCGCTGCCAATGCCGAACGCGGCAACGTGATCCTGGGCAAGCTCGAGGGCAACAACCCGGCCGGCTCGGTGAAGGATCGCCCGGCGATGAGCATGATCCGCCGCGCCGAGGAACGCGGCGATATCAAGCCCGGCGACACCCTGGTCGAGGCCACGTCGGGCAATACCGGCATCGCGCTGGCCATGGCCGCTGCAATTCGGGGTTACCGCATGGTGCTGATCATGCCGGAGGATCTGTCGGTCGAGCGGGCGCAGACGATGAAGGCCTTCGGTGCCGAGCTGATCCTGACGCCGCGCTCCGGCGGCATGGAGTACGCGCGCGACCTGGCCGAGCAGATGCAGCGTGAAGGCAAGGGCCGCGTGCTCGACCAGTTCGCGAACGCCGACAACCCGCGCATCCACTACGAGACCACCGGCCCTGAGATCTGGGACGAGACTGCCGGACGCATCACGCATTTCGTCAGCGCAATGGGGACCACCGGCACGATCACCGGCGTCGGCCGCTACCTGAAGGAAAAGGGTGCCGGCGTGCGCATCATCGGCGCCCAGCCGGCCGAAGGCTCCCGCATTCCCGGCATCCGCAAGTGGCCCGAGGCCTACTTGCCGAAGATCTACGATGCCGACCAGGTGGATGAACTCGTGCTCGTCAGCCAGGCCGACGCGGAGGAGATGGCGCGGCGCCTCGCCCGCGAGGAGGGGCTGTTCGCCGGCATCTCCGCGGCCGGCGCGGCCTGGGTGGCCCTGCGGCTGGCCGAACAATTGCGCAACGCCACCATCGTGTTCGTCGTCTGCGACCGGGGCGAGCGCTACCTGTCCACCGGCGTCTTTCCGGCCTGACGCGGACGGCCGCGGTGGAACAGGACTATCGTTTCTGCCCGCGCTGCGCGACCGCGCTGGCCCAGATTGAGCATCTGGAGGACGGCGGTCCGAAGAGTCGCCTGCGTTGCCCGGCGTGCGGCTGGACCCACTGGAACAACCCGACGCCGGTGCTGGCTGCCGTGGTCGAGTGCGCCGACCGCGAAGGCCGGCTGCTGCTGGCCCGCAATGCCGCCTGGTCGGCCCGGATGTTCGGCCTCATCACCGGCTTCATGGAGGCCGGCGAGACGCCGCAGGACGGCATCCGCCGCGAGGTGGCCGAGGAAACCGCACTGGAAACGCTGTCGACGACGCTCATCGGCGTCTACGACTTCCAGCGCATGAACCAAGTCATCATCGCCTACCACGTGCTGGCACGCGGCGAGATCCGCCTGTCGCCGGAGCTGGCGGAACACAAGCTGTACGCGCCGGCCGAGGTGCTGTGCTGGCCCGCCGGCACCGGCTATGCGCTGGCCGACTGGTTGCGCAGCCGCGGCCACGAACCCCGTTTCATGGAATGGCCGCGCAAGCCGGACTGACAGGGCTGCGCGCGGCATGCACACAGACGACGACAACCAGGACGACACCCCGAGATGGACGCCCAGAAGGAACTCGACACCCGCGGCCTGAACTGCCCGCTGCCCATCCTGAAGGCCAAGAAGGCCCTGGCCGACATGGCCAGTGGCGACGTGCTGAAGGTCCTCGCCACCGATCCGGGCTCCGTGCGCGACTTCCAGGCCTTTGCGCGGCAGACCGGCAACGAGTTGCTCGAGCAGAGCAAGGCAGGTGACGAGTTCGTGCACTTCCTGCGCCGGAAGTGAGGCGGCCCGTTCCGCGCCGGCGCGAGCCCATGCGCTGACCCGGCGAAGCCGCTGCGGCTTACAGGTTCAGGCCCTTCAGGAATTCCCGAAAGCCGGATCCCAGCTGCGGATGCTCCAGGGCCAGCTCGACGTTGGCCTCCAGGAAGCCTTCGCGGCTGCCGCAGTCGTAGCGCCGTCCTTCGTAGCGGTAGGCGAAGACCTTCTCGCGGCGCAGCAGCGAGGCGATGCCGTCGGTCAGCTGGATTTCGCCGCCGACGCCGCGCGGTTGGGTCGCGATCTCGTGGAAGACGCCGGGCGTGAGGATGTAGCGGCCGGCGACGCCGAGGCGTGACGGTGCATCTTCGGGCGCCGGCTTTTCGACGATGCGCTGCACGTCGACCAATTGCTCGCTGACCTGGTGGCCCGCAACGATGCCGTAGCGGCGTGTGTGCTCCGGCGGCACTTCCTGCACCGCGATGATCGAGGCACGCCACTCGGCGAACTGCTCCACCATCTGCTTGAGCACCGGCGTCGAGTGCACCATCAGGTCATCGGCCAGCAGCACCGCGAACGGTGAATTGCCGACCAGCCGCTGGCCGCACAGCACCGCATGCCCCAGTCCCAGCGCTTGTGCCTGGCGGACGTAGATGCACTCCATGTCGTCCGGCTTGACGGTGCGCACGATGTCCAGCAGTTCGGCCTTGCCCGCCTGTTCAAGGGCTACCTCCAGCTCGAACGTCATGTCAAAGTGGTCTTCGATCGGGCGCTTGTGGCGACCGGTGACGAAGATCATCTCGCGCACTCCGGCGGCGTAAGCCTCCTCGACGGCGTACTGGATCAGTGGCTTGTCCACCACCGGGAGCATTTCCTTGGGCTGGGCCTTGGTTGCCGGCAGGAATCGCGTACCGAGCCCGGCTACCGGAAAGATCGCCTTTTTGATCAACATCTGCTTACATAGAATGGGGGCTGCTTGAGAACCATTCTTGCATGCGCTGCATGACGTGAAGCACCCCCGGAGCCCTGCTCGCAGATGGATGTCCTGATCGTCGAACCGCTGGACCCCGAGGTGATGCATTGGCTCGTCGCGCGCCATGCCGTGCGCTACGCGCCGGACCTCGCGCGGGAGCCACGCGCCTTCCGGCAATCGCTCTACAACGTTCGTTCGCTGATCATTCCGCCCTCGGTGGCGCTGGATGCCGATGCACTGCACCACGCGCCGATGCTGCGCGCGGTCGGGCGGGTCAGCGCCGGGGCCGAGAACATCGATGTCGATGCCTGCGCGCGTGCCGGCGTCGAGGTCGTGCGGCCCACCAACGCGACGGCTGCGGCCGAGGCCGAGTTCATCATCGGAGCGCTGCTGCAGATGCTGCGCAGGGTGCCCGTGGTCAATGCGGAGGGCCTGCTCGTGGGCCGCGAACTGGGCGGCTCGACGATCGGCCTGGTCGGTATGACGCCGGCCGCGCGACCACTGGCGCAACTGCTCGGCGCCTTCGGCGCACGGGTGATCGGCTACGACCCCGCCGTGCATTCCACCGATGCGCTGTGGCACCGCTGGAAGGTGGAGCCGGTGGGCTTGCGCGAGCTGCTGGAGGAGAGCGAAGCGGTCAGTGTGATGCTCAACTACTTCACGCGTTATCACGGCCTGCTGGGCGAGCGCTTCCTTCCGTTCTGCCGGCCGAACCAGGTGATGGTGTGCATCGCGCCGTCCAGCGTCTTCGATGAAGCCGCGCTGGCCGAGGTGCTGGGCACCGGGCGCGTGGCGGCGGTGTGGTTCGACAGCCTGGAGCCGGGCATGCTGGAGCCTGGCCGGCCGCTGCACGACATCGACACACTGCAGATCACGCCCCGCGTCGCCAGCACCACACGCGAGTCGCGGGTGCGCAGCGCCTGGGGTGTGGCGCGCCGCATCGACGAGCTGCTGACGCTGCCCGCCGCGCGGCCTGAGTTCAGGGCTGCAGACCCGACAGACGATCCGCTTGATCTTGCAGCCGGCGCAGCGTCTGCTTGAAGTCGGCCACGCGCTGGCGCATCTGCGCCACCACCTCCGCGGGGGCGCGCGCCACGAAGCTCTCGTTGCCCAGTTGCTTCTCGGCCTTGGCAATCTCTGCTTCGATGCGGGCGATTTCCTTGGCGATCCGCGCCTTCTCGGCCGCGACGTCGACCTCGACGTGCAGCGCCAGCCGGGCGTCGCCGACCACGGCCACCGGTGACAGCCCGGCCGCCTGGGTGAAAGCGGCTTCGTCGCTGAACACCTTCACCTCGGCCAGCTTGGCCAGCACCTTCAGCGCCGGCGCGGCCTGCTCGATGAAGGCCGTGTTGCCGATGGCATAGAGCGGCTTGCGGTCGGCGGGAGAGAGGTTCATCTCGCTGCGCAGGCTGCGTACCGCGGCCACCAGCGATTTCAGCTGCGCCACCCACGCGTCGGCGGCGGGGTCGATCTTCTCCAGCTGCGCCTGCGGGTAGGCCGCCGTGGCGATGGTGTCCGTCGTCTTTCGGCCGGCAACCGGCGCCACCGTGTCCCACAGTTCGGCGGTGATGAAGGGCGCCACCGGATGCAGAAGGCGCAGCACGGCTTCCAGCGTGCGGATCAGCGTGCGGCGCGTGGCGCGCTGCTCGGCCTCGGTGCCGTTGGCGATCTGCACCTTGGCGATCTCCAGGTACCAGTCGCAGTACTCGTCCCAGACGAACTGGTAGATGGCCGACGCGACGTTGTCGAGCCGGTAGTCGGCGAAGCCCTGGGCCACCGCGGCTTCCACGCGCTGCAATTCGCCGCTGATCCAGCGGTCGGCCTGACTGAACTTCATGTAGCCGTGGAAGGCACCGCCAGGAACGACGATGCGCCCGTCGTCTCCGACGACGGGCGGTGCGCAATCGGCCTTGGTGTGCTCCTTGAGTCCGCAGTCCTGGCCTTCGCAGTTCATCAGCACGAAGCGGGTGGCGTTCCAGAGCTTGTTGCAGAAGTTCCGGTAGCCCTCGCAGCGCTTGGAGTCGAAGTTGACGCTGCGGCCCAGCGTGGCCATGGCGGCGAAGGTGAAGCGCAGTGCGTCGGCGCCATAACCCGGAATGCCCTCGGGGAATTCCTTCTCGGTCGCCTTGCGCACCTTGGGCGCGGTCTCGGGCTTGCGCAGGCCGGTGGTGCGCTTGTCCAGCAGCGGGCCCAGCGCGATGCCGTCGATCAGGTCCACGGGGTCGAGCACGTTCCCTTCGCTCTTGCTCATCTTGTGGCCGTGCGCGTCGAGCACCAGGCCGTGGATGTAGACGTGGCGGAACGGCACCTTGCCCGTGAAGTGCTTGGTCATCATGATCATCCGGGCGACCCAGAAGAAGATGATGTCGTAACCCGTGACCAGAACGGAGGAGGGCAGGAAGAGGTCCTGCTCGATGGTCTTCTCGGGCCAGCCCAGCGTCGAGAAGGGCACCAGTGCCGATGAGTACCAGGTGTCCAGAACGTCGTCGTCGCGCTTCAGCGGTCCGGTGTAGCCGGCGGCCTGGGCCTTGGCGCGGGCTTCCTCTTCAGAGCGCGCGACGAACAGCTCGCCGCCCGTCCCGTACCACGCGGGGATCTGATGGCCCCACCACAGCTGGCGGCTGATGCACCAGTCCTGGATGTTCTTCATCCACTGGTTGTAGGTGTTGACCCACTGCTCGGGCACGAACTTCACCTCGCCCGAGGCGACCACGTCGATCGCCTTCTGCGCGATGCTCTGGCCGTCGCGGCCGGGCTTGCTCATCGCCACGAACCACTGGTCCGTCAGCATCGGCTCGATGACCTGGCCGGTGCGGGCGCAGCGCGGCACCATCAGCTTGTGCTTCTTGGTCTCGACCAGCAGGCCTTCTGCGTCGAGCTGCTCGACGATCTTCTTGCGCGCGATGAAGCGGTCCAGGCCGCGGTAGGCCTCGGGTGCCTCGTCGTTGACCTTGGCTTCGAGCGTGAAGATGGTCAGCATCGGCAGTCCATGGCGCTGGCCCACCGCGTAGTCGTTGGGGTCGTGCGCTGGCGTGACCTTCACGACGCCGGTGCCGAATGCCTTGTCGACGTAGCTGTCCGCGATGATGGGGATCTGGCGGTTCGCCACCGGCAGGCGGACTTCCTTTCCGATCAGGTGGGCGTAGCGCTCGTCCTCGGGGTGCACCATCACGGCCGTGTCGCCCAGCATGGTTTCCGGGCGCGTGGTGGCGACCACGAGCGAGCCCGAACCATCGGCCAGCGGGTAGCGGATGTGCCACAGGAAGCCGTCTTCCTCCTCGCTCTCCACCTCCAGGTCGGAGACCGCGGACTTGAGGATCGGGTCCCAGCTGACCAGCCGCTTGCCACGGTAGATCAGGCCTTCCTCGTAGAGGCGCACGAAGGTATCGGTGACGATGGTCGACAGCTTCTCGTCCATCGTGAAGTACTCGCGCTGCCAGCTCACGCTGTCGCCCATGCGGCGCATCTGGCGGGTGATGGTGGCGCCGGAGCTGGCCTTCCAGTCCCACACCTGCTTGAGGAAGGCCTCTCGCCCCAGGTCGTGGCGCGACAGGCCCGCCTCCTGCAACTGCCGCTCGACGACGATCTGCGTGGCGATGCCGGCATGGTCGGTACCCGGCACCCACAGCGTGTTGAAGCCTCGCATCCGGTGGTAGCGCGTCAGCGAGTCCATGATCGTCTGGTTGAACGCATGGCCCATGTGCAGCGTGCCGGTGACGTTGGGCGGCGGCAGCTGGATCGAGAACGAGGGCTTGGAGGGGTCCAGCGTCGGCTCGTAGATGCCCGAGGCTTCCCACAGCGGGCCCCAGCGGGATTCGATGGCGGCGGGCTCGAAGGACTTGGCGAGTTCAGTCATGGGGAGAAACGAATGGGCACCATCGGCAGGCGAGGTGCCTGTCAACGCCTGTAGGCTACGGGGGGTTTCGGAATTGTAGGTGGCCGCTTGTCCACCGCTCCCGGGGATGTATTCGATGCAAGGTGATGGTGGCGCGCCGTTGGCGCGCGGGGCGGCGCCGCGGGCGCGCCGCTGGATGGGGGCCGCTGCGGCGCTGGCGCTGCTGTGGTTTTCCGGCTGCGGTGGCGGCATCGAGCGCGATGACGAAGGCAACCGCGTGCAGAACTGCGATCCTGCATCGCGCAAGGCGGCGCTGGCCGACTACTTCAGCGACTGGTACTTCTGGATCACCCTGAGCCCGAAGCCCGCGGCGAACGGCAGCCACACGCTCGATGTCTACTTCGACGAGCTGCTCTACACCGGCAGCAGCGCCAGCTTTCCGGCCGATCGCTGGAGCTACTTCGAGAGCACCGAGAGCTTCAACCGCTTCTTCGGGGACGGCCGTGCGTTGGGCTACGGCGTGATGGTCGCGGCCTTGGAGGTCGAGGGCCGGCCGGACCTGCCGCTGTACGTGCGCTACGTCGAGCCGCGCTCGCCCGCCGCGGCGGCCGGCGTGGCGCGCGGAGACCGCGTCGTCTCGATCAATGGCCGGCCGGTGGCGGAGTTGGTCGCCGCCGGCGACTTCAGCGTATTGACGCCGAGCGCCGCCGGCCAGGCGCTCCGCCTCGAGCTGGCCGCGGCAACGGGCGGCAGCCGAGTGCTCGCGCTGCAGTCCGCCTCCTACGACCTGGTGCCCGTGCCGACGCAGCAGGTGCTGACCAGCCCGGCCGGCCGGCGCGTCGGTTACCTGATGGTCAAGGACATGGTGAACCAGGCTGTGTCGCCCGCCACCGAGGCCTTCGCCGGCTTCCGCAGTGCCGGCGTCACCGAGCTGGTGCTGGACCTGCGCTACAACGGCGGCGGGCTGGTGTCGGTGGCGCGGGACATCGCTTCGCTGGTGGGCGGTTCGCGCTCGGCGGGGCGGACCTACACCTCGCTGCTCTACAACGCGCGGCGCGCGGCCGCGAACAACACGAGTTATCAGTTCAACGATCCGCCGCAGGGGCTCGGCTTGCAGCGCGTCTACATCCTGGCCGGCGAGCGCACGTGTTCCGCCAGCGAGCAGCTGGCCAACGGCCTGCGGCCCTTCGTCGATGTCGTGCTGGTGGGGGACACCACCTGCGGCAAGCCGGTCGGATTCCTGCCGCATGACGACCGCTGCGGCAGGACCTACAGCGTGGTGAACTTCGAGTCGGTCAATGCCAACAATGAGGGCCGGTATTTCGATGGTTTGCGCCCGACCTGCGCCGTCGCGGAGGACTGGACCAAGCCGCTGGGCAGCACCGCCGAGCCTCTGCTCGCGACCGCGCTGCAGCATGCCGATGGCGGCGCCTGCACCGCGCCGACGGCCCCCCGCCAGTGGGCGCAGGCGGCCCCGGGCGGCCAGCGCATCGACGAGGGCGAGCGGCGCTCGATGGTGGCCGATCGCTGAGCACCGGCACCGAAATGCAGAAGGCCCGCGCGCTGCGGGCCTTCGAGGTTCGCGGAGGGCTGAGCGCGCAGGCTCAGCGCCGCATCACTTCTTGTCGACCGACAGTTCGGCCTTGCGCTCGACCTGCGACTTGCTGACCGCCACCGGCAGGCCCTTCAGCTGGTTCAGGGCCTGCTGCAGCGGGAAGTCTTCGGCGCTGCCGAACTCGGGCAGCGGCTTCGGCGGCTCCTTGCTCTTGGCGGCCTGTTCTTCCAGCTTCTTGCGCGCTTCCTCGCGCGCCTTCTCGCGGGCCTCGTCCTTCTTCTCGTCACCGCCGACGAGGTGTTTCTCCAGGTCGGCCTCGCGCATGCGCAGCGCGGCGAAGACGTTGCCTTCGGCGGTTTCGTCGAGCCAGACGTCCGGCACGATGCCCTTGGCCTGGATGGAGCGGCCGGTCGGGGTGTAGTAGCGGGCGGTCGTGATCTTCAGCGCCGTCTCGGCAGAGAGCGGCCGCACGGTCTGCACCGAGCCCTTGCCGAAGGTCTGCGCGCCCATGATCACCGCGCGCTTGTGGTCCTGCAGCGCACCGGCGACGATCTCGCTGGCGGACGCGGAGCCCTCGTTCACCAGCACCACCAGCGGCAGCGACTTCAGCGAGGCGGGCAGGCGCTTCAGCACGTCGGTGCCGCCGCGGCGCTGGTAGTGCTCCGGCGAGGCCTTCAGCGTGGACTTGGAATCCGGGATCTGGCCGTTGGTGGACACGACGACTGCGTCCTTCGGCAGGAAGGCCGCCGAGATCGCGACCGCGCCCTCGAGCAGGCCGCCGGGGTCGTTGCGCAGGTCCAGCACCATGCCCTTCAGGTTGGCGTCGGCCTTGTGCATCTCCTCGACCTTGCGGACGAAGTCCTCGACCGTGCGGTCCTGGAACTGGCTGACGCGGATCCAGGCATAGCCGGGCTCCACCACCTTCGCGCGCACGCTCTGCACGCGGATTTCTTCGCGCACGATGGTGACCGGGAAGCTGCGGTTCTCGGCCTTGCGGAAGACGGTCAGGCTGACCTTGGTGCTGGGCTCGCCGCGCATGCGCTTGACGGCCTGGTCCATGGTCAGGCCCTTGACGGCGGTGTCGTCGATCTTGGTGATCAGGTCGCCGCTCTTCAGGCCGGCGCGGAAGGCGGGCGAGCCTTCGATCGGGGAGACCACCTTGACGAGGCCGTCTTCCATGCCGATCTCGATGCCGACGCCGACGAAGCGGCCGGTCGTGCCTTCACGGAATTCCTTGAAGGTCTTCTTGTCGAAATACTGCGAGTGCGGATCGAGGCCGGCGACCATGCCGCTGATCGCGTCGGAGATCAGCTTCTTTTCGTCGACCGGTTCGACGTAGTCGCTCTTGACCATGCCGAACACGGCGGCCAGCTGTTGCAGTTCTTCGAGTGGCAGAGGCGCCAATGAATTGCGCGCATAGGCCTGCAGCTGAATGGTGGTTAACGCCCCCGCGACAGCCCCCAGCGTGAGGAGACCCGCGACCTTCAGTTTGCGACCCATATGACCTGCCTTCAACCCGCGTCACCAGCGGGCCGTCGATATGTTTCGACCCGTGCGGAATAACCCCGCTGGCGGGCCGTGAATCCAAGGGGCCGCTTGCTGCGGTCCCCTCCACGAACGACCGGTTTCAGTATAAGACCGGCCTCCCGCAGTGAGTGCGAATTCTGATGAAAGTTGCACCCCGGTAAACGCGAATTGCGAGGATGCGGGGCAATGCGTGAAGTCTTGGCGCCCCCGACAGGAATCGAACCTGTATCTGAGACTTAGGAGGTCCCCGTTCTATCCATTGAACTACGGCGGCCAAGCGCCCGGGGGCAGTCCCGGGCGGCCGCGATTCTCGCATCTACCAGCGCCAGGACCAGATCACGTCGACGGAGTTTTCGCTGCCCGACTGCGCGCGCAGGGTGAAGCGCTGGGCCGCGCGGTAGATCAGCTGCCAAGTACCGGCGGTGGCATTGACGCTGCGCTCGTAGCCCACGTACCAGCGCTGCGACAGCTGCCGGCCCAGCGAGACGATGGTTTCGCGCACTTCACCTTCGGATTGGCGCACCGAGAAGTCCGTCAAGCCCAGGCGCTTGATGAGGTCATCGGTGGGCGAGCCGCCTTCACCGGCGAGCAACGCGATGGCGGCGCGCTGCAGCAAGGCAGTGTCGGTGCGGCCCAGGCCGTCCGGGCTGCGGCCCAGGATCAGCCAGGACAGCTTGTCCATCTCCGGCATCTCCGGCTCGCTGACGAGGCGGATGCGCGGGCTCTGTGCCGTTCCGGTGACGCTGACACCGACGACGACGTCCAGGTTGGGCCGCACGGCCAGCACGTCCAGGCGCGGGTTGTCGAGGGCGCCGGTGAAGTGGAACTCGCCGCGCGAGATGTCCAGCCGCTGCCCGTAGGCGGCGTAGCTGCCGCCGTCGGTGCGCACGCTGCCGGTCATGGCCATGCGGCCATTTGGGGCCGCCAGCCGCACCCGTCCACGCAGGCCGGTGTCGATGCCGCGGCCGCGCAGGCGCAGGCGCTCGCCGAGGTCGATCGCGACGTCGACCTGGGAGTGGCGCAGCGGCGCGGGGGCGGTGGTGCGGCTCGCGCCGGCGGCGCTGGCGGAAGCTGCCGGGCGCGGGCTGGCAGCCCCCGAGGCGGGCGTGGAGGCGCCGTTGCCGCCGGCCACGCTGCGCGCCGGCACGACGATGCGCACGTCGCTGTCCAGCGCCGGCGCGTCGCTGCGGCTGACGTCGATCAGTCCCTCGTCGACCCGGAAACTGCCGTCCAGCTTCAGGCTGTTGCGGTCCAGCGCCAGTTCCGCCTGGCCGCTTGTGACGATGCGCCGGTCGATGCGGCCCAGCAGCCGGAACTGCTCGGCGCTGAGCGTCAGCCGCGCCGCGGGCTGCGCGCCCAGCGTGGCGCCGCCGGCCAGCGTCAAGCGGCCGTCGCCGCCCTTGAAGGCGAAGCGCTGGATCTGCGCGCGCTCGCCTTCCAGCGTGATCGCCAGGTCGCCGTCGCTGACGTTGATGCCTTGCAGCAGGTTGCGCACTGCCAGCTCGCGGCCTTGCATCTCCCCGCGCAACTCCGGGGCGTTGAAGCGCCCGCCGATCGAGGCGCTGGTGCGCAGGCTGCCGCCCAGGCGCCAGCCGGGCGGCACCCACGGGCTCCAGATGGCCAGGTTGGCCACGCGCATCTGCAGCACGCCCTGCAGCGTGGCGTCGCCATGCGGCCAGCTGCGTTCGGCCGTCGTCCGCACCAGCTGCGCGCCGGCCATCTCGCCGATCTGGCGCCCGGCCAGGCCCTGGGCGAACTGCCACAGCCCGTCATGGGCGCTGAAGGCCAGGCGCAGGTCCGTCAACCCGAACACCTGGGTCTGGCCGAGTTCGTCGGTCACGCCCAGGTCGCCGCCGCCGCGTTCGAGCACGATGTCGGCGTCGAAGCGGCCGGCATGGCGCAGCTCGATGCGGCCGCCCAGGCTGAGGTCGCCGCTCCAGCCGAAGTTGGGCTGCAGGCGCTGCAGCAGCGCGGCGACGTCGAAGGACTCGAGTTCGGCCGCCAGCGCGAAGCGGCCGGGATCGGCGACGGTGGCACCGGCTTGCCAGGTGGCTTCGCGCCAGCGCAGGCCGGTGGTCAGCAGCTGCAGGCGGCCGGGGTCCAGCTGCAGGCCGCGCAGGCCGCCATCGGCACCGAACTGCAGGCGGCCGGCCACCTCGCTGGCGCCGAGCCAGGGCCGGGTGCCTGCCGCGTCGCGGGCGCCGCCTTGCAGCCGGACGCCGGCGAAGGCCCAGCGGGGGCCGTCCGCGCCGCTGGTCCACGCGCCGCGGCCTTCCAGGGCCACCCGTGACCCGGTGCCGGCCGGGCCCAGCAGCGGCTCGGTCCAGGCCGGTGGCCGCAGCGGCGTATCGGCGTCGAAGTGCAGGCGGTGCTGCGCAAGGGTGCCGTCGACCTCGGCCTCCAGGCGGTCCAGCACAACCGCGCCGTGCGCCAAGCCGCGCGCGTTCAGGCGCAACAGCAGCTTCGGGTCGGCGCCGTCGCCGCGTTCCCAGCGCAGGTCGGCTTCGGCGAGCCCTGCATCGGCGCTGCGCAGGCCGCGCGCGCGCAGCTGGCCCCGGGTGCGCAGTTGCGGCCACCGGCCCTCGCCGCTGGCCTCCGCCTGCAGCGTGCCGGCGCTGGGCAGCCAGCCGGCGGCGGCGGGCCGGACGTCGGCGGCGATGGCCATCACCGGGGCCAGCGCGGCCAGCGCCGGGGCGTCGGCCCTCAGTTGCCAGCGGATCGGCATGCCGTCCGCTGCGGTGTCCGCCTGGGCCGCGATCTGGCTGCCGCCCAGCTGCGCGTCGAGCTGCGCGTGCGCGCCGCCGTCGGCCAGGCGGGCGAACAGGCGGCCGGCCAGGGGCACGCCGGCCAGGCGGCTGTCGAGGGCGCGCAGGTCCAGCTCGCCGCTGAGTGCCGCGGGCCAGGGCCGGGACGGCAGGCGCGGGGGCGGCGCGTCGCGCCACAGCAGGCGGGTGTGCAGTGTCGCGTCCCATTGGTGCGGGCCGCGGCGCCAGGCCGATCCTTCGGCCCCGCGCCACCAGGGCAGCGGATCGAAGCGCTGCAACTTCGCCGTTGCCGCGATGCGCCAGCCGGCGTCCTCGCGCGTGGCTTCGCCTTGTGCGCTGGCGTGGGCGGTGCCGGCTTCGGCGCTGGCCTCGCGCAGCGTCCAGCGGCGCGCATCGCCGTCAACTTGCAGCTGCAGGCGCACCGGCAGTCCGCTGCCGTCCAGGCTGCGGCCGGCCAGGCGGCCTTTCAGCGCCAGGCCGAAGGGCTGCGCCGCCGCGGCTGGCGCGCCGGGCACCGCGAGGCCGCTCACTTCGAGCGTCAGGGGGCCGCTGACCAGCAGTGGCGCCGCGCGCCGGTCTAGCTGTTCCGGCAGCAGGCCGTCGAGCGCGATCGTCAGGTCGAGCCGGCCATCCGCCCAGCGGCCGCTGCCGCTGGCGCGGCCCGCCTCGGCGCGCTCGTTGCCCAGCCGCAGGTCGAAGCGCTTCAGGGTCAGGCGCTCCGGGTGGCGTGGCTCGCCTTCGAGCGCCAGGTCCAGTGCGCGCAGCGGCAGGCGGCCTTCATCCGCGCGGCCGGGGCGGGCGTTCGTGAGCGCGATGCGCGCAGCCGCGGGTTGGTCGAGGCCGCTGCTGCTGACGTCCGCCTCGCCATCGATGAGGGTGGCCGGCAGCCGGGGCGACAGCGCGGCCAGGTCGAGTTGCCGCGTGCTCAGCTTCAGTGTGGCCAGCGGCCAGGCGGCGAAGGGCGCGACGGTGGCCTCGGCCCGCAGCGCCAGCGGCCCGGCCCCCGCGCTGGTACGGCCTTCGGCGGTGGCGGTGATGGCCAGCTTCTGGATCGGGCCCGAGGCGCCGGCCTGCGCCGTCCACAAGCCGCCGTCCAGCGCGCGCGCCTGCAACTGGGCCTTCACTTCGAGCGCGCCGGTGGTGCCGACTTCGAACCGTCCCTGCAGCCGGGCCGATTCCCAGTCCATCCCCTGCAGCTCGATGCGGTGGCGCAAGCCGGCGTCGTCCCCCAGGGCCAGTGCACCGGTCACCTGCCGCATCGGCGGCAGGTGGTCGATCTGCACGGCGCCGGCCTGCAGCGACGACACGGTGAAGCGGATCGGAAGGGTCAGCTGGCGCGGTGGCTGGGGCCGGGCAGGCGAGGGCGGGCCGCTGTCGAACTGCACCCGCTCGGCGCGCACCGAGCGCAGCCGCATCGCGTACAGGCCTTGCCAGGCCAGTCCTTCCAGCCGCAGGTCGTCGATGCGCAGCCGCGCGCCGTCGCTCAGGTGCCAGTCGAGGCGGCGGATCGTGAAGTCGCCCTGCCGCAGCGTGCCGCGCAGGCCTTCGACCGTCAGCCCGGGCACGCGCGACAGCAGCCAGGCCAGCGGCGGCTCGGTGGTCCACGCCAGGCCGATCAGGATCGCGACGGCGCCGGCGATCAGCGCGGCGACCAGCGCAGCCACGCTCAGCCACCACAGCACGCGCTGGCGGCGCGGCGGCGGGGCGGGATCGGGCAGGGCGGGGATGGACGCGTCCATATGCAGTTAGAACGTGATGCCCACCGACAGGTGCATCCGCAGCTTGCGGATCTCCTCGCCGTAGGCCAGGTCCGCCCGCAAGGGACCGATGGGGCTGCGCCAGCGCACGCCCACCCCATAGCCGAAGGCCGGCTTGTAGCTGTTCCAGGCGCTGGCGGCGCGGCCGGCGTCGACGAAGACGGCGCCCCAGACGGCCGGCAGCGACGGCGCGACGGGCCGCGCCAACTCGACGCTGCCGGTCAGCAGCACGTCTCCGCCGATGATGCGACCGTCGCGCAAGGGGGCCAGTTCGCGGTAGCCGTAGCCGCGCACGGATTCGTCGCCGCCGGCCCGGAAGCCCAGCGCATCGGGCACCAGCACGGCGTCGCGCTTGATGACCTGGCCGGCTTCGATGCGCGCGCTGCCGTACCAGTCGGCGCCGATCGGCAGGTAGCCGGTCATGCGGGTGTAGACGCGGCCGAAGGGACCGCGCTCGCCCGCGTTGCTGTGCGCCAGGCCCGCGCCCAGTTGCAGCGAGGCGGTGTAGCCCTGGGTCGGCAGCAGCACGCTGTCGAGCCGGCGCACCAGCCAGTGCACGTTCGCGCTGTAGGCCCGGGCATCGATGACGGGGCCGTTCACCAGCTCCTGGCGCGAGCGCAGCAGCTCGCCGAAGTACAGGCGTTCGATGCGCGGGGTGTCGGTGGTGCGGCCCAGGCGCAGGCGCTGCGTCAGCACGGTGTCCTCGTCGCCCTTCAGGCGCTCGAGCTGCACGCCCAGCAGGTTGCGGTAGAAGCCTTCGCCCGGATGGGTCTGGAAATCGCCGTTCCAGCGCTGCAGGTCGCGGCCCCACTCGAGCTTGTTGTAGGCGGTCAGGCCCCAGCCGAGGGGCCCGCGGTGCAGGTGTTCCAGCGCCGCGCGCGGGCCGGCGGTGGTGCTGTAGCCGAGGCCCACGGTGGCCTGCTGCAGCGGCAACTCCTTCAGCCGCACGTTCACGGCCGTGCGCTCGGCCGCCTGCAGGTCGGGTTCGAAGGTGACGGAGATCGATTCGAACAGGCCGCTCTTCTGCAGCCGGTCCTGGTAGTCGAGCAGGCGGCTCTCGGTCAGCGCGTCCCCGGGGCCGAAGCCGGCCAGGTGGCGCACGGTGGCTTCGCCATGGTGCTGCAGACCTTCGATCTGCACCGGTCCGGCGCGGTACAGCGGGCCGCTGTCCAGCACCACGGACAGCGCCGCACTGCGCGCCGGCACGTCGATGTCGGCGGCGCTGGCACTGATGCTGGCCGATGCGTAGCCGGCCGCGCGCAGGCGCGTGAGCAGGCGCAGCTTGGTCTCGCGCCAGTCGGCGTCGCGCAGTGCGCTGCCGGGCGCCAGCGGCCCGGCGGCGTGCAGCTGCTGCTGCAGCTCGCGTGCGGCGGCATCGCCAGCGGCGATGCGTTCGTCCAGCGGGCCGGCGGTCTGCACCTGCAGCCGGGCCACACGCATCTGCGGGCCAGGCAGCACGATGACGCGCACCCGCGGCGGCGGCCCCGGCGCGCGTTCGATGCGCACCTGCGCCTCGAAATAGCCCTCGGTCTGCGCCAGCTCGCGCACTTGCGCGGGCGCGGCGGCGACGAGGCGCGTCCACTCGGTGTCGTCCAGCATTTCGCCATCGCGCACCTGCGCCAGGCGCGCCAGGTCGAGGTGGCGCTCGAGCAGCGTGCGCAGCGCCGGTGGCGCCTCCACCTGCAGCAGGATGGGCGGCGGCGGTTCCGGGCCGGTCCGCTGGGGCAGCGGCAGCGGCAAGGACGAGCAGGCTCCCAGCAGCGCGGCAGGCAGCCAGGCGACGGCGCAGCGCAGCAGCCGGCGCAGGCGCGGTGCCGGCCTGGCGAACTCTGGCGCCAATGGTGCGTTGCGGCCGGGGCTCACTTGCTCAGCAGCCGCATCGCTCCTTCGAGCCCCGCCAGCGTCAGCGGGAACATGCGCTGGTTCATCAGCTGCTGGATGACGGAGATGCTCTGGCGGTATTGCCACACGCCTTGCGGCTCGGGGTTGATCCACGCGAACTTCGGGAAGGCGTGCGTCAGGCGCTGCAGCCATTCGGCGCCAGGCTCCTCGTTGTTGTACTCGACGCTGCCGCCGGGCTGCAGGATCTCGTAGGGGCTCATCGTCGCGTCGCCGA